>JBGUWZ010000026.1:0-56774 GCA_045221675.1 Lachnospiraceae bacterium | reverse complement strand
ATGCCACATTTGTGTAAGTGGAATTTGGTGAAAGACTAAAATCCACTTCACCCCCTTCAGAGTGGAAATAAACTTTTCACTTCAGCTGGTCCCGAAAAGCAAACTTTATTTGAGATTTTTGTTGACATCTCTACGCAGATAGTGTATTATTCTTTTTGTCGTCAAACGACAATGCGCGAGTGGCTCAGCGGTGGAGCACCACCTTGCCAAGGTGGGGGTCGCGGGTTCGATCCCCGTCTCGCGCTTCTTTTTTTTGCGCATTTTTAGGAACGGGGATCGGGCCCGCTCGCGGGTTCGGTCTCCGCTCCGCTCCGGTCGGCGCAAAACGGACGTCCACTGGACGTCCTGCGCCCCGTCTCGCGCTTCTTTTTTTGCGTTTTTTTAAGCGACGGGGATGGAACCCGCTCGCGGGTTCGGTCTACGCTTCGCTCCGGTCGGCGCCAAACGCGTGCCACTGGCACGCGGCGCCCCATCTCGCGCTTCTTTTTTTGCGTAGGCGACAAGCCAAGGTGCCTGATTCGTGCTTGCACGAGATGAAGGCACATTGGCGACCGCCCGACATCGAGCATGAAATGCGAGATGGAGGCGGTGACGCCGGGTGGGTAGTATGGCGGCTTGCCGCATACTACCCACTTTTTTAGGAACGGGTCTCAGCCCGTTTTTTTATTTTCCACTTCTTATTATTTCTCTAATTCTCCGATTGTAAATGATGATCAACAGGATATCTGTTATAATATAAATAATCAGACAACTGCTTTATGGAGTCTGAAAGAACAGACAATGTCAACGTGTAATCGCAGTAACGATGGAGGAAAAAGCCATGAAGACAACAAAACAGTATCTGGCAGCCATTGTAACTTTATGTATGATCGCTGCCGCTTGCCCTTGTATGACATATGCTGCAGCCGCCGAACATGACAACACCGGTGCCGCGTGGGAAAGTACCTCAGATATTACAGAACTGACAGAAGCGAACGAAGAGGAGGCCTTTGCCTTCTCCGATGAGATGGAGGAGGCACTATTACTCACTGACGGTGCAGAAAATGCACCGGAAATGAATCCGGGGGAGACCGCAGCCTGGGATGAAGATGAGGCTGATGCGATACCGAAAGAGCCGGCGGAGCTGACTGAAGAGCTGACTGCAGAGGATCCGGATATGGTTTATGATGCAGAAGCAATAAGCGGGATAGAAAGTCCATCTCAAGGAGCAGATTTGCCGGAAACCGAGGATGTCTGGCCGGAAGAGAACGATAGAGCAGTAGTGAACGCCGGGGCGGAGGAGATTGTCGGGGCTCCGAGCGTGACTGTCGGCGACGGTGTGACGGCAACTTTTGACGCAGCTGCCGGGTCTGTCGCCTTTATGTCGGATGGCGGAACGCTCTGGAAGAATTGGATAACCAAGTCCGGCTTTGGAGCGGATAATATTAAACAGATATGGGTTTCCTATGATTCAGGAACAGTCTATCTGCCGGAGGATGCGAGCGGCATATTTGAGGGGCTGAAAAACGTGACCTCGCTGGATTTGCGCGGCATAAGCTCAACAGGTGTCATTAATATGCAGAACATGTTCCGGAACTGTAATAAAGTTGAGATGCTGAATATCAGCTACTTGGACACGTCGAACGTGGAGAACATGAACGGCATGTTTCAGGGGTGCAGCTGCCTCACTGAACTTGATCTCAGTTCTCAGGATGTGTCCAAAGTGAGGTCTATGAATAATATGTTCAAAGGCTGCAGCCGCCTTCACAAGCTGAGCTTTCCCGGTACTGTCACACAAATGGTGAACCAGGTGAGCAGCATGTTTGCCGGATGCAAAAGCCTCGCGACAATTGATCTGAGTTCTTTTAATTTCTCGAAAACGTATAATGTAAGCCTTATGTTCTCGGAATGCGAGAGCCTGAAAGTCATGAAGACACCGATAAATTGTGCGTATAATATTGACCTTCCGTTTACCATGTATGACAGTTCCGGTACTGCATACACCAAGCTGCCTAAGTACATAGAAAGCAGCTGCTTCCTCACAAAATCCAAAACCATTCCGGAAGGATTCTTAGTCGGCGACGGCGTGACGGCGACTTTAAAGAACGGTCATGTAACTTTTTATTCAGACGGCGGGACTCTGTGGAATGACTGGATCAAAAGGTCTGGAATCGGGGCTGATAACATCAAGTCCTTCAGCGTGGGTGCTTCATCCGGAACGGTATATCTTCCTGAGTTATCTACTCATATATTCGCAGAGTGCAGGAATCTCACGGTTCCGGATCTCAGCGGATTTAATACGTCGAAGGTGAAGAAACTGCCGGGGATGTTCTATAACTGTAAGAGTCTCACTTCGCTCGACCTAAGCGGATTTAATTCGTCCAATGTTGAGATTATGAACAGCCTTTTTGACGGGTGCAGCGGCCTTACAAGTCTCAATCTGGACGGTTTTATCACGGGAAAAACCACCTCGATGTATCGCATGTTCACCAATTGCGGAAAACTTAAAAGTATCAAGTTCGGAAAGGTCGACACCTCTCATGTGGAAGGTTTGCATTTTACGTTCTCCGGCTGCAAGAGTCTCACATCGCTCGACCTGAGTATATTTAACACGTCCGGTATGGACAGCATGTATAATGCGTTTAACGGCTGCAGCGGCCTCGTTACTCTGAATCTTAAAGGATGGAACACTGCAAATGTTGAGAGGATGGGCAGCATGTTCTCCGGCTGCAGCGGTCTTGCTGAGCTTGATCTCAGCAGCTTCGATCTGTCGAAGCTTTCAGAACTGCCCGGCTATATGTTCTCCGGCTGTGATAATCTTTCCATCCTTGTGACTCCGAAGAAGAACACCGATGCCAATATAGCCCTGCCCCATACGATGTATGACAGCTCCGGGAAAGCTTATTCGAAATTGCCGGTCCTCACAAAGAGCATCGTGCTGGGCAAAACCGCGAAGGCAGCCAAGGATTACGTGGCAGCACATGCGGTCAGCGGAACGACCAAAAAATTCAAGGACGTTCTTGATCCGAAGCACCCGTATTATACGGCGATTTACTGGGCAGCGGAGAAGGGTATCACGAAGGGATACAGCGACGGTACATTCGGCATCAATAAGCCGTGTACGCGAGGCCATGCCGTCATGTTCATCTGGAGAATGGCAGGCTGTCCGGCGCCAAAGAGTACCGCTAAATCACCATTTGCAGATGTCCCCAAAACACACACGTTCTACAAAGCAATTCTGTGGGCACAGCAGAAAGGCATCACGACAGGATATACATCAGGCGCGAAAAAGGGTAAGTTCTGCGTAAACGAGACTTGTACACGCGGCCAGATCATGACATTTATCTGGCGCTATAAAGGCAGGCCGGCACCGAAGAACACAGTATGCCCATTCAGAGATGTCCCGAAAACGCATACCTACTATAAGGCTATTCTCTGGGGTTCTCAGAAAAAGATTACAAATGGGTATACATCCGGTCCGAAGAAAGGCACGTTCGGTCTGAATGACAGCTGTACCCGCGGCATGATCGTGAAGTTCCTGTACAATATCCGGTAATTGAGGCAAATATTGTTCGTGTAATAAAGGTGATACAAATTGTTCGCGCATATTGAGCGGCGCGTGGTATAATGTGCGAAGAGATTTTGCCGGAATGTGTCGGCCTGTATCAGATGACGCAGCGGAGGCCATTGGGGTTCAGCCTGGAATTTCGCCATTCAGCGCTGCACCGGATCCCGCAATCGAGACCAGAGGAGGAACAGGAGGCTAGTTTTGAAGAACCTATCAAAGAAGCCATGGTTTAACGGAGCAGTCATAGCGTGCATCGGCGTCATTTTGTATTGTATCCTGAACAACTTGTCTGCCGTACTCTCAGCGCTCGGCACCTTTGTCGGATATTTCAGAGCTGTCATTCTGGGTGCGGTGTTCGCCTATCTGCTGAGCCCGCTGGCAATTTTCTTCAGCACAAAGGTGTTTCGCGGAAAAGTGTTCGACAAGACCCGATGGGCTCTTTCAGTCATTCTTGCCGTTGCAGTCATGCTGCTCGCAATGACACTTTTGATCGGGACTCTGCTCCCGCAGCTCATTGACAGCATTGTTCTTTTTTCGGCAAATATCGACGGCTACGCCACATCCCTCATGTATCTGATAGAAAACAGCTCGCTTTACAACCTCATTGATCAGGAGAGCTTCATGACGTTTTCCCAGAATTCACTGACGTCCGTCACGAATTTCATTAAGGAAAATGCCGGCAATATCGTGGGCTTTGCCGCCAGCTCGGGAAAAAATATCGCGTCGACCGTCATAGCGATGATCCTGGCGATCTATCTGCTGATGGACAGCAAGAGAGTCGTAAATGGCGTCAAGCAGCTGTTCAGCCTTGTGCTCCCGGAGACGGGATATAAGATTTTCAGAGATTTCATTGTTCGCTGCGATAATATTCTCATCAACTATATCGTGCAGAGTCTTCTGGACGCTCTCATCATTGGCTCGGCCAATGCGGTCTTTATGACTATCGCCGGGATGCCCTATGTCGGTCTGATTTCGGTCGTAGTCGGGGTGACGAACCTGGTTCCGAATTTCGGCCCGATCGTAGGCGGCGCAATCGGTGCTTTTATCCTTATCCTGATAAAGCCTATGAGCGCTCTTGGGTTCGTGATTTTCTGTCTGTTGCTTCAAACTGTGGACGGCTATATTCTGAAACCGAGGCTGTTCTCCGGTTCTCTTGGCGTCTCCGGTCTTCTGATCCTGTCCTCGACGATTGTGCTCGGGAACATGTTCAGCGTCCTTGGCATCCTCCTGTCGATCCCGACGGCAGCGGTGCTGAGCTTTCTCTATCATGACTACCTGCTGCCCTGGCTTAAAAAGAGAAAACAGAGAGCGGCGGCAGCGGGAACTGCCGGCGGAGACAACGAATAAAATATGAATCGATACCGTCTGATATGACAGTGCTGCATGTGCGCATCTGCCATATCAGACGGTATTTTTTGCGGCACAAACCCGGCAGAACGTGTAATGCTGGCATTAAACCGCTCTTCCATGGCTTTTCCGTTCCTAAGATGCCATGTTTTTGTTATAATAGCTTTTGTCGAACCGCAGAGCAGGCCTGCCATTATGTATGACCGAATGATAACGGTGATACCGGGGACCTGCTATCTGTGTGGAGGCATGATAACGGTCAGGTCGATGATCTGATGAAAATGTAACTGTGTGATAGGAGACCGATATGCAAAATGAATTTTACGTATGTGATCCATGACGAAAAAGAACCGTATATTGAACTGACCGGCTGCCTTCATGCGGAGCGGGTCCTTCGTCTTCCGGCCTATGTTGACGGGGTTTCGGTGCAAATGATCGCCCCGCACGCATTTGAAAGACTCCCCAATGTGGAGGAAATCATTTTGCCGGGAACGATCCTGGCGGTCGGCGCGTTCGCTTTCTACGGCTGCCGGTCTCTCAGGAAGATTACAATGAGCGACATGATCGACGGATGGGGTTTCGGCGCGATCCGCTTCTGTGATGAGATGAGCGAGCTAGTGATCCGGATGAAGAGGAACCGGCTGACGGTCCTCCGGGACCTGCTCGGAGATGTGGATTACGCTTTCCGTGTGACCCTCGAGTACGATGATCACATGGAAGGTTACTATTTTCCGAGGTATACGAGAGGGTTTGACGAGGATACATTTGCAAGAGCCATCCACACATTCACCGAGGGATCCGGCTGGGCCTTCAGGGAGACCGTACTTCGCGGCGGAATTGACGTGCGAGGCTACGAAAAGCTGTTTGTGAGGGCGACCTACGACGGCATTCAGACCGGAGCGGAGATTGCGCTGATGCGGCTCGTGCATCCGGAGAGTCTGTCCGACAAGGCGACAGAGCAGTACAGAAATTACCTGACAGAGAACGCGGGGGAGATTCTTCCCTGGCTGGCGGGGAAGGGCGAGCGGGAGCGCTGCATGTTCATGCTGGCGGAAGGGCTGGCAGGCCCGGGTGACGTCAGCAGAGCTATTCCGATCGCAGTGGAGATGCATGATCCCGAGCTCGTCGCGACTTTGATGGAATACGGGCGGGAAGCAAGACCCGCGGATTTCGACACATTTGATCTTGATGACCTTTGAGGAAATAAGATGAAGACACGTATCGCCCTCGAGGAGGCCGGTGAAAAAATACTGAATGAGACGAGGACGGAGCTCTATCTGTCCATGCATTATATGGGGGCTGCGCTGGATCTTCTGGGCTGGAAGATGGATCTTTCAACATTTACGACGGGGACGGACGGCTCGTTTATCCGCTATAATCCGCAGTATCTGATCCAGACCTTTATGAATGATCCGAAATCGCTGCCGAGGCTCTACCTGCATATGATCATGCACTGCCTTCTGCTGCACCCGTTCAAAGAGGATATTGAGGACAGAATCACGTGGAATCTGTCCTGCGATTTGGCTGTTGAACACATCATCGATTCCATTGAGAATTGTCCGCCCATATCGCGCACGGTCCACGATTTCAGGGTGGAGTGGTATGAGAGACTGACGGAGGCTGTACACGTGCTGACGGCGGAAAAGATATACCGCTATTTTACCGAGAATCCGTTGGATTTCGACACGGAGGACAGGCTGAGAAACGAGTTCCTCATGGATGACCACTCTTTCTGGGAAAAACTTGAGGATCAGAAGGATGACGGAAATAAAGGAAACCGGGATGCTTCTTCGGATGAGATAATCAATCCGGCAGAGCAGTCGGCGGAAGAGTGGAAAATCAAGGCCGAGCGGATGCTTGCCTATCTGGACTCTTTCGGGAAGGAGATCAGCTCGGAGACCGGAACGCTTCGCCGCATTCTGGCTGTGCAGGCCGGAAAGAAAATCAGCTACAGAGACTATCTGCGCCGCTTTGCGGTAGTGCGCGAGGAAGCCCGTGTCGACCTTGATTCCTTTGACTACGGATTCTATAATTATGGGATGGAGTTGTACGGCAACATGCCGCTGATCGAGGAGAACGAGTACCGCGAGGCAAGGAAGATTGAGGAACTGGTGATCGTCATTGACACGTCCGCGTCCTGCCAGGCAGATCTCGTGGAGCGGTTCCTCACGGAGACGGCCGCAGTCCTCGCTGAGCAGGAGACTTTCTTCCACCGGATCAATCTGCACATCATCGAGTGCGACGACAAGGTTCAAAAGGTCCTTGTTATTCACGACCCGGGTGAGATGAGGAAATATCTGGACTCATTTGAAGTCCTGGGCGGGTACGGGACGGATTTCCGGCCGGCATTTGCCTACGTCGATGACCTGCAGGCCAGAGGTGAGCTTAAATATCTGCGGGGCCTCATCTATTTTACGGACGGCTACGGCATCTACCCGGATAATGCCCGAAGTTATGAGACGGCTTTCGTCTTCCCGCGGGAGGACATGAGCGAGCGCCCGGTACCCCCGTGGGCTGTTCGTCTCTATCTGGCAAATGAATGAGGCACAGCCCGGGTCCGGCGCAGCGGGATGCAAATCTGCTTTTATCGGAGAATAAGGAGCATAACTTGAACATTAAAGAAGCAAAACAGGAAATTATATATACCATAGGCGCGTATCTTGCGCAGGATGAGAACGGAACATATGAAATTCCCCGGGAAAGGCAGAGACCGGTCCTTCTTATGGGACCGCCCGGTGTCGGCAAGACAGCCATCATGCGGCAGATCGCGGAGGAGATGGGGATCGGTCTGGTGTCCTATACGATTACTCATCACACCAGACAGAGCGCCATCGGCCTTCCGTATATAGCGAAGCGCAGTTACGGCGGCACAGAATACTCTGTGACTGAATACACGATGAGTGAGATCATTGCGTCCGTATATGAACAGATAGAAAGATCCGGTGTCAGCGATGGCATCCTCTTCCTCGATGAGATCAACTGCGTGTCAGAGACTCTGGCACCGACGATGCTCCAGTTCCTGCAGTATAAGACATTCGGAACGCACCGGCTGCCCGACGGGTATGTGCTTGTTACAGCGGGAAACCCGGTGGAGTACAACCGGTCCGTCAGAGACTTCGACATCGTCACTCTGGACCGTGTGAAAAAGCTGGATGTGGATCATGACCTCACAGTATTCAAGGAATATGCGTACAGGAACGGCATCCACGGCTCAATTCCTGCCTATCTCGAGATCCGCAAGGAACACTTTTATGAGGTTAAGAGCGACGCGGACGGAAAGAAGTTCGTCACTGCAAGATCCTGGGAGGATCTCTCGGATTCTCTGAAGGTCTATGAGAAGCTTGGGCAGCCTGTCACGGAGAACCTGATCGGGGCATATCTGCAGGATCCCGAGATCGCGAGGAGCTTTGCAGTCTATTATGAACTCTGGAACAAATACAGGAATATTTACCGTATTCCGGATGTGCTTGCGGGAAGGATGCCGGAAGATACGGAGATGCTGAAAAACGCAGGCTTTGATGAGAAACTGAGTCTCATAGGTCTTCTGGTCGCCAGCCTCACGCAGGAGTTTGCCGCATGTAATGAAGATAAGAAGGTTCAGAGAGAGCTCTTCGGAATTCTTAAGCAGATCCGCGGGGAGATAGCCGCCGATTCGGAAGGCAGGTCTGTTCTCACAATGGTCCGAGACCACTGCGATGCCCTGTCTGATGAGCTGGACAGAAAAAAGAACGCACAGATGCTGTCCCGCGAGGAGGAGAGGACAGGCCGTACGGCTGCAAGAATACTGCAGGATCTTTCAGGTCTTCTGGCAAGAGAGGCGGGCGGAGACGCTGCCGGCGATTACGCGATTGTAAAGAGCTGGTTCGCAGACCGCGAGACGGCAAGAAAAGAGAACGTGCAGCTTACGGGCGGGCATCTCGAGAATGCATTTGCATTTCTGAACCGGGTCTACGGGGAGAGTCAGGAGATCGTTATGTTCCTCACGGAACTCACCCGCGGACATTTTGCCATGCGTTTTGTTGAGCAGTATGGCAGTGATTCTTTCTATAAATACAACAAGCTGCTGCTGCTTCGGGACAGAAAGAAAATTCTGCAGGACGAAATCATGCAGCTTATGGATTAGAGGATGTCGGATGGCTAAGAAGAGTACAGTACACAAGATCCGAAAGATGGAATTTAAAAAGATCATGATCGTGCTTCTTGCAATCTTCTGGATTTTTGTGTTATTTGCAAATGAAGTCACGAACGTCACACGGATCGACCGCCTTAAGGAAGCCCAGATCCGTGAGGAACTGGTGGATGAGAGCAAACCGGAAAAGACGGAGTCTGTCCGTGACGCATGGGATGTTTTTGATGACGAGAGCAGTGTGTCATCTGCCCGCGAATCGGAGACGGACAGCGAACCTGTTGTGAATGCAAAAGCCGCGAAAGAGAAGGACGAAAAGGAGCACGGTTTCAGTATCGTCGTGTTCATGGCATGGCTCATGGTCATTGTTCTCTCCGTCATGGCTGTCGCTTTTGTCGACGGTTCAACCGGTGAGGATTTTCTGGCTCTTGCGGTCGTGCTCGGACTTCCGACGATTTTTCTCACGCCTTTTCCTATGCCGATCGATGAGGCAACACATTTTTTCCGCTGCTATATGATGAGCCGCGGTCATATTCTGCAGGTTACAAATAAAGCCGGCCTTGTCGGCGATTACGTCCCCGCTGGCCTTGCCGCGATCCTGCGCCACCCGGAAAATCAGCTGACACTTAGGACTCTGACCGAGCATATTGACTACTGGACAGTCTCGGTGAACGGGGCCATGGATACGTTCTACGAGAACGGTTACGCGTCCTATTACCTGCCAGTCGGCTATATTCCGGCAGCGGTCGGGCTGGTCATATCACGGGTGCTCCACATGCCTTTCTTCGCCCAGGTCTATATGGGAAGATTTACGAACTTTCTTTCGTATATAGGTCTTGCCTACGCAGCCTATAAAAAGGCTCCTTGCTATCGCAATGTATTTTTTATTGTAGGGCTCGCGAGCGGATCTGTTTATCTTGCGGGAAGCTTCTCAACTGACCCGCTTCTCATCGGCTGTTCACTACTCTATGTCGCTGTGATCCTCAGGCATTATTTTGTACCGCCTGGAGAGAATTCGAGGGTGCCGATTTCGGACTGCGCGATTCTTGTTGCCTGTGCAGCTGTTATCCTGTCGATGAAAGTCTTTGTCTACACACCGATACTGCTCCTCATTCTGCTGATTCCGACAAAACGGTTCGGTCTCGGGCGTTTTATTCCGACTGCGGTGGCTATAGTAGCCATTGCGGCATTTGAAGCCTCGTGGCAGGTGCGGCTTTTCGGACAGTTCACTTACAATGATAAGAGACTGACCAGTGGGACTGACGTGTACGGCCAGATGGCATTTGTAAGAAAATATCCGATCCTCGTTGTCAGACTGATCATGAACTGGCTCGATAAAAATGTCTATTACCTGACAGGAAGTATCAAGTCCCTGCAGGAGAGCGCGGGCGTCGCCGCCATCGCGAGATTCACGACAGTGCTGCCGTTCTTTACAGTCTTTTTCACTGAGGATAAGCCCGCGCCAAAGAGCGAGAAAGTGCCGGGAGATTTCCGCCGGTCCTGCTTCATTCTTTTTGCGGTCGAGGCTGTGCTCATCGTTCTGTCCCTGTACATTATCTCCTCCGATATGGCGGGGGGAACGGTCACAGGTGTTCAGAGCCGCTACTTCCTTCCGATCCAGCCGCTGCTTCTGCTGGGAATCGCGGGTATTGATCTGGAGGTCAAGATGCACGGCTACGGAAAATTCGTGGGCTATGCGGCCTGCTTCAGCATCTTGTCGATGCTTGTCGTGAATCTTGCCCTGCTGCTGTGATACTCCGGCAGGCTGCCTTGGGACTATGTCCGGCAGCAGCCATCATCTTCATCGAAAAACGCAGGTCCTGCCCTGCAAGCTTAGAAGCTGCATTCGCATCTTCTGATCTTTCGGTCGGACCTGCAATGTTTTTCTCACGAAGATGGATGGCTTCTGCCTGAGGCGAGCACAAGGAGCAGCCTGCCTGATGACGCAATAACTCCGGCAGGCTGCCTCGGGATTATATACTGCGCAGACATCATCTTCATCTTAAGCACAGCTCTTGTCAATTATTCACAGCTTTTTTCTTTACTGAATACTATAAATAGTGTAATATATCTCAATAGGGCTCAAAACGGTTACAGTGATATGTGCATTTTTCTACTGATGGAGCCATAAATCAGCCCCAGTGTGGAACACACCGAAAGTGAACCAAACGGGACGTGCGAGATGCACAGCCCCGATGAAAAATAAAAATGAGGATGGTAACAGTTATGCGTGAAAGTGGAATTCTTTGCCCGATTTCTTCGATCTCGTCCAAGTACGGTATCGGATGTTTTTCGGCGGAAGCCTATGAATTTGTTGATTTCCTGAAGGAATCCGGCCAGAGCTACTGGCAGGTCCTGCCGTTCGGCCCGACAGGTTTCGGCGATTCTCCGTATCAGAGCTTTTCAACATTTGCAGGAAATCCCTACTTCATAAGTCCCGAGCAGCTCGTTGTGGACGGACTGATCTCTGTACATGAAATCAATGCGTTTGACTTTGGCAACAATTCTGAGGTCGTTGACTACGGCGCGCTCTACAATAACCGCTTCAAGCTCCTTAGGATCGCTTTCGATCGCTTCATGCAGAATCCGGATCCGGAGTACGCCCCATTCAAGGAAGAGGAAGCGGACTGGCTGGTCGACTACGGTCTCTACATGGCATTAAAGAGTGCAAATGAAGGAAAGAGCTGGATCGACTGGGATATCAGCCTTCGTACGCGTGAGCCGGAAGCCATCGAGAAGGCCAGAGAAGAGTACGCAGATACAATCGAGTTCTACTCATTCCAGCAGTATGAGTTCCACAAGCAGTGGAAAAAACTTCGCGCGTATGCCAATGAAAACGGGATCAAGATCATCGGCGACATCCCCTTCTACACAGCGTTCGACAGCGCTGACACATGGGCAAACCCGAAGATGTTCCTCTTTGATGAGGAAAATATCCCGACTAAGGTCGCCGGATGCCCGCCCGATGCGTTCTCCGAGGACGGCCAGCTCTGGGGCAACCCGATCTATGACTGGAAATATCTGAAGAAGACAAAATTCGCATGGTGGATCAGCCGCATCGAGCACAACCTGCAGTTCTGCGATGTGCTCCGCGTCGATCATTTCCGCGCGTTCGATGAGTACTACGAGATTCCTTACGGCGAGAAGACAGCAAAGAACGGCGAGTGGATGCCGGGACCGGGCATTGCTCTTTTCAAGGAAATCAAGAAGCAGCTCGGCGACGTCGCTGTCATCGCTGAGGATCTCGGCTTCATTACACCGAGCGTCATCAAGCTTGTCAAGGATACAGGCTTCCCGGGAATGAAGGTCCTGCAGTTCGCGTTCGACTCACGTGAGGAGAGCGATTATCTGCCGCACAACTATGACCACAATTGCGTCGTATACACGGGCACTCACGACAACGAGACGACCCGCGGCTGGATCGAGAATATCAATGAGCAGGACCGCAACTTCGCGAGACAGTATATCAACTCCATTTATACAGACTACGGCGCATTCACATGGGATTTCATCCGCTGTGCCATGGCAAGTGTCGCGGATCTGTGCATCGTCCCGATCCAGGATTACCTTGTACTCGGCAACGAGGCAAGAATCAACCATCCGTCCACCCTTGGAACGAACTGGACATGGAGAATCCGCCCGAATTTCCTGTCGAGAGAGCTTGCTGAGAGCATTCGCAGGATGACGAAGCTGTACGGACGTATTCCGAAGAAGCCCAAAGAGGAAAAAGACGACAAAGAGGAAAAGAAATGAGTCTGGCAGATCAGATTTTTATTGATATGTGCAAGGATATTCTTGCAAATGGCACCGACACCCGCGGCCAGAAAGTCCGCCCCCGCTGGGAGGACGGAACTCCGGCTTACACGATCAAGAAATTCGGCGTGTGCAACCGGTATGACCTCCGAAAGGAGTTCCCGGCAATCACTCTGCGCCGGACAGCCTTAAAGAGCTCGATGGACGAGATCCTGTGGATCTGGCAGAAAAAGTCCAACAACATCCATGACCTTCACTCACATATATGGGATGAGTGGGCGGATGCGGACGGCTCCATCGGCAAAGCCTACGGCTATCAGATGAGCGTTAAGCATGAATACAGAGAGGGAATGTTCGATCAGGTCGACCGCGTGCTCTATGATCTTAAGAATAATCCTTACAGCCGCCGCATCATGACGAACATTTATAACCATGCGGACCTACACGAGATGAATCTTTACCCGTGCGCATGGTCGGTGACCTTCAATGTCACGCAGCGGCCGGGCGAAGACAAGCTTACGCTGAACGCGGTGCTCAGCCAGAGATCGCAGGATGTGCTTGCGGCTAACAACTGGAATGTGTGCCAGTACGCGATCCTTCTCATGATGTTTGCCCAGAGCTGTGATATGTATCCGGGCGAGCTCGTCCACATGATCGCGGATGCGCATATCTATGACCGTCATGTGCCGCTGATTGAGGAGCTGATCTCGCGTCCGACGTATGACGCTCCGAAGGTCACGCTGAATCCGGAGGTGAAGGATTTCTACGCTTTTACAACGGATGACCTGATCGTCGAGAATTATCAGCACGGACCGCAGATAAAGAATATTCCGATTGCGGTCTGAGAAATTCGGATGAAGAGTTTAATAATTAGATATAAAAGAGCTGCCGGGCTAGCGCACGGCAGCTTTTTTGGGTCTTGATTAAATTCTTTTATAAATGACGAAGCGGTAGGAGATCCCCTCATAATTCATTGTCTCCGATTCACTCTCAATCTTCCACTCAGGATCACTATCCAGATCCGGGAAGAAGGTGTCAGCATCAAAAATCTTGTCAATTCGGGTCACATAAGCCCGGGTGCAGAAGGGCAGCATCTGGCGGTAGATGGCTCCGCCGCCAATGACGAAAACCTTGTCCGGGTCCTCGTCCTTCACTGCGAGACGTGCCTCATCAACGGAGTTCACGACCTCCGCCCCGTTCCCGCCGTAGGCGGCATTTCTTGTGATGACAATATTTCGGCGTTTTGGCAGGGGCTTCTGCCCGGGAAAGGATTCAAGAGTTTTTCGCCCGTAGATAAGAGTTTTCCCAGCCGTCACTTTCCTGAAATATTTCATATCCTCAGGTATCGATATGAGCAGATCATTATCCTTCCCAATCCCCCAGTTAGCGTCTACAGCGACGATACAATTCATGGTATTTCCTCCTGTGTTATATCACACTTTTATTTCTTCTGAACCAAAGGCAACTACAATGCCCAAAAGCAGGAATCCAGTTGCCTCTGCCTTTGACCCGATGAAGCTCACCCGACTCAAAGGCAACTACAATGTCCAAGAAGCAGGATTTCAGCTGCTTCTGACCCGATGAAGCTCACCCGAACCAAAGGTAACTACTATGTCAAAGAATTATATCATAAAAATGGAGATATGAGCCCGAATGTGATATAATTTAGAAACCTATAGGGTCTTATGAGCAGATAGCCATTGTAGCAGGTCCAATTCGACCGCAGGTCGAAGCAGCAATAGAAGGCGCGACAGAGGAGACTCGAAAAGTGTTCGAATGATGCGGCCTTCCTTCTTAGCCCATACCCAATAGTGCCCAACAGTGCCCAAGAATGTCCGTAGAATGAAAGGTGCGTACTATGTACAGAGATCATACAAAAGAAGTTCGAATCGGAGACAGGATCATCGGAGGAGGAAACCCGATCACTGTCCAGTCTATGACCAACACGAAAACAGAAGATTTTGAGGCGACAATCGCCCAGATCAGAAAGCTCGAAGATGCCGGCTGCGAGATCATCCGCAGCACTGTCCCGACCATGGAAGCGGCGGAGGCATTCGCCAAAATAAAGAAACAGATCAACATCCCGATCGTCGCGGACATCCATTTTGATTACCGACTTGCGATCGCTGCCATGGAGTACGGCGCGGACGCGATACGAATCAACCCGGGTAATATAGGAAGTATTGACCGTATCAAGGCTGTCGTCGACGTCGCGAAAGAGCGGGGCATTCCGATGAGGGTCGGCGTTAATTCCGGATCGCTTGAGAAGGAGATCGTCAGGAAGTACGGGCGCGTGACCGCGGAAGGTCTCGTTGAGAGCGCGCTTGACAAAGTGAAGATCATTGAGGACCTCGGCTATGACAATATGGTCATCAGCATCAAGTCATCTGACGTCCTCATGTGCGTCAGGGCTCATGAACTCATCGCGGAGCAGACCACATATCCGCTCCACGTGGGCATCACCGAGGCAGGAACTGTCTTTTCGGGTACGATCAAGTCCTCCGTCGGTCTCGGCATGATCCTCGGTCAGGGTATCGGCGATACGATCCGGGTCTCTCTCACAGGAGATCCGGTGGAGGAAGTCCGGGTAGGAAAGAGAATCCTTCAGACATTGGGACTTCGCCGAGGTCACATTGAGGTCGTATCCTGTCCGACCTGCGGAAGAACGCAGATCGATCTCATCAGTCTTGCAAATAGTGTAGAGCGCCTCGTCGAGAACATCCCCCTTGAAATCAAGGTGGCTGTCATGGGATGTGTTGTAAACGGTCCCGGCGAAGCAGCGGAAGCCGATATCGGCGTCTGCGGCGGTAAGGGCGAAGGCCTTATCATAAAACACGGAAAAGTAATAAGAAAAGTGCCCGAGAGTGAACTTCTCGGAGCCCTTGAGGACGAATTATTGAACTGGAGATAATACATGCCGGATAAGAGGATGACATTCCTTAAGGCTTTCCCGGGCCTCGATCTCCCACGGGAGATCCGTGATCTCATGGAAGGGGTCACTGTCACGAGGCTGGCTATTAATCAGGCCAGGAACCGCCTTCATGTCTATATAACATCAGAAAACTGGATAAAGAAGCAGTATATTTATGAGGTCGAGGACGCGATCGCCGGACAGATATTTGAGAATGTCACGATGGAGGTCAAAATCGTCGAACGCTTTGTGCTGTCCTCACAGTACACGCCCAGGAACTTTTATAAATATTACAGGTCCAGCATGCTCCTTGAACTCAAGGAGGTCAGCCCTCTTCTCCATCAGATGTTCCTGCACACCAATCTCGAATTTGACGGGAACACGATATACGCGTCCATCCCGGAAACGATCATATCAAAGGATAGGAAGGATCAACTTGTTGAGTATCTGGATAAGATATTTGCGGATAGGGCCGGATTTGCGGATATTCACATTGAGGGAGAACTCACTCCGACCAACACGAAGAGTCTTTTTGAGGCGGATGACGAGCGTATCAGAAATAAGGTCAATGACGTCCTGAGGAGAAACGCGAGCCGCCGGGAAAAGCACGAGGAGAATCAGGAAAAACAGCAGAAGCTTCCGAATGCCTCAGAGAAGAAATACCGCCAGCAAAAGACCTTCATCTCAAGCGATCCGGACGTCATTCTCGGAAAGGGAATCAATGAGGAGCCGACTCCGATCGCTGACCTCGGGGAGGACCCGCATGAGGTCGTCATCCGCGGCTGTGTCTTCGGCAGTGAGAGCAGGGAGACCAGGAACGGAAAGATCATTCTGAATATCGCTATGACAGACTACACTGACAGTATCCGAATGAAGCTCTGGCTTCTCCCGGAGGAGATGGATCAGTATGCGGAAGCGTTCAAGAAGGGCAACTGCTTCCTGGTCAAGGGGATGATGGATTTCGATCAGTTTGAGAAGGAGGTCATGATCAAGACCGTCTACTCCATCAAGAAGATCGGTTCATTCAAGGAAGACCGCATGGATACAGCCCCGGTCAAGCGCGTCGAGCTCCACTGCCACACTAAAATGTCAGATATGGACGCGGTCTCATCCGCCAAGGACATCATAGGTCAGGCCAAAAAGTGGGGAATGAAAGCACTTGCCATCACAGATCACGGCGTCGTCCAGGCTTTCCCGGAAGCTCACCATGCGTCAAATGAAAAAGATCCGGATTTCAAGGTCATCTACGGCTGCGAGGGCTATCTCGTCGACGACATGACAACTCTGGTCACGGGACCAGATAATATTAACACGCAGGACCCGGTCTGTGTGTTCTCGGTCGTGACGACAGGACCTTCAGTTCTGAAACACGACCTTATCGAAATAGCCGCCCACAAGATCTGCAAGGGCAACATCACGGAGAGCTTTACCGCAATGATCAATCCCGGCAAGCCGCTCCCGTTCAAATTCACGAGAGAGACGGGTATCGGCGACAGCCATGTAGCAAGGGGCAAGACTCTCGGGGAGGCAGTCTCGGACTTTCTTGCGTTTGCAGATAATGCGCCGCTCGTATCCTATGACGCGGAAATGGGAGCTGCTTTTATCGAGCACGCCTGTGAGATGAGCGGAGTTAACTGGCAGACGGACGGCAGAGAGCATACAATTGTCGATATATCTTCCTGCATTCGCTTCCTTATGCCGCACGTGAGCCGCGGGACATTTGATAAACTGACAAAGGCGTTTAAAGTCAACTGCGCAAACCCCCACAGGGCGGGCGACAAGGCTGAAGCGCTTGCGCAGATTTACCTGCAGCTCATGGACGCCATGAAGAAGCAGGGGGTGGAGACGTATGCCGAACTCAACGCTAGGGGCATGGTCTCCGACGAGCGTATCCGCAACCTGCCTTACTACCACATTATCATTCTTGCCAAAAATGAGCAGGGGAGAAGGAATCTCTACACGCTGATATCCGAGTCTCATCTGCGCTATTTCAAGAAGCGGCCGCGCATTCCGCGCTCGCTGCTCATAAAGTACCGTGAAGGTCTGATCTTAGGTTCAGCCTGCTCGGCGGGAGAACTCTACAAGGCTATCTTTGAGGAGAAGCCGGCCTCCCAGATCGCGAAGATCGTTCAATTCTATGATTATCTGGAGGTCCAACCGGTCGGCAACAACGAGTACATCGTGAGGGAGCAGATCCGCGGAGTTTCAAATTTTGACGAACTTCGCGAGATCAATAAGAAGATCGTCAAGCTCGGCGAGGACTTCGGTAAGCCGGTCGCCGCCACCTGCGACGTTCACTTCCTGAACCCGGAGGACGCAATCTACAGGACGATCATTCAGTCCGGCCACGGATATAAGGATGAAGGTCAGCCCCCTCTCTATCTTCACACGACGGAGGAGATGCTGAGCGAGTTCTCATATCTTGGCGAAAAGAAAGCCTATGAGGTCGTTGTCGAGAACACCAATAAAATCGCGGGATGGATCGAGCAGATTTCCCCGATCCACCCGGACAAGTGCCCGCCCGTCATCGAGAATTCCGACAAGGAGCTCGAGGAGATGTGCTACGCGACCGCAAGGAGCATCTATGGGGAGAACATCCCCGAGCAGGTCAGCTCCCGCCTTAAAAAGGAACTTACATCGATCATAAAGAACGGCTATGCCGTTATGTATATTATTGCGCAGAGGCTGGTCAAAAAGTCCAACGACGACGGCTATCTGGTGGGATCCCGAGGGTCCGTCGGCTCTTCGCTGGTAGCGACCATGGCCAATATTACGGAAGTCAATCCTCTGCCCCCGCACTATCTTTGCCCGGAGTGCCACTATGTGGATTTTGACTCTGACGAAGTCAGGGCATACGGCGGCAGATGCGGAGCAGACATGCCGGATAAGGTATGCCCGGTCTGCGGACATAAACTGAGCAAGCTTGGCTTCGACATCCCGTTCGAGACCTTCCTCGGATTCAAGGGAGATAAGGAGCCGGATATCGATCTCAACTTCTCCGGAGACGAGCAGGGCGTTGCCCAGGCCTACACGGAAGTGATCTTCGGCACCGGCCAGACATTCAAGGCCGGTACGATCGGCACGGTCGCTGACAAGACTGCCTACGGGCTGGCCATGCACTATTTCGAGGATAAGGGGATCTCCAAGAGACCGTGCGAACTAGAGCGTCTCTCCCAGGGCTGTACCGGTGTCCGCAGAACGACCGGCCAGCATCCGGGCGGCGTCATTGTTCTGCCCAAAGGCATGAACATCAACTGGTTCACTCCGGTCCAGCATCCTGCAAATGATATGACGAGCGACATCATTACCACCCACTTTGATTATCACTCGATCGACTCGAATCTTCTGAAGCTCGACATTCTCGGACACGATGATCCGACGATCATCCGTATGCTGCAGGACCTCACGGGGACAGATCCGCTGAGGGTCCCGCTCGACGACCAGGGTGTGCTCAGCCTCTTTTCCGGCATCGAAGCTCTGGGACTCAAGAAGGGAGACCTCGGTGATATCGATCTCGGAACGCTTGGCGTTCCGGAATTCGGGACCAGCTTTGTCATGGGCATGCTCCGGGATACGAAGCCGAAGACTCTGTCCGAGCTCATCCGTATTTCCGGTCTGTCCCACGGTACAAATGTATGGCTGGATAACGCTCAGTATTTCATCAAGAACGGTGACTGTACGCTGGGTACTGCCATCTGTACACGTGACGATATCATGCTGAATCTCATTGCCTGGGGGGTGGAGCCGGAACACTCCTTCAAGATCATGGAGTCTGTCCGAAAGGGCAGGGGGCTTCGACCAGACCAGGAATCTGAGATGCGCGAGCACGGTGTGCCGGAATGGTACATTGAGTCCTGCAAGCGCATCAAGTATATGTTCCCGAAAGCACACGCGGCAGCCTACGTTATGAATGCTTTCCGCATAGCATACTATAAGATCAATTATCCGCTGGCTTACTATGCGGCCATGTTCTCTATCCGCGTCACAACATTTGATTACGTCATCATGGGACGGGGCAGAGAAATCTTCGAAGCCAATATGAAAGAAATCGAGAGCAAGCCGGAGAAAACGCCAAAGGATGAAGAACTTCTCAAGGATGCCCTTATCGTGAGGGAAATGTACGCGAGAGGCATTGAATTCCACAAGCTGGATCTCTTCAGGGCTAAAGCAAAAGAATTCACTATCATTGACGGGAAGCTGATGCCGTCCATCAATTCGATCTCCGGCCTCGGCGATGCCGTCGCGGTCCAGATCGAGGAGGCCGCAAAGAACGGGCCGTTCCTCTCCAAGGATGACTTCCGCCAGCGCACAAAAGCATCACAGACACTTATCAACCTGTTCGACACACTGGGTGTCCTCGGGGATATCCCGGAGACGAACCAGATTTCACTGTTTGACCTTGTTTAAAGGAGCACACTATGAAGTGGACACTGCAAGATCCCGGCGAATGGTTTGAAGAATCCTCACCTTCTCTTCTTATTTCAGTGGAGAGGATCGAGGCGCAGACCACAGTCGGCGAGAATATCAGGGGAAAAATCAAAATTGAGACGACGAACGGAAGAAAAGTCCGGGGTTCGATTTCTGTCTCGGAGGCAAGAATCGTGCCCGAGCTGGAAAAATTCTCGGGAATGACATTGACCCTGGTCTACGGTATTGATGTCACCGGGCTTATGGACGGCGACACAGTCGACGGCAGTATCCTTCTTTCGACCAACCTGGGAGAGTATACGATCCCTGTCCATGTGGATATACGCGACGTGCGCGTAAAATCTTCGGCGGGCGAGATTCGTGACCTTGCCGCATTTGCCGATCTCGCGAGGGAGAACTATGAGGAGGCTTTCAGGCTGTTTACCGGACCTTCATTTGCCGGACTTCTTGAGGGGGAGGATGCCAAATATCTTGCTCTCTACCGGGGACTCAGCCGGAATCCTGTCACGTACCACAGGCTGGAGGAGTTCCTGATTGGCTGCGGGCTGAAGCAGCCTGTCAGTTTTACCGCGGAAAAGACCGAACGGGATTTTACCCATCTCCGGGAGACAAAACAGGACGTCATAAAGCTGCGCCGCAGTACATGGGGCAGTCTGAAGATCGATGTTGAGACAGATGCCGATTTTATCGAGCTTCCGAAAAAGAAAATCTACGGGGAGGACTTTGTCGGTTCTGTATATAATTTCGCCTATATAGTACGGTACGAAAAGCTCGGCCGCGGCAAGCGCTACGGGAAGATCACGATGCGCTCTTTCGAGAATACAGTGGAGATCATTGTAAACGCGTCCTCGAACGTGCATGTCCCTGTGAGCATGGATATGGTTCACAGGCGCAACCGGACGAAGCTGACCCGGCACTATATGGACTACGAGATGGATAAGATTGACCGCAAGGAATACATTAAGCGGACGAGGAGCCTCCTCAACGCGATACGCGAGCTTGATGATTATCCGGTCATTTATGCCCTCTACGAATCCTATATCGAGGAGCTTTCCGGTGACAAGGAGACGGCCGGCAATATTATCCGAAGCCTCTCCGGAGTTGATTTCCGACGTGAAAGTGCGGAGGTAAAGGCTGCGTTTATGTATATGGGCCGCTTGACCGGTGTTCTTGACCCCAATGTCGACATTTTATCCCGGGTGAGGGAGTGGCAGGGGCGATACAGGGAGAGCGTGATCCTGACACTCATATATTTCAGGGTAGAACCGGATATCATCCGCACCCCGACGCGTAAGATGGAGTATCTGAGAGATCTCTACAATCAGGGATCCCGCAGCCCGATTCTCTATCTGGAGGCGATCAAGATCCTGAGACGGGACGGCAGGGAGCTTCGGCGACTCACACCCTTTATGCGTCATGTCCTCATGTTCGCCACAAGGAACGGGATCATGACCGAGGAGCTCGCTAAGCGGGCAGCGCTGCTTTCTGACAATGAAAAAGGGTTTTCCCAGGAAGTCTACCACATACTTACAGGCGCCTATGAGGCATATCCGAGTGACGAGATCCTCGTCGCAATATGTAAGCTGCTCATGAAAGGGGCGCCGAGGACAACCCTGACAAGGAACGAGTATTTCAGCTGGTTCGAGCTGGCAGTAAACCGCGAGCTTCGCATAACAAAGCTCTTCGTCTTCTATGTCGAGAATCTGCCGGACACCTACCAGAAGATCCTGCCGAAGCCGATTCTTGTGTATTTCGCCCTGAACCGGGAACTCTCGGATCAGAAGACGGCTTTCGTATATGCCAACGTCATAAGGAATAAGGATCTCGACCCGCAGACCTATGAGATGTACACTCCGAAAATGCGGGAGTTCGCCCTGGAATCTCTTGAAAACGGCAGGATGGACGGAGACTATGCAGCCATCTATCAGGAGTTCATCAGGGATATCAGAAGCAAAAAGAGCGGAGAAGCCATCGCGAGGGCAATTTTCACCAGACGTATTTATACCGATGATCCTAACGTCCGGGAGGTCGTTGTGTGTCACGGGGAGCTTGCAAATGAGAAATCCTATCAGATCAAAAACGGATCCGCCTATATTGAACGATATACCGACAGTGCTCATGTCTTCTTTACTGACGGTATGGGAAAACGCCATGCGTCGCGTGTCGCGAGTTCGGAATCGGTCATGATGGAGCCGGGGGCTATGGCAGGACGGCTCATGGAGCTCGGAGTCGAGTTCCCGGGGCTTCTTCTCAATATTGTTGCGGGACGCGGTGTGTATGAGCATGCGGACGAGAATAATATCTCCGCGTGGGAGTGTATAGCGGATTCACCGGCATTCACTCAGGAGTTCAGAGATCAGGCCAAGAGAGAACTTCTCACATTCATGAGCTCACACGAGGAGGATGAGTCTGTCAATGAGTACCTGACGGTCGTCGATATTGATGATTTCGCCAGGGTGGACCGGCTTATGCTGCTGAAAGCACTGATCGGCAGAGGTTTTTACGAGAAAGCCTTCAAGGTCGTGAAAAAATACGGCTGTGAAGGGATAGAACTCTCATCTCTGGTCAGGCTGGTCACAAATCTCATTGCCGACCACGGCGGCGAGGAGGACGAGGACTTGCTGCTTCTCACTCTCCACACGTACGAGAGAGGCAAGTTCGACGAGAACATGCTCACCTATCTCGCGGATAACTATCAGGGAAGCCTCGATACAATGCTGATGATCAGGAGAGACGCCAGAACGTTTTATGTTAACACGACGGCCCTTGATGAGATCATTCTGAAGAGGATCGTGTTCGTGAGACGGCCGGTGCCGGAGGCAGATGAGGTTCTGAGGAGTTACGTGATGGCCGGGGGCGGTGGAAAAGCCGCGAGCGATTATATCTCCTTCATATCGATCAGGTGCCTCAGGACGAACACGCCGCTCGACGAATATGCTGCAGCTTATATAGAAGAGCAGTTCCAGGTGAACGATAATTCCGCACAGCTCTGGCGGATCGCCCTTCTTCTGACATATTCCAAGAGGGAGAGTCTTACGCTGCAGCAGGAGACATTTGCAGAGACCGTTCTGGAAGAGTGCACCGCGTCAAAGCTCAGGTTCGCCTTTTTCAAGGATCTGCCGGAGATGCTGATTCAGCCTTATCAGCTGGAAGACCGGGTCTTCATCGAGCAGGCTGCGGGAGAGTCGGATGAGGTCATGCTCCACTACCATCTGTCGAGCGACGAGGACACGGAGTACAGGACTATGCCCCTCGGACATATGTATATGGGTATTTTCTCAAGAGAGTTCATTCTCTTCTACGGCGAGTCGCTGACTTACTATGTGACGGTGCGCAGGGATGATCTTGTGTGGACAAGCGAGGAGCGCACAGTGACAGCTGATGTCACAGACGAAGGCGGCCGAAGCCGCTACCAGATGATCAACCGGATCCTGATCGCGAAGAGCGAAGGAGATACGGAGAAACTCAAGGAAAGCATTACAGAATATGAAAAGGCGGAACAGGTCGTCAGGCAGTTGTTCACATTGGAGGGAGAGTTTTGAACGAAGTTCGGAATGTACTCGTGGGATTTGAACTGGGAAAAGAGGAATCCCAGCTGAGTTATTACAACAGGAACGCGCAGGAGCCGGTCTCCGTGCCGACCAAGGTCGGCACGAACCTTTTTCGCTTCCCGACCGTGCTGGCCAGGAAGAGAGGAAGAGAGGAGTGGCATTTCGGGCTCGAGGCTGAGTATTTCGGGACCCGCGATGATTTCGATCTTGTCTGGGGGGAAGAGATCCTGGGAACGGAGACGGTGGATCTGCCGGACAGGAGCTATACACCGACGGAGCTTCTTGCAGCATTTATCGGGGAGTCCCTGAGACTTTTGGGCCTTCGGGACCTGACGGGGAGCATTTCCTGTGTCATGGTCACAATGGAGAGCCTGCCGATCCATCTGGTAACCAATATCAGGAATGCTTTCGACTCGCTCGGTTTTTCCCATGAACAGTATTCGCTCCAGAATTCGATGGAGAGTTTTTATTACTATGCCTACAGTCAGAAACCCGGATTTTGGGCGCGGGATGTAGCCCTCTTCATATTTGAGGAGGATCGCGTGAGCTTCAGAGCCCTGAGGGAGGATACGACCGAGAAACCTCAGACAGTGAAAGTTGTCTCAGCTCCGCCGGCAACTTTGTCGGAGGATCTTAAGATCCGTGATCTGCAGCTCCTCGAGTACGCGACAAAAAATATGTCAAACGGCTCATTCTCGGGTGTGCTCATTACCGGAACCGGATTCGACATGTCCTGGCCGGAAAAATCGATCCGTTACATGTGCAGAGCCGCCAAAGTGTATTACGGAGATAATCTCTTCGTAAAGGGAGCCTGCTTTGCAGCTTATGAACACATGGAGACCCATGCTCTTAAGGGCAAGGTCTATATGAGCGAAGATCTGGTAAGAATGAGTATAGGTATGGATATGCTGGTTAAAGGAAAAGCCACGTATATACCGCTCATAACCGCTGGCAGCAACTGGTTCGATGCAGCCAATGAAGTAGAGTTTATCCTTGACGATAAGCGGGAACTGATTTTTATACTGAGCTCCCTTGATGAGAAGAAACGCCGCAAGTGCATGATGGATCTGCCGGATCTTCCGGACAGACCGAATCGTGCTACGAGGATACGCCTCAAGCTTTTCTGTTCATCGGCGAGTGTCTGTCATGTGACGGCAGAGGATCTCGGCTTTGGCGGATTCTTCCCTGCGACTCACAAGGTCTGGGAGGATGAAATACCTCTGGAAATTTTCGATGATGAATAAAGGGGGATGACGCGAAATGGCAGGCTACAGACTGTGCGGCGCAAAGTACGCTCAGACACCGTATTACATTGAGAATATCAGCACGAGTATCTATTCGATTGAGGAGCTCTGCTATCATTTCTATAATAATATACCTCTGCTCGATTCAACCATCATAGGTACAGATCTCACAAAATGGATCGCTGCGGAACTCATGCTGCCCAAATTGGCTGAAAATATGAATATCGCGCTTGAGCGCAGAAAATCCATATCGGGATTTGTCACTCCTGTGTTCCGCGAGTGCGGATATCTCAGCAGCTCGCAGCTTGATGCCTACACGGCAAGACTGTCCGATTATCTTCAGCTTCCGGGGCCGCTGCGCCTCAAAGACAAGGGAGATGCGCTGACCCGCACCGGCAAGTATTCGGCAGCGGAGGCCGCCTACCGTCAGGTCATTGAGGACGGAAAGACTGCGGCATTCAGACCGGAGTTCCTCTCGGCGGTCTACCACAATCTGGGGGTCGTGCTGATGCGCATGCTGCTTTTTGAGGAGGGGCTTCGCGCGTTCGAGGAAGCGTGGAAACTGAGACAGAGCCAGAAACATGTGCTGGCTTATGTGAGGGCGATCGCGATCACGAAACCCGAAGAAAAAGCTCTGATGGAGCTGCGGCTGAAGGGGCTCTCTGAGGAGGAGGCCAGGTCCGTTTACTCTGAAGCCGAGACAACGATCAATTTCGCCAGGACTGCAGCGAACCCTGTGATCCCGGACGATATAGACACCTATGTCAGGCACCTCATGGAGGACTACCACAACTCAGTCGGGGGTTAAATGAAGCAGCCTGTCCGGGCTGCTGTCGGATCCTGGACCCTGGCAGCAGCCTTATAGACTGGCGGTCTTAGATAATTTGACACTGCCGCCGAGAATCATTCTTGTATTGACTTCAATTATAGTGTATATTTCAGTGTGGAATTTCATCACACTGAAGTAGTCGGCAAACTATGCCGATTCATAAAGGAGAACGAATGTCTGAAGAAATGAATGCATCCTATGATAAGTATGTAAGTCCCCTCTCGGAGCGCTACGCCAGCCGCGAAATGCAGGCGGTATTCTCACCGGACCGCAAGTTCCGCACATGGAGAAAGCTGTGGATCGCTCTCGCTGAGACGGAAAAGGAACTCGGACTTGATATCACCGACGAACAGATCGCGGAGCTTAAAGCCCATGCGGAGGACATCAATTATGCGGATGCCAAAGCGCGCGAAAAGGAAGTGCGCCACGACGTCATGTCCCACGTATACGCCTACGGTCTGCAGTGCCCGAAAGCCAGAGGAATCATTCACCTTGGAGCTACATCCTGCTATGTCGGCGATAATACGGATATTATTCTTATGAGAGATGCACTCGCGATCATCAGGAGAAAACTGATCAACGCGATCTCCGAGCTCGCCCGCTTTGCGGACGAGTACAAGGATCTTCCGACACTTGCGTTCACACACTTCCAGCCCGCACAGCCGACCACTGTCGGAAAGAGAGCAACACTCTGGATCAATGAGTTCATGATGGACCTTGAGGATCTGGATTATGTATCAGGATCCCTCAAGATGCTGGGTTCCAAGGGAACGACCGGCACTCAGGCATCTTTCCTGGAGCTCTTTAACGGAGACCATGCCGCCTGCGAGAAGGCTGATCAGATGATCGCGGAGAAGATGGGGTTTGCCGGATGTTACCCGGTATCCGGACAGACTTACTCCAGAAAAGTTGACACCAGAGTGGTCAATGTTCTGGCAGGTATTGCAGCAAGCGCCACGAAATTCTCGAATGACATAAGACTTCTGCAGCACCTCAAGGAGGTGGAGGAACCGTTTGAAAAGAGCCAGATCGGTTCATCGGCCATGGCTTATAAGAGGAATCCGATGCGCTCCGAGCGAATCGCAAGCCTCTCACGCTACGTCATCGCGGATGCCCTCAATCCCGCGATCACATCCTCGGTGCAGTGGTTCGAGCGCACTCTTGACGATTCGGCCAATAAACGTCTCTCCGTGCCGGAAGGCTTCCTGGCCTGCGACGGTATCCTCGATCTGGTCGTAAATGTCGTGGACGGCCTTGTTGTATATCCGAAGGTCATCACGAAACATCTGATGGCGGAGCTTCCGTTCATGGCGACAGAGAATATCATGATGGATGCGGTAAAGGCAGGCGGCGACCGTCAGGAGATGCATGAGAAGATCCGTCAGCTGTCGATGGAAGCCGGCAGGAATGTAAAGGTGGAAGGTCTGGACAACAACCTCTTCGACCTGATCGATGCCGACCCTGCGTTCCCGCTGACAAAGGAAGAGCTGACTGCATCGCTCGATCCGAAGAAATATGTCGGACGCGCGCCGCAGCAGGTCACATCATATCTGAACAACGTCGTAAATCCGATGCTTAAGGCCAACGAGGAAGTCCTCGGCTACACTTCGGAAATCAACGTGTAACGCAGGTGCCACACAGGATTCAGATCTCGCCCCGAGACCCGGCAGAGGATTCCGGTCAGTGTAAGAACCCTTTTGCCCCTCGCGGGACTAACAATAATGACAAGCAATACTAGAGGAGAAAATATGGTTACAGCAGTAGTAGGAGCGAACTGGGGAGATGAAGGCAAGGGAAAAATCACGGATATGCTTGCCGAGAAGGCTGATATCATCGTGCGTTTTCAGGGCGGTGCCAATGCCGGTCATACTATCATCAATGACTATGGCAAATTTGCCCTGCACACCCTTCCGTCCGGAGTTTTCTATGATCACACAACGAGCATTATCGGCAACGGAGTCGCTCTTGACGTGAAGAAACTGATGAAGGAGATAAACGATATCGTGGAGAAGAATGTCCCCATGCCGAGGATCCTTGTCTCCGACAGGGCTCAGATGGTCATGAGCTATCATGTTCTCTTCGACACATACGAGGAGGAGAGGCTCGCGGGCAGATCTTTTGGGTCTACGAAATCGGGCATCGCTCCGTTCTATTCGGATAAGTACGCTAAGATCGGCATCCAGGTCAGCGAGCTTTCTGATATGGATGAGCTCCGCGTCAAGGTGGAGAACATTGTTCTGAAGAAGAACATTATGTTGAAATATCTCTACAATAAGCCGGAAATCTCTGTGGACGACGTCATGGCCGAACTTGCGGAGTATAAGGAGATGCTTGCCCCGTATGTGTGTGACACATCACTCTATCTCTATAACGCACTGAAAGAAGGGAAGAGTGTTCTCCTTGAGGGACAGCTGGGCACAATGAAGGATCCGGATCACGGCATTTATCCGATGGTCACCTCTTCTCCGACTCTTGCAGGCTACGGCGCAGTCGGCGCGGGTGTACCTCCCTATGAGATCAAACGGGTCGTGGCGGTCACAAAAGCCTACTCATCCGCTGTCGGAGCAGGAGAATTTGTATCCGAGATCTTCGGCGATGAAGCTGAAGCCCTCCGCCGTGTCGGCGGATCCGGCGGTGAGTACGGTGCAACGACCGGTCGTCCGAGACGAATGGGATGGTATGACTGCGTAGCTTCAAAATACGGCTGCCGCCTTCAGGGCGCGACAGATGTCGTCCTCACCGTCCTTGACGCTCTCGGTTATCTGGATGAGATCCCGGTCTGTGTCGGATACGAAATCGACGGAGAAGTCACGACTGAATTCCCGTCAACGACGCTTCTTCGGAAGGCAAAGCCTGTTTATGAGGTGCTTCCGGGATGGAAATGTGAGATCACCGGCATTCGAAAGTATGAGGACCTTCCTGAGAACTGCAGAAGATACGTCGAATTCATTGAAGAGAAAATCGGGTATCCGGTCACAATGGTCTCCAACGGTCCGGGCAGACAGGATATCATATACAGATAAAGCTCCAGGGCAATCCGGATATAAGAGGAGAAGACATGAGAAAACGCAGTTTGAGTATACTGGCGATAGGAACCGCATGTGCGGTCCTGCTCGGAGGATGCAGCGGCATAGGTCAGCTTTTTCCGGGGCAGCAGGAGACACAGGATGAATCCATGCCGGCAGAATCTTCTGTCGCAGAGGTGGTCATAGATCCGGAGGAACAGGCAAGACTGGATCTTCTGGATGCGCTGGAGAGTGTTTCTATCCCGACGACGACAGAAACTTCGAGGAAGAATGACAGCGGTGTTGCGGCTCCCTACGAAGACGGGACAGAAGAAGATGAGTCTGAAGACAGTGAAGAGCCCGATACTCTGATCACCGGTGCATGGCTCTCGGAGGATGAGACAAAGCAGGAGTTCTACAGCGAAGATGACAGCCTGCAGCTGGCTGTACCGCTGGACTGGCAGAATCTGAACGGACAGATAATCAATGATGACGAGGTGAACCAGAGCTTTAAGGTTCAGGTCGGAAATCCGGACCAGGCCATGTTCTTTATGGCCAACAGTGAGAGCCGGCGTTATTCGCCTTTCATGTCGCTTGACGAGTACAGCAGTGCAATTGTCGCAGCAGTATACAATTCCATGAGCGACAGCGAAGTCTTCTCAAATGCGGAACTTCTTGAGACCGTCGATATCGAGTCTGATGTCAACGATTTTGTGATAAGAAAGAGTACGATCACTGCCTCGTATGAGGATAATCCGATCGTGTACTATATCTACGCAGTGCAGGGCAATTACCGTTATTTCCAGTTCAACTGCTGGACGGCGGAAAGCCAGAAGGATACCGCTGAGACAGTTTTTGATGAGATCGTAAGCGGGTTCCATGAGCAGTAAAACACAGTGTATGCGAGTAAAACATAAAAAAGAGACTGTCCGCGCGACAGTCTTTTTTCAGCAGAGGCAGGGTTTCTCCACGTGAACGATCCCGGACATTTATGTTCGGTGGATCCGCGGCAAATGATGCGGAAAGGTAAGTTTATGAAAAAAGTCAGACAGATAGCTGCCGTGATCGGGATCATTCTCCTTTTCGGCATGTATGCAGTCACATTTATAGCGGCTATGGGCAGGAGTGAGACAGCCCGCTCCCTGTTTCTGGGATCGCTGGCCTGTACTGTCTTAGTGCCGGTCTTTCTGTATGTGCTTCTCCTGGCAGCCAAAACCGTAAGGCCGGACAAGTCACCGGTCGTGGATACGATCATCTTCGATGTCGGCGGCGTTCTGGTTGATTTTCCGTGGATCAGGTATCCTTACATGATCGATATATCTGACGAGGCAAGAGAGTACATTATGGAGCACGTCATCGAGTGCGGTATCTGGGCTGAATGCGATCTGGGAAATGAGAGCTTCGAAGTCCTCGTTCAGAAATTTATAGCACTCGGGCCACAGTATGCCGAAGAGATACGTGAGCTTATCGAGACTATGTACACCTGCATTACGGTGAATCCGTTCACCGACAGCTGGATTCGAGGCTTGAAGAACAGAGGTTACCGTGTCTATATTCTCTCGAACTGGTCGGAACACGCTTACGAAAAATGTACGGAGAACGGAGTCCTTGATTTTATCCGATTGACAGACGGCTGTCTCTGGTCCTTCAGGGTCCATCAGCGAAAACCGGATACAGTCATCTACAAAACAATGCTGGAGAAGTTCGGAATTGATCCGGAAAGAGCGGTCTTTATAGATGACAATCCGGAGAATATCGCCTCTGCGGGAAAATGCGGAATCGGCGGTATCCTGTATGAGTCCTACGAAAAAACCGTCAAACGACTGGCTGAAATCGGCGTCAGAGTATAGGTAGAGAGAGGTGATATGTATGACAAAGAAGCTGACAGCGATAATCATTACACTGAGCATGATACTTTCGTGTCTTGTACCGGTGTACGCTCAGGATATCGATGCTTCGGGTGCGGAAACAGTATCTGCAGCCGATACGGATACAGAGAGCACAGGCATCTCCGGCGCAGATGAGCTGCCGACGGATATCGCGGACGAGCTTATCGAGTCCTATGAAGAAGAGGCACCCGAGACGGAAGCTCTGGATCCGACAGAGGACGAAGAAGCGCAGCCGGATTCAGATGTTCAGCCTGTCCCGGAGGATGAACTCATTACAGACCAACCCGAGGATATCTATGACGAGATGGCCGAGTCTGTGGCAGAGATCCCCTCTGACGAGTCAGGTCTTGCTTCAGATGAAAGCGGTCTTGCCCTCGAGGATGCTGCTTTCCCGTCTGATGAGTCTGGGATCGCCGCTGCGGAAGTCACAGATGAAGAACTTGCGGGGGCATCCTCTCTTCTTGCGAACGGTAAGACAGTCTACGTGAAAAGTGCCCTTAATTCCAATTACGTTGTCTGCATTAAGGGCGCGTCTACCGCGAATCATGCAAATGTGGAAGTGCGGAAAAACGTATGGGGAGCCAACCAGAAGTTCACCCTGCTGAAGCTTGGCAACGGCAATTACGTATTCTATAATTTTAAGAGCTCAAAAGCGATCGGTGCTGCCAGCCATACTCCGGTCTCCGGACACAATGTGCATCAGTACGAGTATGTCGGCACCGCCAATCAGCAGTGGATCGCGGTCACCAACTCTGACGGTACATATTCGTTCCTGAACGCAGCCAATAAAAAGCTCGCGCTCGCGCTGAACAGCGGAACTCCAAAGGAACACGTAAATGTTCAGGTGACGACCAGATCGAATTCCAAAGCTCAGAGGTTCAGGCTGGCGGAAGCTGCATTTGCCAAGTTTACGGGATCCATTGCCCTCAGACCTTCCTCCAAGACATCTCTGGCCGAGACGGTCGCTTCAAGCTCGAAGACGAGCGGCGCAAAGGTGCAGCTTGGCAGTGCGAACGGGAGCGCAGCGCAGGTCTTCACATATCAGCGAGTCTGGGGAGGTTACTATCTTCTTGTAAATAAGAACAGCGGCATGGTGCTCGGGACTGCCGGCCAGGCTAAGAAAGCCGGCACGTATGTAAACCAGTACGCAAAAAAAAGCTGGCAGTATCAGCTGTGGAAGCCTGTTAATAACGGAGACGGAACGGTCACATTCTATTCCCGGCTGAACAGCGATATGGTCCTGGACGCGGGCGGAACCGGCTCCGGTACAAGACTACGCATAGCAAAGTATAAGGGATCGGCGACCCAGAAATTCAAGACCGGTGTTCCGGCACAGACAACTAAAAAGCCGGCCGCTTTCACCTGCAGGATACGATCTGCCTACAACACTGACCGGGCAGTGCACCTTCTCAATAACAGTACCGCGAACAGCGCGAACATCCAACTGTATGACTTTACCGGACATGCGGCGACTTCATTCAAGTTCGTCCCTGTAACTTATAAGGGCAAATCGGATTACTACAGGATCGAGACCAATAACGGAAAGGTACTCGATGTGAGTGGAGGTAAAGCGGCCTCGGGTGCCAACATAAGGCAGATGCCGTGGACGGGATCCGCAGGTCAGATCTGGTCCCTCACATGGAACAGCGACGGGACGACAACGATCGGGTCCGCTCTCGGAAGCGGGTACTGTCTGGCTGTCACATCGGCGACGGATAAGAATAAAGCCAATATCGTATTAGCCTCCAACAAGAGCCAGTCACATCAGAAGTGGTATCTGGCGGGTCAGCTGATCAAGTCCTGCAGCATAAGTTCGTCTGACCACAATACAGTCACGGTCACGTCGAGCGGCATTAAACAGGCATCCGACGATGGAAAAGCCTACCTCTTTGCCGTAGCCCCCTACCAGGATACGCTGAGCGGCGCATCTCCGCTCACGTCAGTCAGCCTGCAGACGAGCATGACATTCAAGACCAAACTTAATAAGAATTCGTCATCCAGTCTGCTGCAGAAGAAGTTCTATGTGGCAGTGAAGTATAAGGGTAAATACCGGATCATAAGCAACGGCTACTATATCACGAATCCGCAGCAGGCATCGACCAGAACGACGGCTTTCCCGTCGCCGGCCAGAAAGACCAAAAAGGGCCTTAAGACGACTCTGCGAACTGTCGATATCAATCAGGCCAAGGCCCTGAAGTGCAGTCATGTTGTCATCGATTTCCCGTTGGAGGTCTTCCTCTCGGGCAGCTCATATTCCTATAATTATGAGGGAAAGACTTATTACTTCAGCACGTCAGTCACAGGCTACAAGAACCTTATAAAGAATTACAACAGTGCCGGAATCGTAGTGACAGGGGTATTCTACCTGAGCAACCGTTCGATGACGGACTATATCCTGCCTTCCGCAGTGAGCGGCGCGAAAGCGGGCAGCGGCGTAATATTTGCACTCAACACAGAAAACAGCAACAGGAAGAGACTGGAAGCACTCTTCGCCTGCCTTGCGGACGAGTGGACGAAGGATGGCTGTATGGTGGCCAACTGGGTCTTCGGCAATGAGACGGACCAGTACATAACCTATAATTACAGCGGGAATATTTCCTATGACCAGTATCATGAGGCATTTGCGGATGCGTTCAGAATGTTCAATGCTTCGGTAAAGAGCAGGTGGAGAAATGCCCGCACCTATATTTCCCTCGACCACAACTGGGGCTTCCCGAATACAGCTGAGTGGACAAAGAACTATAAGACATATCCCGGCCTCTACCTTACACAGGACTTTGATAAGGATCTTAAGAATCAGGGCGGTATTCACTGGGATATGGCAATGCATCCATACCCATCACCCGAGCAGGACTGCAAGGTCTGGGTCAGGAGCAGTGCGGTCACGAACAGCGGCACCTCAAAGCAGATCACTCCGCTCAATATGAGCTATTTTGCATCTTACCTGAAGAAGACCTACGGGAGCGGCATACACATCATTCTGCCGGAATCGGGACTGTCATCAAAATACGGTTCGGTCAATCAGGAAGAGCAGCAGGCATGTGCGGTCGCGTATTCGTACTATCTTGCCGAGTTCAACAGCAACATTGATATGTACGGATATCACCGTGAGATGGATAAGTCCGGTGAGACTGCCGGCGGATGGTGGATGGGACTCTATTATGCCGACGGCAGAGAGACTTACGGAAAGCCGAAAAAGTCCGCAGATGTCTTCAAGTATATGGATACAAAGAGCTACAGTTCGCACGTATCTTCTTATATGAAGAAATACCTCGGGACGAACTGGACATCAAAGATCCCCAACTGGAATCCTTCCAAATTTAAGTAACTTGTCAAAACGGAAATCCTGTGCTATCATGCATGAATGTACGGCACGGACTGCCGGTAAAAATTATAGCAGGAGATGAACAAATGTCAGAAAATGCCAATCAGGCACTGAATGAGGAGCTCAAAGTCGATCCGAAGACTCTTCTCGGCCAGTGGAGAAAAAAAGCATATGATCAGAACGCGGACAAGGGCACATTAAGGCGATTCTGGAATGATTATTTTGAGATCGAGAAGAGAATCTACGCGCTTTTGCTCGCAGAGCCGGATAACGTTGTCAGGGGCACAGTGAAAGATCTGGCTGAAAAGTTCGGCGTTGCAGTGGATGTCATGGTAGGATTCCTCGACGGCATCAATGATTCTCTTATAGAGCGCAATCCGATCGAGACGATGGATGAGGACACTGAAGTCAATCTCGGATTCGATAAGGAGCGCCTCTACAAGAATATGGTAGATGCCAAAGCCGACTGGCTCTATGAGCTTCCGGAGTGGAATTCGATTTTCGATAAGGAAAAACAGCATGAGCTTTATATGGAACAGAAGAAGTCCGGTACTATCGTGAAACCGAAAAAAATCGGCAGGAACGATCCGTGCCCGTGCGGATCCGGCAAGAAGTATAAGCACTGCTGCGGACGAAACAAATGAATTTATTTTTAAGCAAGCTGCCACATTTGTGGCAGCGTGTTTGTTATATCATTAGGAGGGGCAGATGATGAAAGTGTTGAACAGAATAGCTGCATGCATGCTTACTTTGATACTGCTTGTTTCGACGATGCCTTCATACGTCCCTGCAGCTGAGATGGATTCTCCTGCGATGGAATCTCTCAATGAGGAGACACAGGATGACAGTATCATTGAAGACGCGGATATCATAGATGATATGTCGGAAGTCTGGGAAGATGATGAGTCGGAGAGCTATCTGCCGTCGGATGACGAGAGTCCGGCTCCCTTGCCGGAAGCGGCGGATGCAGAGGAGGACGAAACGACAGATGAAGTCAATAGTGCAGAGACGGTATCGGAAGAGACCACAGGCACCGAGGCGGATGCTGAGGAGTTCAAGGGTATCTATAATCTGAAAGTCGTATGGCCGGATGGTGCTTCGAACAAGATTGAGCTTCAGTACTTCGGATGTGACAGGCAGGATGTCATAAACAATATCACTGTCAAAGTTGCGGAGGAGCTGGAAAAGTTCGATGTTCATGAGTCGGAATACACCTGCGAGTACACCCGGAACAATAAGAAAAGCGCTACCATAAAGGAAGTGACTCAGGATGCTTCCGGAGTAGTGATAGGGCGTAAGACGATCACAATTGACTATTATGATGTAAAAGTCACAACGATACAGCCTGCATTTGCGGATGAACCGGACGACGTACAGGTGCTTGCCCACAGAGGAACTGTGAACGTGCCGGAAAACACGCTCTCCGCATTCAGAGTATCCGCGGTAAAAGGTTTTCACTATGTCGGCGCCGACCTTCACTTTACATCGGACGGAGTTCCGGTGATCCTTCATGACGTTACACTCAACAGAACGGCGAGAAACGCGGACATGACAAAACTCAGTGAGTATGTCGATATTGAGAAGATTACATACGCCGAATCTCAGAAATACGACGTAGGTCTCTACTGCGGTGAGTTCTGGAGAGGAGAGAAGATCCCGACATTTGAAGCGTTTATTAAGCTGTGCGCCAAGCTTGACCTTGAGCCGAATCTTCATCTGAAATCATCTCTCGATATGACGTATGAACGGCTTGCCGGGCTTGTGGATATAGTGAAAAGGAACGGAATGCAGGGCCGCGTCGTGTGGGCTGCCGATGATATCGACTATCTGAGGTATGTGAGGACACTGGACCCGGTATCCGGTCTGGACATGATCGTCTATAAGTGGGTACCCTCTGTTATATCGAAGGTCAAGGAACTGAAGACCGATACGAATTTTGTCGAGATGGCTATCGGAAAATCGCTGTTCACGAACCGCATCGCAGTAGCCTGCTACCGCAACGGAGTATATGTGACTGCCCACGCCAACACTGCCGCAGATGTGACGAAAGTGGATTCCACAGTTCGTCTGATATCGACAGACTATCTGCTTCCGGATGAAGTCAAAGCTTTGGCGCGGCAGAGAAAATCGACAGGTGAGGCAACTTATCAGACTCCTGCCGAGTCGACAGATTACAGGCTGCAGACCGGCATTGACCTTACAGAGATGTTTACTATGACAAGCAGTACGCTTGCGTCTCCGATGACTGTGAATAAGGTCCAGAGCACTACGGAGATGAATGATTTCCGCTTCAAGAAGCAGGCAGACGGGTATTATCAGATCCTGAATACAAGAAACATGCTTGCGCTCGAGGTAAAGAGCGGAAACACTGCCAACGGAGCGGCAATTGTCCTGAACACATGGAACGGTGCCGACAGACAGAAATGGAAGATCGTAAAAAATAAGAACGGTTCCGTAACTCTGGTCAATAAAGCGACCGGAAAGGCTGTTCAGACGAAGGATGGTAAAGTGACCTCCGGAACAGCTCTGGTCCAGAACACTAAGAACGGATCAGATGCTCAGCAGTTCTGGATGGTCAAGGAGCCGAAGCAGGTCAGTATTAAATATACAAAGAACTATTACCTTGTAAGTAAGGCAGCTTCCGGCTTTGCGGTGAAAGTCCAGAATAATTCGACCGCTGCCTCGGCAAACATATGTCTCGGAAAGAAGCAGAAGGATTACACTCTTAAATTCCAGCTCATTTACAGCGGTGACGGATATTACCGAATCATGAACACAATGACAAAGAAATTCCTGACTGTAAAGGGCAATTCTGCTGCCAATGGGGCAAATGTCATTCAGGACACATGGAAGAACGCAAACGGACAGCGCTGGCTTCCCAAACAGAACAAGGACGGTTCCTATACGCTGGTATCAAAGCTGGGGACCTGTCTGCAGATTGCTGCGGGAACGACCGCGCCCACTTCAGGAACGAATGTAAACGCCGGTAAGAGCAGTAATACGGCAGTTCAGAGCTGGAAACTGGAAGCAGCATGATATTCACAGGGACGCCCTGCGAAAGTACTGTTTATGATTTTGACCGGCCGTGTATCGGCAAGCAGGAAATACTGGTAAGTAACCCCAGGTATTGCAAGCGGAACAAAATAGCAGGAGGTGACAATATGATGAGAAGAAAGGTCGCAATGTGTGTACTTGCTGTAAGTCTGATAGCCGCGGGCTGCGGTCAGACAAGTAAGGCTGTGCAGGGGACAGAATCGAAGATCCCCGCTGATTCTTATGTATCATCCCTGAGCGACTCAAGCTCCGTGGCAGCTCCGGTCATGGAGTCGGCTGCAGAAGAATCTGAAGCAGTGTGCGGTGAACCGGATGAAAAGCCGGATGAGACTGCGGCGGCGAAGTCGGACAAGTGGGTCGATGTCTCCAAGGAGGATCCCGCAGACGAGGTGTCTACGGATTCCACACTGGGTGAAGGATTCAGTGTCATTCCGGGAGATGTCATCACTGCCTCACAGAATTCACTGGAAGTCAAAGTTGGCGAGACCGTGACCGTAGAGTCACCGAGGGGAACTTTCGATCTGACGATTGATTCGATCCGTCTGACTGATGAGCGCGCGGCAGGCGTCCGTGCTGACCGCGTTGTTGAGATCACATATACCTATGCCAATACGCACAATTACGCTGATCTCCTCGTAGGGGATACGTGCTTTATGCTCACGGATTCACAGGGCAGAGCATGTGCGCCGTACATTTTTGATCCGACGGGCGGAAATCACCCGGAGCCGATGCCGATTGGCTCCGGCGAGCAGTTCACAAGCTCATTCGGATTTGTACTCCCGGAGGACAGCGATTCTTCCGTGACACTCCTCTATAAGGCAAGCTTTGAGGAGCCGGACAGCTTCGAGTTCAACGTGAAGGCAGATCTGTAAGTGTGCCAGGTTCACAGTTCAGACTGGCTGCATGGAAGTTTAAGATGCGGCGCAAAGATCATCTTCATCGAAAAACGCAGGTCCTTCCCTGCGAGCTATGAGCAGGGGCGGCGTACCGCCCTTGCTCGATCTCTCGGTCGGACCCGCAATGTTTTTCTCACGAAGATGGATACTTTGCGCCGACAAAGAACAACAAGAGCAGCCTGTCTGAACTGTTTACACCGACAATGAACAACAAGGGCAGCCTGTCTGAACTGGCACGTGGCAGGCACGAACCATGCAAAATATTTTAAAAATGTGCTTGACGGGCTTCGTGGTGCATGCTATATTAATGAGGTTGAAAAACAAGCAGAGCCACGCTCTCACCCCGGCGCAATTGGGCGACCGGGCGTTCATAGAAAAGTACTTAAGAGGTATTCTATGACCAGGTGGCTTTGTGCTGCCTGGCCTTTTTTCTCAGTGGGAGAGATACGGTATCAAAAGTGGATCAGGCCGGGTATAGACGAGTGGTTTACTTCAGTTTGTTTTATGGAGGGTGGAAAGATTAGCGAATTAATGATTAACGGACAGATCAGAGACCGCGAGGTACGTCTGATCAGCGAAAACGGTGACCAGCTTGGCATTATGCCGACATCACGTGCTCTGCAGCTTGCCGAGGAAGCAGGTCTGGACCTGGTTAAGATCGCTCCAAAGGCGCAGCCGCCGGTCTGCAAAATCATCGATTACGGCAAGTATCGCTACGAGCAGACCCGGAAAGAGAAGGAAGCCAGAAAGAAACAGAAGATCGTCGAGGTCAAGGAAGTTCGCATGTCACCGAACATTGACGAGAATGACCTTAACACGAAGATCGCTGCTGCCCGCAAGTTCATTGAAAAGGGCAACAAAGTAAAAGTGAGCATCCGTTTCCGCGGACGTGAGATGGCCCACACGAACCAGAGCCGTCCGATGATGGAAGATTTTGCGGCTAAGCTTTCCGATATTGCAAATGTCGAAAAGCCGCCCAAGATGGAAGGCCGCTTCATGACAATGTTCCTTGCAGAAAAGAGTAAAAAGTAACCCTGGCGCAGTCTGCCTGTGCCGTGTCTATATATAAGGCAAGTTACTAAACCAAAGAGAGGAGATTAACATCATGCCGAAAATGAAGACCAAGAGAGCTGCAAAGAAGCGCTTTCATGTAACTGGAACTGGAAAGCTGAAGAGAATGAAGGCTTATAAGAGCCACATCCTTACCAAGAAGTCTGCAAAGACAAAGAGAAACCTGCGTAAGGCAACTATTACGGACCATACAAACGCACAGGTCATGAAGAGACTTCTGCCGTACGATTAATATTTGAAGATTGTGCGAGTCCGAGACAGTCTTTGTCGGATCACACCAGACTATTGAGAGGAGTATGAGAAAATGGCAAGAATTAAAGGTGGCTTAAATGCCAAGAAAAGACATAACCGCGTTCTGAAGCTTGCAAAAGGCTACTATGGCGCAAGATCAAAACAGTACAGAATCGCTAAGCAGTCTGTTATGCGTGCTCTTACAAGCGCATACGCAGGCCGCAAGCAGAGAAAGAGAGATTTCCGTAAACTCTGGATTGCTCGTATCAACGCTGCATCCCGTATTAACGGCCTTTCCTACAGCCAGTTCATGCACGGCCTCAAGCTCGCAGGCGTGGACATGAACCGCAAGATGCTCGCTGACCTCGCTGTCAACGACGCTGAAGGATTTGCAACACTTGTAGAGCTCGCTAAGAGCAAGCTCGCTTAATCTGAATGACCATGAGGGCTGTCTCATAATGCAGCGAAATGTGTGCCGACATATAACCGATCCGGTCGCGGCGCCTTGTTGTATTATGTGACAGCCCTTTTTCCAATATGGAGCCGATATGGATTTATTTGATTACATGCAGAAGAAAAAGCAGGAGACTGAGTCCCCGCTGGCAAGCAGGCTGCGCCCACGTACACTCGATGAAGTGGTCGGTCAGCAGCATATCATCGGCAAAGGACGGCTCCTCTATCGGGCGATACGGGCGGATAAACTGACCAGTGTTATCTTCTACGGCCCTCCGGGGACCGGCAAGACAACACTTGCCCGGGTAATAGCCAACACGACCAACGCCAATTTCCGTCAGATCAATGCGACAACATCCGGAAAGAAGGACATGGAGCAGGTGGTCGCTGACGCGAAGGAGGCAGCGGGAGGTTTCGGAAGGCGGACGATCCTCTTTATCGATGAGATCCACAGGTTCAATAAATCCCAGCAGGATTATCTGCTTCCGTTTGTCGAGGACGGGACCCTGATCCTCATCGGCGCTACGACCGAGAATCCCTATTTTGAGGTCAATTCGGCTCTTCTGTCCAGAAGCACGATTTTTGAGCTCCATCCGCTCTCAACGGAGGATGTGGCAGTTCTTATCGACCGGGCTATGACGGACAGGGAGAGAGGCCTTGGTGCCATGCACGCGCGGCTTTTGCCGGAAGCCAGAGATTTTCTGGCAGATGCAGCGGGAGGGGATGCGAGGAGCGCGCTGAACGCTATTGAGCTCGCGGTCATGACGACGGAGCCCGATGAGAGCGGTGAAATCGTTATAGACCTCGATACTGCTTCAGACTGTATCCAGAAACGGGCTGTCCACTATGACAAGAACGGTGAACAGCACTATGATACAATCTCGGCTTTTATCAAGAGCATGAGAGGCTCTGACCCGGATGCCGCGGTCTATTATCTGGCCAAAATGCTCGCAGCCGGTGAAGATATCAAGTTCATTGCCCGCAGGATCATGATATGTGCCGCTGAGGATGTCGGCCTGGCCGATCCGAATGCCCTGGTCGTTGCATCTGCAGCCAGTCTCGTCGTGGAGAGGGTCGGTATGCCGGAGGCGAGGATTCCGCTTGCCGAGGCCGCCATATACGTTGCCAACGCGCCGAAAAGCAATGCAGCCTACGAAGCCATTGGACGAGCGCTTGACAATGTGGCCCGCGTGAAGACTTCGGTACCCGGACATTTGAAAAATATCCATGCGAACGGCGAGGGTGATGTCCCTCAGGCTGTCGGGTATAAGTACGCGCATGACTTCCCGGATCACTGGGTAGAACAGCAATATCTGCCCGATGAGATAAAAGATGAGCAGTTCTATGTACCGGGCAGCATCGGACATGAAGCGGAGACAGTGAGAAGACTCCGGGAAATAAAACAGAGGGGAAAACAAAATGGCTGACGCACAGACAAAATATAAACTTATCATCCTGTATATGCTCCGCAAGGTCACATTTCCACTCTCGAACTCTCAGATCACGGAGTTCATGATCGAGAAGGAGTATACGGACTATTTTCACATTCAGGAGGCTCTGAACGACCTTGTCGATTCCAAGCTGATCGTCCTGGATCAGATCAGGAACACGACGCAGTATGAGGCGACTCTGGACGGGGAAAAAACGCTGGAATACTTTTCCTATATGATATCCAACGACATCAAGGCGGAGATCGACGCTTACATGAGAGAGAACGCGTTCGAGCTTCGGAATGAGTCCAGCACAAGGGCCGATTACCGCCAGACAGGCAACGGCGACTATGCGGTCACCTGCACGGTGAAGGAGGGAAATGAGTCCCTCATCGATCTGACCTTTACGGTCCCGATGGAGGAGGAGGCCGAGAGGGTGTGCTCGAAGTGGCCGGAGAAGTCTCAGGAGATCTATATGTACATCATGGAGAAGCTGCTGTGAGGGCAGGACCAGCGTTTTTCGATGAAGATGGATGCGTGCGCCGGAAATTGAACTTCGCAACAGCTCGTTTGCGTTTATAAATTTAAAATTTTACAGTGATAAAGTGTTTCTCTTGATTTTAGCGGTTCAGCGTGTTAAGATACTAAAAGACACCATAAACTGATTCATATTAGGAGAGATCTTATGAATAAAAAACTTCACACCGAGGCGGTTGACAGCCTGTTCGATGCGATATTAAGCCTCGAGACCCGTGAGGAATGCTATGCTTTTTTTGGTGATGTATGTACAATCAATGAGATATTGTCATTATCACAGCGATACGAAGTGGCTGGAATGCTGAGAGCTAAACAGACGTATCTGGATATCTCAGAGAAAACAGGTGCTTCTACCGCGACGATCAGTCGTGTCAATCGCTCACTGAACTATGGCAACGATGGCTATGACATTGTCTGGGCGAGACTTGGCAATAAGGAAAAATGAACAGTGTGCACGGAGGAGCTGCCGTCGGGCAGCTCTTTTTTTGAGTAAGCACTACAGATGACAGAGAAGGGAAGCCGGCTCTGCCTGAAAGAATCAGTCAACATGGTTTTTATACCAATACTATGGTCAAAGATTGGGGAAATGAATACTATGGCAGTGGGTAAAGAAAAAATCATTGAACTTAAGAACATTACAAAGACGTATGACAATGGATTCACCGCAGTATCAGATTTTAATCTGTACGTAAAGCGTGGTGAATTTATCACGTTTTTGGGTCCTTCCGGCTGCGGCAAGACGACAACGCTGCGCATGATCGCCGGCTTTGAACTTCCATCTTCAGGCACGATTCTTCTGAATGGCAAAAATATAGCCGACCTGCCTCCGTACGAGCGACCGATCAACACGGTCTTTCAGAGGTATGCGCTCTTTCCGCATATGAATATTTATGAGAATATCGCTTTCGGCCTTCGCCAGAAGAAGATGCCTGAGGATGTCATATCCAAAAAGGTGAAAAAGGTTCTTGATCTTGTCGACCTCGAGGGATTTGAGAAGAGATCCGTCTCCACCCTGTCCGGTGGTCAGCAGCAGCGTATCGCGATTGCGCGTGCTCTGGTCAATGAACCGGAGATACTTCTTCTCGATGAACCGCTGGGAGCCCTTGACCTTAAGATGAGAAAGGAAATGCAGCTCGAACTAAAGGAGATGCACAGAAATCTTGGCATCACCTTTATCTATGTCACTCATGACCAGGAAGAAGCCCTGACCATGTCCGACACTATCGTTGTCATGTCTGAGGGCCGTATTCAGCAGATCGGCACGCCGGAAGATATTTATAATGAGCCGAAGAACGCGTTTGTAGCCGACTTTATCGGAGAGAGCAACATTTTCAACGGCATCATGACCGGCAAGCTGCTTGCTCGTTTCTGCGGAGGAGAATTTGCATGCGTCGATGACATTGAGGAGGGCACGCTGATTACGGCGGTCGTCAGGCCGGAGGACGTCATCATCACTGCCCCGGAGGAAGGGACGATCCGCGGCCATGTCACCTCGGTCATATTCAAGGGAATACACTATGAGATCACGGTCGAATCCGGCAAGAGCGAGATGCTGGTCCAGTCTGTTAAGTCTCAGAAAATCGGCGATTACGTCGGCATGAAGGTCGATCCGGACAACATCCATATCATGATTGCGGAGGATCATACGAATTATTTCGCGGCGGACATTAACGCCGAGCATAGACTCGAATACAACAACAAAGTACTTGACACGAGCGTGACAAAAATCATTCCGGGCAGCAAGCGCGACGCGAGTGGGAACATCATTGATTCCAATGGCGACGTGATCGATCCGGCAAAGACCAAAATCATGATCGCGATTCAGCCTCAGGATATACAGATGACCGACCATGTCGATGAGGGAATTGTCGACGGCTACATCAGCAATCTGATTTATAAAGGCGATCACTACAGCTACGTTATCCACACTGATATTGAGCAGGATTTCATTGTCGACGACGAATACCTCTGGAATATGGGAGACCATGTAGGTCTTGTGATGCCGATTGAAAAGATGTCGTTCTCTCTGAAAAAATAAAGGAGACTGGCCATGCATATATTTAGATTTTCCAGAAAGACTCTGGGTATTCCCTATGCCCTGTTCCTTCTGTTGTTCGTCGTATCGCCGCTTATTGTACTCTTTTACTACGCTTTTACGAACGGCGAGGGACAGTTTACGATTGCCAATTTTACCGGCTTCTTCACGGATCCCAATACTCTGGGCACGCTCTGCTACAGTTTCGCGATTGCCCTGGTCACGACTCTCGTCTGCCTGCTGATCGCGTATCCGACAGCGTACATACTTGCGAAGAGCCACCTGAAGAAAAAATCGGTTCTTGTCATGCTCTTCATCATGCCGATGTGGATCAATTTCTCTCTGCGTATCACAGCACTCAAGGAGATCCTCACTCTGATAGAAGGAAACCTGGCTTATTATCCGTTCGTGAACGCAGTGTGCGGTATGACATATGACTTTTTGCCGTTCATGATCCTGCCGCTGTATAACACGATTTCCAAGCTAGATGATTCACTGATCGAGGCAGCCAAAGATCTGGGGGCAAATGAGCGCGCGGCTTTCTTCAAGATCACCCTGCCGCTCTCGGTGCCCGGCATCATCAGCGGCATTTCAATGGTTTTTTTACCTGCGATGACGAACTATGTTGTTCTTGATATGCTCTACAACAGTACTTATATCATGGGTTCTCTCATTGGCAGCTACTTTGCGGCCTACAACTGGCACGGCGGTTCAATGATTGCTCTGATTCTTCTCGCTATTATCTGCGCTTTCACGCTTCTCACGAGGGGAATGGAGGATGACGACCAGACGATCGGAGGTGCTCTGTTATGATAAAAAGATTTAGTGCATTGTTTATTGTTCTGGTCCTGATATTCATGTATGCACCGATTCTGATTCTCATGGCTTACAGCTTCACGAACGCGACGACCATCGGCGCAATCAGAGGATTTTCGCTGCACAATTATGTGACCCTCTTTACAACTCCGGACCTTCGAAATATGATCTTCGGAACTGTCCTGCTTGCTCTGGTATCCGCGACTCTGGCAACCATTCTCGGGACCATGGGAGCGATAGGAGCGTTTTACTCGAGCAGGAAGGTTGACTCTTTCATCAGCACAATGAATCAGATCCCGGTCGTCAATGCCGACGTCGTGACGGGATTCTCCATCTGCATCCTTCTGGTTGTCGTCTTCGGAGTCAGCAAGGATACGTTCATCCCCCTCGTTGTAGGGCATGTGACACTTTGCGCACCGTTCGTGTACCTGTCTGTTGTTCCCAAGCTCAAGCAGATGGATCCGAGCATTTATGAGGCGGCCCTGGACCTCGGAGCGACTCCGCCCGTGGCCCTCAGAAAAATTGTTATCCCGCAGATCGCTTCAGGCATCGTCTCGGGATTTGCGCTTGCAGTCACGCTCTCTTTAGATGATTACTTTGTGGCGACATATACGAAGCCTGCAACATTTGATACGATCAGTACCTACGTTGTCAACGCGACAAAAGGAGCTCAGACGACAATCAAGACGGCACTCTGGGCACTTTCCACAGTCATCTTCGTCGTTGTCATACTGGTCGTCGCTATTGCCAACCTGCGTGCAGACACAGAGGAAGAGAGGGCGGGTGCATGAGAAAAAACATGTTTTTGAAGCTATGTGCCGCAGTTCTCAGCGGGCTTATGGTCACGTCACTTATCCCTGCGCAGAATGTGTGGGCTGCCTCGGACGGCAAGGGAAAAATAGTGCTCCGCGTATGCAACTGGGAAGAGTACATAGATCTCGGTGACTGGGACGAGGAGGAGACAATCGACCTTGAAAGCGGTGACATCATCGGTGAGAACTCACTGGTCGAGGACTTTGAAGAGTGGTATTACGAGACCTACGGCAGGGAGGTCGAAGTGGAGTATTCCACTTTCGGCACGAACGAGGATCTCTACAATATGATTACGCTTGGAGATGTGTACGACATCGTATGTCCTTCCGAGTATATGTTCATGAAGCTGATGGCGGAAGATATGCTTGTACCTCTGTCGGATGACTTCTTTGACGAGACGGATGAAAACAACTATTATGTTAACGGCGTCTCCCCGTATATCAGGAATGTGTTCGATAATCATCAGATTGGGGGAGAAGCCTGGAGCAAATACGCGGCAGGCTACATGTGGGGAATCACAGGTATAGTCTACAATCCGGAAGTGGTCTCCAAGGAGGAAGCGTCTACCTGGAGGATCCTCGATAATCCCAAGTTCAAGCGTCAGGTGACGATCAAGGACAACGTCCGCGATTCTTATTTCGCGGCAGTCGGCGCGCTTAAGAGAGACCTGCTGATCAGCGATGACTTCAGGTCTTCTCCGGATTATTCGTTGCGCCTTGAGAGCGAGATGAACGACGTCAGCGGAGAAACAATACAGAAAGTCCAGGATTATCTTCAGGACGTGAAGGACAATGTCTACTCCTTTGAGACAGACTCGGGCAAATCCGACATGGTCACAGGTAAAGTTGTTGCCAACTATCAGTGGTCAGGAGATGCTGTCTACTCTCTGGATCAGGCGGAGGAGGATGATTTCATACTCAATTTCTCTGTCCCGGAGGAATCGACAAACATTTATTTTGACGGCTGGGTCATGCTGAAATGCGGCGTTGAGGGAGATACAGATAAGCAGCACGCTGCGGAAGCGTTCATTAATTTCTGTTCGCGCCCGGATAATGCCATCCGTAACATGTATTACATAGGTTACACGTCCGTTATCGCGGGGGGCGACGACGAACGCATCTTTGAGTATGCCGACTGGTGCTACGGTGCCGAGGAAGATGAGGAAGACGTGGTAGAGTATCCGCTAGGCTATTTCTTTAGCGGCGACGCGGAAGACGAGGATTACTATATCACAGCTCCTGCGGAGCAGCTTGACCGCCAGCTCGGTGCTCAGTATCCGAGCGCGGATGCGATGGCCAGATCCTCTATCATGGTATACTTTGACAGTGAAAAAAATGACGCGATCAATCAGATGTGGATCAACGTCAGATGCTTCAATATCTACGATGTTCCTGTGTGGGCATGGATCCTCACAGTCTGCGTGCTTTGCGTTCTCGGCTGGCTCTTCTACAGGGCAAAGCAGAGAGAAAAAATGTATAAGTAAACAAAAAACTTGGGGCGGCAGCCCCAAGTTCTTTATTTTTTCTTATTTTTATGACCATATTTCTCAGCAATCTCATCCGCAAGATGCTCAATCAGCTGCTTCTTGACATATACGTCAATACTTAGCAGGCAGATGAACGCAAATGTCTGCAGATAATCTCTGTCCTCTTCATCAACGTCGGCAAATGCGTCAAGCGCTGTGCTCAGGTTACCATTCAGGTCCTCTATTATGGGGTTGATCTGCGCTTTTTCCAGGCCGCTGATCCGCTGATATATCTCGTGCATCGTGATGCCTTCATCCGTCCGCTGAAAAAAACTGTCTGTCAGGGGATCAATCAGTGTCTTGATATCGCTGATCGAGAGGAAATCCTTCATATAATATACGAAGATGAGGAGCAGCAGATGTTCCTTCGAGTATTTCTTTCTTACGGGCGGCGGAATCAGACCGTTCTTGGTGTAATTATTGATCATCGTCTTTGTCAGGATCTTATCGTCAGGATAGCGCTTACACGAGGCAAGGTGAGTGTCCATAAAAGTTGTGATCTGATCCATGTAGAGATCAATGTCGGGAACAGTCTCAGGTGTGATGAAATCGATCGTGTTGAAGCCCTGTATCATATCCAGCAATTCTTTCTTTTCAAATGTTTCCATATGTTGTACTCCATAATAAACGACGTGGATAATTACACTATTATCATACAGTTTTCAAAACCGTGTTACAAGGGTTTTTCGAATACTGCCTCTTATGATATACTAATACAATGTCGGAAGCGTCAAAGGTCCTTGACACTTCCCAAGGTCCAATATATAGAAAAGCAGGAGAAAAAATGGAAACGAACGACATTCTTACTCGTTTAAATAAAGAACAGCAGGAAGCTGTCCTGCAGACGGAAGGTCCTGTCCTCATCCTTGCCGGGGCAGGTTCGGGCAAGACCCGTGTCCTCGTTCACCGTATTGCATATCTTATCAACGTCTGCGGTGTTGATCCCTACAGCATTCTGGCAATCACCTTCACAAACAAGGCTGCGGACGAGATGCGGAGCCGTGTCGATGACATGATTGGCTTCGGTTCCGGAGAGATTTGGGTAATGACTTTCCACGCATGCTGCGTCCGCATTCTGCGGCGCCACGCTGAGGAGGCAGGCTACACGCGGTATTTCACGATTTATGATACAGATGACCAGCTGTCTGTCATGAAAGATATCTTCAAGAGGCGGGGGATCGATACCAAATTCCTCAAGGAGCGAACAGCTCTCGGTATGATTTCCAGCGCCAAAAATGAACTGGTAGGACCGGATGAGTACGCCAGGATGACAAGGGGAGACTACATGACCGGCCAGGTTGCCGACATCTACGATGAGTACCAGAAGCGCCTCAGGGAAAACAATGCCATGGACTTCGATGATCTCATCATGAACACGGTCATTTTGTTTGAGCAGCATCCCGAGATCCTTGATCTTTACCGCGAGCGCTTCCGCTATATGATGGTCGATGAATATCAGGACACGAACACTGCCCAGTTCCGGTTCGTAAGCCTTTTGGCCGGCAAGTACAAGAACCTCTGCGTAGTCGGTGACGATGACCAGAGTATCTATAAGTTCAGGGGCGCCAACATTCGCAATATCCTGAATTTTGAACAGATATTTCCGGAATCCCGGGTCATAAAGCTCGAGCAGAACTATCGGTCCACCCAAAATATTCTGAATTGTGCAAATGAAGTCATCAGAAACAACCGTGGCCGCAAAAGCAAGCGTCTCTGGACCGAGAACGGAACAGGAAACCGTGTCCGCTTTGTCCGGTTCGAGAACGCGTACGAGGAAGCTGAGTTTGTTGCATCGGAGATAGGAAGACGCGTGCGGAGCGGAGAGCGCAGCTATAAGGACTTCGCGGTGCTCTACCGGACAAACGCGCAGTCTCGTCTCTTTGAGGAAAAATGTCTTTTCCTCAACGTGCCATACAAGTTGGTCGGCGGAGTAAATTTCTACTCCAGACGAGAGATTAAGGATGTTCTCGCATATCTGAAGACGATTGACAACGCGGTCGACGACGTGGCTTCGACCCGTATCATAAATGTGCCGAGACGGGGGATCGGCGCGACGACGATCACAAAGATCAGCACATATGCCTTCGATTCCGGCTGCTCATTTTTTGATGCAGCTTTATCGGCGGACAACATTTCATCTCTGTCTTCGGCTACAGCAAAAAAAGTCCGGGGCTTTACGGACTTTATCAATGATTTGAGGCAGGATGCCAAAGAACTGACAGTTGAGGAGCTGATAAAAAAGATCCTTAAGGACACAGGTTATCGCAAAGAACTTGAAGTGGAGGACACCGAGGAGTCAAGAGAGAGGCTGGAGAACCTTGATGAACTCATCTCGAAAGCCGCCTCCTACGGCGAGACATCCGAACATCCTACGCTGTCAGGCTTTCTCGAGGAAGTAGCCCTGATCGCGGACATTGATACTGTCGATGACGGTGATGACAGAGTTCTTCTCATGACGCTTCATTCGGCCAAAGGCCTGGAGTTCCCGGTCGTTTTCATGGCTGGAATGGAAGAGGGGCTTTTCCCGAGCGCCATGTCCATCCGGGCGGAGAACCCCGATGAAGAGATTGAAGAGGAGAGAAGACTCTGCTACGTCGGGATCACCCGGGCAAGAGAGGAACTCATCATGACGGCCGCATACGCAAGGATGGTCAGGGGAGAGTATGAGCCGCATCCGGTGTCCAGATTCGTCAGAGAGATTTCCAGGGACAGCATTGACCAACCGCGGGCAGCGGCTCCTAAACCCGCTGTGCCTGCCCCCAGGGGCGGGCTTGGTCCTGATATGAGGAATGCGATCAACAGGTCTGCTTACGCCCCCAAACCGCAGATTGAGCAAACGGAGCAGGGCAGCTCAGGATCTTCCGCCTATTCCACGTACAGCAATCCCTACCGGAAGAAGACGCCATCACCAGCTGCCGCAAGCGGTATTCTGTCCTACAATGTCGGTGACAAGGTGCGGCATAAAAAATTCGGTCTGGGAACGGTCACGAATATCCGCGACGGCGGCCGTGACTATGAGGTAACGGTCGATTTTCCGGCCTGGGGCGTGAAAAAAATGTTTGCTGCATTTGCAAAACTCGAGAAGGCCGAGGAATGAGTGAAGATGGAGCGAAAGCCCGACTTTTGGATAGAGAATCAGCGGTTAAATTCGACAAAAAAAAGACAATTTTATACTCAAATTAGTGCAAATTTGGAGTGGGCGTGATATAATTAGGGTAGTATTCAGAAAGGACGGTGCTATTTATGAATAATAAGATTGATGAGATTCTTGCCCGCATCAGATTACAGGATGAGGCACGTAAGGAAGAAAAGGGAAAGACTATCCTTTGGATCCTTGCCATCATCGGATGTGTCGCAGCAGTAGCAGCTATCGCTTATGCGGTATATCGTTTCTTCACACCGGATTATCTTGAGGACTTCGAAGACGACTTTGACGATGACTTTGATGATTATTTCGAGGATGAAGAGGATGATCTCTTCGAGGATGAGGAAGAGGAAGAGGAGCTTGCTCCGAAGAAGTCAGCCAAGGAAAAAGTCAAAGAGGCTGCCGGCAAAGTGAAAGAAGCAGCCGGTAAAGTCGTGAGTGCAGTCAAGAAGAAAGCTGCAGACGATGATTTCGAGGATGACTTTGACGACGACTTCGATGACGAGGAAGTTGAGTCCGTAGTTGAGGAGGAAGCTGCTCCGGCAGAAGAAGCTCCGGCTGCAGAAGAAGCTCCGGCTGAGGAAGCCGCAGAAGAAGCTCCGGCAGAAGAGGAAGCTGAGAAGGAAGCTCCGGCAGAGGCAACAGGAGAATAATCAATCAAAAAGGAAATAGCAGGAAGAGGCTGTCTTAAGGCGGCCTCTTTTTTGTCGCACTTGCAGTTGCCGGTATTATTGTGTATGATAGTCGTACTTTGTGAGAAAAATGATCCGAAAGGAAATATAGATATACATGTTGAAGAGAAAAGACGTAGCAGAGTGCGTGATTGAGAGAGTGGATTATCCGAACTGCGGAAGATATAAGACCGAGGAAGGTCAGAAACTGACGGTAAAGAATACGCTGCCCGGACAGAGAATCCGCTGCAGAATATTCAAAAAGCACCAGGACCGGGTCGAGGGCAGGCTCTTTGAGATCGTTGAGAAGTCTCCGCTCGAGACCCGGGAGAGAGTCTGCGACAATTTTCCGCTGTGCGGCGGCTGCCTCTGCCAAACCATGCCCTACGAGGATCAGCTGGCCATGAAGGAGGATATGGTCCGGCGTCTGCTTGAAGAGGTGGTGGATGATGCTGTCTATGACGGGATTCTCAGAAGTCCGCTCGAATTTGAGTACCGCAACAAGATGGAGTTCTCTTTCGGTGACGATGTTGAGAACGGCCCTCTTACACTGGGGCTTCACAGGCGCAATACGACGTACACGGTCCTGAATGCCCACTCCTGCGCTCTTGCCCATAAGGATATGCGCAAGATTCTTGGTGCGACCCTCGATTACTGTCGTGAGATGGGACTCAAAAAGTATGATAAAAAGATTCATAAAGGCTTTCTGCGCTTCCTGCTTGTCCGTCGGTCCCAGACGACCGGAGAACTGCTTGTCTATATAGTGACATCTTCACAGCAGGAGCATGATTTCTCCGACTGGGCGGAGAGACTTCTCGCACTACCGATCGAGGGATCTTATGCCGGCATATTCCATGCCATTGACGACAAAATGTCCGACGCAGTCAAGGTCGATTACGCGAAGCCTCTCTACGGAAAAGAGTATTTCTATGAGGAGCTGCTGGGACTTAAGTTCAAGGTGACTGCATTTTCCTTCTTCCAGACCAACACCCCCGGCGCGGAGGTACTCTATGACGCGGTGCGCAGATATGTGACGGGCGGCATACCGGGAGGAAACGATGGCAGCGGAGACATAGCGGCGCAGAAAGAACAAGCGCATACAGACGAAAACAGAACTGAGGCCCCGGTGCTCTATGACCTCTACAGCGGAACGGGCACGATCGGACAGGTGCTTTCACCGGTCGCCGGAAAAGTTTACGGCATAGAGCTGATTCCTGAGGCGGTCGATGCTGCCCGAGAGAATGCAGCCCTGAACAATATTACGAATTGCGAGTTCATCGCGGGTGATGTACTTGAGAAGCTTGCTGAGCTTCCGGAGAAGCCGGATTATATTGTGCTCGATCCGCCGAGGGAAGGAATTAATCCGAAGGCCCTCGGGCAGATCATCGACTACGGCGTCGGTGAGATGGTGTATATATCCTGCAAGGCATCGAGTTTCAAGCGGGATATGGTGACCCTGCGGGCGAACGGCTGGAGGGTGAAGAGGTATTGTCTGGTGGACCTGTTTCCGCAGACGATGCACGTGGAGACGGTATGTGAATTGTCCAAACTTTCTGAAGCCAAGAATCACATCAGTGTGAAGGTCGATATGGATGAGATGGACTTGACAGCAGCGGAGAGTAAGGCGACCTATCAGGAAATCCAGGAATGGGTACAGGAGAAGTACGGGTTTCATGTTAGTCATTTGAATATCGCGAAGACCAAGCGGAAATGTGGGATTATAGAGCAGCAGAATTATAACCTGCCGAAGAGCGATGAAAGCCGGTCACCGGAGACGCCGAAGGAAAAGGAGAAAGCAATTATCGAGGCATTTAAGGCGTTTCAGATGATTAAACCGTGATATGTTGCCGGAACAATATGTCTTAGGAGAAGAAGTCCATATTTTCGAGCAAAAGATGCTGAGGATAAAAAAATGATAGAGTTACAGACCGTTCAGGCTAAGGATCGAGACTTGCTTTGGAACATCAATCAGAAATATCTGTATGAGATGACATTGTATTATGATGATCCTATGGATGAAAACGGCAATTATCATTATGGTCATTTTGATGACTATTTCTTAGATCCGAAGCGAGTGGCGTAGCTTAAGCGGAGAAACGATTCAGACAGAGGATATTCTGGAGGCCATCAGTTTTCAGGAACAGTATTTTATGGGAGAGTTATATACACTATGATCGATATTTCTAAGCTTAGCAAGAGGTATTCGGTTCGTGTTTTGGAAGAATCGGACGTAGAGACGCTTGTTGAAATCTGTAAGCAGAATACAGTTTTTTACGAGTATACCGAAGCACGCCCAACCAAGGAAAACATTCTTAATGATATGAAGGCAACTCCGCCGGGAATAACTATGGATGATAAATACTACTTTGGCTTTTTTGATGACCGGGAGCTGATAGCTATTATGGATCTGATAGATGGGTACCCTAAAGCGGAGATTGCGTATATTGGCTTTTTTATGATGAATCCGCAGTATCAAGGGAAGCAGACAGGGACTGCTATTATTGCTGAGGTTATATATTTACAAAGCACAGGAAAAACATCGGTTCGGCTTGCGATAGATAAAGGGAACCCTCAGTCCACTCATTTCTGGAAGAAGAATGGTTTTGATGTTATCTCTGAAGCTGATGTGAATGGGTGGACAAAACTGGTCGCAGAAAGAGAACTGCCCTGACGAAGAGAGCACAGAATGTCGGGCGTTAATCCGTGCGGCTGATATACTGAAAGTACAGTGAGCGAAGGGAGTGAGCAAGATGCAAGGTTGGATTGAAGGATTTCAGGAATCTATTGATTTCATAGAACAGAATCTGACAGAGGAATTGGACACTGCGGATATCGCAGCTAAGGCAGCTCTGTCTCCGTTCTATTACCAGCGCATTTTCGGAGCTCTGTGTGGTATGACTGTCGGTGAATATATCCGTGCGCGCCGGATGACGTTGGCAGCTCAGGAACTAAGCCGTGAAGATGTGAAGGTAATTGATGTCGCCATTAAATATGGCTATGAATCACCGGACAGCTTTGCAAAGGCTTTTCAGAAGTTTCATGGGATCACACCATCACAGGCGCGGGAGGCAGGTGCACCGCTCAGATCATTTGCTCCACTGCATATCAAAATCACGATGGAGGGTGGAACGATGTTAGATTATCGTATTGTTGAAAAGGCTCCTTTTACTATTGTCGGCACCAAGAGACGCTTCAATTCGGACACATGTTATCAGGAGATACCGAAGTTCTGGGCTGAGTATATGGGACAGGGAAAGAAGTGTCCTATCATGGGAATCTTTGGTGTATGCGTTGACATGGGTGACAAGGACTTTGATTATTGGATCGCAGATCTGTATAAGCCGTGGGAAGACATTCCGGAAGGCTGGGATACTTACCAGATCCCCGGAAGCCTATGGGCTCAGTTCATCTGTAAAGGAGCGTTGCCGGATAGTCTGCAGAGCGTGAATACCAAGATTTGGTCTGAATGGCTTCCTGCTCTGCAGGGATATGAGCTTGCAGGAAAGTACAACCTGGAAGTTTATGGTCCGCCTACGGAGAATCCGGATGACTATATAAGCTATATCTGGATTCCACTGAAGAAAGTTTGATTAATTAAAGAAACCTACGGTTTCGTGGTAGAGGATTCCAAAGGGGACAGCGTCCCTTTTGGCACACGACTTTGCGTGCAAAGTCTAGTGTGTTATACCTTTATCCGAAAGCCGGCAGCAAAACAGCAGCGTGTGCCCCTTTGAAGCATAGGCTGCTGTTGTTGTGTTGCGAAGAGAAAAGGTCGCTTCTGTGAAGGAAGCAGACATTTGAACGATGCAAAAGGAATGGTGGCGTGACTCCTGTCACGGCGCCGATTCAGAGCCGGATTAAGGATAGAGGTATACAAAAACCAGACAATGAGATTACTGATATTACCAATGGAGCTCTTCGCGGAAACTATGGAGAGCGGTTCGTTCAATGCTCTTTGTGCGGCTGTCACTTAAGTGAAAATGGACCGCGGTCTCTATCCTATCATGAAGAAGATCATCGTCAAAGCCGTAGCGGTAACGAAGATATGTGCGCTCCCTGGGGGAGATCATATCCAGAGCATGATGGACTTCTTCATATGTTTCTTTTTCGATATAAATCTGTTCCGGTGTCTTTGTGTACTCTGAAAAAAGCCTATCATAGAAACTGCTCTCATCATTGTCCGGATCGTTATAAGGCTCAATGTCGAGACTCAGCATCTGACCTGTGGTCGGAATGGCGGATACACATTTTCGGACGTAGTCCATCATCGCGTTTTCAGAAACCCGAGATGCGAAGGTTTGGAACAGATAACCTTTTTCAGGACGGAAGGAATAGACAGCCCTTAGCAAACCGATTGATCCCTCCTGAAGAAGATCGTCTGCTTCAATCTGAAGACCAGAGTACTGCGCCTCAAATTTGGCAGCCAGTGCTTTAAGTGAAGGAAGCAAATGATCAATCAGCTCACTCTCAGCATCGGCATTTCCGCTTTGTGCCAGAATGCAGAGATCTTCATTTGTCATAATCAGGATCCTTCAGATTGTTAAGCAGATTCAGGAAACTATCGCCAAGAGATGAGAGCTTTTCCTCGGGTATACCTGCTGCGGCAATCGTATTAATTACGGCTGTGGTCAGATCCTCTGCAGATATTGTACTGAGATAAACAGCCTCACCATCTTTGGTCAGATTCTCACGCAACTGCTTTAACACTTCGGCTGTCGCAGCTTGCTGCTCATTGGCATTCGACTCTGCATTTTTCTTTATATCTCGTACGATCTGCATGAAAAGATTCTGGATCGTGTTCGTATCCGCTGTGACGGGAGGCGTAGCAAGCAACTTCAAATCCTGCGTAGCATTTTTAACTGCAACAGCATCCTCCGGATGAAGGTTTGCTTGATCCAGAGTGAGAGATCGTATGAAGGTCAGGATCTGGTTCATTGCATTGATTCCGGCAATCATAGTTTCATCCCGATACCGAGCCAGCAAAAGCAGCAACTGTGGGAAGCGAGGGTGCTCGACCAGCTGGTTCAGAACGGAAGCATCCACATTTCCTGTATACAGAAGTTTTGCTGTCTCCGCCGAGAGCCCAAGCTCCGCTATATCATAATTCTTCCGGTCCGGAATATCCGTTTCGCCAAGAAGGAAGTCCGTCGACACATCAAAGTACTTGGCGATCCGGATGATGAAGCCATCGCCTAGATTCGCTGTCCGCCCCTGGAGATACCGGCTGAGGGTACTGCTTGAAAGGCCGACTCTTTCGGCAAGTTCGGCCTGGGTGATTTTCCTGCTTTTGATAAGGTCCTGGATACGTTGCCGGGTATCACCAGGGAGGTAAGTGTTGGACATGGTGGCCTCTTTTCTGGTCAGGGATTACTCATCTCGGAAATCCTGATCCCTGAGGATAATGTCCAGCATCTCCCGAGGGGTCACGATAAAAGGTTTGCTCGGGAAATGCCTGATATTTCCGGTCACAAGATAAGCATCTTCCTCTTTTCGTTCTTCCATCACCACTTCATAGAATACGAGATCTTTGGAATCCGGCAGTTCAATGTCAAGCTGTTCGGCATCAACATAGATGGCGCGTTTATGAAAAGTGTTCATAATGCCTTCTATGAGATCTTCAGGAAGATGAAACTTTGGACGGGAAAGTACTTCCCGATATTCCTTTTCTATCGCCTCATTTAGAATGGGTATGATTGGCCCGTCAAAGGCAAGTTCAACGATGCTCCCCGGAACAGAGTGTGACTTCAGAACTGCTGAGACGAGGACATTCGTGTCGATAACCACATAATACTTCATAGGCGTTTACTTCCTTGCTTCTGCGATTTCGGCGTTGATCTCCTCGAGAGTCATGTCTGAGATGCCATATTCCTCTGCGATCCGACTGGCCCTTTGAAGAGCGCGGATACCGGGATTGGTTTCTTCCTCTATTTTCATACTGAAAGGAATACCGTTTTCCTGGTTCAGCCTTGAAACACACATCCTCAGATATGCGGGAAGAGAGAGCCCGAGACGATCAAGGATCTGAACGGCACGGAGTTTTTCTGTATCTTCTGTCCTGAATTGAACTAACGTGCTTGCCATCGTATTATCCTCCTGACTTGATAATGGTTTATGGTCATACCTTAACCACCTATAGCATACC
>JBGUWZ010000025.1:0-11413 GCA_045221675.1 Lachnospiraceae bacterium | reverse complement strand
CCGGTCGCGGATCTTATAACAGCTATTATGGCAGCAGCTCTTTATGCGGGCGGGCTGCGAAGAAAGCTTTTTCCTGATCAATCAGAGATATAAGTCGGATCGATGCCGTCGGATGTTGTCCGGCGGCATTTATCGTTGATTTAAGACTCTCATGAGTTCTAGGCACGCGAAGCAATCCATTGCTTCACGTATTAGTTGCCATAAGGTCAAATAATCACTCTTTTTTTTCACCTCTGTCGACAAATCTACTGCTTTTCGGAAAAAACAAGGTCAAAAAACTGAACGGTTTAGGTTTTTCACTGAAAAGTTTCAAAATCCTCCCATTGTTAGAATGTACATGTAAACGAAAGCAAGGAAAGCCCGAAGAAAAACCCGAAGAAAAGACATAAGAAACAGGGCTGACCTCAACAAAAGATACAAATCATTTTAAACAAACCACAGGGAGGTACAAAATGAGCAAACTGAAACTTGGCGTAGTCGGATGCGGCGGAATTGCAAACCAGAAACATTTCCCGGCACTTAAGAACAATGCAGATCTGAATGAGATCGTGGCATTCTGCGACATCAAGGTCGAGAGAGCAGAGAAGGCAGCGAAGGAGTTCGGAGCTCCCGGCGCAAGAGTCTATGCAGATTACAAAGAGCTGCTGGCAGATCCCGAAGTAGAAGTCGTACATGTCTGCACACCTAACGTATCCCACAGCGAGATCACGATCGCAGCTTTTGAGGCAGGCAAGCACGTTTACTGCGAGAAGCCCATGTCCCACAGCCCGATCGAGGCAGAGAAGATGGTCGAAGCATGGAAGAAGTCCGGCAAGCAGTTCACAGTAGGTTACCAGAACCGCTTCAGAGGCGAGGTGCAGAACCTGCACGCAGCATGTGAGAAGGGCGAGCTCGGCGACATTTATTACGGCAAGGCTCATGCGATCCGCAGACGCGGCGTACCGACCTGGGGCGTTTTCATGGACAAGGCTGCACAGGGCGGCGGTCCCCTGATCGACATCGGAACACATGCGCTTGATATCACACTGTGGTGCATGGACAACTACGATGTTGAGTCTGTTTCCGGCAGCGTTTTCTATAAGCTCGGTTCTCTTGAGAACGGACCTGAGGGCAACCTTTTCGGACCTTGGGATACCAAGACTTTCGAAGTAGAAGATTCCGCAATGGGCTTTATCAAGTTCAAGAACGGCGCGGCCGTCACACTTGAAGCGAGCTGGGCGATCAACATGCTTGAGTCCAAAGAGGCTTCCACAACACTTTGCGGCACACAGGCAGGCGCAGAGATCCACTCCGGCATGAGCTATTCCAAGAACGAACTGATCTACAACCGCGCACGGAACGGCCAGCTCATGGAAGAGAAGCTCTCCCCTGTAGGCGGCGTCGCATACTTTGGCGGCGGCGGCGGAGAAGAGGGAACGATCGATGCACGTCAGTGGCTTGAGGCAGTTCAGAACGGCACAGAGCCGCTTGTAAAGCCTGAGCAGGCCCTCGTCGTTACTAAGATCCTCGACGCGATCTATCAGTCTTCCAAGGAAGGCAAGGAGATCAAGTTCTGAGACAGGTGGTTCCAACCTTTCGGCCAAGGCCCGGAGCAGTGATCATCAGCGCAAAATGTATAAGATCGCTGCCCGGGCACGGGCCCAAAACAGACTCATCCAAGTGGAGGTAATAGAATGGCATTTGCAATGCGTATGAATTTTGTAGACGTGGTAGTCAGCGACAGCCTCAAGAATTACTACGTAAACGGAAAGAAGATGGGATATCAGTTCGATATCCGCCTGAGTTATTACAGAGGACACTTCCTGTCCCTGATTGATGAATTCGCAGTCAAGGTCGATGACTTTGAAGTTCCGAATGAGCGGATCAAGTTCTGCATCAACGGCAAAGAGTTCAGCCCGGTAGAGTTTGATAAGTGTTACACAGAGTTCTGGCAGGTCATCGAGCCCGCCACGATCCGCGTTTTCTATCCCGGCGGACTTCCGGAGGGCGAGCACAAGATCGATGTGACTCTGATGTTCCACTCCCCTTATATGCCCATCGGACCCAATCACCAGTATATGCCCGTGGACAGCAGCGGCAGCAAGACACTGGCGATCACAGATTAAAGGAGGCAGATCATGGCAAATATTAAAACCGGACTCACACTGTTTTCCCTGGGTACACCTTACCTCAAAGGTGAACTTGACCTCGAAGGCGTGATCAGGACCGCCGCTGAGATCGGCGCGACCGGATATGAGATCGTCGCTTCTCAGATGATCCCCTCTTATCCTTATGTCTCCGATGAATTCGTGGAATTCGTCGAGATGTGCAGGTCAAAATATGGAATCGGCCCTGTCAGCTACGGCGCCAACATGGACCGCGGCATGCTCCGCGACAGAGACCTCACCGAGGACGAGATGGTCGCAAGAGCGATCACGGATATCATTTCTGCCAACAAGCTCGGCTGCACGGTCATGAGAGAGCAGTTCCTTCTCTCCCCCGAGGGGCTTAAAAGGATCGCCCCCTACGCAGAGGCCTACAACGTCAGAGTCGGCATCGAGATCCACAACCCCGAAACACCTCTCACTCAGCCGATCCAGGACTATGTCAAGGTGATCGAGGAGACAGGCAGCAAATATATCGGATTTATTCCGGATTTTGGCTGCTTCGCCACAAAGCCCAACAAGCCTTACTGGGACCGCGCGCTGGCAGCAGGCGTTCCTGTCGAGGCACTTGAGAAGATGGCACAGCTTCGCTACGACGAAGTTCCCCAGGACGAAGCGATGAAGATCATGATGCCTACTATGCAGAAATATCCGATCCTCTTCAGCACACTCAGCAGCATGTACGGATTTGTCCAGTTCAGAAAGAGCTGTACAAAAGAGCTGGAAGGCCTTAAGAAGATCATGCCTTACTGCTTCGAGATGCACGGCAAATTCCACTATGTCAGCGAAGATCTGCATGAGCCTGCGATCCTTTACGAGGAGATCCTGCCCGTGATCGCGGAGTCTGATTTCGACGGATACATCGTCTCCGAGTTCGAAGATGAGGGCGGATATGACAGCGTGGAGCAGGTCAGAAGACATATCAAGATGATGAACAAGATTCTCGGCAAGTAATCAGGACTACATTAGATTAAGACTATATAACTATACAAGCGATAGGAAATAACAGATAATAGAGAGAAAAAGAAGGCGCCGCCAGTGCTGGGAACGCTGGCAGCGCCGGGAACAGGATAAGATCCTAAACCTGATTGTATTCTAGTTCCTGCCTTCTCTCAGTGTCAAGTAAATACACAACCACTATAGGGAGGAAACGATGGATACACAGAAAAAGCTCTCCAAGGTGACACTGATCGCCTACGGATGCGGAGATTTTGCCAGCAACCTGTGCTGGACATTTATTGGAAGTTACCTGAGCGTGTTTTATACGGATGTCGTCGGCATGGCGCCGGCTGCTGCTTCCGCGATCATGCTGATCGCCAAGATCTGGGACGGCGTCAACGATCCCATGTTCGGAGCGATCGCAGAGAGAACCAATACTAAAAAGGGCCGCTTCAGACCTTATATCTTCTACGGAGCACCGGTACTCGCGGTACTTTCAGTACTGGCTTTCACAACTTTTGGCTCAGGTACAACTGCTATCATTTACGCCGCAGTCACTTATATCGCCTGCGGAATGGCGTACACGGTAGTCAACCTTTCTTACGGCTCACTGTCGACGGTCATGACGACAGATCCCGAAGACATCGCCCAGCTTAACAGCTTCAGGATGATGGGAACCAACCTCAGCGCGGTGCTGCTCAATGCCATCACACCTGTACTCCTGGTCAAGTTCTCCGGCGGCGAACAGTACACGGCCGGCGCATATACAAGATGTGCCATCATCTTTGCGATCTGCGCAATGCCCTTGTTCTACTTCCTGTATGCAAACTGCAAGGAAGTGATCCGCCCTGCTGTCAGCGCTACAAAGGTCCCTGTTTCCATTTCGATCAAGAACGTACTCTCAAACGGCCCCCTGATGCTGATCTTTGCGATCCAGCTCCTGGCCATGACCGCGTTCTTCGGCCGCATGGGCGTTGTAATCTATTACCTGATCTACAATGTACAGAGATTTGACCTGATCTCCGCATTCATGTCCCTGCCGTCCGTGTTCACGATCATCGGAATCATGGCGACCAAGAACTTCATGGTCAAGGTTGGCAAGAAGAAAATGGCTGCAATCGGTTACATAGGCTCAGCGGCATCCCTGGTAGGTATTTACCTGGTCGGCTGGACCAACATCCCGGTCCTTCTGGTGCTGCACTGCCTGTACGGCTTCTTCTGCTTCTCCTTCCCGGTCCCGATGGCGATGGTGCCGGATGCGATCAACTACCAGCAGGACAAGACAGGAGTCCGCGCAGACGGAACATCCTATGCAACGGTTTCCCTTTCCACCAAGTTCGGGTCTGCATTCGGCGTATCCGGAGCACTGATCATCATGGGCGCAATGGGATATGTGGCGAACGCGCAGCAGACGGCGCAGGCAATGGGAGGCATCAACCTCACTGTCAACCTGATCTTCGGTCTTATGTATCTCCTTTGCCTGATCCCGCTGTACTTCTATCCTCTTAACGAGAAGCGCTCGGCAGAGATCATCGAGAGACTCCAGGCTAAGCAGGCAAACAATCAGGAATAAAGCAGGAATGATTATTAAATCGAAAAAGATCTCTTAAAATAAAGACCATTGAGGGCAGAACTGACGGCGCTGAAGCTGTGACGCAGTTCTGCCATCGGTGCGTTATAACACAGCGCGAACGGCACCGCGAATCAGGAGGTATGATACATGATCAGCAACAGAAATGAGAGCAGCCTGAAAATCGAGATCCTCACGGAGAAGACAGAGGAGGATCGCTTTCATGAGGACGCGGAACTCCTCTTTGTATTAGAAGGTGAACTGGAGCTCCGGGTAGAGGAGTATCAGTTCAAACTTCCGGAAGACGGGATCTATATTGTCAATGCGAACAAGCGGTACAGCTACTGCGGCAGCGGCAAAATATTGTTCGCCAGGATCACACTCCCCAACCGGCAGATCTGCAGTATGACGCAGAACGCGGAGGCGGTTTTCTGGTGTGACTCCACAACGGAAGACAACGAAAAAAAGTACGAGGATCTCCGCAAAGTACTTAAAAAGCTTCTTAACAGATATCTTACATCGAAAAAAAGAGGCGGGGATTACGGCTATGTGGCCCTGTGCTACAGCCTTTTGGATGAGTTGACCACGAATTATTTACTGCGTTTATCCGACCGGGAGGAAATGGACGAAAAAGCGCAGTTTGAAGAGCGGCTGGTACAGATCAACCGGTATATTAACGAAAATTACGCGCTGCCCATCAGTTCCAAGGAACTGGCGGATAAACTCTTTCTGTCGCAAGGGTACCTGGCGAGGTTCTTTAAGAAAAATTACGGAATGAGCTTTGCGGAGTACCTGGCAGGCGTGCGTCTCTACCATGCGGTAGAGGATCTGACTTATACATCGATGCCGATCACGAGGATTGCTTACGACAACGGCTTTTCCAATGTGGCGGCCTTTAATAAGGCTTTTAAGGATAAGTACGGCGACTCTCCTTCGGCGCTCCGCAAGAAACTGCAGAACAGCAGCGCTGAGGAAAAGAACGATCAGACAAGCGAAGTCGTGAGGGGACGGCTGGAGAATTACCTGCGCACCGACGGCCTCACTGTGGCGGACGAAGAAGAACATACAGTAGTGAAGGAGAACATTTCGGTGAAAGTCAGCGAAGAGCTCCGTAACTGCTGGGAAGATACGATCAATATTGGTGCGGCTTCAGATCTTTTAAAATCGGACGTCAGGGAACATGTGCTGGATATCAAGGAGCTGCTGAATATCAAGTATGTCAGGTTTTGGAATATATTCTCCAAGGGAATGCTGATCGCTCCGACGACTGACGGGGAGAATTACAACTTCACGAAACTGGACACGATCATAGATTTTCTGGTGGACAACGGGCTCTATCCGCATATTGAGCTGGGGATGAAGCCCAGAAGGCTCATGCGCACTGTACAGGATGCCATCGTCTCAGAAGAGATCGACAACAGTGACCTGAAACAGAATATGGATCAGTTTGTGAAGGTCCTCATGCGGCATCTCTATAAGCGCTACAGAAGGAGGCAGCTCGATCATTGGCGCCTGGAATTGTGGTTTGACGAAGCTGAAAGAGGGATCCCCGGGGCGGACGATCAGTATTTTGAACTATTTGGGAAAATATATAAGACCGTGAGAAAGTACTCAGACCAAATGCTGGTCGGAGGATGCGGTCTTCGAGGCAGATATGAGAACCCTGCCAACACGGAGGAACTCCTGAAAAAATGGATGCAGCAGGAAGTACATCCCGATTTTGTATCAGGAGGATCCTTCAGTTATGAGAGGGGAAACATCAATCTCGACCACTACTCCAAGCGGAGTACGGACAACGAATTCTTCCTGCATGAACTGAATTATTACAGGGAAGCAATGAGGAAGGCGGGAATGGAGAACATTCCACTGTATATCTCAGAGTGGAACCTGACCAAGTCGGACCGGAATTATATAAATGACAGCTGTTTCAAAGGGGCCTATATTGTCAAGAACCTGCTGGATACCTATGGAATGGCAGATGTGATCTCCTATTTCGTCGGCAGCGACCGGGTGCTCGAGCACTATGATTCGGAGGGCACTCTGTTCGGCGGGAGCGGCCTTCTGACCGGAAACGGGCTGATCAAGCCGGCAGGATATGCGCTCCGCTTCATGAAGTGGCTGTATGGTTATTATCTGGGAAAGGGTACCAACTATCTTGTCACTACAGACCGGTACGACGACTACGCAGTTGTCTTCCACAACCAGAAGCCGCTCAACTATAACTATTATCTGTCCAAAGAGGACGAGATCGAAAAGGAGAATATCTGGAAGTATTTTGACGACAACGGAGCGCTGAAGCTGGAACTTCGGCTCACGGATGCAGCGGACGGCATGTACCAGGTCAAAACCTACAGGATCAACGAACAGAGCGGAAGCATTCTGAGAAAATGGGCAGAACTCGGATACGAGAACGAACTGTCCAGAAATGATGTCAAATACTTGCGGCGGGTCTGCGGGCCGGCGCTCTCGATCCAGATGATGGAAGCAAAGGACGGCGTTCTGCCGCTGGAGGTCACGATCGCGGCAAACGAGATCGGATTTATCAGAATCAGAAAATATGAATAGACAGGATGATAAGCTCATGACCTTTGAGGCTGAGAGTCACCTGCCAAAAAGGAGAGGTCAAAAAAGTACACACTATTTTGACCTCTCTTTTTTGTGTGGGACAAATAGACCATAACATAGGTCATTTTTTGCACGCAACGAGGACACCATGGGAAAAGCCGGCAGAAACCCGAAAAATTATAATAAAGACAGTTAGAGAACAAAGATCCCCGTCAGATACAGAGGATAAGATCAGGAGGTAATTTATGAAGATCAAGTTAGGCGTTATCGGATTCGGAGGAATGGGCAAATGGCATGCACAGAACGCGCCCAGGGCCGGCGTCGAGGTCGTCGCAGTGTGCGATATCGAGGAAGTGAAACAACAGGAAGCTATCGAGATGGGCTATAAGCTCTACAAGAGCGCAGACGAGCTCCTCGCGGATCCCGAAGTCAACACAGTCATTCTGACCGTTCCCAACCACCTGCACAAGGAAATGTGCATCAAGGCTGCGAAGGCAGGCAAGAACGTTATTACCGAGAAGCCCGCAGCTCTCAACGTACAGGAGCTCGATGAGATGGAAGCGGCATGCAAGGAGGCAGGTGTGTTCTTTACATCCCACCAGAACCGCCGTTGGGACCGCGACATGCTCACTGTCAAAAAAGCGTATGACGAAGGCCTTCTGGGCAAAATCTTCACGATTGAGTCCAAGCTCCACTCCGGCAACGGCTACATGCACGAGTGGCATCTCTACAAAAAATACGGCGGCGGCATGATCTACGACTGGGGCGTTCATCTGATCGACCAGATCCTGTTCATGATGCCCGACGCAAAGATCAAGAGCGTCTATGCGGATATCAAGAACGTCCTTCATGAAGAAGTTGACGACTATTTCAAGATCATCCTCAAGATGGACAACGGCGTGACTGCCCACATTGAGCTTTCCACCTATATCCTTGAGTACCAGCCCCGCTGGCTGGCAGCAGGCGACAAAGGCACTATGGTCGTCAAGACCTTCGGCTGTGACGGCAACATCTACCGCACAGGCAAGATGCTCGAGAAACTCCCTTCCCAGATCGTCGAGACGGAGGCAGGCCCTACCCGTCAGTTCGCACCGGTGCCTCCGGGAGGCATTGTCACTGAGCCCCTGCCGGAGATCCAGACCGACTGGACAGATTTCTACAAGAATGTTGCTGATGTCCTGAACGGCAAAGCTGAATCTGTCATCAAGATTCCGCAGGTGAGGAGAGTCCTGGCTGTTATGGAAGCGGCATGGAAGTCCTCCGAGACAGGAGAGGCAATTCTCTTTGAGTAAGCCATAAATACATTCCCCTATTAAAAGTTGGGAACCGTCAGTAAACTGTCGGTTCCCAACACTGCGAAAAGTATAAAAAGGAGACAAAAAATGATCAAATTCGGACTTTTGACAGCTATTATGGAAGGCTATACGTTTGAGGAAACGGTGGACTTTGCCGCAGAGAATGGCCTGGAGTGCCTGGAAGTGGCCTGCTGGCCTGCAGCCGGCGGTGCAAAGAGAAGATATGCGGGCGTCAGCCACATTGATGCTGAAGGCCTGACTCCCGAGAAGGCAGAGGAGATCCTCGCATACTGCAAAAAGAAGGGCGTTGTGATCTCATCCCTGGGATACTATCCCAATACTATGGACCCCGATCTTGACAAGAGAAAGACTTACATCGATCACATCCATGCTCTGATCGACGCTTCCGCAATGCTCGGCGTGAACATGGTCACCACATTTCTGGGCCGCGTGCCGAACAAGACCGTGGAAGAGAACCTTGAGATCGTGAAGGAAGTTTGGCCTCCGATCCTGGACCATGCTAAGGAAAAAGGCGTGAAGATCGCTATCGAGAACTGCCCCATGTGGTTCACCAAGGACGAGTGGCCGGGCGGCCAGAACCTGATGACCTCCCCTGCGAACTGGAGAAAGGTCTTCGCGGTTCTTCCTTACGACAACTTCGGCATCAACTACGATCCTTCTCACTTCGTATGGCAGCAGATCGATTACATCAAGCCGCTCTATGAGTTCAAGGACAAGATCTTCCACGTCCACTATAAGGACATCAAAGTCTACAAAGACAAACTGGCAGATGTCGGCGTAATGGCTTATCCGCTTGAGTACATGACCCCCAAGCTTCCCGGACTTGGAGATGTTGACTGGGGCAAATATGTATCGGCTCTGACCGATATCGGTTACAAGGGATACAGCGTCATTGAAGTGGAAGATAAGGCATTCGAAGGCAGCGCAGAGGATGTTAAGAACTCTGTGATTCTGAGCGCGAAGTATCTGAGAAATTTTGTGATCTGAAAACAATAGAAAAGAGCGCCAGCAGGGGCTGCGCCCCTTCTGACGCTGAAAGAGGAGAACATGAAAACATACGCATTTGGTGTTGACATAGGCGGCACAACGATCAAGATGGGACTTTTTACTACAGAAGGCGAACTTCTGGAAGACTGGGAGATCCCTACAAGGACAGAGGACGGCGGATCCCATATCCTCAGCGACATTGCTGAAGCAGTAAACAGGAAACTGGAAGAGAAAGGCATATCCAAGCTGGATGTCGAAGGGATCGGTGTCGGTGTGCCGGGACCTGTCGGGCCTGACGGAACCGTTTTCAAGTGCGTCAACCTCGGCTGGGATGTTATCAATGCGGAACAGAGGCTTCACTCTCTCACCGGCTTTAAGTGCAAGGCCGGTAACGACGCCAATGTGGCGGCCCTCGGCGAGATGTGGCAGGGCGGCGGAAAAGGTCACAGAGACGTGGTCATGGTGACATTGGGCACCGGTGTCGGAGGCGGCGTGATCATCGGAGGCAAAATACTGGCGGGAATAAACGGTGCTGCCGGTGAGATCGGACACATTCCGATGTACGACGATGACCCGGAGGCTTGCGGATGCGGCAAGCGCGGCTGTCTTGAACAGTATGCATCTGCTAATGGAATTGTCAGGATAACCAGGAGATTTTTTGATGAAAATCCGAAAGCGGTTTCCAGTCTTAATGAAATACCCTCCTATACTTCCAAAGAAATCTTCGAGGAAGCCGGGAAGGGGGACAAAGTGGCACTGCAGATGGTTGAACAAGTCGGGTATCTTCTCGGCAAAGCGCTTGCATCCATCGCTTGCGTCGTCAATCCGGAAGTATTCGTGATCGGCGGTGGGATGAGCAAGGCGGGCGACATCCTGATCGACAGCATCAGGAAAGAGTTCAGAAGATTTGCCTTCCACGCATCCAGAGAGACCGAATTTAAACTCGCTGAGCTGGGCAATCATGCGGGTATCTACGGCGGTGTACGGATGATCCTGGAGTGAGGAAAAGGAAATCCGCGTCTTTAAAAGAGGGATACCAGTGAATAAGCAATTTAAAGAAATTCTCGTTATGAATCTTATGTATAATCTGTTGCTTGCTATCGTTCTATCGGTGGTGGCTCAGATTCTGAGCGCCGGGGGAGTAGTATGGCCAGGCATCCTGCTGGATGTTCTGATTGCATATGTTCTGGAAATGGTCATTGCCCTTGTCCTCCCTTTCTCAAGGTGGGGAATGGAGCTGGCCAGCAAGTATGCTGAGCCCGGCACATTGAAATTCAGGCTGCTGATGACGACCGGTACAGCTATTCCTTTTGCAATCGCAATGTGCTTGGGGATGAGCTTCATTGGAACAGTTCTGATCGGCCATCAGCCGGTCAGTATCTGGCTCATGGCGCTTGCAGGAATGCTTCCGATCTTCATTGTTCTCGGATGGATATTATCTTTTTTGTTTGTACCGGTGTTTATGGGACTGGCTCATAAGATCGTATACGGAGAATGTCTTTCCTAATGCGTCTTCTGCCAAATACAGCTACAAATTGTGGTTCCTCTTCATAAATCAATGATTGCAGGAACTTCTTCTCTTCTTTACGCCCTATCATATCTGGTCTTCCTGTTCGAAATTTGGCTACTAAATTTCCAAAAGTGCTAATGGTTTATAGTTTTGGAAGTTTATCTAAACTGTATCATTGGAAGCAGCCAACCGGGTCCGAAACATTTAGATTTAGGCGGGTACAAAAGTGGGTGCAGATGAAAATGAAGTCCTGGAGAGCATATCACTTTCCACGTTTTTTGATTGAACGATCTACTCCTAAGGAAACGCTGATTTAATCGCATTTCCAATGAAAGTAACGCACCATTACGATACAATATAGATAAAGATATCGAGAAAGGTG
>JBGUWZ010000024.1:0-20029 GCA_045221675.1 Lachnospiraceae bacterium | reverse complement strand
GATGAAACGCGCCAGGTCCAAAGGCAACCAATACTCCTCCGAAGCTGGATTTCAGTTGCCTCTGCCTCGGACACGATGAAACTCGCCAAAGTTAAAGGCAACCAATACTCCTCCGAAGCTGGATTTCAGTTGCCTCTGCCTCGGACCCAATGAAACTCGCCAAAGTTAAAGGCAACCAATACACCTTCGGAGCTGGATTTCAGTTGCCTCTGCCTCAGGCACGATGAAATCTGCCAAGTCCAAAGGCAGCAATGTGACCTTGAAAGCAAGATTTTGATGCCTCCGGCTATCATTTCAATTAAGCCCATCAGAGCCAAGCAGCCCACCGGCACAAGCCCCCGCTTCTCCTTGCACCTTATTAAAAATCAGCATATAATAACATCAAATCTGCATAAAATCTTCGAGGAGAAATGACATGTCCAGTGATATAAATGACATCAATCGCTCAATAGACAATATAAGGAAAGAAATGCTCAAAGACTTCTTCGGGGGCAATCAGGATCTGATGAACAGTACTATTAAAACCAGCAGCACTGACGGAAAATCCTCAAAAACAACGATGACAAAAAAGCCCCAGGGCGGGGCTCCCGCACAGGGTAAGCCTGCGTCCCAGAGCGGAGCTGCCGGCAAGCAGGGATCTGCCAATGATACCGGCACCGCCACCTCCGGTGCCGCCGCCAAGTCGGATGAAGACAAGTTTGCCAAGGCAACCGGCCCACAGAAAAAACCCAAACAGGCAAAACCCGAAAAGACCGGCATGGACGATCTGAATGAGCTCGTCGGTCTCGACGCGGTCAAGAAGGATGTCAAGGAACTCGTGAACCTGGTCAAGACCCAGAAGCTCCGCGAGGAACGTGGAATGAAAACAGTTCCTGTGTCTCTGCACCTCGTGTTCTCCGGCAACCCGGGCACCGGCAAGACCACCGTCGCGCGAATCCTTGCCAAGCTCTACAAAGAGATCGGCGTTCTCTCGAACGGTCAGCTGGTAGAGGTAGACCGCTCAGGACTCGTCGCCGGGTTCGTCGGTCAGACGGCCATCAAGACCCAGGACAAGATTCAGGAGGCCATGGGAGGAATCCTGTTCATCGATGAGGCCTACACCCTGAACAAAGAGGGTGCTGACTATGGTCAGGAGGCTATCGACACGATCCTTAAGGCCATGGAGGACAACCGCAAGGACCTTGTCGTCATCGTAGCCGGCTACACTGAGCTGATGAAGAAATTTGTTGAGAGCAATCCTGGTCTCAAGTCCCGTTTCAACAAGTATATCGAGTTCCCGGATTATACTGCGGACGAGCTGATTTCCATCTTTGAGCTCAACATGCGCAAGTACAACTACACTTACAGCTACGAGGCGAAGCTTGCGATCGAGAAAATGATCCGCGAGCGTGAGGCGAACAAGGGAGAGAATTTCGCAAATGCCCGCGATGTCCGCAACCTCTTCGAGAGCATCATCACGAACCAGGCAACGCGCGTCGCGGAGATGAAGGACCCGAGCGAGAATGATATTACGACGATCATGACACCGGATCTTAAGGAGCTTTGATGAGTCCCGGCTCTAACAGCGGAATCATATGGAAATATTGAGAAATATTAAGAATCGGCAGCGAAACCAGTGTCTCGCTGCGAGGAGAAATCTTTCCATAACAAAAAGAGAGGCATATTCACATGCAGTCTGCCAGACCCTCACAACTCTCGAACCCGTGATCCGCGCACAGACGATTTTCTCCTACATAGCTACCTGCGATGAAGTGAACCTCAGTGAGATTCATGAGTGGGCGGCCGCATGCGGGAAGCAGGTCTGCTGGCCGGTCACATATCCGCACGGGCTCATGGAGGCTGCGGTGCCGGACACGTCCGACGCATTTGTAAAAGGAAAGTTCGATATCTTAAGCCCCGACCCGGAAAGGTCACGGATCATCCGACCGGAAGAGATCGATGTCGTGCTCGTGCCCTGCGTCGGCTTCGACGAAACCGGGATGCGGCTCGGTCACGGAGGCGGCTATTACGATCGCTATCTTCCGAAGTGTCCGCATGCGGCAAAAATTCTTGTGGCTTTCGAGGCTCAGCGGTTAGATGCGGTGTGTGTTGGCGAGAGCGATGTCGCTATGGACTTCATTGTGACGGAGTCACGTGTCGGGAACAGTTATTCTCACTGAAATATTTTTACACGCTCAGGACGGTTCTTTTCACTAAAAGATTCCCTCGCATCGGTGACAGTTATTCAGCGGCACAGATCAAATGCGCCATCTCGTCAACTGCCTAAAGGTGCACACAAAAAAACCGCTCCAAGTCACAGGGATATCACAAATCCCATGTACTATAAGAGTAGCCTTGTAATCCGAATTCAAATCTCGCTGCGTGACTGCAGCTATGGAAATATAAAATTAAGATGCAATCCAAAACTCATTGGACTTAGCACAGGAGGTAGAAAATTGGCAACTATAGAATATGTAACAGATGATATGACCATCGGTGAAGCAATCAGCAGATATCCGATCGCTGCCCGCGCCCTCATGGAGTGCGGCATGGGCTGCATAAACTGCCCCAGCGCTCAGATGGAGACGATCGTGGAAGCGGCACAGGTCCACGGACTTGCTCCGGATTTGATAAGAAAATATGTCAACTTCAGAATTGCCAGCGTTGAGGAGATGCAGGCAAATGCGAACGCGGAAAGTGACGCGTCAGACACCGATGCAGAATAAAGTCCGCAGGGTCTCCCCTCTGTCAAGGACGACGTTCTTTTATCTGTGAAGTGCAGCAAGGTACCTCGTCCATAGGTGCTGCCGCACCGCATGCACGTCGTTCTTTTGTCTATGAAGGCCAGCAGGGCACCACGCCCATAGGTGCTGCCGCACCGCATGCCAGACTTGGATAAGAAAGGAATTAGTATGAATTTTATCAGAAAAAATGCCAGTGAATTTCAGCAGGGCTACACAGGTTTCTATTTGAAACCGGCGGTCTGCCCGCACTGCGGAACGGGGACGGATGCGGTGTCGACGGCGCGGGAGGTATTTGCATTTTCTGCAAATGCCAACCTCCTCCTCTCCTCCGTCAAATGCACCAGTTGCAGCAAAACTTTCTTTTTTGCAAATCTCCGCGAGTCCGGCAACACAGACGCCGAAGTCGTCTGCATCTACCCGAGCCTCGCAAAGGAGTATACAAATGACACTCTGGAGAAGATTTCTCCACGCTTTATCGCCATGTACAATCAGTCTCTCCGCTCAGAGAAGGCAGGCGATACCGAGCTTGCAGCGCTCGGCTACTGCTCCGCTCTCGAGACTCTGGTCAAGGACTACGCGCTGAGCGAGCTCGGCAAGCCGGCGGAGGAGGTCGTCACCAAGCAGCTTTTCGACGCCATCTCTGATTACCTGCTGCAAAAAGACCTGATCAACACACCGGATCTGCGCAGAATCCTCGGCGACAACTATACACATTATGAGGAGAAGTATCCGGAGCAGGATCTGTTGATTCTTAAGGGTTATATGGAAATTTTCCTCAAACAGATTGAGATGCAGTATCTGATCAAACATATGGGAGCTATCTGATTCGCTTGGATCATCTAAGCTGTCAGGAATCATCTGATCTGTTTGGATCATCTAAGCTGTCAGGAATCAGATGTGCCTGGAGCTATCTGATCTGCACGATCTGTCTTCCCATACCGGAAAGAAAATCAAAGAATTTATCCGGCAGCCCGGCATCGCCGCTAAGGACCAGCGTTTCACCGGTGCGGAGGATCAGCCCCTGGACAAGGGCCACTTCCTCTGCCCTGATCCTGCCAAGGCGAGGGCTGCCGATTTTATTTTTGCTCATATCTCGAAGCAGACTGCCGGACACATCACCGCACCCTGCTCTCTGCAGACCGCCATTCTCTACTGCACTTCCTTCTCGAAGCGAACCGCGAAGCTCAGTTTTCCAAGCTTCATAGGCCTCCTCAAACAGTCCATGCCTGATCTCACCCGTCTCCGGATCCGGCCACGCGACCCTGATTCTTCCCTCAGTGTATGTTCTGACCACAGCCTCCGTGTACTCACCGTGCGCTCCGACATAATAGCAGGGTCCCTGAACAGACACCTGCGCCCCGTCATAACAACCCAATTCCTGGCCAGGCACCTGCGCACCAGCATGACACCCCGATTTCTGAACAGACACCTGCGCACCAACATGGCACCCCGATTTCTGAGCAGGCCTATGAGGCCTGACATCGAGAAATCTCAGAGTTCCGAACTGGTCCGCCGCTATCCTGGAAATCCTGACCACGCTCGGCAGCACCTCCTCGAATTTGGCACCGTCCTGCACTCCGTCCGACACGATATCGAGCACCGCAAGATTCCGCATCCGGACGTTGCATCCCTTCGCGTGCCCGCTCGTCCTTACACCGCGGATGTCCGGCAGCTCGTCCCAATAGAGGTCGTAATTCGTCCCGTTTCTGTACAGCACCAGCTCGAAAAAGCTCGTGACATCTTCGTCCCACACTCTCTCACACCTTACGCTGACCATCTGATATGAGAGAATGTTGTCGTCGTTCTTTTGTGCAAATGAGGATTCAACCCCTAGTGCGAACCTTTTCACATTTGCAAATTTCTCTCCATAGAGCCTGCACATCTCACGGAAATCGTCCGCGCCGGCACGCTTCCTGTCGGCATACGGTGGTCGAGCCGACTTCTGTTGTTCTGAACCTGCAGCGCCGGACCTGCTCTGCTCCTCATCAACAACGTTGGTCCTGTCCTGCCCTGCAGCGCAACGCTCTGTCCGCCGAGGTGTACTCGCGTCCGCGACCGGATTCTCCGGATTCTCGATCACGAACTCGATCCCGAATGAGCAGTAGGTGCTGTCCTCATGAAGGCACTTTGCAAATGTCCCCCCATCAAAAAGCTTCCCCCTCACCGCAAGCCTTCCGGTTCCGAAGCTGCTCTCGCCCGGCCGCGTCACATTCTGCCAGTCGTATGCGTGTCCCGGCAGAAAGCTCTGACTAAGCGCGAGCAACATAGTAAGCAGCGAGGCACCCCCGCTGCTCACGTCCACCTTGTGGAATTTTTTCAATTGTAGCTGCAGGGAATCGACGTCCCCGAACTTATCTATACTGATGCTGCTGATCATAATATTATGTATACCATGTCAAAAATGCGGTAGACCTCTCTATCATTTACGAGATTCCAATCAGCGAAATTCCTTTGGAGCGGCCGCCATTGATGTCGGATAACATTTGCTCAATCGTCTTGTACGGGCCGACCACGGTGCCGTCGCAATAGACATTGTGTGCATAATAGCCGTCCTTCTCGCGGGTCACGCAGACAGTGTGGACCTTCTGCATGATGTCCTCGCCGTCGTTGTACAGGGTCAGGATCGACACATCGTTCACCGCCGCGACACTGTCGAACAGCTCGGGATGGGTCACCAGTTCCGTCTCGTATCCGCACTCCTCGAAGAACTCCGAGATTGCCTTAGGAGCCGTCCCGAAACCACCGAGCAGAATCATGCCATCCTTCTCGAAGCGCTCGATGAGCTTCGGGTAATTGACCTGCCGCCCGGTGAGTGTTCTGAGCGCGTTCCCGGCTGCAAATACCTCACACCCCGCATACGCCATAGTCACCTTCCCGAACTTCATGTCTGTGTAATTCTTCTGGTCTTCGACAAGTCCGTGTGCCCGCCGAATGGAATCCCGGTGGTTCCTGATTGCAAATCTATTGTTCGCGTAGTTCGATCTCAGCAGTCCATGCATGTTTTTCTCCCCTCTGCGCATTGCGTCAAGAGTCCCAAGAACTGTGCGGTTTCCTACATGTCTGGGTATGAATCCTTTTACCATTTTCAACCTCTGTCGGCAAGAAGTGTCCGTAAAGACGCCTGCTTACCTCTCCTTGCTGCCTGCTTTCGTATTCTGTCGATATCTGCTTCTGTATCACGCAGCTGCCTGTTATTATTCTGCCGATTTCTGCTTCTGTATCACGCATCTGCCTGTTATTATTCTGCCGACATCTGCTTCTGTATCACGCAGCTGCCTGTTCTTATTCTGCCGGCTTATATGCGGGCATCAGCTGCAGCTTGTGCAAATTCAGCCTGTGCATTCTGTCAATCTTTGCCTTTGTCGCTTCATCTTCACATTTGCCGGTCAGAATATAATGGTCGAGCACAGCGTATGTGAAACCGATCTTGTCCTCATCTGTCATGCCGGACAGGCCGTCACTCGGAGCCTTCTTTGTCAGTCTCTCCGGGATGCCGAGCACCTCGCCGATCTGGATGACTTCATGGACGAGAAGATTCGACAGTGGGCTGAAGTCACCGGCTGCATCGCCGAACTTTGTGGAGTAGCCGATGTAGTCTTCGGAGCGGTTGCATGTGTTTGCGACACGACCGCCGTTCGGGCAGGCCTGCCCTATAGCGTACAGTGTGCTCATGCGAAGGCGCGGAGGCAGGTTTATCTCAGAGTCGCGGGACAGTTTTGTGATGCCGCCGGGCTGCTCAGCCGCAAGGGCTTCGTTGATTGCCCCGAACATTCCGTCAAATCCGGCCTTGATGTTGACCGTGACGCTCGGGATGCCGAGCAGGTCAATGATTTCCTGCGAGTCGCTGATATCACTCTGGATCCCGTTGGGCATCATGACGCCGATGACCCGTTCCTTTCCGAGCGCTTCTTTGAGAAGCGCTGCCGTCACGCTCGAATCTTTGCCGCCGGAGACGCCGACAATGGCGCTGCAGGTGGGACCATTTGCAGCAAAATAATCACGGATCCACTGTACAATTTCATCTTTAGTCTTTACCGGGTCTTTTAACATAGTTCCCTCCTCGTGTTATTGTGTCTCGCTGAGCATCTTCATGTCAGCCTCATTCTCAGGGGACGCTCTCCTGAGATATTCCTGTTAATCTATCTTCTTATATTACTAATGGCAGTCCTGAATTCAGATTCTGCCTGCGAGACTGGATTCAGAGCCCGCCTGCGAGACTGGATTCAGAGCTCATGTCAACGCTTATTGACATGAGCCAAAGCCAGATTATGGATCTTGAATGCCCAAGCCACAACGCTGTGCTGTCAGCAGGTTCACAGATCAAACACCTTATGGACCACATCCACGATTCCATCGTGGTCATTATCCGCAACGACCAGGTCACAGATTTCTTTGACTTCCGGTCTGGCATTTCCCATCGCGACGGAAAGTCCTGCAAATCCAAGTACTTCCAGATCATTCTCCGCATCCCCTACAGCCACGGTCTCTTCGGGTGAGATGTGCAGGTATTCGCAAAGCCGTCTTAGTCCCAGCTCCTTCGTCGTCCCCTTCGGCGAGACTTCAAGGGCTGTCTTCTCGGAGTAGACGAGCTGCACATTTTCCTTTTCCAATATACTCCGTGACACCACGCGGTCTTCCGGCCGGCGATGATACATGCAGACCTTCAAAACTTCATAGCTGTGGTCTGTGATGTAGGAGTCGAAGTCGGTGGTGTGGAGGCAGACATTTTCAAACATCGGCTGATAAACACCCATCGCATACTCCGCCATCCGCGGAATGTCGGACGGGTCGACGACTGAGCCGGTGATGGTGTGCAGATGGAACATGCCGTTCGCTTTCCGGGTGAGCTCCAGGGCCTGGCGCACATACCGCTCGTCCAAAGTAATCGTGTAGATTGGATGGGCAAAGTCGTGTGTGTCATACAGAATCGTGCCGCTGTTCAGGATCGCGTACCGGACGCCGGTGAGTTGTTTGTCGTATTCCCGTATTTCGGCAATGTTTCGGCCTGTGCACAGGGCAATATTTACGCCGGTCTCCGAAAGGCGCGTGAGATGGCGGGCGGTCTCATCCGATATTTTTTTGTTCGAATTCAGTAGGGTGCCGTCCATATCGAGGGCAAGGAGTTTATACTTATTCATAATCTAATATTCTATGAGACGGGACCCACTTGCTTTAGCCGGTGGGAGGAGCCGCCTTTTACTATTATTCACGTATTTCCTGGTACTTTTCGAGTATAACAAAAAAATCGGGGGCGGTAAATGCATAGTGAAGAAAACGGTGCTCCGCGCTTTGCGATCATGCCTTCGCCCCCGCCCTGCTCCTCCACCTCGCTCCTCCGTCCCGCTCCATGACTTGCTTTTACGCGCGTAGGGCTTCTTTGGGGCTTTTCGCGCGTAAACCTTCCTGCCCCCGCCCTGCTCACTGACTTGCTTTTACGCGCGTAGGGTTTCAATAGGTCATTTGGCGCGTAAGCCCTCACTCCCCTGCCCCGCTTCGCAACTTGCTTTTACGCGCGTAGGGCTTCTTTGGGACTTTTCGCGCGTAATTTAATTTTTCACATTACGCGCCAAAAATGCAGAGTGAAGCTTTGGCGCGTAAATTATTTCTTTTGAGACAGAATCCAAACAATTTTTTACGCGCGAAAGTGAACGACTTTCCGTATAGCGCGTAAATTATGGTTTCTGAGACAGAATCTAAACAAGTTTTTACGCGCGAAAAGCAGGAATGGGAGAAACGGCGCGTAAGTTCACATCAATCAGCCGAGGACCCAGACAAGCTTTACGCGCGAAAGGCAAGAACACGCAAAACAGCGCGTAATCCTCGATTCTGCCGCAACGGATTCCTACCATGGTTCTTTGCTGGTAGCAATTACATTGTGCAACAATTGGAGAATTAACTTAGGAAGTTTCAATGATTATCAAGAAAGTATAACGCGCCGTCCCCAAATATGTTATTATTGTATATTAGTACACTATTATCAAATTACAGAGGAAGATAGTGATGGATAACGAGACGAGACCAAAGAAGCGGCCTGCAAATCAAGACACGCTTCCTGATACAAAAAGAGTCGCCGGCAGCTCCTCTAAAAAGCGCAGGACATCTGACGGCACCACGAAAAGAAGACGCACAAGCGCTGAAACCCAGAGTGAAGGCCGCAGCTCTGCAGGCAGCTCATCAAGAAAGCTCCGCAACAAGGTTGCAGCCGGATCAGATCAAGAATTCAAGACAAAACGCCAGACTGCATCTGCAGCGGGGCAGGAATTCAAGGCAGCCACTGGACAGGATTCGGGTCTCAGACCAAGTCGCAAGCCAGCCGCCCAAGACCAGGAACTTAGCGCAAGCCGCAAACCAGCCGCCCGAGACCAGGAACTCAGACCAAGCCGCAAGCCAGCCGCCCAAGACCAGGAACTTAGCGCAAGCCGCAGCTCTGCCGACAGCCAGGCAAGAAAAAACCGCAGCAAGAACCGCATCCCCCTCCCGACCGAATCCACTGATCCCGAATTCGATCAGGAGCGCCGTGACCGCGCGCGCCGCCGCAAGAAGGCCCAGATGCGAAGAAGGCGCGAATACCGAAAGCGCCTGATCATAATTGCCGCCTGCGCGGCTGCATTCCTTTTGCTGTGCTTCGGAATAGTGCGTCTGGTGAAGGGACGAAAGAGTGCAAATGCAACCCAGCCGGAACCCACTCAAACCGTGGACACCCTCGCAACAGAGTCCACTCTGGCAGCCGAGAGTTCCGTGTCAGCCGTGGCAGTGCCGGCCAGCCCGGTCAAGCCTACGCCTGATTATGAGGAAATTTCTTTTGAGCCCCACTCCACTGACGCGACAGATCCGAGCAACATGTTCGATTACACGGGTGTGAATATTGATGGTCAGGATATTGAAGACCGCGATTCACACGCTCCGTTCTTCAATGGCGAATTCGGAGTGCCCAGTGCCTACACTGATGTCGACGGCATTGTCGGGTTCCGCGGCAACAACTTCCGCGACGATCCCACCTACGGAGCGGTCGACACGCTGAACGGTTCCATGGAAATCGCGTGGACAAGGCAGACAGGCACGATGGATTCAGCGGGTCATACCTGGAGCGGCAACGGCTGGACCGGTCAGCCCCTCATGATGAAATGGCCTCGCGAAGTCAAGGAGCATATGAATATGTATGACTCCGCCAAGAACAAAGACGATCTTGTCGAAGTCATCTATGCCAGCATGGACGGCTACATCTATTTCATCGATTTGGAAACAGGTGAGCAGACGCGCGACAATATGTACCTTGGCTACACCTTCAAGGGCGCTGGAGCTCTTGACCCCAGAGGTTACCCGATCATGTATGTCGGCTCCGGATACAACAGTTCGGAGGGGACATCGCGCGTGTTCGTCATCAATTTGCTTGACTGCAGTGTGATGTATACGTTTGGGAATGATGATTCATTTGCACTAAGGAACCTCAGCTTCTTCGACTCCTCGGCACTGGTCGACGCGGAGACGGACACGCTGATCTATCCCGGTGAAAATGGAATCCTCTACCTCATGCACCTGAACACGAACTACGATGCCGCTGCGGGTACGCTTTCCATCGATCCGGACAACATCATCAAATGGAACTACTGGGGCACCCGCTCCTCCGATGAAAATTTCTGGCTCGGCATGGAAGACTCGTGCTGCATCTACAAAGGGTACCTGTTCGTGTGCGACAACGGCGGAATCCTGTGGTGCCTTGATCTTAAGACTCTCCGGGTCGTCTGGGCTCAGGATATTCTTGATGATTCAAATGGTTCCCCCGCCCTCTCCATCGAGAACGGTCACCTGTATCTCTACGTGAGCACCTCATTCCATCTTGGGTGGCGAAGCGAGAGTACTGCGACCGTTCCTATTTGGAAAATAGACGCGGAGACCGGCGAGGTCGTCTGGAAGACTGATTACACATGTTATTCGGAATCCGGCGTCTCCGGAGGCGTCCAGTCGACACCGGCGATCGGCAGGAATTCGCTCAATAAGTACGTCTATGTGACGGTCGCAAAGACCGGTGACGAGTACGGCGGCGTGCTCACCTGCCTGAACAAGGAGACAGGCGATATTGTCTGGGAGCACAAAGCGGTGTATACATGGTCTTCACCGGTTTGCGTTTATGATTCACAGGGCAATGGCACTGTCATTTATTTCACTTTCGACGGCAAGGGTTACATGCTCGATGGCGTGACCGGCGAGGTGAAGACAGAGCTTCAGCTGACGACCGAGTGTGTTGAGGCTTCGCCGGCGGTCTATAACAGCCGGTTGGTCGTGGGAACGAGAGACTGTGAGTTCTATGGGATTGATTTGAAATAATAAGAACGGTATTCAAGAGCGCCTTGGCGCTCCTGCCACAGATTTACATCCCACATTAACGACGAGTTTCATTTTCGCATTCATCTTAGACTTATGTGATGTAAATTCTGCATCAGAAATTAAAAAATAGCTTCACGTGGGGGCTGCTGCACTTGATTAGTGCGGCAGTCCCCATTTTATCAGCCCTCATTTTGTTGAGTGGCGACGGTCATCTTAATCTTATGCGGTGTTCCTTGACTACCCAGGGGCATGGAGGGCAGTCGCTATCATTAAATAAAAATAAATTGAAGCCTTTGTTTCCATTCCGCCGCACAATTACACTTTTTATCTATTATTAATACATTTTTAATAATATTTCGCATTGACATTTTGCATTTTCGTGGCATAATAAGTAACATAAACAGTTTCAGTCTGAGGTTGGAGGGAAATTCTATGACTCTCGAAGAAATGAAAAATAAAAAGACCGAGCTCGGTCTTACAAATGAAATGATATCGCAGTCCTCCGGAATCCCCCTCAGCACTATCCAGAAGATCATGAGCGGAGCAACGAAGGCACCGAGAAGAGTTACGCTCGAAGCAATCGAGACTGTTCTGCTCACAGAGGAGCAAAATAAGGAAAGGTCAGTCGCCAGATCCGTATCAGAGAAAACCGGGTTCAGCTATGGGCAGCCAAAAGAAAGGCCGGCATACGTTGTCAGAGAAGCTATGCCGAACTACAACACACCATATGATTTAGAAAGCAACAAGCCATATGCAGTTGAGGGCAGCAAGTCATATGCAACTGCAAACAAAAGCGGTGCACACGCACCGCAGACCCAGACAGAAAAGAAAAACGGAGAATACACTCTCGATGACTACTATGCCCTGCCGGATGAGCGCCGCGTCGAACTGATTGACGGTGTCTTCTATGATATGGCCGCTCCGGCTGTCATCCATCAGAAGATTCTTGGGGAGTTGTTTGTCCTGTTCCGTGAGTGCGCCGATGCCCGCGAGGGCAAATGCGAAGTCTTTGTCGCTCCATGCGATGTCAGGTTGGACTGCGATAATAAGACGATGGTCCAACCTGATATCTTCCTGATCTGTCATCCCTATGATCTTGGAGCAAAGGCACTCGACGGAGCTCCGGACCTCACGCTGGAGATCCTCTCTCCTGCCACACGGGCAAAAGACATGCTGCTCAAGCTTCACAAGTACCAGAACGCCGGCGTAAAAGAATACTGGATTGTCGATCCGGACCATGACACTGTTCTGGTTTATGACCTGCGCAGCGACGATTTTTACCCGGAAAAATATGATTTTGACTCGGTCATTCCGATCCATATTTCAGAAGGGAAGTGCTCCATTGATTTTTCAAGAGTCAACCGCGCTCTTGCGCGGGTCCGCTCTGCAGGGCTACAGCATTGACCCGAACATGCGACTTCTTATTGTCGCTGCAACTGTCCGCTCCGCGAACAGGCAGCATTGACGCATCATTCTCCGCGAAACTAAAACCTCAATGCGAGGCAGTCTCAGCCCTCAGAACATACACTCTCGCTTCATAAGGTCGCAGTACACGCTCTGCCCTCGTGTCAGGTGTGCTGTCCGGGAAGCTCTCACTCTCCGCCCCCACGGCAGTGTCGTTGCCCTGGGAACTCACACTCTCCGCCCCCATGGCAGTGTCGTTGCCCTGGGAGCTCTCACTCTCTGCCCCCCTATCCGCATAATTGCTGAGAAGCAGCTCCCTCTGCGCCTTCTTCCAGACTCCGGGGAACGAGAACTTTAAGTTCTTTTTTGCAAATGAACACACGACCAGCACCCTCTCCCCCTCATATGTCCTCTCGTACATATAGAGCTTCGGGTGCATCGAATAATACTCTTTATAATCGCCGTAGATCAACGTCTCTGAATTCTTACGAAGCTCAAGGCACCTGCGATAAAAATTCAGGATGCTGTCCGGATCGCGGTCCTGCTCCGCCACATTAATTCTGTGATAGTTGGGATTGACTCTGAACCACGGCTCGCCTGTTGAGAACCCGGCATATTTAGTCCCGTCCCACTGCATCGGCGTCCTTGCGGAATCGCGGCTCGACACGTGAATAAAGGACATGCGTCTTTTCTCGGAGGAATGCTTCCGGAAGGTCTTATACGCATTTTTCGATGAGACGTCAAGGTAGTCGTCAATCGACTTCATGCGGATATTTGTCATGCCGATCTCCTGCCCCTGATAGATGAACGGGCAACCCTGCTGGAAAATATAGCTGACCGCAAGGCATGTGCCGGATTCCCTCCAGTAATTTTTCTCATCGCCGTAGCGGCTGATAATGCGCGGATGATCATGATTCTCAAGGTACAGGGCGTTCCATGCTTTTCCCGCGAGCTTTGTCTGCCACTTGGTATAGGCCCTCTTCAACTTCCGAAGACTGAATTTGTGCCAGACATATTCGGTCAGGATACAGTCCGCCATCATCGTGTCGAACTGGATCATCATATCGAGGACCCGGTCCTCGCCGGAAATATAAGCGAGGGCAGTGGAGACGGGCGTCATGGGAGCTTCGCCTATTTGCAGCGCATTGTATTCCTTCGCGACATCCCGGAACTCATGCAGGTACTGCATAAGGTTGGGACCATCCTTGTAAAAAGGCAGACCGTTGATAGCCGGCAGGAACGGTATTCCGTCCGGCAGGCCCTCCGCTTTGGAAATGTATGTGATCACGTCCTCGCGGAAACCGTCTACACCCATGTCCAGCCAGAACCGCATGATGTCCTTGACTTCCTCGCGCACTTTCGGGTTGTCCATGTTGAGGTCCGGCTGTTTTTTTGCAAATACATGCAGATAATACTGGCCTCTCTCCTCACTGTACTCCCATGCCAGCCCTTCGAACTGGCTGTACCAGTTGTTCGGGGGCAGCTTGTTCTCACCTTTGAACCGTGGGTCGCGCCAGATGTAGTAGTCGCTGTAGGGGTTATCCTTGCCCTTACAGCTCTCCCGGAACCACATGTGCTCGTCGGATGTGTGGTTGATGACCAGGTCCATCAGGACGGCAAGACCAAGTTCGTGAGCTCTGTTCAGGACCTTTTTGAACTGGTCGAGTGTGCCGTAGTCCGGATGGATGTCCCTGTAATCCGAAATGTCATAGCCGTAGTCTGCGTTCGGCGACGGGTAGATCGGGGAGAACCAAATCCCGTCCACGCCTAGCGAGGCTATGTAATCCAGCTTGTCGTACACGCCGTACAGGTCGCCGATTCCATCGCCGTTTCCGTCACAGAAGCTCCGTATCCATATCTGATATAATGACATTCGTCTGAAATCCCGGTCCACTTTATGTTCCTCCAAATATGCAGTATATACTATTCAGATATCGATCATTTGACAAAAGCGTAGGGGCAAGCCAATAACAGCTGACTAAACCAAGGTAAACCCCCAGCTCTACAGCAGATGACACAAGCTGGAAAGCGCCCCGGTGCACAGTCTTGGCCACATAGAATCGCAGAGGTGCTCCCTATGCAAAGCGCATATTACTCACTGTCGTGCGCCAGGTTCTCGTAACTCAGCAGGACCTCCTGAGACATGAAGGTCAGATCTGATTTCACCTTCTGCTCAGCTTCAGTCACCGCCTGTTGTACTCTCTCGCCGGTTCCGGTCACTGCCTGCTGCACTTTCTCGCCGGTCCCGGTCACTGCCTGCTGCACTTTCTCGCCGGTCCCGCTGACGACCTGCTGCACCTTTTCGCCGGTCCCGGTGCTCACTCGTTCAAGCATGTCGCTGAGCCCCTCCCCGGCCTCCTGAATATTGTCCATCATACCGATAGCGGTATCCTTGAAGTCGTTGAAGAAGTCAGTCCGGATTCTTCGTGCTCGAGCGGCCTCGTCCATGCTGCGGGCAGCCAGCTTCACCAGATAGTCCGTCGCACGAGTCTCAGGCTCGCGGAGCCGGCCGCAAGCTTTCTCCTCAAGAAGCCAGGCGTAACGCTCGTAGGCCTCCGCAACTGCGTCCCGCCATGACATATATATTTCATCCATGGCATGCATTCCGACATCATGTACATGATCCATCTCACCGGATAATCTAATAAGAAGGTCTCCCATCGACTCTGCTGTCTCTTCAATGAGGAAACCGTTTCTGTTATCCGTCACCCCCTCGGCAGCGCAGGAGTCCCTGACCAGCACGCTGGCCAGACCGCAGGCGGCTGCCTCGCGGACAACGAGACCATTTGTATCAAATGTCGACGGGAAGAGGAACAGGTCCGCCCTCGTATTCCATGCTCTGAGCGCATCGCGGTCATAGATGGGGCCGGTGAAAATGCATTTGCCTCTGCCTGGCCTGTCCCCACCGATACCAAGTTCCTCTGCCTTTTTCTGCATGAGTTCCATATCCGGTCCCTTTCCTATAAAGACCATGCGGAAGTCGTGCCCGGCATCAGACAAAATTTTGAGTGCGTCGAGAATCATGGGAATTCCCTTATAGGTGATGATACGGCCGACAAAAAGGAATACAGGAATGCCATCCGGGAGGTCATAATCCGCTGTCACTTTTCGGACGTCCTCCGCATCAACGCGCCCGCGCTCAAAATCGACGCCGTTGTTCATGACATGATAGTCACCCTTGAAGCCCAGAGCCTTCAGGCTCTCTCCCGCACCCCGGCTGACAGTCCAGACATCATCGCAGGCCTCGATATTGCCGACCATGGCCTTGATCGTCTCATCCGCGACCTGGCGAATCTTGAAAATTCTGCGCAGGTCAATGTCGTATTTGGTGTGGTACGTGAACGCAATCGGTGCATGGGTGCGCTCGCGGAGGAGCCGTGCGATTACATTTGCCGATGCCGGACAATGGCTGTGAATGATGTCCGGTTGGAATTCAGCCAGCTTTGACACCGCTTTTTCCTGAAGGGGGAAGCCGGTGCGGTAGCCATTTGCAAATGAAGCCGTATTAAAGCTCGGATAGGCTACCACCTCATACGGGTATGCAGAATAATCAGCGTCCGGATAGCGCGGAGTGCCGACGATGACCGGCGAGTTGAAATCGCTCGGGAGGTATTTTGCGTAGTTCAGAAGTACATTGGCAACGCCGTCAAGGACCGGCGGGAATGATTCGTTTAAGAGACAGACTTTCATAGATGTTTTCCTTTCGATAGTAAAGGCGGAGAAGTAGTTGGATTCTGCATCAAAAATTCAAGTCGTGCGTACATAAGCATGTGTAACAATGCTCCAGTGGAGCAATGTGTAGCCGAGCTTTTATCTCAGTGAGGGATTGACACCCGCCACTCAGACTGGTTTGTTGCCCACCACCTATAGAGGCGGGGCATCTCACACTGAGATATATCCACTGCCATGAACGATCTTCCTGGATTTTCGGACGATGGCTGCTTCACAAAAGGTATTATAGCACTGCTTGTATCATTTGGACAGAAAACGAGTCAATAACATATAGTGACATATAGCAGGAAAGCTCCCGAACCGGTTTCGATTCGGGAGCTTTTTTTGCCCTTATGGATGGTGATATTACTGCCACCTGCGAAGTGACTCAACCGCGTATTTTATAACCACATTAAGAATTGCTTCGGCGAACACGCACTTGGAAATTCCATGATTAGGTTTTTATCTTCATCCGGACTGACTCCCTCACAGCGCTATCAATCTTCGTTCGCCCAAATGAGCTCAGAGCAGACTAACAAATCAGTCCTCATCCGGCTCCGTTACCTCATAATCGCTGTAAGAAGGTGTCTGCAGAGCATCGGCGCTCTTATCCTCTGTGGAGTAAGAAGATACTGTCACGGTGATTCCGCTGTTGCCTTGTACATAGACAGTTCCATCCTCACCCTTAACTGTCACGTTATTTCCGTCTGCGTCAACAATCTTGCCGGCGGCATAGAGCGCGTCAATCGTGCAGTCCTCTGTAACCGTCCACACTGAATCGCTGCTTACATAGACGTTGCAGTAGCCGTCGCCGCCGTTGCCGGCCCAGGTCTCGTCATCGACGAAGTAGCCGGTAAGGGTGCTGCCATTTGTAAGGTAGAAATCGAGGGTGCTGATACTATCATAAACAATCTTACCGGCGATCTCCTGGGAGTCGCCAGTGAAAATGCACTGAGCTCCATTTGCACCTGCACTGCCCCAGCCGCGCTTGTTGGTATTGCCGGTAACCTGCAGGAAGAAATCGTTGTCTTCCGAGTAGTTGATGTCGACGTCGGAAAGCAGGATCTCGCTGGAGGTGTTAGTCGTGTAGAAGAGACCGCCGTTCTTGCTTGTCAGCGTGCCGCCGACCATGCTGAAATTGCCGGTTCCGATCTCAGAGTCGCCGGACATGCTCTGGTACACAATGACGTCCCATGTAATGTCATTCTGTTCGTCATCCGGCATGTTGCCAGTTAGGTCACAGTCGAAAAGGCGCAGCGTGTTGAGACCTTCAATGCAGACAGCCTCAGAGCCAGTCGCTGTTAGATCAGCGTCTTCAACCGTAATGTCTGCTGTCGTGTAGACCGCCGGTGAACCGGAACCGTTCGATGTATAACTGCCGCCCTCTACGACCATAGTTCCACCGCCTCTGTCGGAACGGATCGCCGCTGCGGATCCGCCGTTGGTCGTGACATCAAGGTCCCAGGCGTAGAGAGTTCCACCGCCGGCTACATGGATACCGCCCGATGCGTTCTGGTTTGTGTTGATTGTTGTGTCTTCCACATAAGCTGTGCCGTCCCCGTAGGCGAATACACCCGCGCCGCCAGATGCGTCAGTGGTGATGTTAGAATCTTTCACGTACAAAGTGCCGTCCTTTGCAAGAAGAGCTGCGCCAACTCCATAGAAGCTAGCGTTATCCCCGCCGGAACTGTCGCTCGACGTTCTCGTCACGGTCGCTTTGTCAATTTTCACTTCAGCGCCGCTGTCGACGAGGACTGCATTTTCATCAGTTCCGTTTGACGCATATGTCTCGCCGCTAGTCTGTGTGTCTTCAGAGTAGGTAGTCACAGCAGAATAATCGATGGAGGCTGCGCTGCCGCCTGGGCCTCCCATGCCACCCGGTTGGCCCATGCCCCCTTGCTGACCGTTGCCGCCCTGCTGGTTGCTGCCGCCCTGCTGACCGTTGCTACCCTGTTGACCCATGTCACCCGGCTTACCCATACCATTAGGTCCGCCCATACCATCAGGTCCACCGTGGCCATCTTTAAATGAGGCCTCTGCCACCTTTGCGACACTTCCATCTTCGTTCAATGTGATTGTGAGAATCATTCCCTCTGCGATATCCTCGAGAGTGATTCCATCCAGAACAGATTCATCAATTGTATATGTAGCGGTCTCGTTGGATGCCGTGAACAGATCGGCAATGTTCATCTCGCTGCGGCCTTGACCATCCGGGAGTTCCGGTGGGGTCTGGCTGTTGTCTGTCGGAGCCTGGCTATCACCTGTCGGTGCCTGACCGTCACCTGCTGGTGCCTGACCATCCGGCAGCTCCGGCGGGGTCTGGCTGTTGGCTGTCGGTACCTGACCGTCCGGGAGTTCAGGCGGGGTCTTGCTATCAGCCATCGGTACCTGATCATCAGCTATTCCTGACACCGTATCGGTTGTCTGACTCTCATCACTCTGTGAATCAGCAGATTCTGATGACTTGTTCTTGCCACCCTTCATATCTGATCTCGCCTTTCCATCTTCTCCCGGTCCTCCATGTCTGCCGCCGAGCTCACCGAGCGTAACATTTATTGTATTTCCAGTGACACTGTCGACTCTGGCGATCACTTTCGTCTCATTATCAGCCTTTACTTCAGTTGCTGCCGATTCGACGTCAGCCTCTGCTGATGCAGCCGCGGATGCTGTCGTCGCAGTTGTCGTGGTCGTCGTGCTGCATGCAGCGAGTCCAGCTGTCATAGTCATTGCTATCATGAGTGCTAAATATTTCTTGTTCTTCATACTGTAGTCTATTCCTTTTCTTCGTTGAATGGCGGGATGCTTTCGTGCCCCGCGATGTTGTCTGTGTCTTTAGCTGATGTTGACAATTTACATTCATTTTTTGAAGAAAATGTGTCTCGTTTCTGAGTAAAGTATGTTCAAACATCGTCGAAAGTGTGATGGCTTTGGCTTGATTTACCATTCAAGCTCATGTACATAAAGCTTGTTTGGGACTGCGGCTGTAGTGTGATTGTTTACGCGCCAGTTTCCCATTCTTGCGTTTTTGCGCGTAAACAATAATTTAGATTCTGTCTCAAAAATTCTATTTTACGCGCAATTCCATCACTCAAGTGTTTTGGCGCGTAAAATAATTGTTGGATCTTGTCTTAATAACGAAATATTACGCGCCATTTCTCCCTTCCCTATATTTAGCGCGTAATAATTTTTAAGACTTTATCTTAATAATGAAATAATTACGCGCCATCTCATCATTCTGTGTTATTGGCGCGTAATGCGCCAAAGTTAATTACGCGCCAGTTTTCTATTCCTGCTTTTTCGCGCGTAAAGCTTGTCTGGAGCAAGCAGCGCGGCACTCTTACCTTACGCGCCATTTTCCCTTTCCTGCTTTTTCGCGCGTAAAGCTTGTCTGGAGCATACGGCGCAGCTCTCTTACCTTACGCGCCAGTTTCCCATTCCTGCTTTTTTGCGCGTAAAGCTTGTCTCGAGCAAACGGCGCTGCTCTCTTACCTTACGCGCCAGTTTCCCTTTCCTGCTTTTTTGCGCGTAATAGCTTGTCTTGTGCCCCGGCGAATGCTCATTGCCTTACGCGCCAATTTCCAATTCCTGCCTTTTCGCGCGTAATAGCTTGTCTTGTGCCCCGGCGAATGCTCATTGCCTTACACGCCAATTTCCAATTCCTGCTTTTTCGCGCGTAAAGCTTGTCTGGATCATACGGCGCAGCACCCTTGACTTACGCGCCAGTTTCCCATTCCTGCTTTTTTGCGCGTAAAGCTTGTCTCGAGCAAACGGCGCTGCTCTCTTGCCTTACGCGCCAGTTTCCCATTCCTGCTTTTTTGCGCGTAAAGCTTGTCTCGAGCAAACGGCGCTGCTCTCTTACCTTACGC
>JBGUWZ010000023.1:0-139249 GCA_045221675.1 Lachnospiraceae bacterium | reverse complement strand
TGCAATATAGATCCATCCTCTATAACTATAAAAAAGATAAGCCCCAGTCCTGTGATATATAGGGCTTAGGCTTATCATACGAGGAGGATGCAGCATGTCAACGCACAAATATTTTGACAGGATCTGCGTTGCCGTGATTGTGTTTGCTCTGGTCGTGACCTTCCTTTTTATGAACGGTGAGGTCCTCGGCATCGAAAAAATCATTGATGAGGATTCGGAGGCTCATTCGGATCAGCAGTATTTTACTTTCGGTGATATGAATCCCGAGTATGATATTTCCGATGCAAATGTAATTACTCTAAGCGGCGACAGCGCACAGGTGACCGGTAACGGTGCTTATGCGTATGACGGCGGTGTCGTCATATCGAGTACAGGTGTATACGTCATTTCAGGAACTCTTGATGACGGAAGCATCACGGTCGACGCGGATGATGCGGCAAAAGTATGGCTGTATTTTAGCGATGCTCACATCACATGTTCGGATAACGCAGCTCTTATTGTTGAGAACGCGGACAAAGTTTTTCTTACATTGGCTGAAGGACAGGACAATGTGCTTAGCAGCGGGAGCGAATATGAAACCTCTGCGGCAGAAGCCGGAATAGACGGAGTCATTTATGCTCGTGATGACCTTACTATAAATGGTGCAGGGAGCCTTACAATTTCAGGCGGCCCAGCCCACGGCATAACTGCCAACGACGATCTGGTCATAACCGGCGGCACGCTCACAGTGACATCCGTCAAGGACGCGATCCATGTGAATGACAGCCTGAGAATAACAAAAGCAGTGATGACACTGGATGCAGGCGACGATGCGATTCAGGTCGATAATGAAGGCGGCTATATTTATATTGAATCCGGTGAGTTTAGTATCAACGCAGCGGACGAGGGCATTGCGGCCGAAGGCAATATAACAATCGACGGTGGGGATTTCAAGATTGCGGTCGGTACTAATCAGGGAAGACACGGCATTAAGTCCGGTGGAACTGTGACAGTTAACGATGGCACGATTGACATCACATCCTGCTATGAGGGCATTCAGGCTTCTTACATAGACATTACCGGCGGCGATACAACAATAAACTCAGTCGATGACGGCCTCAATGCGAGCAGCGGCGATGGCGGTTTCGGTATGGGCTTTGGCATGGGCGGTCCCGGTATGGGCGGTACAGGCGGCCAGGGTATGAGGCAGCGCGGCTCTTACGATGCATCCGATACGGAGATGACCGAATCCGGTGAAGCTGCAGAAGGTGAGGAGCCTGAGACTGCCGAGATGCCTGAAGGTGACATGCCTGAATTCGGTGAGATGCCGAAGGGCGAGATGCCTGAACCCGGTAAAATGCCGGAGGGTGAGATGCCTGAAGGTGACATACCTGAATTCGGTGAGATGCCGGAGGGCGAAATGCCTGAAGGTGACATACCTGAATTCGGTGAGATGCCGGAGGGTGAACAACCACAATCAGGCAATAATTCGAACGAAGATATGTCGGAAGTGGAAAATGAAACTGGTGAGGGACGTCCTGATATGGGCGAAGCCAATCGCGAGATGCAGAATGGAAGCAACATTCAGGCAGAAGATAATTCAGACACTGAGACTCCCTGGATTCATATCAGCGGAGGAACTCTCACAATCCTGAATGCTTCAGGAAGAGACGCGGATGGCATTGACTCGAACGGTGACATTATCATAAGCGGAGGCACGATCCGTGTCAGCCTGACAGGCGATGGCGGCAACAATGCTATTGATTGTGCCACGGAAAGCGGCGGAGTCTGCGAGATAAGTGGCGGCAGCATAATCGCCTGCGGAAGCAGTCAGATGGCCGAAGGTTTTGGTTCTTCATCTACACAGTGCTCGGTCCTTTACAATTTGCAGACGGGCGCTGAGGCCGGGACTACACTGACACTTCGAGACAGCGACGGCAACGTTCTTATGAGCTATGAGGTTCCTTATGCCTTCACGTCTGTGAATATCAGCTGTCCAGAGATGAAGCTCGGTGAGACTTACACAATTTCTGTCGGTGAGGCCGAGGAGACTGTCACGCTTGAGGAGACTATCACGACATTGGGTGAAGCAGGTATATCGATGTTCGGCGGTATGAACCGGGGCGGTATGAATCAGGGTGGTACGCAAAACGGCGACACAGGCCGCGGCGGTCACGGAGGACCGGGTGGGAAGAGATTCTCACAGGACACCGTTCCGCAGGAGAGCACATCAGAAGGTGACGCTTCACAGGAAGGCACAACAGAAGATGCAGCTTGACGTTCATCCGAATCCCGCGTCAGGTGGCGCGAGCGAGAATTGAAATAAGACCCGGATTGCAGATAAAGCTGGAACACATCAGCTATCTGTAATCCGGTTTTTTGTAGCACCAACCCGGCAGAGCGAGGCGTGCTCGCGACGCGAAGCTGGTCCTTTAGGGCACGAGTGAGCTCTTGCCAGGTACAAGATCACGGAGCACGAAGTGCGGAGTGTTCGCGGGGCGATGATCGAGTAGGGGGATTCCACCTACTCGCTTGGGTTATAAACCGGGTTATCTGAAAATGCAGTGTAAAAAGCAGAGATGAGTTGTCTCAACTTTGTTGACACAAAAGCAAGCTGTGAGTATACTTGTGAAAATTGCGATAATATGTTATTGCTCCCACGAGATATGCGGCTTTCACCGCTTGACATATATGATTAAACTTGAGTGGGAATCCGAAGGAGGTCCTATGAATTTTGTATTTATTTCCCCTAACTTTCCTACTGACTTTGCTCAGTTCTGCGTTGGACTCAAGGAGAATGGCGCCAATGTACTCGGAATAGGTGATGCCCCATACGATGAACTCCGAGATGACCTTAAATGGGCATTGACTGAGTATTACAGGGTCGATTCTCTGGAGAATTATGATGAGATGATCCGCGCAGTCGGCTATTTCACCGGGCGCTACGGCAAGATGGACTGGATCGAGAGTAACAATGAGTATTGGTTGGAACTTGATGCCGCTCTGAGGACAGATTTCAATGTGCTTACCGGCCTGAAATCCGATAATATCGGAAGATTCCGCAGTAAATCAGGGATGAAAGAGCGCTACGCCAGTGTAGGGGTACCGACAGCGAGGTGGCAGCTCGTCTCCACCATGGAGAAGGCTCTCGAATTCATTGATACTGTCGGCTATCCGGTCGTTGTCAAGCCTGACCGGGGTGTCGGAGCCGAGGCGACCTATAAGCTTAAATGCGAAGCCGACGTGAAAAACTTTTTTGAGTACTTGCCGACTATTCCCTATGTCATGGAAGAGTTCGTCAAGGGGTCAGTCACTACATTTGACGGCATCGTGAACAGCCAGGGAAAAGTTCTGTTTGCTGCCAGCCACATTACTGAGAACTCCATCATGGATATGTTGAATGAAGGCGTTCCCTGCTGGTACTATGTTGATAAGGAAGTGCCGGATGATGTTCGCGACGCGGGAGAGAAAACACTTGCTGCCTTCGATGTCAGAAGCCGTGCTTTCCATCTTGAATTCTTCAGACTGACAGAAGCAAAAGAAGGCCTCGGTGATGTCGGCGACATTGTCGGTCTTGAGGTCAACATGAGACCTGCCGGCGGATTTACCCCGGAGATGATCAATATCGGACAGAGTGTAGATATGTTCCGGATCTGGTCTGACATGATCGTGTTCGATGAGCAGAGACATGAATTTGACGGACCGAAGCGCTACAGCCTATATATCGGCCGTAGAGATAACATCTCCTACACATATTCAGGCGATGATCTTTGGAGAATGTACGGAGAGAATATTTACCGCGCAGGCGAGATGCCTCCTGCGATCGGTCGCTTGATGGGGAATGATTATATGCTTGCTCTTTTCGATACGAAAGAGGAAATGCGGGCGTTCGTACGGGATGCGTATGCGCCGATGCGTGTTTTTTAATTCCTTGACTTGTTTCCGTTCAGCATCTGTCACTGCCGATTCTCAAATCAAGATTTACTTGTGAAAATACAAAAGGAGCTGTCGCAATATATGCTGCTGCCTTCTCCAAAAATAAAAATCCGACCCTGGCGGTCGGATTTTTATTTTTTCAAAATGTAAAATGCAATTAAGTCGTGACCCTCTTCCTTATCACTACAATCACACCGACAAGCAATGCTAGCATGATCGGCAGAGAAATAAGGGCCAGCGGCGAATTCAAGTAATACCCGAAGACACCTGCAATCAGGTAGCCGACCGCGCACACAGCTGCGGTTGTCAGCGCGTAGGGCATCTGTGTGGACACGTGATTTATGTGGTTGGACTTAGCGCCCGCCGATGACATGATTGTTGTGTCGCTGATCGGTGAGCAGTGGTCTCCGCACACGGATCCCGCAAGGCAGGCAGCGATGCCGATGATGAACATCTCCTCGCCCGGGACAAATACACCGCACACAATCGGAATCAGGATTGAGAATGTTCCCCAGCTTGTTCCGGTGGAGAATGCCAGGAACAGGGCGACCATAAATATGATCATCGGAAGAAGGATCTTCACATGACCGGCGGAAGCAGCCATGACGTCATGGATGAATTCGCGAGCTCCGAGGAGGCCTGTCATGCCGGAAAGCGTCCACGCCATGACCAGGATGACCATAGGTCCGACCATTGTGCCCCAGCCTTCCGGAATGGACTTCATGAATTCCGCGAAAGTTACGGTGCCTCTCCACATGTAGAGGAAGAATGTGATGATTATGGAGATCAGACTTCCCATGACGAAGCCGCGCGCTGCATCTGAATTGGCAAATGCATCGACGAAGCCCTCACCCTCAAAAAATCCGCCGGTATAGAGCATGCCTATGATACAGCAAATGATAAGCGAGGCTACCGGTATGACCAGGTCCGAAACGCGTCCGCTTCCAAGCTGGCCGTCTGTCTCTTTCTCATCGGCGCGTCTTGACGGATCGTTCCAGAGGTCACCTGTCTTCAGTGTGTTTTCCTCATGCTTTTTCATCGGGCCGTAATCTTTTCCGCCTGTGATGATCGTGTAGAGGAACATCAGTGTGCCCAGCGCGTAGAAGTTATACGGGATAGTTCGAAGGAACACAGTGAATCCGTTTACTTCAATATCGGATGGCAGCGAGTAGGATACTGCTGCAGCCCAGCTGGAGATAGGAGCTATAATACAGATTGGGGCTGCGGTGGCATCGATGATGTAGGAGAGCTTGGATCTGGAAACTCTGTAATGGTCGGTCAGAGGTCTCATGACAGAGCCTACTGTCATACAGTTGAAACCGTCGTCGACGAAAATGAGGATACCGAGCGCCATGGTTGCCAGCTGAGCTCCGATGCGCGTCTTTATATGGGTGGAAGCCCAGTCGCCGAAAGCCCTGGATCCACCGGATTTGTTCATCAGCGTGGTCACTGTCGCGAGCAGGACGACGAACACGAGAATACTGGCATGCGAAATGTCCGTGAGATTCGGAAGCATTCCGCCGTTCTCATCGTACATCATCGTATTGACGGCAAGCTCCAGATTTCCGTTGGAGTAGAGCATGGCTCCGGTCAGAATGCCGAGGAAGAGTGAACTGTATACTTCCTTAGTGATCAGGGCCAGCGCGATTGCAACGACCGGAGGAAGCAGGGAGAGTATGCTCGAGTAATATGGAGTCACATAATCCTCAGGCACATGTCCCGGCGTCATAAATGTCCTCACCACAAAAAGAGCGAGTATTGCGGCAAAAACTATGAGAAAGATTCTCATTTTCCTTTGTTTCATGAATTTGTATACCCCCTGTTGAGAATAAAACTTTTGTAAAATATAACATAATAAAACATGAAATTAAATATATATTCTTATGATTTTAAAATATATCAGGTTCAGAGAAGGCAGAACAAGGCAAAGGCAGTCGAGACAGGGTACGGAAAAGGCCCGGACAGGACAAGGTTATATGCTTGGAAAATAATGGATGTATTCTTGAGTTATGCGTTCTTCACAATAGTACAGTAAAATGCTAAAATACAATTGTGGGAATTTCACTAAAACCATATCAGGTCGAAGCCGTAATATGTTTCCCTGAAATTATTGTTACGAATTATTAGTTCACGATATTGTTTACTTGGAGGATACGAGGTATGTATTGCAAGAATTGCGGTAAGGATAATCCCGATAACAGCAGATTTTGTTCTTCCTGCGGATTTATGCTGGTTCCGCAGGAGAATAATACGGGCGAAAAAGTGTCACTGAAATTTAAAAATGCAAAATCTGATGAATCCGCACCGCAGGCTGTTCCTGTTAAGACTACAAGCGCCGCGCCGCAGGCTGTGCCGGTCAGACCTGCCGACCCTGCGCCGCAGACCGTGCCGGTCAGACCTGCCGACCCTGCGCCTTGTAGACAAAGACAGGCGATAAGGGATGAATAACACTCTTGCATCTCGCAAGAAGGACCCGGATGTGTTAAAATATTACTGGAGGCGGAATCCATTTTTTCCTTTTAAGGAGGCGCTCAATGTCACGAAAGTATAAACGAGTATTTCTGATCGTCCTCGACTCGGTGGGCATGGGAGATGCTGCCGACGCCGCGGATTATGGAGACAAGGGGGCGGACACCCTCGCACACATTGCTGAACATATGACAGATTTTAAGATACCGAATCTTGTAAAGCTCGGGCTGGCTAATCTGAAACCGATGGCAGGATTGACCCCGGCAGATCATCCGCTCGGGATATATACTGCTCTTAATGAGAGGAGTAGCGGCAAGGACACGATGACCGGGCACTGGGAGATGATGGGAATCTACACGACCCAGCCATTTGTCACTTTTACTGATACAGGCTTTCCGAAGGAACTTATCGAAGAGCTCGAACGAAAGACCGGCCATGAGATTGTAGGCAACAAGTCGGCCAGCGGTACGGAGATTCTCGAGGAACTGGCAGAGGAGGAGATATATCACGACAAACTTATCGTATATACATCTGCGGACTCAGTGCTTCAGATCTGCGGCAACGAGGAGACAATGGGGCTTGAGAATCTGTACAGGTATTGTGAGATTGCCCGTGAACTCACCATGAGACCTGAGTGGAGAGTCGGACGCGTCATTGCGAGACCGTATGTCGGAATGCATAAAGGTGAGTTCAAGAGGACGTCGAACCGCCATGATTATGCTCTCGAGCCGACAGGCAGAACAGCCCTCAATGCCCTTAAGGATGCGGGCTTTGACGTGCTTGGCGTTGGGAAGATCAATGATATCTTCGCCGGTCAGGGAATCACAAAGACCTGGCATTCGGACAGCTCCGTTCACGGCATGGAGCAGACAATCGACGTCGCAAAGACCGATTTTGAGGGTCTCTGCTTTGTGAACCTCGTCGATTTCGATGCCCTGTGGGGACATCGCAGAGATCCGGTAGGTTACGGGCAGGAATTAGAAAGGTTCGATGTGAAGCTTGGAGAACTCCTGCCGCTTCTTCGGGACGACGATCTTCTGCTTCTGACCGCTGATCATGGAAACGATCCGACGTGGACAGGCACAGACCACACGAGAGAAAAGGTGCCGATGATCGCGTACTCGCCTTCATTTAAGGACAGAGGACTGATTTCGGAGCGAGATACATTTGCAGCGCTCGGTGCTACAATAGCCGCGAACTTCGGTGTGCAGATGCCGGAAGAGACTATAGGTGAACCGATGAATGAGCTGCTGTGACAGAAGGGGACAGGGGAACCCGGAAATGACCTGTTGCTGCAAAGCATTACTGAAAAATCCAGTGCAATATGCCCTCGCCAGGTGAGGCTGTGGGTTTAAAAAGTAACTAATAAGACTATCAAAAAGGAGCGGACTATGAGAAAACGAATTTTGTGTAAGTGTATGGCCGTGGCACTGGCCGGGTGTATGATTCTCCAGGCAAATGTATTTGCCGCGGAGCCGGATGCAGACATCCTGGCTGCCCCTGAGGCAGTCGAGGATGCGTATGTGATCGACGATGCCGCAGAGGATGACCTTGAGGTTGATGATGCTGCGGCTTATGTCGCTGAAGATGACACCGAGATTATCGGTGCTGAAACTGAAGATGAAAATGTCGGAACCGACGATGCTGAGACTGACGATACTGTTATCGAAGAAGCTGCGGACGAAATTGAGATTGATGATTTTGATGATGATGAGATCCTTGAAGACGCGGTGGCAGTGAGTGATGCCTCTTATGAGTCTGACGTTTCTGTGCCGGCTGAATACAGCGCAGTAGTGGCTCAGATGGAAGAGGAAGAGCTGGTCGGTGCAATTCAGAAAATTACACTCGGAACAACGTACAGTTTCAGTGTTGCCAAAGGGACTAAAGACCCGAATTATGAGTATTATTCATTTACACCGACCGAAACTGCCGTATACCGTGTCGACGTGACAGGGACCAAGGGCAAGACAATAAGCGGCGCTATGTACTATCCAAGCAGTAGTTCAAGCGACTTATATGACGTTATAGATCACGGCGTATATATCAATAATGATTTGAAATACACCCTGCAGCTGGAGAAGGGCAGGACTTATTATTTCTATGTGGGACCGAATACGAACCGGGCGGAATCGGGTAAATTCAAAGTCAGAAAAGTCACCAAGAAAATATCGACGTCAAGTATCCGGTACTACACAAATAAGATCTTCACTGTAGGACCGAAAGGAAAAGGCCAGTGGGCACTCAAATCTGACGGAACCAAGAACTTTGACGTGTGGCTTTTCGCTATAGAAGAACTTAAGTCGATTCTTTATGACGTCCAGCTGACTTTTACGGACGGTTCAAAAATTACATGGACACCGGCAAGCGGATATGAGGTAGGAAGCACCGGCCTTCTTATTATTCCGGAACAGATCACCGATGGCTGGAAGCTTGATCAGAGAGCATACATGCATGTGTACTGCGGCGATCAGAAGACGACGACAAAAATCGAGATAAAATACAATGATCCGCTCTTTAAAGATGTGCGCGACCCGTCGAACCCATATTACAAGGCAATTTACTGGGCATCTGACAAGGGCATCACAAAAGGCTACAGCGACGGCACATTCGGAATCAATAAATCCTGCACCCGCGGCGAAGCAGTCATGTTCATCTGGAGAATGGCAGGAAAACCTGCTCCGAAGTCTGCAAGCAAGAGCCCGTTCAAGGATGTTCCGACTTCCCATACATTCTATAAAGCTATACTCTGGGCATCGCAGAAGGGAATCACGACCGGTTACAGCGATAAGACTTTCAGACCGAATAAAACATGTACCCGTGGCCAGATCATGACATTTGTCTGGAGATATAAGGGAAAGCCGAAGCCGAAGACAGTTTCAAAGAGCCCGTTCAAGGATGTACCGAAATACCATACATATTATAAAGCCATCCTGTGGGGTTCCCAGAAGGGTATCACGAAGGGATTTGACGACGGAACATTCGGCATTAATAAGAACTGCAGCCGCGGTCAGATCGTGACCTTCCTGTACAGAATCAGATAATACGCGGATGTGAAGGTTCTGAAAGGCTGTTCCCGCTGTTGCATCCCTTAGCAAAGTATCAATCATAATTCTGATATCGGAATATCGTTTCAACTTGCTTTTTAAAGGTAAGTAGTGTATGATAGCTAACTGAAAACGAAAACAGTTTTTCAAGAAAAGAGGAGTAAATATGGCAACACTTGATTTAACAAAATACGGTATCACAGGTACAACTGAGATCATCTATAATCCGTCTTATGAGCAGCTTTTTAAAGACGAGATGGATCCGTCACTTGAAGGTTTCGACAAGGGTCAGCTCACAGAGCTTGGTGCTGTCAATGTTATGACAGGTATCTACACAGGCCGTTCTCCTAAAGATAAATTCATCGTTATGGATGAGAATTCCAAGGACACTGTCTGGTGGACAACTCCTGAGTATCCGAACGACAACCATGTAGCTACAGAAGAGACATGGGCAGTCTGCAAGGACCTTGCCATCAACGAACTGTCCAACAAGAAGCTGTATGTTGTAGACTGCTTCTGCGGTGCCAACGCTGACACACGCATGGGCGTCCGCTTCATCATGGAAGTCGCATGGCAGGCACATTTCGTAGAGAACATGTTCATCAAGCCGACCGCTGAAGAGCTTGAGACATTCGAGCCGGACTTCGTTTCCTACGTTGCATCCAAGGCAAAGGTAGAAAACTATAAGGAACTCGGTCTCAACTCCGAGACAGCAGTTGTCTTCAACGTAACCAGCCGTGAGCAGGTCATCCTGAACACATGGTACGGCGGCGAGATGAAGAAGGGTCTCTTCTCAATGATGAACTACTATCTGCCGCTGAAGGGCATCGCTTCTATGCATTGCTCCGCCAACACAGATATGGAAGGCAAGAACACAGCTATCTTCTTCGGTCTTTCCGGCACAGGCAAGACAACCCTTTCAACAGACCCGAAGAGACTTCTCATCGGCGATGACGAGCATGGCTGGGACGACAACGGCGTCTTCAACTTCGAAGGTGGCTGCTACGCAAAGGTCATCAACCTCGACAAGGAATCTGAGCCGGACATCTACAATGCGATCAAGCGCAACGCTCTTCTCGAGAACGTTACATGCGATGCTGAAGGCAAACTTGACTTCGCTGACAAGTCCGTCACAGAGAACACACGTGTATCTTACCCGATCGAGCACATCGAGAAGATCGTTCTCAATGTAAATCCGGTCTCCGCAGGCCCGGCAGCTGACAATGTAATCTTCCTGTCCGCAGATGCTTTCGGCGTTCTTCCGCCGGTATCCATCCTTACACCGGATCAGACAAAGTATTATTTCCTGTCAGGCTTCACAGCTAAGCTTGCAGGTACAGAGCGCGGCATCACAGAGCCGACACCGACATTCTCCGCGTGCTTCGGCCAGGCTTTCCTTGAGCTGCATCCGACCAAGTACGCTGAGGAGCTTGTCAAGAGAATGGAAGTTTCCGGCGCCAAGGCTTACCTTGTAAACACAGGCTGGAACGGCACAGGCAAGCGTATCTCCATCAAGGATACACGCGGCATTATCGACGCGATCCTGAACGGCGACGTTCTCAAGGCTCCGACAAAGATGATCCCATACTTCAACTTCGAAGTTCCGACAGAGCTTCCGGGTGTTGATCCGGCGATCCTGGACCCGCGCGACACATATGCTGACGCTGCAGAGTGGGAGAAGAAGGCAGTTGACCTTGCTTCCAGATTCCAGAAGAACTTCGTCAAGTACACAGGCAACGAAGCAGGCAAGGCACTTGTTCCGGCAGGTCCGCAGCTGTAATCAGATCTCTACTAAAATGAAGACGGGGCTGTCTTACAAGACAGCCCCGTTTGTTTTGGTAAGATAAGCCTTAAAGTGTGGAGGATTTAATTAATATGAGTGTTCCGGATCACAACAGGCAGAAGAAAATTGCGGTCATAAATGATTTCTCAGGATTTGGCCGCTGTTCTATTGCGGTCTCTCTTCCAATCATTTCGGCTATGGGTATTCAGTGCTGCCCGGTCCCGACTGCGGTGTTCTCTGATCATACAGGTTTTGACAGCTATTACCGGGTGGATTTTACAGACCACATGCGACGCTATATTGGGGAGTGGGCTAAGCTTGATCTCAGATTTTCCGGTGTAGTGACAGGATTTCTCGGATCGGAAGAGCAGATCGAAATCGTCGGAGATTTTCTTCAGGATTTCTCCGATGAATCGACAACTGTCTTAATTGATCCTGTCATGGGTGATTACGGCAAATTGTACCATGGCTACAGTGAGAAACTGGCTAAGAAGATGCACCGCCTGCTTCCCTATGCTGATATCTTAACGCCAAACCTGACGGAGGCATGTATCCTGACAAAGACCGAATATCACGAGGATATGACAACGAGAGAACTCAGGCATCTTTGCCAAAAGCTGGAAGAGCTGTGCGACAGTGATAACGCGGTCAGGATTGTCATCTCGGGTCTCAACAGGAAAGAGGGATATCTGGAAAATTATGTTTACTCCGGAGATATCGAGCCTCAGCTTGTCATGACACCAAAAATCGGTGAGAACAGATCAGGGACCGGAGATGTCTTTTCGTCGATTATCGCCGGCTGTGCGGTCCGGGGGATTGATTTTGTTGAATCTGTCTGGATGGCATCTGAATTTATCGGCAGGTGTCTTGCGACAACGATGGAGATGGGACTGCCGAAGACGGACGGAATTGCATTTGAAGAGCATTTATTTGAACTTAGGAGAATATTCGTATGACGATTACATATAGAGTAAAAAACGGTATCTATGTAAACATGACCAACCGCTGTCCGTGCGCATGCACCTTCTGCCTGCGCCAGAACGGTCCGGGTGTTTTCGGGTCGGATTCACTTTGGCTTGAACATGAACCAACTGTTCAGGAAGTCAAAGACAGCATTGATACATGGGATCTGTCCAGATATGATGAAGTCGTTTTCTGCGGATATGGTGAGCCGACGGAGAGGCTGCCGGAGCTCTTAGAGGTCGCGTCTTACATTCGCTCAAAGTCCGATATTAAGATCAGGATCAACACGAACGGTCTTGCTGACCTCATATGGGGAAGGAACACTGCACCGGAGCTTGAAGGGCTCATCGACACGGTGTCCATCAGTCTGAACGCAAATGATGCGGAGACGTATTTCAAACTCACACGCTCGAAATTCGGGATTGGTTCTTACAAGGCCATGCTTGATTATGCAAGGAACTGCAAGGCTTATGTCCCCAATGTGGTCATGACAGTTGTTGATAAGGTGACCTCGCCGGAGGAACAGGAGACGGCACGGGCTATATGTGAATCGCTCGGAGTTTCTTTGCGTGTGCGTCCTTACGAGGAGTAGCGGGCTGTTGGAACCGGGCTGCAGGTATGTCATTACCGGGAGAAATAAGTGCAGTTGTGTGTAAACAAAGAATATATGCGAACTTCCGACTACTTGGCTTGAAATCTCTTGTTAATTGGTTTCATATATATTAAACTGGTGTTATATGGAATTCATGCGGTATTGCCGCTAATAAATAATTAATGGAGGAGAAATGAAGGTCAATAACAGATACAAACAGAAGTATCATGCAAATGTCCCATCGGGATGGTCAAATGACCCGAACGGAATGATCTACTACAATGGTAAGGTTCATCTTTTTTATCAGCATTATCCTCATGACGCCAAGTGGGGTCCGATGCACTGGCTGCATATGACCTCGACCGACCTTGTGACATGGGAGGCTCTTCCCATTGCCCTTGTGCCGGACGAAGAGTACGAAGCTATCTGCGGATGCTGCTCCGGCAACGCGATCGTAAAAGACGGCAAACTGGTTCTCATGTACACAGCAGCACAGCCTGACAGACAGAGACAGTGTCTCGCAGTTTCGGATGACGGCGGCATAACATTCAAAAAATACGCCGACAATCCGGTGCTGACTGCAGAGATGCTCGATGAAGAAGTATCGACCCGTGACTTCAGAGATCCTAAGATCATTGTGAAAGACGGATGGTACTATTGCTTTGCAGGTACCAGGATTATTCCGGAAAAGCACCGCGAGGCATTTGAAGAATACATGGAGTCCAATGCGTTCGAGTTCGATCCGGATGCCATGGATCAGGAAGATTTCATCAAGAATCCGGAAGCATACTGGGCTAAGTACGGGGATGATCCGGTGGTTTCGGGCAGTCCTTCCGCTCAGACTGCCGGCACAGACGCAGAAAATGAAGACGCAAATCAGGCGCCCGTTCCTTTCAATGAGAATCTGGTCTTCCACATCGAGAATCAGGAGGCAGAAGAGCCTCAGGTAAATGCTCCGACAGAAATCAAGACAATCAGCAGTGATTCTGTACATCATGTGGTCAAAGCTCCCTCGGCAGAGGTTCTCGGAGGACAGCCGCAGGTTGTTCTGGGCGACGGAAACATCATTCTGTTCAAGTCCAAAGATCTTCTTCACTGGCAGTACTGCGGCAAGCTGATCCATCCTCAGAAAGGCTTCAAAAAGGCATACTTTAAGCTCGACGGTGTGTATGAGTGTCCGGACTTCTTCCAGTCGAACGGAGAGGATATCGTCCTCGCTAGTCCGCAGAACCTTCCGCAGGACGGTAATAAATATGAGAACGTTCACTCCAATATTTATATCCACGGAAAATTGGATTTCAAAACAGGCGGCTTCCATATGAAGGAGATCTGTGAGCTCGATTCCGGATTTGATTTCTATGCGCCTCAGGTCGTAAAGATGCCGGACGGACGCAATATCATGATCGCATGGAAAGAGATGTGGGACCGCTCCTATCCGACGCAGGTCGATAACTGGGTAGGCACATACACGCTTCCGCGCGAGATGGAATTCAAGAACGGAAGACTGTATCAGATGCCGGCTAGAGAAGTTATTGCGTGCCGTGCAAATGAAGTTTCTGCTGAGGATATTGAACTCGACAACACAGCTATTTCTGTAGAAGGAATAGAAGGAAATGTCATCGAGATCGTGGCTGAGTTCAAAGTCGATGATGCCGCAAAGGTAGGCGTTAGATACTTCAAGGGCACGGAACATGAGACGGTCGCTTATTATGACGCAAAGAAGAAAGTCGTGATCGTAGACAGGTCCAAGGGAGGCATCAAGCTGACAGGCTCCGAGGCTAACCAGGATACCCGTACATGTGATGTCGACGATTCCGAGACGATCAAGTTCGATATTTTCCTTGATGTCATCTCCTCCGAGGTGTTCATTAATGACGGACGCTATTGCATAACCGCCAACGTGTACCCGGACCCGACGGATATCGGTGTTGAGTTTTTTGCGGAGGGCGGAAAGGCGACACTGCTAAGTGCCGCCAAGTATGATATCGTTCCTAAAAAGAAAGCATAAAAAACAGGTTTTAAGGACCGGGTCACAGAATGTGTCCCGGTTCTTTTTTCAGAGTCAGCATGGACTCCGCTATTATGTGTCCCTGATGTCTGATAGATATTTAATGTTTCAGAACTGCGTATATCGTTCTTCTGAAACTTCACGAGAAAAGAACCGTTCCTGATGCGTGATTTTGCTGATATATAAGCCAAAATTCGTAGATTTTAACAATAAAAACACTACCATTTGCCTTGTGTTTGTGCTAAAATTCTATAAGAATGTAGCATAGTGATCGGTAGGTAAGTGTTCGTGATGCCTGCCCGGCTGGGCTCTTCCGAGGGAGCGGCGGAGAGAGTCTTCGAGGAACATATCATCCTCAAAAGAGAGCGCTCCAGATTGGAGAAATACTTTGAAATCATTTACTTATGAGGTAACTAATTCACTTGGTATCCATGCTCGTCCGGCTGCACTCCTTGCACAGTGCTGCGTAAACCTTGCTTCTGCAATCACTATCAAGAGTGGTGATAAGGTTGCCAACGGCAATAACGTTCTCCAGATCCTTGCTCTGAATGCAAAGCAGGGTACAGTTCTTGAAATCTCCGCTGAGGGTGGCGATGAAGATGCTGCCATTGAGGCAGTCAAGAAGGTCCTCGCTGATGAATTCACAGAGAAGAAGAAAGTTGAAGTCCTTAAGATCGCGTTCTTCGGAACAAAGGACTATGACCGCATCTTCTTCAGCGAGCTGGCAAAAGACAAGGGCGAAGGCACATACAACTGCGATATCAAGTATTTCAGAGTACGCCTCACACCTGAAACCGCTAACCTTGCCAAAGGTTATGACGCTGTCTGCATTTTCGTTAATGATGAGTGCCCGAGAGCAGCTGTTGAGACTCTTAAAGAGTGCGGTGTCAAGCTGATCCTTCTCCGCTGCGCAGGCTTCAACAATGTTGACCTTCAGGCAGCTAAAGAGTGCGGCATCACCGTCTGCCGCGTACCGGCTTATTCTCCGTACGCAGTTGCAGAGCATGCAATCTCTCTCATCACAACAGCCAACAGAAGACTGCACAAAGCTTACAACAAGGTCAAAGACAACAACTTCGCGCTCAGCGGACTTCTCGGTGTCGACCTTCACAACAAAGTTGCAGGTATCATGGGCACAGGCAAGATCGGCCAGTGCACAGCAAGAATCTGCAAGGGCTTCGGCATGACAGTCATCGCATGGGATGCTTTCCCGAATCAGTCACTGGTCGATGAAGGACTTCTTACCTATGTTACCAAGGAAGAGCTCCTTAAGAAGGCTGATCTTATTTCTCTGCATGCACCGCTCATCATGGGCGAGGGCGGCACATATCATCTGATCGATGCCAAGGCTATCTCCATGATGAAAGACACCGCTATGCTTGTCAACACAGCACGCGGCGGCCTCATCGATACAGAAGCCCTGATCGATGCTCTTAAGGATGGCAAGTTCCACGCTGTCGGTCTTGACGTTTATGAGGGCGAGGATGAGAACGTTTACACAGATCATTCCGACGATTATCTGCAGCACTCCATCACAGCAAGACTGCTGATGTTCCCGAACCTTGTTCTGACATCTCATCAGGCATTCTTCACACGCGAAGCTCTTCAGGCTATCGCTGCTGTAACTCTTGAGAACGCCCGCAACTTCAACGAAGGCAACCCGCTTGGCTTCGCAGAGTGCAAGGCCTGATCAAAAGCAACTAATCTGATACACACGCTGTGAATGTCAACTCACAGCGCCCCAGGCTGCCGCCTTATGCGGCAGCCTTTTTCAATCCACATGTAAAAGTTCAGACGAGTTGTTATAAAGAAATATTAACCGTCGCAAACATCATCTTCATCGAAAAACGCAGATCCTTCTCTGGGAGCTTAGTAAATGCGTTCGCATTTACTGATCTCTCGGTCGGATCTGCAATGTTTTTCTCACGAAGATGGATGCTTTGCTCCCGGTATCGAAGTACCAGGACAGCCCGTCTGAACTTTTACTGCCATATGCCAAACCCAACGATTAACCAGTGAACTTGCCAAGAATTAGATTTTGTGATAGGCTAGGTTCGTTATGTCTAATAGAAAAAGGAGGTCTGCATGCGCCAGGCGAGAGTTAACGTATGGAATGCAAATGAGTATGACTATCCGGCATCCTACGGATTCATTCCGAATATTCACACATATATACATGAGGATAAGGCGAGACCCGCAATTCTCGTTATTCCCGGAGGCGGCTACTGGTTCGTCTCCTGCAGGGAAGGGGAAATCGTCGCGAAAGAGTTTTATGACAGAGGCTACAATACGTTCGTGCTGACGTACACGGTAAATCTTCTCGATATGCATCCGCTCAAAATGCAGGCCCTCCGGGACGCCGCAAGGGCTATGCGGATCATACGGGCAGGCGCCCAAGAGTATCAGGTCATTCCGGATCAAATAGCGGTCATGGGGTTTTCCGCCGGTGGTCATCTGGCAGCGACTTTGTGTAATCATCATGCGGATGTCTCCGAGACAAGGTATGATCTTGAGACTGTCAGCGCGCGGCCGAATGCCGCGATTCTGGCTTACCCTGTCATATCGACGGGCGGCTATGCGCACGAAGGCACGATCAGGGCTCTTCTCGGTTATACCTGCAATGAGGCTGAAGGCGCTCTGATCGGAGAAGCTCTGCCCGGCTGCGAGACCAGGAGTGACGAGCTAAGCTACATGTCTCTTGAAAAGCAGGTCACCGGCGATACGCCTCCCACATTCCTTTTCACGACTGCAGAGGACCTGACAGTTCCGCCTGAGAACAGTTTTATGTATCTCACTGCCTTAAGAGCTAACAGCATTCGCGCTGGCTTCCACTACTTTTCTGTCGGCCGTCACGGTCTCTCTCTTGCAAATGAGACGTGGGCCACTTACAGGACTAATGACAGCTATACGTACGAGCAGGTCTTCGCAATTACCAAAGCTGCTCTTGACGGACGGCTTCCGGTTCCGGATTCAGTTAAGAAGGAGCTCATTGAGAACAGTCATTTCGGCAGCGGCGTCAAAGACCGGGATGATTTCCCGGTCCCGGAGGTCACGGAGTGGCCCGAGATGGCAGATCATTTTTTGCAGACTCTGGGATTTTGGCACATTTGAAAGTATACTTAAGACCGTATGTGCCGGTGAGACTTGAATTGGGTATTGACATATAAAGGAGATTCATAGATGGACGTAAGAAAGCGAATCAGTCTGCTGAGAAAGCGCATGGCTGAGGAATTCATTGACTATGTGCTGATCGGTTCCTCTGACTATCATGCATCGGAATACGTCGGGGATTACTTCAAGGTCAGTGAGTTTTTCTCAGGCTGTACCAGTGACAATGTAACTCTGATTATAGGAGAGGATAGGGCGTATCTGTGGACAGACGGCCGATATTTCATCTCAGCTGAAAATGAGCTCTGGGGCAGTGGCATTCATCTCATGAAAATGGGAGAGAGAGGAGTTCCCAAGGTCACGGAATTTCTGAAGAAAAAGTTGTCAGGGAGGATGCTTCTCGCGTTCGACGGAAAGTGCATCGGAGCAGGTCAGGCGCGCATGTATAAGGATATTGCAGCCAGGTGCGGAGCAGAATGCCGCATTGATTTCGATCCGGCGGAGGGCATCTGGACGGATCGCCCTGATTTGCCGAAGCATCCGATTTATATGCTTCCGGAGGAGATTCTTGGCGAGAGCTTTGAGAACAAACTAGATAGAGTTCGGCAAGCTATGGGCGAATATAGAGCATCATATTTAATGCTCTCAAAGCTTGATGATATCGCCTGGCTTCTCGGTGCCCGTGGCAATGATATCTACTGTAATCCGGTCATGCTTAGTTATGCCCTGATCGGAATGAATAAAATTGATCTCTTCATTCAGTATGAGGAAGTGACGGAGGAGTTTGCGGAATTTACCGACCGGTACGGTATCGAGCTCCACCCATATGACAGCGTGCTTGATTTCCTTAAGGAGACTCAACTATACAACGTCATGTTTGAGGAGAGTGCTACGAATGCCTGCATAGCGGATATTCTGAGTAAAAAAGGTCGGGTCATAAAAGCCGTCAACCCGACAGAACTCATGAAAGCCATGAAAAATCCTGTCGAGATGGAAAAGTCAAGAGAATTCTATCTCAAAGATTCCGTGCAGCTCTGCCGCTTCCTTTACTGGTTCGACCAGCGAGTGGAAGCACTCGGCCGGGAGAGTTTTGAACTGAACGAACTGACTGCAGCTGAAAAGCTTGACAGCCTCCGGGCTGAAGTGCCGGGCTTTATCGGACTTTCTTTCCCGACGATTTCGGCATATGGCGCAAATGCAGCTATGGCTCACTATTCAGCCACCCCCGAATCGTACGCTTCTGTGGAGAAAAAAGGCTTTTACCTTGTCGACTCCGGCGGCCAGTACATGGGGGCGACGACAGACGTCACAAGGACAGTTGTCTGCGGACCGCTGACTGATGAGGAGAAGCGGGACTTTACACTGGTCACGGTGGCTAATCTGAATCTTCTGAACGCAAAGTTCCTTCACGGCACGACGGGCCGTTTTCTTGACGCTTATGCGAGGGCTCCGCTCTGGGACTATGGTCTCAATTACAATCACGGAACGGGCCACGGGATCGGCTATATACTGAACGTCCACGAGGGACCTCAAAACATCAGGTATCAGTACGGTCCGGGTATGAAAGAGGCCGTGTTCGAGGAGGGCATGATCGTTTCCGACGAGCCGGGCATGTACGTGGAGAACAGCCATGGAATCCGCCTTGAGACCATCCTTCTCACCGTGAAGGACGAGATGAATGAATATGGGCAGTTCATGAGATTTGAGCCGCTGACATTTGCACCGATCGACACACGCGCAATCGATGTGAAGTATATGCAGCCGCGGGACATAGAGCGGCTTGACGCATATAACAGACAGGTGTACGAGAAGATTTCCCCATATCTTTCCGGGGATGAGCTTAGATGGCTTGCAAATGCCACAAAGCCGCTGGGAGCGTAAATCATTGAAAAAAGGTAAGTTATTTTATAATCTGCTGCTCGCGGCACAGGGGGCGGCAGGTATCGGAGCACTGGTTTTTCTGTTCCTTCACAGGGAACTGTTTTTCGGCGAATCGACGGAGACGGACCAGTATGCAATGAAAATTGAACCGATGAGACCGTGGTTCTTCATCGGTGCCTGTGTCGTTATAGCCTGTGTAACTCTTATCGGAATTCTTCATCTGCTCAGGCTGAAGAAGAATGCCGACGAGGGTGACGGAAATGGTGCACGAAAAACTGCGCCGGAAATTACAGCCATTGTTTCTGTGGTCCTGATTGGCGCAAATGCCGCTATGAGCTTTTTTGTCATAGAGCTCATCAATAATCCGTGGATCAGTCTGCTTCAGAACCAGTACATTATCCTCGGCTGCGGCATTACTCTGGCCATATATCTCATGTTCGTGTTCCTCACAAATTCAGTAACGGTGGGTATGATACTCGGCAACATACTGTTCCTTGTGTGGGGCATGGCCAATTGCTTCATTCTGGAGTTCAGGTCGATCCCGCTCCAGTGGGTAGATTTCTCCTCCTTTAAGACAGCGATGAATGTGGCTCACGGCTACGTGTATCAGCTGTCCTGGCAGATGGTCATCGGAATGTGCGCCGTTTTTTCTATAATTATTCTGTACCTGCATCTGGGAAATTACCACATGGGCAAGAAGCTCTGGAGCAAGATCGCGTCTAGAATTTTTTTCATCGGGATTACCGCAGCCTTCTACATCGTGATATTCAGGACCGATTTCCTTGCAGACACAGGTATCTGGCTGAGAGACTGGCATCCGCAGTATACATATAAACTGTTTGGGATGGAGTCGGGCTTTTTTGCATTTGCCAAAGCTTCGTTCCCCGAGCCCCCGGAAGGCTACTCGGACGACAGGGTCAGTGAGATTATTGAGACCAGCCGTAAGGTCAACGGAGATTACGAGATTTCCGACGCAGTCATTCCCGATAATATCATCTGCGTGATGAATGAAACTTTTGCGGACATGACCATCTATCCGGGCCTTCGGATGAGCAGCAATCCCTGCGAATATTTTAACACGATCACGGAAAATGCCCAGACCGGACCGCTCATGGTGTCTGTGCTCGGAGGCTTCACGGCCAACACGGAGTACGAATTCCTCACCGGCAATTCGACTATGATGCAGCCGTCTAACGTCGTTTATAATTCCTATATCAAGTCGGATCAGTACTCGATGGCGAGGACTCTCTCCGCGCAGGGGTACCGCACGATCGCAATGCACCCATATTATCCTAACGGGTGGAATCGCGAGTTCGTGTATCCTCGCATGGGCTTTGACGAGTTCATTTCTCTGGATGATTTTGTGAATCCGCAGCTGATGCGCGGTTTGGTCACCGATCAGTGCGACTATGAGATGATCACGGATCTGGTCGAGCACAAGGAGGAGGGAGAGAAGCTCTTTATCTTCAATGTCACGATCCAGAACCACAGTCAGTACAAGACGATCGGATTCCCATCCACTGTCGAGGTGTTCGGTTACGAAGGGGCCTACAAGGGGCAGGCGGAGCAGTACGAGACTCTGATCTCGATCTCCAACGATGCGCTGAAGTACCTGATCGACTATTTCTCCGAGAGCGACGAGAAGACACTCATCTGCTTCTGGGGTGACCATCAGCCGTCGGTCAGCGATGACTATATGACGTATCTTCTCGGAAAAGACCAGGAGAACGCGACATTTGAAGAGCAGCAGATGCAGTATCAGACTAAGTATCTCATCTGGGCCAACTATGACATACCGGAAATGCAGGGACAGATGCTGTCCAGCAATTACCTCGGGAGCTACCTTCTCTCCCTGACCGGCCTGGATCAGCCGGACTACAGTCAGTACCTCCTCAGGATGAGAAACGTGATCCCAGCCCTTAACGCCTACGGCTACTATGGGACGGACGGTGCCCAGCATCAGTACGACACTGATGACGTGGCTCCGGCCCAGCAGGAGAAGATCGACGAGTATAAGTGCCTGATTTATAACGAGCTCACCCAGGAGAAAGACCGGGACGAGACGTTCTACGCGCTTGAATAGTCACATAAGGTAACAGTTAGACGAGCTGTTGCGGAGTCACATAACCGACGCAAACATCATCTTCATCGAAAAACGCAGGCCCTTTCTGTGAGCTTAAAAAGCTAAAGCTTTTTGATCTCACAGTGTAGGACCTGCAATGTTTTTCTCACGAAGATGGATGCTTTGCTGTCGGTCACCAAGATCAGGAACAGCTCGTCTGAACTGTTACAAAGCCACATAACAGCAGCAAACATTAAGCACAGCTCGTCTGAACTACTAAATTGCGGCTCTTGACAGAATGTGAGGAAAGTCCTATACTTCACTTTAGCGAATAAACGCGTTAAACCGTAACGATTTAAAATGGAAAATAAGCGCGTTGGACTGTAACAATTAATAATCAGAAAGAAGGTAACTGACAATGCCCATTACAATGCTGCTTGAGCAAAACTGCAAGCTTTACCCTGAAGACATTGCCCTGGTCGAACTGAACCCGGCGATTACCGATGACAGAAGGATGACATGGAGAGAGTACGACCTGGTCGAATCCGCTCCGACGGGACCTTATCGTCGGGAAATCACATGGAGAGTATTTAACGAGAAGGCCAACAGATTTGCCAATCTGCTTCTCGAGCGCGGAATCAAGAAGGGAGATAAAGTAGGCATTCTTCTCATGAACTGCCTTGAATGGCTCCCGATTTATTTCGGCACACTGAAGACCGGAGCCCTCGCCGTTCCCCTGAACTTCAGATACACTGCAGAGGAAATCGAATATTGTGTAAACCTTGCAGAGTGCGACGTCCTCGTGTTCGGTCAGGAATTCATCGGCCGCGTCGAGAGCATTGCCGACCGTATCAGCAAGAACAGGCTTCTCTTCTTCTACGGAGACTCTATCGTTCCGTTTGCTGAAGACTATACAAAACTGACCGCCAACTGCTCAAGCCGTGACCCGAGGATCCTGATCACGGACGAAGATGATGCCGCGATCTATTTTTCTTCGGGAACGACCGGTTTCCCGAAAGCGATCCTCCACAACCATGAGTCGCTCATGCATTCAGCGAAGGTGGAGCAGAAGCACCACGGCCAGACCAAAAACGACGTGTTCCTGTGCATTCCGCCACTCTACCATACAGGCGCGAAGATGCACTGGTTCGGCAGCCTGATCAGCGGCAGTAAGGCTGTCCTCCTGAAGGGAACCAAGCCGGAAGATGTCCTTGCAGCTGTTTCAAATGAGCGCTGCTCCATCGTATGGCTCCTTGTCCCGTGGGCTCAGGATATTCTGGATGCGCTGGATTCCGGAAGACTGAAGCTTTCGGATTACAATCTCAAGAAATGGAGACTAATGCACATCGGTGCTCAGCCGGTACCGCCCAGCATGATCAAGCACTGGAAAGAGTACTTCCCGAACCACCTCTACGATACGAACTACGGCCTCTCCGAGTCGATCGGACCGGGCTGCGTACATCTCGGAACCGAGAATATTCACAAGGTCGGCGCGATCGGCGTACCGGGCTATGGCTGGCAGTGCAAGATCGTCGATGAGGACCACAATGAGATCACTGAGTTCGAGAAGGTCGGAGAGCTTGCCGTCTTCGGACCGGGCGTCATGACCTGCTACTACAATGATCCGATCGCCACGGCGGAAGTCCTCGACAAGAAGGGCTGGCTGTACACAGGCGATATGGCTAAGAGAGATAAGGACGGCTTCATTTTCCTGGTCGACCGCAAGAAAGACGTCATCATCTCCGGAGGCGAGAATATTTATCCGGTCCAGATCGAAGACTTCCTGCACACCTTCGAGCCGATCAAGGACGTCGCTGTCATCGGCCTCGCGGACAAGCGTCTCGGCGAGAAGACTGCGGCTATCATTGAGATCAAGGAAGGCTACACGTGCACAAAGGACGACGTGGAAGAGTACTGCCTCAAGCTGCCGAGATACAAGAGACCGCGTGAGATCATATTTGCACATGTACCCAGAAACGCGACCGGTAAGATCGAGAAGCCGCGTCTGCGTGAAGAATACGGCGCAACCAACTTAGTTGCAGCGGAGAACCAGATAGAATCATGAAAAATTTGTCGCTTTTTAAAAAGGGACTAATAGACGGCATTCCGATTTTTCTGGGATACCTTGCGGTGTCATTTGCATTCGGAATTCAGGCGGCAGACATCGATCTGTCGCCTTTTCAGGCTGGTCTTTTGTCTTTACTGAATGTTACATCAGCAGGCCAGTTCGCAGGTCTTACGGTCATCGCGTCCGCCGGCTCCTACATTGAGCTCGCGGTGCTGCAGCTGATTGTAAATCTGAGATATCTTCTTATGTCAGCAGCTCTCTCCCAGAAGCTGCCGGGTGATACGTCGACAATTCACAGAATGGGAATTGCCTATGGCGTGACTGACGAGATTTTCGGACTCAGCGTCCTTGCTGAGGGACCGCTGCGCCCTGCCTACTCCTATGGCCTTATTGTGGTCTCTGTGACTGGCTGGGTCCTCGGCACGGTCCTCGGCGCGGCTGCCGGCGCCATACTTCCTCACAGGCTGATAAGCGCTCTCGGCGTCGCCCTGTACGGAATGTTCATAGCTATTATCATACCTCCCGCCCGCGATGAGACCCCGGTCAGGATCACCGTGTTCATGGCCATGATCATGTCGACGCTCTATTCTGTGATTCCGGTCCTGCGGGATCTCTCAGGAGGCATGAAGATTATTATCGTGACCATCACCGTGTCTTCGCTCGCGGCGATATGGATGCCGCGTGACCCGGACAATGAAGGGAGTGACGCATCATGAACTCGAATGTCTATCTTTACATACTTGTGATGGCGCTTGTAACCTATCTCATACGAGCCCTGCCGCTGGTACTTATCCGCAGGGAGATAAAGAGCCGGTTCATACGCTCGTTTCTGTATTATGTGCCGTTTGCGACGCTGGCTGCCATGACGTTTCCGGCAATACTCACAGCTACAGACATGTTGATTTCAGCTGTGGTCGGGTTTGCGACTGCACTTGTTCTCGCATTTGCGAAAAAGAGTCTTATTGTGGTAGCAATCGGTGCGTCCTGTGCGGTCCTGATCGTCGAGACTCTGGCCGGAATCATGTAAGGTTAATCGGGACGGTTCTTTTCACGTGGAATTCTCCACGCGAAAAGAACCGTCCCTTTCCTGACTCATGGATTTATATTAAATATATGATGAATGTCGTCAAATATATGGATAATTCTATTCAATACATAGACAAATCCGAAGTCCGCTTGCTATTGTAATCTGCGGATAAAAAGTGAATCCAAAGAGGGAGGGACATATATGCAGAGAATCCTGGTCGTTGGAGGCAGAGAAAAACTGATGGACGGTATCGTCGACACGCTGAAGGATGGGAACGATGATCTGGATTTCACGAGAGTGAGAAATTTTGATGAGGCAAGGTCTGTTGCAAGAAGCACCGGTGCCGATATTCTGATCGCAGATGTGAGGCACTCGTTCCCCGCGTCCGAGTTTGATCTGGAGGCGGAGAGATTTTCACCGACGAAAGGTCACGCGAGGGAAGATCTTGATTTTATTAAGAAGTACATACGCAACCACTATAATGAAAAAATCAATCTTCAGAAGATAGCGGATCTGGCATGTCTGTCCACTACCTATCTGTGTTATCTCTTCAAGCAGGTCGAGGGAATCACGATACACGCTTACATTGAGCACATCAGAATGGAGAAAGCTGCCTATATGCTGATCACTGAGGATCGAATCATTCGGGATGTGGCTGAGGAAGTGGGCTATCCCCAGAGTACATATTTCACTAAGCTTTTTATCAGGCATTTTGGTATGACGCCGGTCGAATACAGGGTGAGCCACAGACCTTCTGCGGTAAGGAACAGATGGCCGGAAAGGATGAAGGTGGCTGATGGAGAGTAAGAGGCCGGTCCGTAGACCCGGGAAATATACAGAAAGACCGGTCTGCAGACCCGGATCGGACGCTGAGAAAACTGTCGGCATATTACGGTCAGAGCTCACGAGAGAAGATATAGAGTATTACGGACTGCGATATATAGAGGGGGAGACGATCAGAAAGGAGATCCTGATAGCTCAGGAGTATGTTATATGCCATTGCGAGGATGACCTGACATGGGAGATCCTTGCGGAAGTGAGCGATCTGTCGCCGGGATATCTGCAGAAACTATATCGCAAATGGTGCCGCCTGCGCCTTCATGACTTTCAGAAGCTGTGCAGGATGGAGAAGGCGGCAAAATATCTGGAGGAGACGACTTTATCCGTAAAAGAGATCTGCAGCGCTGTGGGCATGAACAGTACTTCCTACTTCAGCGCTCTGTTCCGTCAGGTGTACGGGCTGAGCCCCAGAGAGTACAGACAGATGTACGGGTCATGTCAGAAGCAGTACAGACAGATATTCGGATAAGTGACACATCGTTCTTTTTATGCTACAATGACCATACAAATCAGATGGAGATTATGCATGAAAAGATTATTTGCAGTTATTTCCGCCTGCGTTCTTGTGCTGTTGCTGGGAGTCGGAAGCGGATATCTGATCGTGAACCGGCTGGTTCCGGCAATCATGTCAGAGAAGGAGCCTTTTGAGAGCGGTAAGCCACCAAACGTTTACAGGCGGACCGGAGAGGAGGAGCGTGAACTGGCTCCTGCCAACCTGTGGCTTCACAGGCAATACATCATGACAGTGCCGAAACCGGATCCGACGCCGACCCCTATTCCCGCACAGGTCGCTGCGCTCGAAGATTTTTCTCCTGAGGCGAGTGCGGTCATAGATTCCTCGGGATTTTTAAATCTGCCGGATAATTCTACTATTGAAGATATTTCGGTAAGAAAGCTTAAGAACAAGTATTTCAGTCTCTTTATACCCGGCGCATGGGTCGACAATGTTGTGGTAGAGTGCAAGTACATCAACGATGTCACGGAAACTCCAAAAGAAGGCAAGGAAATCGTTTATGACACATTGCTTCTCAGATTTTTCGAGAAGAGAACGTACGAAACCTACAGGAACAGTCACGACCGGACGACTTACAGCAATGGCCTTTTGACAGAGCTGCGCTACAGCAGCACAGAGAATGACAACAGCTGGCTGAAAACGTCAAATTATCAGAATTACTGGGCTGACGTGAGGCTGGGTGTTCGGACTTATAATGTGTTTATATATGAGCCGAACAATCAGGCAGAGCTTATAGCCGAAGAATTCAGGAGCAGATATCTATACATGTTGGGGATCAATTATGAGGGCTGCTTTATAAATACGTTTAAAGTCAACGGCGACGGAGAAGTGACCTACGCTGACGACTACATCAGGAAGGGCTTTGTTGATTCGTGGGATCCGAATGCCGAGGGTATACCGGACGGCAGTGTGATTCCGTCTGACTGAATCATTCATACCACGGGCGTGACCGGTGGCACTGATTATGGCAGAGTGAGGAGGTTGAAATGAGTATTTACGTCATGTCTGATTTTCACGGACGCCATGACTTTTTCATGCGCATGTTGGAAAAAATTGATTTCAGCGAAAGTGATACGCTCTATATTCTCGGCGATGTTGCTGACAGAGGACCGGACGGCATCAAAACATTCCTGTATATTATGGATAAGCCGAACATAATATATCTGGTCGGAAATCACGACCTGTTCCTCACGGACGCTTACAGGAGATCGCTTCTTGTCAAGGATTCAGAGAGCTTTTACGCGACCCGCGAGTGGATGATCTGGTACTATAATGGGGGACTCACGACCTGGAGCGAGTTTGTCAAGCTTGACAGGACAGAGCGTCGCAGGATAGTAAGTTACATTGCAAATGCCTACATAGTCATCCCGAACCTAAAAGTCGGTGACCGGAATTTCTATCTGTGCCATGCAACGCATCTTGACAGGTATGTAGATACGCCGCTTCGATATAATGAGCTCGGTCCAAAGGAGAGAGAGCACGTCGTCTGGGACCGCGTGTATCCGAGGTGGTATTCAAAGGAGTTTGCGGACAGGGACTACAGCGAGCTCTATATTCGTTATCCGAAGAATACCAAAATGATCTTCGGACACACGCCGACCGCGCTCTTCACGGATCCGGCTCCCGACGGGCGCTGCAGGATCTGGCACGGCGGTCACGGCCATCTGATCGACATCGATTGCGGATGCGCTGTCAGAGAGACCAGATACGCGATGCTCGGGTGTCTGAGGCTCGATGATATGAAAGAATTCTATGTGCACGGCTGAGAGCACGAGAGACAGCATGTGAATTATCGCTGCGAAAAAGCGCAAAATTCGGATCATCTGTCACGCCGGTAATAAGTAAGATAATAAGGCTGCGGAGAAACGTCAGATTTGTTTCTTCGCAGCCTTCTGTATTCCGTATTGAACATGCGGTCGCCTCATGCGGAAGCCGCTCAGATCGGTCTTGAGAGACGTAACTGAGAGTATTTCTTTAAACAGGGGAGGAGATCGCTATATATTTGAAGCCCTTCGGCTCATACTTATCCACCATCTCTTCGAGATAGTCCGCAATCGTCTGATAGAATTCGCTGATGACATAAAGATGGTCAATGACGCCCTGGACCTGAATGCGCTGAGGACGTCCGTAATAATTCTCCATATATTCATCCTCGGGGACCAGAAGGTCGACCGCATAGCCTTCGCGGAGGTAGTTGAGACGCTTGTTCCTGATATCTCCGGTGTCGAGGATTTCAATCAGATCGCGAATCTCGTCGATCATATCTTTTACATCTTCCATCGGCATGAGATTCAGCTCATTCCTCCAGCGGAACTCACCCGGGAAGAAGCGTTCGATTATCGGGAAGAACAGTTCATGTGTACATATATTGTCGCAGGAGAGTTCATCCTCCATGATCAGATCGGCATCGCCGTTCCATATATCATCGCTCATCGGATCGAACCAGAAACGGAGACGGGCATGATGTCCGCGTTTTACCCTGATACGATATTCGCTTGCTGCCATGTTAGCACCATCCTTTACTCATTTGACTCTATCTTATCAACTTGGGTTCCAGTTTACAAGTGGCTTTTTCTTATTGACATTTCTGCGCGTTCGTGGTTAAGTAAAAAATCGCAGAATTGAAAAAGAAATATTAAGAGGTGTATGCTTGAAAAACGAATTTAATGAAGTATTCGATCATGTGAATGCAGCAAATAATGATGCAGAAGCAGTTCCTGATGGAACCGTCGCGGAGGCTGCATCCGGTGAGGAGACAGCAGAAGGGGAAGTGATCTCAGGAAGCGGTGATGAATCTGACGCGGCGGAGCTCGTAGAACCGGGAAGTTTTGAAAAAATGGGACTCGATAAAAAGCTTCTTCGGGCGATAGGGGACATGGGATTTGATTCCGCGACCCCGATACAGGAAAGGGCAATTCCGATCGAGCTTTCAGGCCGCGACATGATCGGTCAGGCCCAGACGGGTACCGGAAAGACAGCCGCGTTCGGTCTGCCGCTGCTCATGAAAACAGATCCGAAAATGAAGAAGCTGCAGGCAGTCATTCTCTGTCCTACGCGCGAGCTTGCCATTCAGGTGTCGGACGAGCTGCACAAGTACGCGAAATATATGCACGGAGTGAAAATACTGCCTGTCTACGGGGGGCAGGACATTTCAAAACAGATCAGAGGCCTTCGCGACGGCACTCAGGTCATTGTGGGCACACCGGGCAGGGTCATGGACCATATGAGGCGCGGCACTGTAAAATTTGAAAATGTCAGATTTTGCGTGCTCGACGAAGCCGACGAAATGCTCGATATGGGCTTTATCGATGACATGAAGACCATTCTGTCAGATCTGCCAAAGGAGCGCCAGACGGTCATGTTCTCGGCCACAATGCCCAGGGAGATCATTGACCTCACTGAGCAGTTTCTGACAGACCCGGAAGTCGTGCGCATAGCGAGAAAAGAACTCACAGTCCCTAAGATCAAGCAGTATTATTATGACGTGAGACCGAACAGAAAGACTGAGGTTCTCTGCCGTCTGATCGATCTCTATGATCCGAAGCTCTCAGTCGTATTCTGCAACACAAAGCGCAAGGTGGATGAGCTGGTCGACGAACTCAAAGGCCGCGGCTACTATGCAGAGGGTCTTCACGGAGACCTCTCCCAGGCACAGCGCGACCGGGTGATGGGAAGTTTCAGAAAGAAACTGACAGAGATTCTCGTAGCCACCGATGTTGTGGCAAGAGGAATTGACGTCGACGACGTTGACGCTGTTTTTAATTACGATATTCCTCAGGACGATGAATACTATGTTCACCGCATCGGCAGGACAGGCCGCGCAGGCAGGGAGGGCAAAGCCTTCTCACTCGTCGTCGGCCGTGAGGTCTATAAAATGCGGGAGATTCAGCGCTACTGCAAGACAAAGATTATTCCGCAGGCGATTCCTTCGCTCGGCGATATATCCGAGATCAAGGGCGAGAAGATCCTTGATAAGGCAGTGGAGGTCATTGACAGGGAGGGCAAAGGGCTTGAACGGATCATGGAGCTCCTCGACAAACGCATCTTTGAGGATGAGGTGTCTTCCATGGAGATTGCCGCAGCTCTTCTATACATGCAAATGGGCGACTCCGTCGGCGTCGATGACATCGCCGACTTTAAGGTTCCAAAGTCTCTGGATGAACTTGGAGAGCGCTTTGGAGGACAGAGCACAAGAGGAGCGTTTGACCGCAAAGGCAGAAAGCTGGACGGTAAGAAGCTGCGCGTGAAACGACGCGAAAAAGCCGACCACTCTGACGATGATATGGTCCGCCTTTTCATCAACATCGGAAAGAATCAGCATGTAAAGCCGGGCGATATTCTTGGGGCCATCGCCGGTGAGTCCGGTATCTCGGGCCGGCTTGTGGGCGCGATTGACATCTGCGACAGCTATTCATTTGTCGATGTAGACCGAAAGAATGCGGATAAAGTCATGCGGGCGATGAAAAATGCCAAGGTCAGAGGCCTGACGGTCCACATGGAAAAAGCCAACGGAATTAAATAATTAATCACAAAACTTCCTGCACCGCAATGCTGGCGTGTCTCATTTTCGACTCTGACCTGCCATGTATTGCGAGAAGGGAAGTTTTTGTGATTTACACAATATGTAAAGTGGTGCTATAATCTTTCGCAGCGACTTCATCGCGGTAACGCATTGTACGCGTGTCAAGTGCATTTGCAAGGCGTTTTCCGGAGCGAAGCTCATCTTGGAGGTTTTTCTATGCGTGAATTTAAGAAGTCATCTAAATTGGATAATGTTCTGTATGATGTCAGAGGACCTGTTGTCGAGGAAGCGGACCGCATGATTGCAAAGGGAATAGAGGTCCTGAAGCTCAATATCGGAAACCCGGCTCCGTTCGGCTTCCGTGCTCCCGAGGAGGTCATCTACGATATGGCGAGTAACCTGCGCGACAGCGAGGGCTACTCTGATTCCAAAGGTATCTGGTCTGCCAGAAAAGCTATCATGCAGTACGCGCAGACAAGAGACATTCCGAATCTGGCCATGTCTGATATTTACACCGGCAACGGCGTATCTGAGCTGATCAACCTGTGCCTTTCAGCCCTGCTTGAGAACGGAGATGAGATTCTCATCCCCGCACCGGATTATCCGCTCTGGACAGCCTGCGCCACGCTGGCAGGCGGCAACGTCGTTCATTATATGTGTGATGAGGAGAGCGACTGGAACCCGGACCTTGCGGATATCGAGAGCAAGATTACGGACAGAACAAAGGCGATCGTCGTCATTAACCCCAACAATCCCACAGGCGCTGTGTATCCGAAGGAGATCCTTGAAGGAATCGTAAAGATCGCGAGAGAGCACCAGCTCATCATTTTCTCGGATGAGATCTATGACAGGCTGCTGATGGATGGCAATGAGCACATCTCCATCGCGTCGCTCTGCCCGGATCTTTTCTGCATCACATTCTCCGGACTGTCCAAGTCTCATATGATCGCCGGCTTCCGCATCGGGTGGATGATTCTTTCAGGAAATAAGGATGTTGCCAAGGACTACATTGAAGGCATTAAGATGCTATCATCAATGCGTCTCTGCTCCAACGTCCCGGCTCAGTCAATCGTTCAGACAGCTCTCGGCGGCCATCAGTCTGTTAAAGGCTATGTAAATGAGACCGGCCGTGTCACAAGACAGAGAGACTTTATTTACGAGAGGCTCAACGCGATCCCCGGCATCACGGTCAAGAAGCCGAAAGCTGCGTTCTACTGCTTCCCGAAGATAGATATTGCAAGATTCAATATCCACGATGATATGCAGTTCGCCTATGACCTGCTCCGCAAGGAGAGAGTCCTGATCGTACAGGGAACAGGCTTTAACTGGCCGGAGCCGGATCACTTCCGTGTTGTTTATCTGCCCAGACGCTCCGTGCTCGCTGAAGCCTGTGATAAGATCGAGGAGTTCCTCGCAGGTTATCATCAGGAATGATTATTTTGGTATGAACATTGACAATTCCTGTCGATGTTTATAAAATACAGCTATCTTTTTTATTTTTTAAAGGAGGAACTATTACTATGAAAAAGAAGGTATTTGCAGTGCTTATGTCAGCAGTGATGGCACTCGGCCTTGCTGCATGCGGCGGCTCCGCAGCCAGCAGCCCGGCAGCAACAGATGATTCTGTTGTATCTTCCGCTGACGGCCAGGCAGCCGGCCCGGACATCAAGGTCGGCCTCATCTGCGTCGAGGACGAGAACTCCGGTTACGACGCTTCTCACATTGACGGATGTACTGCAGCAATCAAGGCCCTCGGTATCGACGAGAAGAACCTTATCATCAAGAAGGATATTCCGGAAGATGAGAGCTGCTATGATAATGCGGTAGACCTTGCAGAAGAAGGCTGCAGCATCATTTTCTCCGATTCCTACGGACATCAGAGCTACATGATGCAGGCTGCGACCGAGTATCCGGACGTAACTTTTGTTGCCTGCACAGGCGACATGGCTGCTTCTTCAGGCCTTGACAACTACAAGAACATCTTCCCGCACACATATGAGTCTCGCTACGTATCGGGCGTTGTCGCAGGCATGAAGCTTGCAGAGCTTATCGCCGCCGATCCGTCTCTCGATCCGTATGTAGGTTATGTCGGCGCTTATCCGTACGCGGAAGTTGTTTCCGGTATGACAGCATTCTTCCTCGGCGTACGCTCCGTAGTTCCGGAAGCTCATATGGACGTTCAGTTTACAAACTCCTGGTATGATCCGACAGCTGAAGGCGCAGCCGCAGAAGCTCTTATGTCCAAAGGCTGCTCCATCATTTCTCAGCATGCAGACTCCACAGGCGCTCCGTCCGCTGTTCAGGCTGCTCATGACAAAGGTCAGAACGTTTACTGTGTAGGCTACAACATTGATATGCGTTCCGTAGCTCCGGACGTAGCTCTGACATCCGCTCAGAACAACTGGTCCGTACTGTATGAGCATATGCTTTCCTGCTTCGTAAACGGCGAGGAAGTCCCGGTTGACTTCTCTGCAGGTTACGCAGATGACGCAGTCATGATCTCCGACCTCGGCGATGCTTGCGCTGAGGGTACACAGGAAGCTGTTGACGCTGCATGGGCAGGCATTGCAGACGGCAGCATCCAGGTATTTGACACAGCATCCTTCACATGCCAGCCGGCAACAGACGGCTCCTATGTTGTTGATGATGCAGGTGTTGTCACATCCGCATTCGGCCTTGACGCTGACGGCGACTTCGTAAATGATAACGGTGAGGCAATTGTTGACGGCGCTTTCGTTGAGTCTTCTCTTCGTTCCGCTCCGTACTTCGGACTTCACATCGACGGCATCACATGGCTCAACTAATAAAATAGGCAGAGCATTTGCTTTAAGTTAACATGCAACTGTACAAGCTGACATTTTATATAGTGTCAGCCTGTACAGTTGTTTACGGTTATAAGGAGAGTTCATATTAGGTGACTTTTCGACCGGAGGGAGGCTGTTTTGCAGGGCAATTGAAGCATTTGCATGAACTTCCCGGCCTTAATTACACAATGGATGAACGGGCCGCTTAGGTCCAGGCATCAAAAAGCGAGGGATATCAATTGGGAAACACACCTGCTGTTGAGATGATCAACGTAACAAAGAGATTTGGCAAGGTCACCGCCAATGACCATGTGAATCTGGAGATCCGCAAGGGGGAAATCCTCTCTCTGCTCGGCGAGAACGGCAGCGGCAAGACAACACTTATGAATATGCTGTCCGGACTTTACTTCCCCGATGAGGGCGAGATCCGGATCAATGGCGAGCCGGTGACGATCACATCGCCGAAAGACGCGTTCGACTGCGGAATCGGTATGATTCATCAGCATTTTAAACTTGTAGATGTGTTCACAGCGGCTGAAAATGTCACGCTCGGAGCCGAGAATTCGAAACTGGACATCAAGGCTGTGACGGCACACATCAAAGAGATATGCGACAAATACGGATTTATCATAGATCCCGCCAAGAAAGTATATGACATGTCTGTCTCCGAAAAACAGACAGTTGAGATTATAAAAGTTCTCTATCGCGGAGCGGATATTCTGATCCTTGACGAGCCGACCGCTGTTCTGACGCCGCAGGAGACAGATCGTCTCTTTAACGTCATGCGCAACATGAAGGCAGACGGCAAAGCCATGATCATCATCACGCACAAGCTGCATGAGGTCATGGACGTATCGGACCGCGTCGCTGTTCTGAGAAAAGGACAGTACATCGGCGACGTTGCAACTAAGGACACAAACCCTGACAAGCTCACCGAGATGATGGTCGGAAAGAAAGTCACGCTCAACATTGCGCATCCGAAGTACCCGAATCCGACACCGCGTCTTGTCGTTAAGAACCTGACAGTTGTGGATGCGATCGGTGTTAAGAGGCTCGATAACGTGAATTTTACTGCCTATGGCGGCGAGATTCTCGGCATCGCTGGTATCGCCGGTTCCGGTCAGAAGGAACTGCTGGAAGCTGTTGCCGGCCTGCAGATTACAGAGAGCGGCGCTTCGATCATGTATTATCCAAGAGAGGCAGACGGTGCAGGCACCGAACTGATCGGCAAATCACCTAAGGAAATCAGAAATTCAGGTGTAGCCCTCTCATTTGTACCTGAAGACCGTCTCGGTATGGGTCTTGTCGGGCCAATGGGCATGACCGATAATATGCTTCTTAGAAGCTTCAGGAAGGGCAAAGGACTTTTTGCCGACAGGAAGACTCCCAAAGAGCTTGCCGACCGGGTCATGAAAGAACTCGGAGTGGTAACACCGAGCACGGATTTCCCTGTAAGACGCCTTTCCGGAGGCAATGTCCAGAAAGTCCTTGTCGGCCGTGAAATCGCGCAGGAGCCGTCTGTCCTCATGACTGCCTATGCTGTGCGAGGACTTGACATCAACACGTCCTACATAATTTATGACCTGCTTACTGAGCAGAAGATGAAGGGTGTCGCCGTCGTCTATGTCGGTGAGGATCTCGATGTCCTGCTGGAGCTTGCTGACCGCATCATGGTCATCTGCGGCGGACAGGTCAGCGGCATAGTTGATACGGCTAAGACGACCAAAGAAGAAGTTGGATTGCTCATGACAAAGTTCAGAAAGGAGGGTAATTCATGAACCATTCACATACACACCATGAACCTCTCCTCAGGATAGCCAAGAGAGATCCGCTGCCGAGATCCAAGGCTTATGCAGTCCGCGTACTTGCAGTCCTGATATCTCTTCTTGTATCCGGTATATTTATTTTCTCAGTCACAAAACTGAACCCGGTCGCGGTCTATCAGTCTATGTTCAAAGGTGCTTACGGGACCAACAGAAGAATGTGGGTCACGATCCGCGACACTATGATGCTACTCTGCATCTCCCTGGGCCTTGCACCAGCATTTAAGATGCGATTTTGGAATATCGGTGCCGAAGGTCAGGTCCTGGTCGGCGGCATTGCGACGGCAGGCCTCATGAGGTCACTCGGCACATCTGTGCCGACACCGCTCCTGCTGATTATTATGGCATGCGCCAGCCTTATATGCGGCGCTGTATGGGGCATGATCCCGGCAATCTTTAAAGCCCGCTGGAATGCCAATGAAACTCTGTTCACTCTCATGATGAACTACATTGCTATCCAGCTGACAAGCTACTGTGTAGCCCTCTGGGAGAATCCTTTCGGATCCAATTCCGTAGGTATTATCAATCCTAAGACGCAGGCAGGCTGGTTCCCGAAGCTGTTCGGGCAGGCCAACGGTCTCAATGTCGTCATTGTTCTTCTTGTCACCATCGGGATGTATGTCTATCTCAAATACTCCAAGCAGGGATATGAGATTGCGGTCGTCGGTGACAGCGAGAATACGGCGCGCTACGCAGGCATCAATGTACAGTGGGTAACGATCCGCACGATGGCTATCTCCAGTGCGATCTGCGGTCTTGCCGGATTCATCGCGGTCTCCGGTGCTTCCCACACGATCTCCACGTCAACTGCGGGCGGTCAGGGATTCACGGCGATCATTGTTGCATGGCTGTCTCAGTTCAATTCGTTCATCATGGTCCTGATCTCGCTTCTCATCGTCTCCCTGCAGAAGGGTGCCGTTCAGATCGCGTCTCAGTTCAACCTGAATGATTATGCTTCACACGTCATTACCGGTATCATCCTGTTCTTTATTCTGGGCAGCGAGTTCTTTATCAATTACCGGATCATCGTCCGCGGAAAGAAGGGAGGAGATGTCAAATGATCACAGCAGTACAGATTTCTCAGCTTCTTCAGTCGGCCATCGTTTTCGGTACGGTCATCATGTTCGGCGCGCTGGGTGAGATCCTTACCCAGAAGTCCGGCAATCTGAACCTCGGTGTTCCGGGCATCATGTACCTCGGCGGTATCGCGGGTCTGGCAATGAGCTATTTCTATGAGGGACATGTGGAGCATCCGAACGGTTTTGTTTCATTGATACTTTCGTTCATCGCTGCATTTGCGGCAGCAGCCCTGGGTGGTCTGATCTACAGTTTCCTCACGATTACTCTGAGAGCCAATCAGAACGTCACGGGTCTTACACTCACGATCTTTGGCAACGGTCTCGCCAACTTCTTCGGCGGAATCCTGAATTCCATGGCCGGCGGTGTCGGACAGATCTCCGTGCGTACGACGAGTAATGCTTACAGATATTCGCTTGCCCACTTTTTCAAGATCGGAATTATCGGCAAGGTATTTCTCAGCTACGGCTTTATGGCCTACCTGGCAATCATCATCGCCGTGGTCATGTACTACTTCCTGAACCGCACGCGAATCGGGCTTAACCTCCGTTCCGTCGGTGAGAGCCCGGCTACAGCGGACGCTGCCGGTATCAACGTCATCCGCTATAAATATCTGGCGACCTGCATCGGCGCCGGCATCTCCGGCCTCGGCGGTCTCTACTACACGATGGACTACATCAAGGGTACATGGACGACCGACAGCACGATCGAGGCGCTTGGCTGGCTTGCGGTGGCTCTGGTCATCTTCGCGACCTGGAGACCGCTGAACGCGATCTGGGGTTCATACCTGTTCGGCGTGCTCTACTGGATGTATCTATACATTCCGGGTCTTACCAGAAGCTCGCAGGAGATCTTCAAGATGCTTCCCTACGTGGTAACAATTCTCGTGCTGCTTCGTGTTTCAATGAGAAAGAAGCGTGAGGATCAGCCGCCGGCGAGTCTGGGGCTTTCGTATTTCCGCGAGGAGCGGTGATAATACTGAATTGTTGGTTGTCAACTGTTCATTATTGGCCAAAGGCCGCCTTAATGCGGCTTTTGGCCTTATTTATGTAGAGTTTTGGATTTGGCTCTGAGCAACCGTTGACCCGATGAAGCATGTTTGCTCAAAGGCAGCAAACATGCCTCGGGGAGCGGGATTTTGCTGCCACTGCCATGGGACCGAAGAAACTCATTTTGACCAAAGGCAGCAAACATGCCTCAGTAAGCAGGATTTTGCTGCCACCGCCATGGAACCGAAGAAACTCATTTTGGCCAAAGGCAGCAAACATGCCTCAGTAAGCAGGATTTTGCTGCCACCGCCATGGGACCGAAGAAACTCATTTTGCTCAAAGGCAGCAAACATGCCTCAGAAAGCAGTATTTTGCTGCTTCTGCTTAGAACCCAGTGAAACACCCTTTGGCCAAAGGCGGCAAACATGCCTCAGTAAGCAGGAGTTTGCTGCTTCTGCTTAGAACCCAATGAAACACCCTTTGGTCAAAGGTAGCAAACATGCCTCAGTAAGCAGGAGTTTGCTGCTTCTGCTTAGAATCCAATGAAACACCCTTTTGTCAAAGGCAGCAAATATGCCTCAGGGAGCTGGAATTTGCTGCTTCATCCGAAATACTTTTTTCCTTTATTGCGTTAAAGTTTATCTTGACAGAGTGAAAGCCTTGTACTAGAATAATCAGCGGAATAAAGATATCTATCCAGTGTGCTGTCCAAAGGCGGACAGGAGCAGACTGTATTATTAGTCTGCCATCTGCCTAGGCGGCATCTTTTTTTTAGCAAGGTTAAAGCCTTAAAGGTGCAATCGCGAGGGCAGTTCAAGAATCTGGACAGTATGATTGTTCAGCCTTCCGGATCGGCACGAGCAAGGATAGAAGTGATATTAATTCCAAAGTTCACAATCCGCTGATCATCATATGGAATCATACTGATGAATGGCAGAAATAATAACAACCAACTAGAGGAGGATGAAAAAATGTCATATGTTGATGAGGTAATCGCAAGCGTAAAGGTCAAAAATGCGGCAGAGCCGGAATTCATTCAGGCAGTTGAGGAAGTGCTTGAGTCGATCCGCGTCGTCATTGAGTCGGATGAAGAGAACTACAGAAAGCTTGCATTCCTTGAGAGACTCACAGAGCCGGAGCGTATTATCATGTTCCGTGTCCCGTGGTTAGATGACAATGGCAATGTTCAGGTCAACCGTGGCTTCCGTGTACAGTACAACAGTGCGATTGGTCCGTATAAGGGCGGCCTTCGTCTGCATCCGTCGGTATACCTCGGCATCATCAAGTTCCTTGGTTTCGAGCAGGTCTTCAAGAACAGCCTGACAGGCCTTCCGATCGGCGGCGGCAAGGGCGGTTCCGACTTTGACCCGAAGGGCAAGTCCGATAATGAAGTCATGAGATTCTGCCAGAGCTTCATGACAGAGCTTTACAGACATATCGGCGCGGACGTTGACGTTCCGGCAGGCGATATCGGAACCGGCGCACGTGAGATCGGTTTCCTGTATGGCCAGTATAAGAGAATCACAGGCCTCTATGAGGGTGTCCTCACAGGCAAGGGCCTTACGTTCGGCGGCTCTCTCGCAAGAACAGAGGCAACAGGCTACGGTCTTCTGTATCTGACAAAAGAGCTTCTCAAGATCAACGGTATTGACATTGCGGGCAAGACTGCCGCTGTCACAGGTGCCGGCAACGTCGCGATCTATGCGATTCAGAAGGCACAGCAGCTCGGCGTTAAGGTCCTGACATGCTCAGATTCCACAGGCTGGATTTATGATCCGGACGGAATCGATGTCGAACTCCTTAAGGACATTAAGGAAGTCAGACGTGCCCGCCTCACAGAGTACGCTGCTGTACGTCCGAACGCTGAATACCACGAAGGCAAGGGCGTATGGGCAATCAAGACTGACCTGTACCTGCCGTGCGCTACACAGAACGAGCTTCCGCTTGAAGGTGCAAAGGCGCTTGTTGAGCATGGCACGATCGCTGTATGCGAAGGCGCAAATATGCCGACGACCCTCGAGGCAACCAAGTATCTGCAGGACAACGGCGTGATCTTCGCTCCTGGCAAGGCTGCAAATGCAGGCGGCGTCGCCACATCCGCACTTGAGATGAGCCAGAACTCCGAGAGACTGTCTTGGACATTTGAAGAAGTCGACGCGAAGCTTGAGCGTATCATGATCGACATCGTACACAACATTGACGATGCTGCAAGACAGTACGGCATGGAAGGCAACTATGTTGCAGGTGCCAATATCGCCGGCTTCCTGAAGGTCGCTACAGCTATGAAGGCTCAGGGTGTAGTATAATAACTGCGCTGCTTAATGGGGTATGCGTGTAGTATAACAGCTGCACTATTACTGAGAAAATGATTGCAGCTCGACAGCTGCGATCTCTGAGAAACCAGGCATCACATCTAATCAATACTAAAACAAGAAGCAGAGGGGCTGTCGCATTAACGCGGCGGCCTCTTTTATTAAGTGGTGTCGACGGTCATCTTTGTTCTTTTCGGCGTTCATCGACTGCCCGAGTGCTTTGAGGGCAGTAGCTTTCATTGAAATCACGTTTGAGCTACTGCCGGTTAAAATCTGGATATAAGTAGCCTTACCATCACTAATTATCAAAATCAATAAAGGTGACTGCTTTTAAGCTGGACAATTTCAGCGGACTGTCAGCGGATTTATTTAAAGGTGAGCTAGTGTGACTGCCTATGGTATAGGATCCAACCCTCGTAGGGCACTTCATATGTAAGGTATTTTACAAGATCGACTGCCGGCTTCTTGATTATAAGGTTTAAACCAGATAATTTGCTGATGGCATGATATAAATAGAAAATATCCGCGGGTTTTTCTTTTTTTCGCCTGGCGCACTTCACACATTTTTCGCACAAGTGTGATATATTATGTATTGTGATTTTCCGCCTCGAACAACTCGAAGGCAGATTCGGAAAACGCAACTGTATGAAGCGGGAGGAACATGCCTTGAAAAAATCATTTTATGCTTTGTTGTTTTCAATTGTTCTCGCTCTTGTGACTCTTGTCGGATGCGGCGGAAGCAGCAGTACTGCAGCAGGCAGCTCCGGCAAAGTGACTCTCGAGAGCGCGCCGGACCAGTCGGATTCCCAATCAGGGACAAGTCAGGAAAGTTCCGGAGCTGATGTACAATCGTCCGAATTACAGAGCGCACCCGATCAAGTTGCCGAGGACACGAAAGATGAAGCTGCAGTGAGCGATCCGGAAACGGCAGCAGTTGAGTCGGAAGCGGCAGTGAACGATCCGGAAACGGCAGGAGCTGAGCCAGAAGCGACGGTAAACGAACCGAAGGCAGACGATAAGCCGACGGCATTCAATGAGTCCCAGACGCAGACGAGTGAGCCTGAAGTCACAATCGATGAGAACGGCAGCTACACCTCAAAAGATGACGTTGCGCTTTATATACACGTCTATGGACATCTGCCAAAGAACTTCATGACCAAGAAGGAAGCCAAGAAGCTCGGATGGGAGGGCGGCTCTCTTGAGAGATACGCAAAAGGCATGTGCATCGGCGGCGACCATTTCGGAAACTATGAGGGAATTCTTCCGCGTGGTAATTACCATGAATGTGATATAGACACTCTTGGCAGAAAGTCGAGAGGGGCGAAGAGAATCATATATTCTGACGATGGCAGAATATACTATACAGAAGACCATTATGAGACGTTCGAGCTCCTCTATGGAGAAGAGTGATAAGGAGGCGGATTTATGACATACACGATTGATCTATACGGAGCAGAGAGCCGCGCTGAAATCCATAAAAGAATCCGCAGAGGTCTGCCCGTACCGGAATACTACGGCAACAATCTTGACGCACTGCATGACGTTCTGACAGAGTGTGCCGATGGCACAGAAATCGTCTTTGAAAATTCTTCTGAGACCGCTCCGAACATGCAGGGATACGTTGAAGCGCTTCGATGGATGTGCTCTGAGACAACGGAGGAATATCCGGAAATCCAAATAGAATTTAAATAATATGCCATTATCTGTGTTCATTAACACAGAAATGTGTCATTCAGAACAGCTGTTCTGCATCAACACACAGTAAATGTCAGGCAGAACAGCTGTCCTGCATCTACAACAACACGGAAAAGTGACAGGCAGAACAGATGCCTGACACCCACCGTAAAAATTGTGTAAAATGATTCAAAAAATTTTCCGCAAAAAAAGGATTTAGACTTTTTTTGCGGAAAACTACTTTTGAATGAAAAGAAAACACGAAAATTTCCTGTTCGGTGAATGAAACCGATCTGTTTTATATTATGGTCACTGCTGTCCGCTCTGAAATGCTTTGGATTCAGGCGGACATTAACTATCATTAAGTGGGCTCAGACGGCCAAAGCCGTCACTTCCCTTGTATCCGGCAGGGAGGCGCAATGACATGCAGTTAAGAGAAGAGCTTGAAAAAAGGGAGATAACCACACTGGATCCCCATGCCTCGTATGCCGCGAGGACCCGAGGAAGGCTTCGAAATGAGGAGGAGTGTGACATACGGACCTGTTACATGCGGGACCGCGATCGAATTGTCCACTGCAAGTCGTTCCGAAGACTTAAGGACAAGACTCAGGTATTTCTTGCTCCGCAGGGTGACCATTACCGCACGCGAATGATGCACACGCTTGAAGTCTCGCAGACTTCGAGAACAGTCGCGCGGTGCCTTATGCTGAATGAGGATCTTGTCGAAGCCATAGCACTCGGCCATGACCTCGGACACACCCCGTTCGGACACGCAGGAGAGCGCGCTCTGAATGAAGCATGTCCGTCAGGCTTCAGGCACAGTGAGCAAAGTCTCCGCATCGTTGACAAGTTGGAGAAGGATGGCAGGGGGTTGAATCTCACCTGGGAGGTGCGCGACGGTATCCGCAACCACGGTACGTCCTGTCACCCGGCGACACTTGAAGGACAGATCGTCCGACTCTGTGACAAGATATCCTATATTCATCATGACATGGATGACGCCATACGTGCGGGAATTCTGAATGAGAACGATGTTCCCCGGGACCTGTGCGACCTGCTTGGACATTCAACCAGAGAGCGCCTCAATACATTTGTACACGACATCGTGAACACGTCCTCCGGTATGGGAAAAGTCGAAATGTCGCCGACAATCGGCGAGGCCATGAAGGACCTTCGGAAGTTCATGTTCGAAAATCTTTATACGAACGCCGCAGCCAAGGGCGAAGAAATTAAAGCTGAGCTCATGGTCAGGGAACTTTACGGATACTATATTTCCCATCCTGACAAGATGCCGGCTGATTATTACCGAATGATAGAGGAGAAGGGTGAATCCCCGGAGAGAGTTGTCTGTGACTACATTTCCGGCATGACAGACCAGTATTCGATGATGAAATTCCGGGAGATATTCATACCTCAGTCCTGGAGCAAGCTATAGTAAGAAACGCAACCGACATGATCGGAAGCATTAACCTAAAAGAAGCAGCTAAAAGTCTGCCTCCTCTGACACAAGCTGTGAGGGTACGAAAATACATTGAGATATTCTGATGAACTGATCGAAGAAGTCCGTTCCGCAAATGACATCGTCGATGTCATCGGCGAAAACGTTCGACTGAAGCGGTCCGGAAACAATTACACAGGGTTATGTCCGTTCCACAACGAGAAGACACCATCTTTCTCGGTCAGCCGGACCAAGCAGATGTATTACTGTTTCGGCTGCCACGCGGGCGGGAATGTGATTACATTCATGATGGAATACAATCATATGACCTTCCTCGAAGCGCTGCAGGCTCTCGCTGACCGCGCCCATATAACGCTGCCTCAAATCGAATACTCCAAAGAAGCACAGGCTCAGGCTGATAAGAAGGCTCAGCTGCTCGAAATCAACAAAAAGGCCGCTGCCTATTACTATTACCTGCTTAAGAATAAAGAAGGGGAGATCGGACTTAATTACCTGAGGGAGAGGGGACTTTCCGACGAGACGATAAAAAAATTCGGTCTCGGATATTCAGGCAGGACCGGACGCCTCTATTCATATCTGAAAAACAAGGGCTACTCAGATGAGTTGCTGGCGGAGACGGGACTTTTTACATTTGACGAAAAGCGCGGTGCGATGGACAAGTTCTGGAACAGGGTCATGTTCCCAATTGCCGACGTCAGAGGCAAAGTCATTGGATTCGGCGGCCGGGTCATGGGAGACGCAAAGCCAAAATACCTCAACTCACCGGAGACGACCGTTTTCAATAAGAGGAACAACCTGTTCGGCCTTAATATTGCGAGAACAACGAGAAGAAAATACATTATTCTCTGCGAGGGGTACATGGATGTAATCTCCATGCATCAGGCCGGATTTGACTGTGCTGCGGCATCGCTCGGAACAGCACTCACCCCGCAGCAGGCGAATCTTCTGAAGCGTTACACGACGAATGTGCTTCTTCTCTACGACTCTGACAATGCCGGAAAAATGGCAGCTCTCAGGGCTATACCGATACTCAAAGATGCGGGTATAGAGTCGAGAGTCGTCGACCTGAGTCCCTACAAGGACCCGGATGAATTCATCAAGGGGCTTGGAGCTTCCGCCCTGGAGGAACGCCTTGAGGGGGCGAGGAACGCTTTCATGTACGAGGTCGAGGACACAGCTTCGAAATACAGGCTGGACGATCCGGCCGAGCGCACGAACTTCCAGAAAGATGTGGCCAGAATGCTTCTGCAGTTTCCCGAGGATCTCGAGAGGAACAACTACATTGAAGCCATAGCAAGGCGCTACAGCTTTTCCGCCGACGGTCTCCGGAAAATGGTAATCCGCATGGCAATGGCGGGCACCCCTGCCGAAAGATACACCGAGCCGGTGAGCGGTGAGCGTCGGGTCATCAGGGAGAAGAAAGATACGGGTATGGTTACATCTCAGAAGCTGATGCTCACGTATCTTGCCAACTACCCTGAGGCTTACAGCGAGTCGAAGGCCTACATAGGACCTGAGGATTTTTCTGACCCGCTCTGCAGAAAGATTGCCGAAGGACTGTATGAACAGATAAAGGAGGGGAGGGTCAGTGAGGCCGCGCTCGTCAACCTGTTCATAGATGCGGAGGAACAGACGCAGGCCGCTCAGCTCTTCCACACGAACATTCCTGTTTCATCCGCAGCCGAGCAGGATAAGGCTTTTACGGACACGGTCTACCGACTGATGAAAGAGAGCAACGACGCGAGGATGAAGATATGGGACGGTAAAAATCCTGAGGAGCTCACCGAACTTATCAATCAGAAACGTCGGATGGAGGAATTTAGGAGGGGCGGAAAGGTGCTGCATTTGCCATTTGCAAATGACAGCTGATAATTTGAGTCCTGCTCGCGGGACATGTCGCGGGATTCGGCCGTTTAAGGGCGGCCAATATAGGAACCTGTTGATAAAGATTATGAGGAGAAAAACAAATGACAGAACGTGAGGTGCATTTCGCAGAAAAACTGACAGAGCTTCTTCAGAAAGCCAAGACTAAGAAGAATGTTCTCAACTACTCAGAAATCGGTGACAATTTCAAGGGAATGGAGTTTACCGCTGAGGATGCTGAGAAAGTGCTTGACTTTCTGGAAGCCAACGGCGTAGACGTCCTTCGTATGGAGGACACAGTGCGCGAGGATGAGGTACTTCTGCTTTCAGATGACGATGAGGCTTCGATCGAGGATGACGCCGATGCGGAAATCGACGTCGAGAAGATCGACTTGTCCGTCCCCGAAGGTGTTTCCATTGAGGACCCTGTACGCATGTACCTCAAGGAGATAGGAAAAGTGCCCCTTCTCACAGCTGAGGAGGAGATCGAGCTTTCCAAGCAGATGGAACTCGGCGGAGAAGAAGGCAAACGCGCCCAGCAGAGACTCGCTGAGGCCAATCTGCGACTTGTTGTATCTATCGCCAAGAGATATGTTGGCCGCGGCATGCTGTTCCTCGACCTGATCCAGGAGGGAAACCTCGGTCTTATCAAGGCTGTCGAGAAGTATGATTACCGCAAGGGATTCAAGTTCTCCACATATGCTACGTGGTGGATCCGTCAGGCCATCACACGAGCCATTGCTGACCAGGCCAGAACGATTCGTATCCCTGTACACATGGTCGAGACTATTAACAAGCTGATCCGCGTCTCCAGACAGCTGCTCCAGGAGCTTGGCCGTGAACCAACCCCGGAAGAGATTGCCGAGGAGATGGGCATGTCCGTAGAGAGAGTCCGTGAAATCCTCAAGATTTCACAGGAGCCGGTTTCCCTCGAGACCCCGATCGGTGAGGAGGAAGACAGCCACCTCGGTGACTTTATCCAGGACGACAACGTTCCGGTGCCGGCAGACGCCGCAGCCTTCACACTTCTGAAAGAGCAGTTGGTCGAAGTGCTCGGAACACTGACAGAGCGCGAGCAGAAGGTTCTTCGCCTTCGCTTCGGTCTTGACGACGGCCGCGCGCGTACACTTGAGGAAGTCGGCAAGGAGTTCAATGTTACCCGTGAGCGTATCCGTCAGATCGAAGCTAAAGCTCTCCGTAAGTTGAGACATCCGTCCCGCAGCCGCAAGCTGAAGGACTATCTCGACTGATTATCGTCCGCAGCCGCAAGCTGAAGGACTATCTCGACTGATTATCGTTCGAAGCCGCAGGCTGAATGATAATCGCTCCGCGAGACTTTCATATAAATGCTGCAGTGAAAACCATAGTAGTAGGCTTTAGCTGCAGCATTTTTCGGTAGTGTCAAATGAGCTATGAAAAACGATGGCTTAAAAAATAGGCTCAAATGAACCTTGAAAATCTGTAGATTATGTTCGCTGAAGGCTCTCCGAGGGCTTAGGGCGCTGCCCTAAGAACCCGCAAGGGGATGATCCCCTTGACCCCGAACCCGGGCTCCGCCCGGACCCGTCCTCGCCGGAGGCAGGGAAAGGCGCAGTTGCCCCTTTCCCATACAAGAGGATAGTCCGCGGACCTTTTGTCAAGGGACTTTCGCGGCATATCCTCGCGGCTAAAGCCGCTCCGGTATTCCACGGTTCCCCTGACAACGGTCCCGCTCCCGGTTATACGGCTGCTTCCTGCATTTTTTGGATGGTTTGCTGGCCAAGGAAGATCAGCAGCTGCCATTTGCCGGGCATGTTGTCACCGTTTTTGATAACCTCGTCTTCGACTGGCGGCCGGAAATGGTGCAGCTTGTGGGGACGAAGAAAGTTGTAGTAAGCGACCCAGAGAGCAAGCTCATAGTTGGCACCGTCATAGTTATCGAAGCCATTCGTGGGACGGTAGGATGCCTTGTAAGTGCGGTTGAGACGTTCGATCATCTGCTTGTACGGCCTGAATTCTTTTGATACGGCATCGTCGTTCGTAAGGCCGATGACCTGTGTGATCTCGAACTTGAACTTCTCGCCGAACTCATGGAAGAACTGCTGGGCGGCAAGCGGATAGGCGCTGTAGCCGTCAGCGATGAAACGAAAGTTTTTGGGCAGTTCTTTCAGATGCTGGAAAGCCATGCGCATAGCCATGATGCAGGGACCGACGCCGCGGTTATCTGATACCTGATAGCCGATGATGGCACGGGTCGCCGCATTGATGATCAACCAGATATAGCCTTTGACACCGCGGACTTTGATATAAGTCTCATCGGCAGCAAAGGCGGCGCCCTTCTCGTAAGGGTAGGTATCGACAAATGGTTTGACGCAGATGGCGGCAGTCTTACAGTAGTTGGCGACCATCTGGTGGGATATAGAGATGCCGTGGATGTCCTTCATGGCCTGGACAGTCTTGCGGAGCGAGAGACCAAGATTTACCCGATAGGTGAGGCACAGGGACATGATGTAAGCGTTGTTCTTCGTGAATTTCAGTGAGGAGGCATTCTTAGGCAGGGTGGTGATATCCATCTTGAAGAAGTCGATCGTGAATTCCCGGTATATATAATGCAGCTTATACTTGTTCTTGCCATAATCCTCGTCCAGATCTGCCTTGTCGACCTTCCTGAGGTTGTGGAGGTAGTAAGGGCACTTGGGATTCACACACTTGTGGATGATGAAATGTTTACGGTCTTTCTTACGCACCAGGGTGTGGGAACAGTAGGGACATTTAAGGGAAAGTGCCTTGGCAAAACGGTTCTCATCAGGTGAGAAACGGGTACCACAGACTTTGCACATAAGCTGCCCGGCCTTGCCGTTATTGCGGTACAGGTAAGAATGGGGTGCTTTGCAGGCAGGGCATGTGCATTCTTCGGGGATATCGCACGCAGAGCGGCGGCGGACCGGCTGAACAGATTTTCCGTATTTCCAGAAATAGTATGTATTGAGATCCTGCCAGTCCCAGTCCTGCTGGTGATAGATAATCCTGGGAAGCTGATCTATCTTGAACTTCTGGTACTTGGGGGAATGGGAATCGTCGAATGCCCACTGTTTGAGTGGAATATATCTGCAAATAAATTTGATCAGCCAGCAATTCTGCTGATAAAGCAGATGACATAACTGCAGTAGATAAAGTATAATGTCCATGAGCATTGTCTCCTATGTATAGTGGATGTTTGGTCGCTGACATTATACCAAAAAGGGAGGTCAATGCTCTTTTTATTTGAATCTCCCGTAAAATCAAGGTTTTTGAAATAAAAACAGGTAGTAAATTTGACACTACCCATTTTTCAGTAGGAGGAAACATATGAATCTTTCTAAGCGGCTCATGGCCGCGGTGGATATGGTGACGGAAGGCTTTGCGGTTCTTGACGTGGGATGTGACCACGCATATACATCGATTGAGCTTGTGAGGAGAAAATCCCCGTGCGCTGTCGCCTCCGACGTGAGACCAGGTCCTCTCAAAGCAGCCGGTGAGCATATAGCGGAGGCAGGTCTTCTTGATAAAATTACGACCGTTCTTGCGGACGGCGTGCCACGCAATATCACAAAGCTGCTTCCGGAAAACGTTCCTGCCTCTCTGGTCATCACCGGGATGGGAGGCATGCTGATCATAAAGATTCTGAGCGAGGCAGCAGAGCTCCTGGAGAGATTTGATGAGCTGATTCTATCGCCGCAGAGCGATATTTATGCAGTCCGAAAGTTTCTTGTTGAGCAAGGGTATGCCTTCATCGATGAGGCTGAGATTCTTGAGGACGGCAAGTTTTATACACTGATGAAAGTTCATCCGAATTCGGAATCTGCTTATATTGAGCTGACATCTGAACAGAATGAATTACCGGGTCAGAGGCGAGTCACATCGAAATATGGATCACATCAAGATGAACAGCCAAATTTGGTACCGGGAAAGTCGAAAGACGAAAATCAGCAGGATAGTTTAACAGAGTTGCTGAGCGACGCTGAGCTGATGTACGGACCCTGCCTCCTAAGAAATAAAGATGAAACTCTGAGAGTATATTTGGCTAAGCGAAGAAATGTGCTGACTGACATAAAAGAAAAACTCATCGAATCCGGAAGAGGTGCAGATGACATCCGCATTCGAGAGATCGATGAGGAAGTGAGGTTAATAGATGAAGCTGAGAGATATTATTAAGCAGTTGGATAAAGATTTTCCTTTCAGCTGGGCGATGGAGTGGGACAACGTCGGACTCTTGATAGGTGATATGGAGGCAGATATTCAAAAGGTCTTTCTGAATCTCGACGTGACGGATGAGGCTGTAGCTGAAGCCTCAATTTGGGGAGCGGATCTGATTCTGACTCACCACCCGCTGCTCTTTTCCCCTGTGAAGACAGTGACCGAGCAGAATTTTATCGGACGAAGAATACGGCGGCTCATAAAGGAGGACATCAATTACGTCGCGATGCACACCAACTTTGATATCGCGAAGATGGCTGACTTGAATGCCGCGGACCTGCAGCTTATAGATTCGAGAATCCTGGATATTACAGGAGAGGATGCTTCAGGGAACCCCGTTGGGCTCGGAAGAGTGGGGGAGGTGCCGAAGATGAGTCTTTCTGCATTTGCAGAAGTCGTCAAAAATGCAATGTCACTCACAGCGGTCCGCGTGTACGGTGACCCTGACCGAATCATAACGGCGTGCGCGGTCAGCTCCGGGTCAGGAAAGAGCGAGATCCGCGCGGCGCTTGAAGCAGGAGCGGACGTGCTGGTCACGGGAGACCTCGATTATCACTCATCGATCGATGCCAATGCCCAGGGACTTGCCCTCATCGATGCCGGTCATTACGGCACGGAATTCGTTTATATTACATATATGGAAGAATATCTAAAAAAGACGTTTCCGGAGCTTTCTGTGCGCAGCATGAAGATAAAACAGCCGTACAGTGTTTTGTAGCTTTGGGCTTTTGCGGTGACACGAAGATGCACATTTGATAAGGTACACCGGCGTAAAAGCCCTGTCTGACGGATTTATGACATATTTCGAGGAACGGAGGTATAGCCATGAATGTAACGGTCAGCGGAAAGATTTATGAGTATGAAGATGGAACTATACTCAAAAATATAGCGGAGGATTTCCAGGGAGAATATCAGCATCCGATTTTACTTGCAAATGTAGATGGAAAGCTGCAGGAGCTTCACCATCATCTGAATCATGATGCAAATGTTGTTTTTTTCACGGCTGAGGATCCAATCGGCTACCAGACCATAAGAAGAAGCATGTCCATGCTGTTCATCACTGCGGTATACCATGTTGTCGGGCGGATGCCGGATCGTCCGTCTCCAAATGTGAGAACTGTACTCCATTTTTCAATCGACACCGGATTTTATTATACAATCGATGAGGATATTGAGATAACGGATGAGTTCCTCGCGGACGTCGAGAAAGAAATGAGGAGAATGATCTCTCTGAAGCTTCCGTTCAGAAAGAGAACAATAACGACCAGAGATGCGGTCGATCTTTTCCACTGTCACGGTATGTATGATAAGGAAAAACTCTTCAGAACACGCCTGGTCTCCCGTGTCAATGTCTATAGTCTCGACGGTTATGAGGACTACTACTATGGCTATATGACGATGGACACAGAATACCTCGGCAATTTCCGGCTGCTTAGATACCATGACGGAGTCATCATGGTCATGCCCATGAGAAGCAGGCTTGACGAGGTCCCGGAGTTTCATCCGGAAGAAAAGCTGTTTGAAGCGCAGATCGCCGGTGAAGAATTTGCCGAAAACAAGCAGCTCGGCTGTGTCGGCGAGCTGAATGACCATGTTATTTCGGGCGGCATGCGAGAACTGATTCTCATTTCTGAGGCTCACCAGGAGAGCCGTATCTCGGAGATTGCAGCAAGAATCGCTGACAGAGGAGATGTGAAGTTTGTTCTCGTTGCCGGACCGTCATCGTCCGGAAAGACAACATTTTCCCAGAGACTCTGTGTACAGCTCCATGCCCACGGACTCAGACCGAATTATATCGGGGTGGATAATTATTTTATTCCGCGAGATGAACTGCCGGTGGATGAGAACGGAAAAAAAGATTTCGAGTGTCTGGAAGCCATTGACCTCGAGTGTTTCAATAACGATATGAATGCGCTGCTCATGGGCAGGGAGATAAATGTTCCCACCTATGATTTTGTTACCGGAAAGCGCGTATTCACCGGAGAGAAACTTAGCCTTTCAGAAGGCGAGATCCTTGTCATTGAAGGTATCCACTGCCTGAACGATGGGCTGACTTACAGCTTGCCGGCAAGCAGCAAGTTCAAGATCTATATCAGCGCGCTGACCCAGGTAAATGTGGATGAGCACAATAGAATTCCCACGAGAGACGGAAGGCTGCTCCGCAGGATCATCCGCGACCACAGGACACGCGGTTACTCGGCTCGAAATACACTCAACATGTGGGATGACGTGCGCCACGGTGAGGAAAAATATATTTTCCCGTATCAGGACTCGGCGGATGAATTCTTTAACTCAGCGCTTCCCTATGAGCTGGCTGTCATCAAACAGTACGCTCAGCCGCTCCTGTTCTCCGTGCCTGAGGATGACCCGCAGTATTACGAGGCAAGACGGCTGCTCAAGTTCCTCGACTATTTCCTGGGTATTCCGCTGGACGATGTGCCGACGAACTCAATCCTCAGAGAATTCCTCGGCGGCGGGTGCTTCAGATTATAAATATGTCTGCAACGGGTCAGACAGGCTGACTGGGATCCTAAATCCGGCCGCAAACACCATCTTCATCGAAAAACGCAGGTCCTTCCATATTTTTCTCTTGATTTCAACGCATTGACGCGTTATCATAGTCGGGATATAGTAAACGTGTTAAAAAGTGCGTTTACGATAAGATGATGCACACGATTGCACAAGGAATGCGGCCTTTTCAGCCGCCTGCAATCGGTGCTATAGGAAACGAATAAATTCGTTTCCTAAAACCGACATATCCTTGTATCAGAAGTTTGGACTGAGGTTTAGAGGAGGTATAATGGCACTGAGACATTTGATGAGCCCGCTTGATTTTTCAACCGATGAGCTCGACAAACTTATGGATCTCGCAAATGATATAGAGAAGTATCCGCTAAAATATGCACACGCATGTGCGGGTAAGAAGATTGCCACCTTATTCTATGAGCCGAGCACGAGAACAAGACTCTCGTTCGAAGCGGCTATGTTGAATTTAGGTGGCAGTGTTTTAGGTTTCCACAGCTCAGATTCCTCATCGGCAGCCAAAGGCGAGAGCGTATCTGACACAATGCGCATCGTTTCCTGCTACGCAGATATTGCAGCTATGAGACATCCGAAGGAGGGCGCGCCGCTCGTCGCATCGATGAAATCGATGATTCCGGTCATCAACGCCGGCGACGGCGGTCACCAGCATCCGACACAGACACTGACGGATCTTCTGACAATTCGCTCGCTGAAAGGCCATTTTGAAGGGCTCACGATCGGTCTCTGCGGTGACCTTAAATTCGGCCGCACGGTCCATTCGCTGATCAACGCACTTTCACGCTATGACAATATCAGATTTGTCCTCATCTCACCGGAGGAGCTGCGCGTACCGAGTTATGTGCGCGAAGCAATGAGAGCTCAGAAAATTCCGTTCGAGGAAGTTGTCAAGCTGGATGAGGAGACTATGAAAGATCTGGATATCCTCTACATGACACGTGTTCAGAAGGAACGTTTCTTCAACGAGGAAGATTATCTCCGCATGAAGGACTTCTACATTCTGGACAAAGAGAAGATGGATCTGGCTCCGGAGAAGATGCTTGTTCTTCACCCGCTGCCGAGAGTCAACGAGATCTCGGTGGAGGTCGACAATGATGAGCGCGCTGCCTACTTCAAGCAGGCCCAGTATGGTGTCTATATCCGAATGGCTCTTATCCTCACACTTCTTGGACTGGAGGTGAAATAATGTCAACACATGAAGAAACACTCACTATAGGCAAGCTGTCAGAAGGGTTTGTTCTCGATCATATTAAAGCCGGTTACGCGATGACGATTTATCGTCACTTAAAGCTCGGCAAGCTGGACTGTACCGTTGCGATCATAAAGAATGCGTCTTCCAACAAGATGGGACGAAAGGATATTATCAAAGTCGCCTGCCCGGTCGATTATCTTGACCTCGATGTCCTCGGCTTTATTGACCACAATATTACGGTCAATGTTATTAAGGACGGTGAGATCATCGAAAAGCGCAAGCTCGCTCTTCCGAAGCAGGTCGTAAATGTTATTTCCTGCAAGAATCCGCGCTGCATCACTTCAATCGAGCAGGGTCTTGATCAGGTATTCTTCCTCGCTGACGAGGAGAGGGAAGTGTACCGCTGCAGATACTGTGAGACCAAATATGAAGGTAAAAAATAATATCTGACATATAAAAAGCCCGTATCGCATTTGCAAAGTGTATTTGGCAAATGTGATACGGGCTTTTTTACCTGTCCGGCAGAACGATAAGCCGGGTTCTGTCGTGTACGATCATCTGTCTAGACCATGTGTCGCCACATGGCTCAAGCGACCTACCTGAGGCACGGCGGGCAACCGTATAGCCTTCGTTTGGTCTTGCTTCGGATGGGGCTTGCATATGCCCTGCCTGTTACCAGCCAGGAGGTAGTCTCTTACACTGCCTTTTCACCCTTACCGCATAGCGGCGGTTCTTTTCTGTTGCGCTTTCCCGAGGGTTACCCCTGCCGGACGTTATCCGGCATCCTGCCCTGCGAAGCCCGGACTTTCCTCACCTGGCATGTGCCAGCCGCGATCGTATGTCCTGCCGAAATCCAGAACATAGTATCAGATTCCTGGCCAGATTTCAAGTGTGGAAGTTTTTTCGGTAATAGTCTGCTGACAAAATTGCATTTTGATATTAAAAAATATGATCAAATCTATTATATTTGTAGCGGAAAGCCGGCTATGATGTTATGATGTTCCGCAGGGCTTCTCCGGCGAAGTACCTGCTGAATTATCAAGCTGCCTATCGCTAAGAGTATAGTCACTGTTTCTGCTAATAATGATCTGATAAGCACAAGTTGCAGAAGGAGGAAATGAATGAAGAATACTTGTAGAAAATTACTTGCAGCCTTTTGCGCCGCATCGATGCTCATGACAACGCCCGGATTGTCGACATATGCTGCAGACCTCACCAATGAGGAAATAACTGAAAGCTGTGAAGAAGTTGCAGGTGAGATGGAGATAGCCGGGGATACGCAGGAGGATTCTGTTTATGTGGAATCGGAAATCGCAGAGGAAGCTGAAGAACAACCTGGCGAAGTTCTAACGGAAATAACGGAAGAGCCTGCGAAAAATGTCGAGCCTGCTGAAGTGTACACGACTGATTCGGAAGAGCGGGAAAATGAGACCTCGACTGTGGACATGACGGAGAATTATGTATTTTCTGCAGAGGATACGTCCGCGGAAGAAACAGTCGGTGCAGCTTCCGGCGAATATACGGTTGGAGACGGGGTCCAGGCTACGTATGACTCCGTTACCGGAAGCATTTCTCTATACAGCACTGCCGCGACCGGCGGAACGCTATGGGCAGATTGGCTGGAGCAGGCCGGAATTGATAGGGATTCAGTTAAATCGATTTCGGTAAAGCAACAGAAGAAAGTAAGACTTCCGGCAGACGCGCAGGGGTTCATGGGCGATAATAAGTATTTGCTTTTTGGTGGGTTAAAAAAAGTTACAAAGATAGATTTCAAAGGTTTTGATACGTCGAACGTGACGAATATGGCTTATATGTTCTTCAGATGCGGCAGTCTAAAGACTCTGGATCTGAAAAGCTTTAATACTTCAAAAGTCACGAATATGCGCTGCATGTTCGCCGAATGCAAAAGCCTTAAATCCGTGAATCTGAAAAGCTTTAATACATCTAAGGTGACAAACATTCATGGTATGTTCGATGGCTGCATCAGCCTGCCGGATGTTGACCTCAGCAGCTTCAATACGTCAAATGTGACAGATATGTACCGCATGTTCGGTGACTGCACAAGCCTTAACAGCATTGACCTGAGCAGCTTTGATACGTCAAATGTAACGATCATGGTTTCAATGTTCAGCCGCTGCGACAGCCTTACAAGGCTCGATCTAAAGAACTTTAATACGTCCAAACTGACTAATACACATACCATGTTCTCACTATGCACAAACCTGAAATATCTGGACCTCAGCAGCTTCGGTATTCCGAAAGGAGACAAGATATCGAATATGTTAAACAAGTGCAATGCTCTTGAGATCCTGATTACACCCAGGACTATACCCGGTGATCAGTATTTGCCATATCCCATGTATGATAAGAATGGGAAGAAGTATGACAAACTGTCGGTCAAATCCGGGAGCATAGTGCTCGGCAGAACGAAAAAACTGGCAGAATCGTTCTTTATCGATGTGAGGGATTCGTCGAATTCGTATTACAAGGCCGTTAACTGGGCAGTTGAGAAAGGAATTTCAAAGGGTTATTCAGATGGGACTTTCGGAATCAACAAGCCCTGCACCCGCGGCGAGATGATCATGTTCCTGTGGAGGTTTGCAGGAAAGCCGGCTCCGAAATCAGTTTCGAAGAGTCCGTTTGCGGATGTGCCGAAGTCGCACGCCTTCTACAGGGCTGTTCTGTGGGCTTACCAGAAAGGCATCACCAAGGGCTATCCTGACGGAAAGTTCGGCGTGAATAAAAATGTGAGCCGCGGCGAGAGCATGATGTTCCTATGGAGGCTGAAGGGAAAGAAGAACCCAACGACCGTATCGGCCTCACCATTCAGGGACGTCCCGAAGAAACATACCTTCTACAAAGCAATCCTCTGGGGCTACCAGAAGCATATCACGACGGGCTACACCTCGGGGGAAAAGAAGGGAACCTTCGGTATCAACGAGAATTGCACGCGCGGGCAGATCGTGACATTCCTCTACAGAACCAAGTAAACTAATGCATCGGACAACATAACATAGCAAGTGAAAACGAGCGATATTCTCCAAACGGAAGATGTCGCTCGTTTTTCTTAGTTAATTCATTTGCTTTTTGACAAAGCCCTTACAACGCATATATAGCAGTAAAAGCTTACTGATAAATATTTGCACATTTTTGACTTTATCCACATATTTACTGATAAATTATGTATAATATAGATAATGAATCAAATTGTGATATGTGCGGTAGAAACTCACTTTGGAAAATCTGCCGAACTCTGCCATGCAGTCATGATAAAAGTTTCTGTCTCTGTCTCTGTTAATGGTTTCTTGATAAGCACTAGTTGTGGAAAGGAGGAAAAATGAAGAATTCGTGTAGAAAATTATTGGCAGCCTTTTGCGCTGTATCTATTCTCATTGCGTTGCCGGGAGTGTCGGCATTTGCAGGAGAAATTATTGATGAGGACATCATCGAGAGCTTTGAGGAGAAACTGAACGGGAAAGACGAAGATTTATTGGAAGAGAATGCCTGTTTTGTAGAACCTGAAGCCATGGCAGAAACTATCGATCCGGCGGATGATGGCTGGGCTCAGATAGAGGTACCGGAAGACCCGGCGAAAATGTTAATACCCGAAGAAACAGACGCTGCTGATCCGGAGGAACCGGAAGATTTAGCAGAGACTGTTGACCGCCCGGATGAGTATAGTCTGCCGACTGAAGACAATATGCCTGAAGAATCGGTAGGTGTCAAACAATATAAGGTCGGAGACGGTGTCACGGCAACATTTGATCCGGATACAGGGAGCATCGTGCTTACGACAACATCCGGCGGAACATTGTGGAGGGATTGGTTAGAGAGAGCCGGAATTGAAAGAAGAGAAATAACGTCGATAGCGGTCGTGTCAACTCTCGGAAGCGTACCGTCGAAGTGGAAAGTGAAGCTCCCGGCGGATGCGAGCGGATACAAAGCCGGTGAATATTATCTTTTTGGCTTCCTGACCAATCTCATATCATTCGATTTTCGGGGATTTGATACGTCAAATGTAACGGATATGAGTTACATGTTTTATCAATGCTCCGATCTTCAGCACTTGAACCTGAGCGGACTTGACACATCGAAAGTGACGGATATGAGATGTGTGTTCTGGGGCTGCAAGAGCCTTACGAACCTGGACCTTCGAGGTTTAAATATGTCAAATGTGACAGACATGGGGTACATGTTCAATGAATGCGGCGTAAAGACCGTGAATCTCAGCGGAATTGATATGTCAAGTGTAACCAACATGTCCGGGATGTTCTTTTTCTGCAGTAACCTTACGAATCTCTACATGAGCGGAACAAAAACACCGAAAGTGACGAAAATGAACGATATGTTCTATCAGTGCAAAAGCCTGAAATCACTTGATCTGAGAGGTATTAATACGTCAAAAGTAACGGATATGTCAGCTATGTTCTGCGGGTGCGAAGGCTTAAATACTCTGAATATGCGAGGTCTGGATGCGACAAAAGTGACAAATATGTCCGGGATGTTTCAGGGCTGCAAAATTCTTTCCAATCTTGACCTTTACGGATTTAAAACTGCAAATGTAACAGATTCGAGTTATATGTTCAGCCACTGTGAGAAGTTGAAATATCTTGATCTCGGAGATTTCGATGCTTCAAGAATAAAGAATGCACAGTATATGCTCTCTGAGTGCAATGCTCTTGACATCCTGATAACTCCCGGAAACAAATTCAGTAAATGTGAAAGCTATTTGCCGTATCCCATGTATGACCGAAATGGGAAGGTATACTACCAGCTGCCTGTGAAGGCAGGAAGCATGGTGCTCGGAAGAACAAAAAAGCTGGCTGCATCGATCTTTATCGATGTGAGGGACTCGAACCACGCTTACTATGATGCCATCTACTGGGCTGTAGCCAAAGATATCACTAAGGGTTACCCGGATGGCACCTTCGGGATTAACCGGTCATGCACCCGCGGCGAGATGGTCATGTTCCTGTGGAGGTATGCGGGAAAGCCGGCACCGAAGTACGTGTCAAAGAGCCCGTTCAAGGATGTGCCGACGACGCATACCTTCTATAAAGCCATCCTGTGGGCATATCAGAAAGGCATCACCAAGGGCTATTCTGACGGTACTTTCGGCGTTAATCGTAACGTGAGCCGCGGCGAGAGCATGATGTTCCTCTGGAGGCTGAAGGGCAAGCCTGCGCCGAAACCTGTATCGGTCTCGCCGTTCAAGGATGTTCCGAAGACTCACACCTTCTATAAGGCTATTCTTTGGGGCTACCAGAAAAAGATTACAACGGGTTATACTTCAGGTGCAAAGAAGGGGACCTTTGGTATCAATGAGAACTGTACGCGCGGACAGATCGTGACATTCCTTTACAGGGCTAAAAATCTGTAACGAAGCGAAAACCGCAGGGATTCGGTTTGGAAGATGTCAGCTGACGCTGACCCGAATCCCGCACCAGGTCTCGCGAGTAAGACTTGAATGTATCTGTTTGGATTTGACGGAAGGAGGAGTAAGAACATGAACAAATGGAAAAAACTAATAGCAGGTTTTTGCGCTGCATCAATGCTCATGACAATGTCCGGAGTATCTGCCTATGCGGCAGCACCCACGGATGCGGAATTTATTGAGGTAAGTGAGGAAATACCGGATTATGTTGAGAACATTGAGAATAATCCGGAAGAAGTTGTTGACACAGTTGAGCAGGAGATTGTAACGGAAGCCGCCGATATATCCGTCGATGATGTGGCTCCTGCAGAGTTATCAGAAGACCCTGCTGAGCCTGTTGAACTCGCAGAAGCAGACGCACCTTCACCGGAAGCACAGGAAGATGCGGCAGAAACTGTGGATGAGGCTCTGGAGCGCACCACTCCGGAAGAAGAAACATTAGCTGGAGCAACAGCTGAAGCCAATGTTTACAGAGTCGGAGACGGCGTTACAGCGACATATGACGTGGATACCGGGAGTATTACTTTTAAGACTACGACCGGCGGAACATTATGGAAAGACTGGATAGAGAGGACTGGAATTAATCGTGGGAGAATACTGTCAATTGCCAACCAGCCATATTCCGGGGGAGATTCCTCAAAATGGCAGGTTAAACTGCCTGCTGATTCGAGCTTTATTTTCAGTGGTCTAAGTGCGCTTACAACATTAAATCTTTGGGGCTTAGATACGTCAAATGTGATAAATATGAGCTATATGTTCTATGATTGCAGAAGTCTTAAGTCCCTCGACCTTAGCTGTATAAAGACTCCAAATGTGACGGATATGAGCTGTATGCTCGATAATTGCCTCGCACTTGCCAAACTTAACATCAAAGGCCTGGACACGTCAAATGTGACGAATATGAGTTCAATGTTCTATAAATGCAAAAGCCTGACTACACTTACGCTATCCGGATTAGAAACGTCGAATGTGACGGATATGAGTGACATGTTTTTTCAGTGCGAAAGCCTTGCCGGCATATACATGCCCAATCTGAATGCACGCAATGTTAAGGATATGTCTTACATGTTTTGCGGTTGCAAAAGCTTAACTACGTTGGACTTTAGAGACTTTGTAGCAGAGAATGTCACAAATGTAAGCTATATGTTCAACGGCTGTGAAAAACTGAAATATCTGGATCTCCATGAATTAAAAATAAAAAAAGTAAATAACGCAAAGAACATGTTTACCGGGTGCAAAGCTCTAAATGTTCTGATAACCCCCAATATCTACGGAAGTAGTTTTAAGATTGATCTTCCACATCTCATGTATAACAGAACCGGGTTGAGGTTTAATCTGATGCCTCTCGACAACTATAGCGTAGTGCTCGGTAAGACACGAGCACTGGCAGCTTCGGTGTTTAGCGATGTGAGGAATCCGGCACATCCGTACTACAATGCCATCTACTGGGCTGCAAAGAAAGGTATCACTAAGGGCTACTCGAACGGAACATTTGGGATCAATAGAGATTGCACTCGCGGTGAGATGATTATGTTCCTGTGGAGGTATGCAGGCAAGCCTGCACCGAAAAACGTAGCGATATCCCCGTTCCGGGATGTGCCAAAGTCTCACACATATTATAAGGCTATTCTATGGGCATACCAAAGAAAGATAGCCAAAGGTTACGGTAACGGAACCTTTGGAGTAAAACGAAGAGTGACCAGAGGTGAGAGCATGATGTTCCTCTGGAGGCTCAAGGGTAAGCCGAAGCCAAAGGCGGTATACAAATCACCGTTCAAAGATGTCGCAAAGAACAATGTATTCTATAATGCGATTCTCTGGGGATACCAGAAAAAAATCACGACAGGCTATACAGGAGTAAAGAAAGGAATGTTTGGACCTAAAGATAACTGCACGCGAGGACAGATCGTGACTTTCCTCTACAGAGCACAGTCAATATAAGACCTTAAATAACGTTATGGGCTGCCGCACTTTGGTGCGACAGCCTCTTTGCTTTTGGAAAGAAGCAAAAAATAGAATTAAAAATGCTGATGCAGGATTGTGCAAAATGGCTTATAATGAATTGGTTAAGCAGTATATTTTAGTGGAGATGCCCACCGTCTCTGCAGATTACAGGCCGCTATAGCCTCATGGCAGAGGTACTTGGGTCATATCCGGGAGGAAGATAAATATGGCAGTGACAACATTTGCAGCAATTGACATCGGATCGTACAACGTTTCGATGGAGATCTTTGAGATCACGAAAAAGAACGGTCTCAAATCTCTTACCACGGTGCGTCAGAGCATGGAGCTCGGGCGGGACACCTACACAAAACGCCGTATCACATCTCAGAGCCTCAAGGAACTTACGGCGATCCTTAAAGACTACAGCCGGATCATGAAAGAGTACGGCGTGACCGCCTACAGGGCCTGCGCAAAATCGGCTTTCCGCGAAGCCCGCAACCTGCAGCTGGTGCAGGAGCACATTCGCAATAAGACGGGAATCAGCGTCGAGGTCCTCTCGAACGCCGAGCAGCGGTTCCTCGGCTACAAGGCTCTGGCATCCCGCGGTGAGCAGTTCGAGCGGACAATCGAGAAGGGCACAGCCATCGTCGACCTGTCGGGAGGCACGATCCAGATATCCCTGTTTGACAAGGATAATCTGATTACTGCCCAGAACCTGATGCTCGGTTCTCTGCGAATAAGTTCAAGGCTGTCATCCTTCCTCGGCAAGACGACCCACCCGGATGAACTGATCGACCAGCTGATCCGCAAGGATATCCTGAATTACAAGCGCATGTATCTGAAGGACCGCAATATTGACACGATGATCCTGGTCGGCGACTATTTCACGAATCTGATTTTCCAGAACCGGTCCGACGCCAACAAGCTGGAGTCACGGGAGGAGTTCACCGCGTGGTATGACAGAATCATTACGATGACCCCACGCGACCTCTCCAATGAGCTCGGCGTCGATATGGAAGTTGCAAATGCCGTCATCCCCATGGCCGTCCTCTACAACCGCATCATGAACGTCTTCGGAGTCAATGAGGTCTGGCTGCCGGGCATTCAGCTGACAGACGGTATCGCTTACGATTACGGCATGAAGACGAAACTGATCAAGTCTGCTCACGATTTCGATCGTGATATTGTGCTTGCGGCACGCCGGACTGCAAAGAGATATGCAAGCAATAAACCCCATGCGGACCTGATCGTCAAGGTGGCGGAGGAGATCTTCAAGGCGGTTCGCAAGGACTCAGTACTTACAGCCCGCGACAACATCCTGCTCAAGGTGGCCTGCTATATGCACGACTGCGGCAAGTACATTTCTCTGGTCAATGTGGCTGCCTGCTCCTACGACATTATCATGTCGACGGAGATCATCGGCCTTTCCGATACGGAGAGAAGGATAATTGCCAATGTCGTCCGCTACAACACCGATCCCTTTGAATTCTACGGTGAGAATAAGAGCGGCCTCTCTGAATATGACTACTTAAGAGTCGCTCAGCTGACTGCCATATTGAGGGTGGCAAACAGCCTGGATCAGAGCTATTTGCAGAAATTCTCGGAAGTTCACGCTGTCAAGAAGAATGACCGCCTGACAATTGAGGTTTCCACAACGCAGGAGTTTACGCTCGAAGCCGGTCTCTTTGAGGAGAACGTGGATTTCTTCGAGGATATGTTTGATATTGAACCCGTACTCAAAGTCAAAAGAATCGTATAAGGGGAAGAGACATGGCTGATAATAAAGATATGATTGAACAGGTGACCGATGAAGCGACAGATAAGGCGGCTGACAAGAAGGCAGCCGCAAAGAAATCATCGGATAAGAAGACTACTGTGAAGAAGGCTGCCGCCAAGAAGGGCGCTGCCAGGAAGACAGGAGCTAAGGCCGGCACAAAGAAGGCTGTTGATAAAGCCGGTGAGAAAAAGGCTGTCGATAAAGTCGATGATAAGAAAGCAGCAGTTAAAGCCGATGATAAAAAAGCGGCTGATAATATCAGCAGTTTCATCGATGCTGCAAAGATCGATACTGTGACTGTCGCAGATGTCGGCAAAGATACGGAGAGCGCCGGTATCAATTTCAGGAATCCCGAGTATTACAGGAACCGTGAGCTTTCCTGGCTGCAGTTCGATGCCAGATGCCTCTCTGAAGCAAGGGACCGGCACGTCGTCCCTCTCTTTGAGCGTCTGAAATTCCTGTCAATCACCGCATCGAACCTCGATGAGTTTAACATGGTCCGCGTCGCGTCCCTTAGGGATCAGGTCAACGCGGGCTATACTAAGAAAGACATCTCCGGACTCAATGCTTCCCAGCAGCTGGAGAAAATCTCCGAGGCTATGCATGCATTTGTCAAGGACCAGTATTCGACCTACAACAGATCCCTTCTGCCTGCCCTTGAAAAGGCAGGTCTTGAGATCATCGGTGATTACAATGAGCTGACGGAGCAGCAGTGCGCTTATCTCGACCGCTATTTTGATGAGAACATCTATCCGATCCTCACTCCGATGGCTATGGATTCCTCGAGACCTTTCCCGCTTGTCCGGAATAAGTCTCTTAATATCGGTGCGCTGATTGCCTCCAAGGAGAGCAAGAAGAAAAAGGAGGAGAAAGTCGAATTTGCAACCGTTCAGGTGCCTTCTGTACTCCCGAGAATCGTGAATCTCCCGGACGCGGAGGACGGTCACAAGGTTGTCATTCTACTCGAGGAAGTTGTCCGCAAGTACATCGGCAACCTGTTCCAGCACTACCGCGTGCTGTGCGCTTACCCGTATCGCATTATGAGAAATGCCGAGCTCGACGTCGACGAGGATGAGGCTGAAGACCTTCTGAAGGAGATCCAGAAGCAGCTCAAGAAGCGCCAGTGGGGCGAGGTCATCCGCCTGGAGATCGAGGAGGGCGTGGATAAGCGGCTTCTCAAGATCCTCACGAAGGAGTTCAAGGTCTCTGAGTCCGACATCTTCTTCATTCCCGGCCCGATCGATCTCACATTCCTGATGAAGATGTACGGCCTTCCGGGATTTGACAAATACAAGACGCCGAAGTACAATCCGGCCCCGGTCATCGATTTCATGAACGATGAGAATATTTTCGATGTCATCGCGAAACACGATGTGCTCGTGCACCATCCGTATATGTCATTTGACCCTGTCGTTCAGTTTGTTCAGAAGGCATCGGTAGACCCGCAGGTCCTTGCTATCAAGCAGACTCTGTATCGTGTGAGCGGCGATTCGCCGATTGTTGCGGCTCTTGCAAGGGCAGCGGACAACGGCAAGCAGGTCACGGTTCTTGTCGAGCTGAAGGCAAGATTCGATGAGGAACACAATATCGCGTGGGCAAAGATGCTTGAAAAATCCGGCTGCCACGTCATCTACGGTCTGCTCGGACTGAAGGTCCACAGCAAGATCACGATGGTCATCCGCCGTGAGGAGGACGGCATCCGCAGATATGTCCATCTGGGAACCGGCAACTATAATGACTCCACCGCCAAGCTGTACACAGACCTCGGTCTCTTTACGGCCGATAAACAGATCGGCGCTGATGCGACGGCAGTCTTCAACATGCTGTCCGGTTACTCGGAGCCGGAGAAGTGGTACAAGCTTCTTGTCGCTCCGATCTGGATGAAGAATAAGTTCCTCTATCTCATAGAACGCGAGAAAAAGAATGCGGAGGCAGGCAGACCTGCCTTCATCAAGGCAAAGATGAATTCTTTATGTGATCCGGATATCATTGAGGCTCTTTACGCGGCATCGGCGGCAGGAGTCACGATTGAACTGCTGATCCGCGGTATCTGCTGCCTGAAGACCGGCATTCCGGGGGTCTCCGAGACGATCCATGTGCGCTCAATCGTGGGCAACTTCCTTGAGCATTCAAGAATTTTCTGGTTCTGCAACAATGAGGATCCGGAAGTCTTCATGGGCTCTGCGGACTGGATGCCGAGAAATCTCGACAAGCGTGTCGAGATTGTATTCCCGGTCGAGGATGAGACACTGAAGGAAGAGGTCATGCATATCCTTCAGACGGAATTTGAAGACAACGTGAAAGCGCATATCCTTCAGGACGACGGTGAGTATGTAAAGATTGACAAGCGCGGCAAGAAACTTGTGAATTCACAGGATCAATTCTGCCAGGAAGCGTGGGACCGCATTCCGAAGAGCCCGGACCCGATTGAGAGCAGAAGATTTATTCCGGCGGAGCCGCCTGTATATGATGAAGAAGAGGATGAGACAGATGAGGCTTGATTGGCTGAGAGTTTATTGCGACCGAGTTGATTTCGATGCAAGAGGAAGAGGGTGAGACAGTTGAAATTTGATTATCTGATAGTTGGAGCAGGACTGTACGGAGCTACATTTGCATACGAAGCCGGAAAAAGAGGAAAAGAGTGCATTGTCATTGACAAGCGTGATCACATTGCCGGCAACATTTACTGCAAGGAAGAGGAGGGAATCCTGATCCACCGTTACGGTGCGCATATTTTCCACACCTCTGACGATGAAGTATGGAAATATGTCAATCAGTTCGTATCCTTCAACAATTTCGTGAACAGCCCGGTCGCTGTCTATAAGGATGAGCTGTACAATCTGCCGTTCAACATGAACACGTTCTCCAAGATGTGGGGAATCCGCACCCCCGCCGAGGCTAAAGCGGTCATCGCGAAGCAGATCGAGGAGCTTGATATCGGCGAGCCGAAGAATCTCGAGGAGCAGGCCTTGAAGCTGGTCGGCCGCGACGTCTATGAGAAGCTGGTCAAGGGCTACACGGAGAAGCAGTGGGGGCGCAAGTGCACGGAACTTCCGGCATTTATTATCCGTCGTCTTCCCCTGCGATTTATCTATGACAACAACTATTTCAGGGACAGACATCAGGGCATTCCGATCGGCGGTTACAACATTATTATCGAGAAAATGTTGGAAGGCGCGCTGATCGTTCTCAATACGGAGTTCAAGGACTTTATCGGCAGGAACCCGGATATCGCGAAAAAGATCATCTACACCGGGCCGATCGACGAGTATTACAATTTCTGCTACGGAAATCTGGAGTACAGGAGCGTCCGATTCGAGGATGAGCACTACGATACGGACAATTTTCAGGGCAACGCGGTCGTGAACTACACGGAGGCGGAGGTCCCCTACACGAGGATCATCGAGCATAAGCATTTCGCCTTCGGAAATCAGCCGACTACGATCATCTCGAAGGAGTATCCGAGTGAGTGGAAGCCGGGTGTTGAGCCGTATTATCCGATCAACGACGAGAAGAATACGCGGCTCTTCAAGAAATATCAGGCTCTGGCCGATAAGGACCCGCGTGTGTTCTTCGGCGGCCGTCTCGGAAACTACAGATATTATGACATGGATAAGGTCATTGCTCAGGCTCTGGCGGATGTCAGGATGGAGTTTCACGAAGATTGAGGTGCCTTGGGGCGATGATTTATGAGAGCTGATGAGCGGTTTTGGCGCTGATTGCCAACTTGTTCGGCGGTGCGGTGAACGCAGAGATTCGGTATAGCATCATGTCAGTCGTCGCTAGCCGGAAACCTGCTTCAACTCTCGCGAGCGAGACTTGAGTTCCAATGGGATATTGTTTTGGTGAGTGTGATACTTGGCGAATTGCAGAGAGGAAACAGATTATGGCAGAGTATGAGAATAATTGTTTTATACTGCATGGCGCGGTCGTCTGGAGCGAGAGCCCGCAGGAGCTTCGTCAGTTGGAAGACGGGTATGTAATCTGTGATGAGGGCCTGTGCGCTGGTGTATATGAAGAAATTCCTGAAGCTTATCGGGATTTTCCGGTGGAGGATCACTGGGATGGCATCATCATTCCGGGGCTTGTCGATCTGCATGTTCACGCAGCCCAGTATAATAACAGATCTCTCGGGATGGACATGGAGCTGATAGAATGGCTGGATGTGCTGACCTTTCCTGAGGAAGCCAGATTTGCACAGGATCGGGATTATGCGATGATGTCGTATGACGCATTTGCGGAGGACCTCTTTATAGGGGCTACGACGCGGGCTGTCGTATTTGCCACTGCTGACTATCTGACGACTTTGAAGCTCATGGACATGCTTGAGGACAGAGGCCTTGTCACTTACGTCGGTAAGGTCAATATGGACCGGAATGTGCCGGATTACTATATCGAGACGACGAAGAAATCTCTTCGGCACACGGAGCGCTGGCTTTCCCGGATCGAAGGCAGATATGAAAATACGATGCCGATTCTCACACCTCGCTTTACACCGACATGTTCCAGAGAACTCATGGACGGGCTCGGTGAGCTGGCTGCCAGGTATGGTCTTCCCGTACAGTCTCACCTGAATGAGAATCCAAGAGAAGTTGAGTGGGTGAGGGAGCTCGAGCCCGATTCGGCAAGCTACTCGGATACATACCTGCGCAGCGGACTTTTCGGCGGCGATGTGCCGACTGTCATGGCTCACTGCATCTATAATACGGAGGAGGAAATTGCGCTTATACGGGACCGCGGAGTGTTCGTTGCCCACTGCCCGCAGAGCAACTTGAATATTGCTTCCGGCATCGCGCCTGTGCGCCGATTCCTCGACGAGGGGATTCATGTTGGCCTCGGAACCGATGTTTCGGGCGGGCATTCAGCCTCGATTTTCGAGACGATGAAGGCCGCAATTCAGTCGTCGAAGATGTACTGGCGCTACGTTGATTCCACAAAGAAGCCTCTCACATTCCCGGAGGCCTTTTATCTGGGTACTCTTGGCGGTGGCGAGTTCTTTGGCCGGTGCGGAACATTCCGCGAGGGCTATGAGTTCGACGCGGTGATCCTGGAGGATTCCAACCTCTATACGATGCGCGATCTTACGCCGGCTGAGCGGCTCGAGCGGATTGTTTATCTTTCGGACGATCGCAATGTGACCGGAAAGTTTGTGAGGGGAGAGAAGCTGTATTAGTGGGTTGCTTGCGCTGTGTGACTGGATCTCACATATACTTGCTGAGTTGCAATTCTTTTCGTACTAATTGATGATTTGTGTTTTTTCAGATTTGATAGGATAAGGCTTGTAATTACGTAGGATTAGCCTTGTATTTAAATAGGATTTGACTTGTCTGAGAGCTGTCGCTGGGTGCGGCGGCTCTCTTTCTCTGTCTGACATTAGACTTTTACCGTGGATCTTGACAAGCTTTACGCGCGAAAAGCAAGAAAAGGTAAATCGGCGCGTAGGTCGATGTTGGTCTGCCATGGTCCAAGACAAGCTTTTACGCGCGATAAGTGAGAAAAGGTCAAACGGCGCGTAAATCAACATAGGCGCATTACGCGCCGATTTCAAAGTTATAATAGATAGCGCGTAAATTTTCATTATTGAGACATAATCTAAAACTAATTTTACGCGCCAAAATGCTTGATTAGGAAAATGGCGCGTAAATAATGATTTTTGGGTCAAATTCAATGATTACATTTACGCGCCAAAAGGCTAGAAAGAGGATATAGCGCGTAAAATATTATTAGCGGGACAGAGTCCAAATAAAAGTTTACGCGCGAAAAATATGAATTGGTAAAATAGCGCGTAAATAATTATACTCTACGTGTCATGTTAAGAGCTTGGCTTACAAAATGCATATATTGGTAAAAATCAGGAACCGTTACACTCCGGATGAATTTACAGACAAGTATTTAGAAAAAAATCTAAATACTTGTTGACAAAGAGAACAAGAAATAGTAACATCTAATTAGATAGAATTCAAAATAGAAGAAATTCTAAATAGATCTCTTTTAAACTAAAAATCGTGAGCAAGGGAATTTCTTAATGATGCAGGAATTCTCAGGATAAAAGCATGGAGGTTGTGATATGGCATTTGCAGACACTTTTAAAGCACTGTCCGATCCCGTGCGAAGGCAGATATTGGATCTGCTGAAGGAAGGACCAATGTCTGCCGGGGATATCGGATCACATTTTGACATGACAGGCGCAACTATTTCTTATCATCTAAAGATACTAAAGAAGGCGGATCTCGTGTTTGAGAGCAGAGACAAGAATTTCATATATTATCAACTCAACACTACGGTACTCGAGGAGATTATGCTTTGGATTTCGTCATTAAAAGGAGGCGATTTCGATGCTGAAAGCAAATAAAAAGACACTTATCATCACAAGTATCATCACGATTCTTCCCATCTTTGTCGGTCTGTTTTTCTGGAACCGGCTCCCGGATGTGATGGCAACACATTTCGGGGTTGATAATATTGCCAATGGATTCAGCAGCAAACCCTTTGCTGTCTTCGGGCTTCCGCTGTTCTGTTTGGCAATTGATTGGGTGGCAGCTTTTGTCACTTCACATGATCCGCGCAGGAAGAACATCAGCCCCAAGATGTTCACCCTGGTTCTCTGGATAGTTCCGATCATATCTATTTTCTGCGCCGTGATTGTGTATCCGGCAAATCTTGGGTATGAACTGGATATAACACTTTTTGCCGAGATTTTTATGGGGCTCCTGTTCATCATCTTAGGAAATTATCTTCCCAAGGCCAGGCAGAATTACACGATTGGAATCAAGATTCCATGGACTCTTGATAACGAGAACAACTGGAACAGGACTCACAGGCTGGCCGGATATCTCTGGATGGCATGCGGCATGTTCTTCATTATCATGGCTCTTATAGGTCTTGGCAGAACGCCCTGGATTCTCGGGATATTCGGCTTGATGGTTCTGGTACCCTGCATCTATTCCTATGTGCTTCATGTAAAATACAATATGTAAACTAAGTTTATCATTTTAAGAGGCTACCGTTTGGCTGCCTCTTTTTTTTGAAGATTTTCGCTGCTCTGAAGGCTGAGGCAGCAAAATCTTGATTTCAAGGCATTTTAGCTGCCTTTGGTCAGGGCGGGTTTTATCAGGTCGATGGCAGAAGCAGCAAAATCTTGATTTCAATATATTTTAGCTGCCTTTGGTCAGGGCGGGTTTCATCGGGTCTTCGTCAGAGGCAGCAAAATCCTGCTTTCGAGTCGTGCTTGCTGCCTTTGATCTTGGTGAGTTTCTTCGGGTCTTCGTCAGAGGCGGCAAAATCCTGCTTTCGAGTCGTGCTTGCTGCCTTTGGACATGAGGAGCTTCTTCGGGTCTTTGTCAGAAGCAACAAAATCCTGCTTTCGAGTCGTGTTTGCTGCCTTTGGTCAGGGCGGGTTTCATCGAGTCTTCATCAGAGGCAGCAAAATCTTGATTTCAATGTATTTTAGCTGCCTTTGACAAAGGAGGGGGGTTCAAGATAGAGGCAGCAGAAATCCAGTTTGACAGGCATGATTGCTGCTTTCGATAAATATGTGTCCGGAATTCCTGATTTTTAAATTATTTAGAGCGATAACCAGTAATTTGTTCTTGCTAACCCAAAAATGTTAGTGTAAACTAAGTTTGCGGTTAGTGCGTGTTAAGTGAAATTCGCTATACATCCTAACCGCACCTTCTCCTGAACAACGATTCTTGAGAGAACTTTTCAAGCATAACCACTTAGAGGCACACCATGTTTCTTGAAATCACAGGTATCAGAAAATCCTTTGGCACCGGCGACAGCCGTGTCGAAGTCTTGAAAGGCATCGACCTTACCATTGAAAAAGGCGAGTTCTGTGTCCTGCTAGGACCATCGGGTTCCGGCAAATCTACACTTCTAAACATTATCGGGGGCATTGATACCCCGGATTCCGGTGACATCTCCATCCGGGGAGAAAAGATGGCTGACATGAACGAGCGCCGTCTGACGCTCTACAGAAGAAAGCACCTCGGCTATATTTTCCAGATGTACAACCTCATACCGAACCTGACTGTGCGCGAGAACATTGAGGTCGGGGCATACCTCAGCGACAAGTCGCTTGAAATCGACGAGCTGCTTCACACACTGGGGCTCTTTGAACACAGAAGAAAGCTGCCCAACCAGCTCTCCGGTGGACAACAGCAGCGCTGCGCGATTGGAAGAGCTATTGTCAAGAATCCGGACATTCTGCTGTGCGATGAACCGACAGGAGCATTGGATTACAATACGTCAAAGGACATCCTCACGCTCATTGAGACTGTAAATCAGAAATACGGCAACACAGTCATCATGGTCACTCACAATGATCCGCTTCGCCAGATGGCAGACCGTGTTGTCAGACTTCATGACGGTGGTATTCGAAAGAATTACCTGAATGATAATAAACTGAAAGCTGTAGATATCGAGTGGTGAGGCAAATATGAAAAACCCACTTAACAAACGCTTCCTCCGCGAGCTGAGGAGCGATTTCGGAAAATATCTTGTCATTTTTATCCTGCTCGTCGGGTCCATAGGCTTCGTTTCGGGCTTTCTTGTAGCCGATGCGAGCATGATCACCGCCTACAACGAGAGCTTTGAGAAGTACAACATGGAGGATGGCAACTTTGTGCTCGAGAAGAAAGCCAACAAGTACCTCAGGGAAGAAATAGAGTCCCAGGGGGTGACTCTCTATGAGAATTATTATGTGGAGGAGCCTCTTACCAACGGGTCGACGATGCGCATTTTCAGGGAGCGAAAAGAAGTCAACCTGCCCTGCGTCATGAAAGGCGAACTTCCGGATGCCGCAAATGAAATCGCCGTCGACCGCATGTACGCCGACAATAATAAGATCGGTGTCGGTGACACGCTGACAGTGCAAAAAACGACCAGGGACGGCACAATCAAAGAGGGCAAGACCTACACGATATCAGGTCTTGTGGCGCTTCCGGATTACAGCGCGCTCTTTTCAGACAACAGCGACATGATGTTTGACGCAATGATGTTTGGCGTTGGAGTGGTGACGGACGATGCATTTGCGGAATTTGACAAGGACAGGCTCGTCTACGATTATGTCTGGAAGTACAATGACACTCCTTCCCGGGAGATGGATAATGTAATTGAGCAGGACGTGACAGAGGACCTCATGAAGTTCATCAACAGCAGGGCTTCCCTCAGGAAATTTGTCCCTCAGTTCCAGAATCAGGCCATCATATTCACGGGCGATGACCTGGGCAGCGACAAAATCATGGTTATTGTTCTGCTGTATATAATCATTGTAATCATGGCGTTCGTATTTGCAGTCACTACCTCGAATACGATTACCAAGGAGGCAAATGTCATCGGCACCCTTCGCGCCTCCGGCTACACAAAGAGTGAACTCATCCGGCATTACATGACGATGCCGGTCATTGTCACGCTGATCAGCGCCGTTGTCGGAAACATTCTGGGTTACACGTATTTCAAGGAAGTGACTGTCTTGCTGTACTACAACAGTTACAGCCTGCCGACCTACGAGACGGTGTGGAGCGCGGAAGCTTTTTACCTTACGACACTGGTTCCGATTTTGGTCATGATTATTGTGAACTATGTCATGCTGAAAAGAAAACTTTCACTGAGCCCGCTTAAATTCATACGCAGAGACCTGACGCGCAGAAAGAACAGAAGGGCGATCTGGCTCCCTGAATTTCTTCCCTTCATGCACAGATACCGGACCAGAATATTTATCCAGAATCTCAGCAGCTATATGGTCCTTTTCCTCGGCATACTATTTGCAAACCTACTGCTCATTTTCGGAATGGGACTGCCCCGAGTGCTGGAAATATACACAAAGTCGATCGGTGACAACATGTTCGCGCCTTACCAGTACATGTTGGAAATCCCGATGGAAGCCATGGACGAGGAGAACAAGCTGGGATCGCTCATCAGCATGATGATGTTCGAGAGAGCGGTGGAGACGAAAGAGGAGTCTGCGGAAAAATTCACAGTCTACTCCCTGAAGACCGCTTATGAGAATTATCCCGAAGATACCGTTATGATTTACGGTGCGGAAAAGAACAGCCGCTATATTGATGCAGATCTCGGGGATGAGAATGCTGTCTATGTGAGTTCGGCTTACGCCGACAAATATGGGACGAAGGTGGGTGAGACCCTGACTTTCAAGGAAACATACGAGGACGATACCTACAGTTTCCGTGTTGCCGGTGTATATGACTATATGGGTGCTCTGGCAGTCTTCATGGACAGGACAGCCCTGAACCGCATGCTGGATTATGATGATGACTATTTCGCCGGATATTTTTCGGAGAATCTGATCAACGACATAAAAGATGAGTACATAGGCTCTGTCATTGATTTCGATGCACTGAATAAAACTTCCCGCCAGCTTATGATATCGATGGGAGGGATGATGGGGATGGTGAATGCATTTGCAATGGTCATATTCACTGTGCTCCTATACCTCCTGGGTAAAATCATCATTGAAAAGAACGCGCAGTCGATCTCAATTTCAAAAATCCTGGGCTACAGCAACCCGGAGATCAGCGGTCTATATATCGTGACGACTTCGGTTGTTGTAGTCCTTCTCCTCCTGTTTACGCTTCCGATCGAGTCGTTTATTCTGATCCGGATTTTCAGGATCATGATAACTCAAATGATGTCCGGCTGGATGCCCCTTGTCATAGAGCGGAGGACGTTCGTGCAGGCATTCCTGATGGGCATCGGCGTCTATGCGGTCGTTGCGGTGTTTGAGTACAGGAAGGTAAGGAAGGTGCCGATGGGGGAGGCGCTGAAGAATATAGAATAGCGCTGTTTGTTCTGTCCTCTGAGGTTCATTCGGTGTTTTTGAATATCCTGTGTACGATCGATTATCTGTAGGATACAAAAGATGCTAATTGCGTAGGAGAATAAAAAAGCAGGCTTGGAAATAGCTGCTTCACTGATACGGATCTTGCGTCAAATCTCGCTAGCGAGACATAAATAATGTATGTTGGAGAACGACTATGATAAAGACATGGAAGAGTGTTACTGCCCTGGTGTGCACGGGTGTACTGCTTCTGACAGGCTGCGGAGTCACGGGCAGCGAAAATTCAAAAAACAGCGGAACGAGTAAAGACGAAGTGACAGTGTCATCCGAAAAAGAAGACGCGAGCGCAGAGGTTACTGATGGGGATGCAGGTACTTCTTTGGATTCAGGAGATGAAGAGACCGCTGTAAAAATCGGAATCCCCGCAGCCAAAGCGGACCCGGACAGCCCCGACAAGGAGGAGACTGTCCATGTAAAAGCTGACGCCGGCGGCTCTGTTACAGAAGTCAGGGTCGACAACGTCCTGCATGTCTATGACACAGATGAGGTCATGGACGTCTCGGAACTTGATGATATCCACAACACAGAAGGGGACGAGGATTTGCGGCAGGATGGAAGTGATCTTGCATGGCAGAATCTGGGCAGTGATATCAAATACGAAGGAAGTTCGGAAAGTGAGGTTCCTGTCGGGGTTGCTGTGACTTACTGGCTCAACGGTCAGGAAATTGCACCTCAGAACCTTGCGGGAGAGAGCGGACATGTGAGAATCAGATTCGACTACGTGAACAGGACTTCCATGACAGTTACAGTGCATGACAAGTCTTACAATGTGAAGGTGCCATTTGTGGTGATGACGGCAATGGTGCTGCCGGAGGATACATTTGCACATATAGAAGTGACCAACGGAAGATGCATGAGCTTCGAGGGTCAGAACATGGTCATCGGATATGCCATTCCGGGTCTTGCGGAAAGCTTGCGGCTTGAAGATTTCGAGCCGACAGAGGAGGTTGAGATTCCATCCTATGTCGAAATCGAGTGCGATGCGCAGGATTTTGAGCTCAGTTTTACGGCGACCGTCGTGACGAATGGTCTTTTTAAGGACATTAAGGACGACGATTTGGACGACATTGACGAACTGACCGACAATATGAAGGAGCTGAATGATGCCACGTCCGAGATGGTGGACGGTGCGGGGAAGCTTCTCGAAGGGACAGAGACATTTGAATCCGGACTTGCGGAGTATGTGTCGGCGGTGTCGCAGGTGTCAGAGGGCATGAGCCAGCTGTCAGACGGCATCGCTCAGTTATCAGACAACAAAGGCAAACTCTACGAAGGTTCGGCTGCCCTGTCGCAGGGGCTATCGAAGCTGGAGGAATCGCTTCCGGAAAGCCTTACAGTGGCAGGAATTACCGGCGACCAGAAGCTCGAGGATATCCTGAACGCGCTTGCAGCTGACGCGAAGGTCCTTGCTGATGCCATGGTCACGCTGAAAGGCGAGAACGAGTGGGAGAAAGTCTTTGAGGATATGCAGTCTTATGTCACATTGGTCCAGTCGTCATATATGGGTGCGGAGACTGAGCTTGCTCAGGCTGAGGCCGAGTATGAGAATCTCTCTGAATCCATAGCTGACAGTGTTTCTTCTGCAGCGAATGAAATCGGAGAAACTGCGGGCAGCGCTGCGACAAGCGCAGCGAATGACAGAATTTCCGAAATTGTCTCTTCTCTCGATTTTTCTGAGGCAAATCTTACGCCTGAGCAGGATGAATTGATCCGTGCTCAGATTGCGGAAGACCTCTCAGGTATAGATATCAGCGGAGATGTGTCAGAAGTCGTTTCAACTGATGCGAACAGCCGGATAGAGAGCACGGTTTTATCTGTGGAGGAGCAGCGCATGGCACATGTAGCCGCGGCTAAAGCGTGTCTCGATCAGATTACAGAGGCCGTAGATTCTAATAAGGAGGTTATTGCAGCTCTGGATACCGAGACAATTCAGAAGGCTGCAGATGACATGAAGACTCAATTCCTTACCCTCACGGAATATTCGGATGATATGGACAAGCTTGAGGGCGGTGTTCAATCTATAAGGAAAATGTATTCGGACCTCAAGGATGGAATCGACCAGCTTTCGACGGGCTCCGGCCAGCTGACGGAGGGGATATCACAGTTCAACAGTGGAATTGATGCTCTCTACAGTGGAGCTGTCATGCTTACACAGGGCACATCCGCACTTGAATCCTACGGGAGCCCGCTGCTTGAAGGGGCATCCGCACTGACAGAGGGTATGTCTGCTCTTCATGATGGAATTAAGACATTTGATGAGGAGGCTATACAGGAGCTTACGGATCTGGCAGGGGATGACCTGCTGAATCTTTCAAGCAGGATACGAGCGATTAAGATATGCGACACTTCCTATCAGACATTCTCGGGCCTTGCTCCGGGCAGGAAGGGAAGCGTGAAATTCATTATTGAGACGGAGGAGATTGTGAGGGATTGAGCTGCCGCGCATCCCTGTTGGCTTCGCTGTGGTCCCAAACAAGCTATTACGCGCCTGTGGCAAGAATAGGTAAAACGGCGCGTAAGTTTAGAGCGGTTTACCGTGATCCCAAATAAGCTATTACGCGCCTGTGGCAAGAATTGGTAAAACGGCGCGTAAGTTTAGAGCGGTTTACCGTGGTCCCAAACAAGCTATTACGCGCCAAAAGCAAGAATTGATAAAATGGCGCGTAATTGTGTAAGACTGCATTACGCGCCATTTGCATTAGCAAGCAGAATTGCGCGTAAATATTGTTTAATGAGATAGAGTCTATATCAATTTTTACGCGCAAAAAAGCATGAATAGTTCATTCGCGCGTAAATATCGATTAATGAGATGGAGTCTAAATCGAATATTACGCGCAAAAAAGCATAAACGTTATAATGGCGCGTAATATTCTTCTGCTAAGACAATGTCTTAACAATTTTTTACGCGCTAAATACAGAATTAGAAAAACGGCGCGTAAATCCTATGGGATCTTAGGCAGAAGCAGCAAAAATCTTGTTCCGGAGGTATTCTGGTTGTTAAATAACATAGTGGCTTGATAATTCAAGTCTCTCTCGCGAGACTTGGCGTGGAGTCGGGTCAGCGATAGCTGAGATAAATTCAAAAAGGCAGCTGAACAAGCTTACATCGAGCTCGTCAGCTGCCTTTTGTTTCTAAAATTGATTATGTGTGGAGGCGACGGTAAAAAACAATATACTAGAGCGCCTCAGCTGCCTTTAGCTTCAAAAGTTTCCATTTGGAAATTATGGACAGAAACAGATTCTTGCCTATTTAGGACATCCGTAGCTTATCTACTTACAGTGTGAATATCCTATCCTTGCCATTCTCCTCAAGCTTCTTAAGAACAGCCGCCGGATCTTTGAACTTCTCGAGAAGAATCATTGCCGCGATGACGTATGGCTTGAATGAAGCCTCCTTGTAGAGTGGATCGCGGTACCTGTCGAAGACAGAAGCGTCGACCTCGCCGGCCTTGCAGCTCACATCTGTTATGTCTGCCGGCAGACAGTGCAGGTAGAGGGCTTTGCCATCTTTGGTCGTTGCCATGAGCTCCTCGGAGCAGGTCCAGTCCTTGTGCTCGGCGTTCTGGGCAAGCAGCTCTTTCTCGAGAGCATCGATACCGTCGAAATCACCATTGCCATAGAGCTCTGTACGCTTCTCCATGGCTGCGAACGGAGCCCAACTCTTCGGATACACAATATCCGCATCCTTGAAAGCTTCTGCCATGCTGTTCGTCTTTGTGTAGGATCCGCCGGAAGCAGCGGCATTCTTTTTAGCGACTTCCTCGACCTCGGGCATGACATCGTAGCCTTCGGGGTGAGCGAGGACGACATTGGCACCTAATCTTGTGAGAAGACCGATCGCGCCCTGGGGGACAGAGAGCGGCTTTCCGTAGGACGGGGAATACGCCCATGTCATTGCTATCTTCTTGCCCTTGATGTTTTCGATGCCGCCGAACTCATGGATGACATGAAGAGTGTCTGCCATGAGCTGAGTCGGATGATCGATGTCGCACTGGAGATTGACGAGAGTCGGTCTCTGCTCGAGAACGCCGGCCTCGAAGCCTTCCTGAACAGCCTCGGTGACCGCGTGCATGTAGGCATTGCCCTTGCCGATGTACATGTCGTCGCGGATACCGATGACGTCTGCCATGAAGGAGATCATGTTCGCTGTCTCGCGGACTGTCTCGCCGTGCGCAATCTGGGATTTCTTTTCATCAAGATCCTGCACCTCAAGGCCGAGCAGGTTGCAGGCGGAGGCGAAGGAGAAGCGTGTTCTTGTTGAATTGTCGCGGAATATGCTGATGCCGAGACCTGAGTCGAAAACCTTTGTTGAGATGTTGCGGCAGCGAAGATCGCGCAGCGCATCAGCGACAGTCCATACAGCCTCGATCTCATCGTCAGTCTTCTCCCATGTGAGGAAGAAGTCGTTCATGTACATGTTTTCTGTGTCAAGCTCTTTGAGCCTTTCAATCATTCCGTCAAAGTCTTTGATTGAATAATTCATCTGGTGCCTCCTAATTTGTTTTTATCATATAACAGTGCGAGGAACCCCATCTCTTAGATGGGGACAGTCGCATATGTTGACTATAGTGGAGAACATCCCACGATGTTCGCTATAAATTGACTATACTGGATCCACCTTCTGCTCGCTGCAGTGGAGAACGCCGGCAATTATTTCACCGGTTCCGGATTCTGCTCCACATATGTCATCGGAAGCACGCAAAGGAGCGCTGCACATGTGACAAGATCCTGCTTGTACGTGATCTCATTCGGAGCGTGTGCCTGACTCTCAGCACCCGGGCCGAAGCCTACACATGGAATCCCGTAACGGCCCTGAATAGACACGCAGTTCGTGGAGAAGGTCCACTTGTCGACCAACGGGCGATTTCTCTTGTCCATTGACTCCGGTGTTCCGATACGTTTCTCTCCGAAGAGAGCGAGGTGGGCGTCCGTAATGGCTTTTACGTGCGGCGCGGACTCGCTGTTGATCCACGTCGGGAAGTAGCACTCTGTCTCGTAGACCAGATCAGTGTAGGATGGTCTGTCATACATGTACATGGAGACTGTGACGTCGTCCTTATATTTCTGGCATGCCGGAAGCTGGCGGATCTCCTCGAGGCAGGATTCAAATGTCTCGCCGGCTGTCATACGACGGTCAATCGAAATGGAGCAGCTGTCGGCTACCGCACAGCGGCTCGGAGATGTGAAGTAAATCTGTGAGACAGTGCATGTGCCTCTGCCGAGGAAGCGCGCATCCTCATAGTGATCCGGATTGTACTTCGGGTTCAGCATCTTGATGAGACCTTTGATCTCCGTCTCGTCGGCATCGTCGTTCTCATTGAGAGCTTTTACATTGCATATGACCTCTGCCATCTTCTCAATCGCATTGCTCCCGCGGTCAGGAGCACTGCCATGGCAGGATACTCCGTGCATGTCGACACGGATCTCCATGCGCCCTCTGTGGCCTCTGTAGATACCGCCGTCTGTCGGCTCTGTGGATACGACAAATTCCGGAGTTACTCCGTCTTCATTATGTATGAACTGCCAGCAGAGACCGTCGCAGTCTTCCTCCTGAACTGTAGCTGTGACGAGAATCGTGACATCATCCGGCAGTAGACCGAGTTCCTTCATGATCTTGGTGCCATAGACAGCGGATGCGATACCGCCCTCCTGGTCGGAGCCGCCGCGTCCGCCGATGAGGGTCTCATTCTCGAATCCTTCATACGGGTCGAATTTCCAATTGTTTCTTAAGCCTACGCCTACTGTATCGATGTGACCGTCGAATGCAATGATTCTTGGTCCATTTCCCATCCAGCCGAGGCAGTTGCCCTGGGCATCGATCTGCACTTTGTCGAAGCCGACCTTTTCCATCTCCTCGGCAATTCTCTTTATGACATATTTTTCCTCACAGCTCTCGCTCGGGATTTTTATCATATCACGGAGAAATGCGGTCATATCTTTCTGATAGCCCTGTGCTGCCTCTATAATTTTGCTGTAATCCATTTTGACCTCCACTATTATTCATGGTGTTAGTTATATGATGCACTAAACTTTCCACCCGACGAACCGGCAGTCTCAGCAATGAGATATTGTCTCTTTGGACTGCCGGTCTGCGGCTTTAATGAACAATATCACATGACCTTGACTTGCTAAGTATTGAGAGGAGAGTTATGTGTTAACTGAACCTTTAGTTACTTGTTGATATTGACGTAGGAGTAAAGCGTATACTTTGAGATGCCGAAAAACTTTGAGACCTTATCGCCGGATTTTGTGATCAGGAAAGCACCGGAATCGTTCAGGAACTGGATGGCTTTGATCTTATCCTCCTTGGTCATGTAAGCCACCGGAACACCGACGAGTTCCACACTCTGGGCGATAAGTTCGTCGAGCAGCTGATTGACATCCATGGGTATGGGGGTGGGCTGGCCGGCATCATCACTGGTAGTTGTAAGACTTTTTATTGTGCTTTCCAAAGCGAGCAGGTTGGTTATATCGTAATTGATGGCAAATACATATCGGGGTCTGTTATCGTCTCCTTTAATAAACACTGTCGTGGATTTCAGGATCCTGCCGTTATCGGTCCTTGTCAGGTATGCGTATTGGTCTCTCAAGTCGTCCGGATCCATTCGGATGGCTTCGATGACGACGTTTGACGGACTGCCTCCAAGTTTTCGTCCCGTGACATGGCCGTTCTCGATGTGGACGATGGAGTTATCAATATGTTCTTCAGAAAGATCATGGATAACGATTTCGCAGTTGTTCCCGAACTGCTCGGCAAGACCCCGGGCTAACTGTTTCAGCGTGGTGAATATCAGATCTTCCAAGGGTCACTCCTTTCTTTTCGCTTCTTATTTATATATATTATCATATCATACATGGGGATTATTACAAGTTATTGTCTAAAAATAATTTTTAATCTCTAAAAATTTGTTGATGCCTGTTGATAAAATATGGCTCAAATGATAGAATTTTTATAAGAATGCAATTATAAATGTCTGACAGCATGAGTCGTATATAACGATTTTTTATAATGCTTGGGGCGTGAAGGGATTTGCAAATGTAAGCTTCTGCCGACCCGGGTATTGCAAATGAGGCTCTGCTGCCGACCGATACAAGACTCAGCTTTTTAAGAGCTCAGGAGGAATAAAATGATCAATCTTAAGATTAATGAACAAGGCCTTAAACACAATATCGCGAGAGCCAGAGAGAATAACATTATCATACCGACAATTGCGCAGATGAAGAATCCGGAACTGATTCCGGATGCGATTAAGGAACAGCTGAAAGGAGTCGGTCTATGGGATGTCAATCCGCTGAATCTCTTCCGAATCACATGGAAAAATGAGCAGAAGGAGAGCGGCGGCCTTTTCCACGGACCGAACTACATTGTACTTCCGTCGGAGCTGACAGGCGTGAAGGCAAAGATCATCTGCATGATCGGCAAATGGTTCCCGACCGGCTGCCACAAAGTCGGCGCATCCTTCGGCTGCCTTGCGCCGCGCCTTGTCACCGGTCAGTTCGATTCCGATTACCACAAGGCAGTCTGGCCATCGACAGGCAATTACTGCCGTGGCGGCGCGTTCAACTCCAAGCTGCTTGACTGCTACTCAGTGGCAATTCTTCCGCAGGGCATGAGCCGCGAGCGTTTTGACTGGCTGAAGACCATCGCCAGCGAGATTATCGCGACACCGGGCTCCGAATCCAACGTAAAGGAGATATTCGACAAAACGCATGAGCTGTCCCAGCAGCCGGAGTGCATGATTTTTAACCAGTTCGAGCAGATGGGCAATTACATGTGGCATTATAACGTCACCGGCAACGCGATTGCTGATGCATTCGAGGAGATGAAGAGCGACGGCATGAGGCTGGCAGGCGTGATCTTCACATCAGGCTCGGCGGGAACGATGGCAGCGGGCGACCGCATTAAAGACCTGTATCCGTCTGCCAAAGTCGGTGTCGGAGAAGCTCTCCAGTGCCCGACTCTTCTCGACAACGGATTCGGTGCTCACCGCATCGAGGGTATCGGCGACAAGCACGTGCCGTGGATCCACAATGTTAAGAACACAGATCTGGTCGTTGACATTGATGATGAAGATTCCCAGAAGCTTCTTCGCCTCTTCAACGAGCCGGTAGGCCGTGCATACCTCAAAGAGCAGGGCGTAGATCCGGCTCTCGTCGATCTTCTTGGCTACTTCGGTATTTCCGGTATTGCAAATATGCTCTGCGCTATCAAGATGGCCAAATACTATGAGCTGACAGAGAACGATGTCATCGGCACGGTTATGACAGACTCAGCTCAGATGTATCAGTCGAGAATCAAGGAACTTCAGGATGAAGACGGCGAGTACACACATGAGAAGGCAGCGCTCGACTATCATGTACATATTCTCGGTGAGAAGACTGACAATATGATTGAGCTTCGCTACACAGATAGAAAGCGCATCCACAATCTCAAGTATTACACATGGGTCGAGCAGCAGGGCAAGACATCTGAGGAACTCAATGATCTGTGGTACGACACAGAGAACACATGGGATTCTGTCAAGAAGGATGCTGACAGGGTCGATGAGCTGATCAATGCATTCAATGAGGAGACGGGGCTGCTGAAGAAGCTTTAAGAGAGTCGTCTAACCCCGTAGGCAGAGGTTCACTGGAAGATAACAGGGGCAGTCGGATATCTGGAAAGGTATGACCGGCTGCCTCAAGATTTACAGAAGAGATTAGGAGCAACTATTATGAAGAATGTCATCGGGTCAAAGTGTACGATTTGTGGAAAGATGATCGAAGCGACGCCCGATATCACGGTCTGCCCTGACTGCGGCGGTATCATGGATATCGAGTATGACTATGAATATATAAAAACGAAACTGACACCATATGGGCTGATGGACCGCGAGGATCGTACCATGTGGAGGTATATGGAGTTCCTGCCGGTCGAGGGGAGGGGGAAACTTCCTAAGCTGCGTGTCGGCATGTCACCGTTCTACAAGGCTGACCGGCTGGCGGACACTCTGGGAATAAAGACTCTTTATATTAAAGATGACGGAATCAACCCTACAGCTTCCCTGAAAGACAGGGCTTCCGCGATGGCCGTTGTCAAAGCCGAGGAAGCCGGCAAGAACATCATCGCATGCTCATCCACGGGCAACGCAGCCAGTTCTCTGGCAGGAAATGCCGCGGCAGCAGGTATGAAGACTTATATTTTCGTGCCGGAGCGCGCTCCAAAGGGAAAGGTGGCCCAGCTCATGATGTTCGGAGCAACTGTTATCTCGGTAAAGGGGACCTACGAGGATACTTTCCGGCTGTCGGCTGAAGCTATTGACCGCTGGGGCTGGTATAACAGAAACGCGGCCATCAACCCGTATCTCATGGAGGGTAAAAAGACAGTCGCCCTTGAGATTGCAGAGCAGCTGCACTTCAAGATGACAGATTACGTCGCTATTTCCGTGGGTGATGGCTGCACGATCGCAGGTCTCTGGAAGGGCTTCAAAGATATGTATGCAGCGGGCTTCATCGACAGGCTGCCTCGCATCATCAGTGTACAGGCTTCAGGGTGCTGTCCGATCAATACGGCGGCTGCAGCAGGTACAGAAGAGTGGTCACCACAGCCGGAAAACACGATTGCTGATTCAATAGCAGTCGGTGTTCCGAGGAATCCAATCAAGGCGATCAGGGCAATCCGTGAATCGAACGGTGTCTGCGTGAATGTATCTGACGAAGAGATCCTTGCGGCGATGAGACTGCTCGGACGTACGCAGGGAGTATTTGCAGAACCGGCAGGAGCTACGGGAACAGCGGGCATTAAGAAAGCCATTGAGCTTGGACTGATTGAGAAAGACGCTTCGGTCGTCAGCGTTGTCACCGGCAACGGTCTCAAGGATGTCAATAACGCGATCAAGGCGGCCGGCGAGCCAATCTGCATACCGCCGGAGATGGATCTGCTGCTCAAAGAACTGCCGGAATTAGCGTGATATCAACTATGCATCACTGCTGAGACGATGGTCCGGTTGACGCTTAATTGATAAGCTGAAGCCTTGAGCGTAAGCATTGCGATATTAGAGTATCGAAAAATTTTCAGATTTAACGTGACAAAGTGCAGTGGTGTGACCTATAATATGTGCTTGACAGCGTAGGCTGGTCAATTAGAGGAGGCACATATTATGATTGAAGGTAGAATTTACAATTTCTCCGCAGGCCCGTCCATCCTTCCGGAGGAGGTCCTGCTCAAAGCACAGGCAGAACTCCTGAACTGCGAAGGCTCCGGCATGTCTGTTCTTGAGATGAGTCACAGGTCCAAGGTATTCGATGATATCATCAAGGCTGCTGAAGCCAACATGAGAAAGATCATGAATATCCCGGACAACTACAAGGTGCTGTTTCTGCAGGGCGGCGCGAGTGGTGTATTTGCATCTCTCCCGATGAATCTGGGAAATAAGAATAAAATCGCTGATTATATCGTTTCCGGCAATTTCTCCGGAGGCGCACTGAAGGAAGCGAAGAAATACCTCGACGCAAGGGAAATCGCTACAACCAAAGACGAAAACTTCACACGTATTCCGCGTCAGGATGAGCTGAAGCTGAGCCCGGACGCTGACTATGTGCATGTGTGCTGGAACAACACGATTTTCGGAACAAAGTACCAGTATATCCCGGACACAGGTGATGTACCGCTCGTAGCGGATATGTCATCCAGCATTCTCTCCGAGCCGGTCGATGTTTCCAGGTTCGGTATGATTTACGCAGGCGTTCAGAAGAACCTGGCTCCGGCCGGTATGGCAATCGTAATCGTACGTGAGGATCTCATCGGCAACGCGATGCCGATCACCCCGAAGATCTGGGATTACAAGATCATGGCTGACAAAGAGTCCATGCTGAACACACCGCCGTGCTTCCCGATCTATTTCGTGAAGCTTGTCACAGATTATCTCATGGAGCAGGGTGGTCTTGCTGAGATGCAGAGACGCAACGAGGAGAAGGCAAAGATCCTTTACGATTATCTCGATTCTCAGGATTTCTTTAAGGCGGCAGCCGCCAAGGAAGACCGTTCCCTCATGAACGTTACTTTCCGCACAGGCGACGACGCGCTCGACGCTGAGTTCGTCAAAGGTCAGGCAGCACATGGCTTCTCCAACCTCAAGGGACACAGGCTTGTCGGCGGCATGCGCGCATCCATCTACAACGCGATGCCGAAGGAAGGTGTTGTTGCGCTCGTTGAGTATATGAAGGAGTTTGCGGCGGCGCATCAGTGATGATGAGTATCTAAAATAGAGCTTATCGAGAACTTGCAATGGTGCATAAGGAGTAAGATACACAAGAAAATTGCGGTGGCACATAAAGAATAATGTGCCACCGTTAAATTTAAAGCTTCGCCAGAGATACCTTGCAGACAATTTCGATCGGCTGACATAATAATATTAGGGATTTTCGCGGAAGGTATGATCAGCACCAACTGGCATAATTCAAAATTATAAAGGAGGAGACAGATATGGCAGTATTCAGACCGTTTACTGCGGTGAGACCTGACGAGCACATCGCTGATAAGGTGGCAGCGCTTCCATATGACGTCATGAACAGTGCGGAAGCCAGGGAGATGGTGAAAGATGATCCGTATTCATTTCTGCATGTAGATAAGGCGGAAGTAGATCTTGATCCGTCCATCGACATTTATGACGCCAGCGTTTACGCGAAAGCAGCAGAGAATCTTCAGAAGATGCTCGATGACGGTGTAAATATTCGTGATGACAAACCTGCATATTTCATATACAGACAGATCATGAACGGACGCGCTCAGGCCGGTATTGTAGGATGTGCCTCCATTGATGACTATCAAAACAATATCATCAAGAAACACGAACTGACCAGGGCTGATAAGGAGGAGGACCGCGTCAGGCACGTTGATACATGCAATGCCAATACAGGGCCAATTTTCCTGACTTTCCGTGACAATGGATACATCGAACAGTTTTCTGCTGACTGGATGGCTTCCCACGACCCGATTTATGATTTTGTCGCTTCCGACGGCATATCCCACACTGTATGGAAGATTGACAAGCAAGATACTATTGCGGAACTTGAGAAGTACTTTGATTCCGTTCCCGCTTTCTATATCGCTGACGGACACCACCGCTCAGCTTCGGCTGTCCGCGTTGGTCTCAAGAGAAGAGCGGAGCATCCGGACTATGACGGCACTGAGGAATTCAATTTCTTCCTCTCTGTTTTGTTTCCGAGCGACGTTCTTCAAATATTTGACTACAACCGCGTAGTACAAGATCTGAACGGCCTTACAGAAAAAGAATTCTTAGACAAAGTCGGAGTTTCATTTGAAATTGTTCCAATGGCAGAAATGCCTGCGGATAAGGCTGCTGACACTGAATTCCTTGAGCAGTATCGACCGACTGAGAAGCATGATATCTCTATGTACATTTCAGGCAGGTGGTACAAGCTGACAGCCAAAGTAGGAACCTTCGACGAGAGCGACCCGGTCTCACGCCTGGATGTCTCCATCCTGCAGAAGAATCTTCTGACACCGGTGCTTTCAATCGGCGATCCGCGCACTGACAGCCGCATCTCATTCATCGGCGGGATCCGCGGGCTGAAGGAGCTCGTGAAGCTGGTGGACGGCGGCAGTGCGGTGGCATTTGCCATGTATCCGACGACACTTGATGACCTAATGGACATCGCCGATGCCGGAGCTATTATGCCGCCGAAGTCAACGTGGTTCGAGCCAAAGCTGAGGAGCGGGCTATTTGTGCATTATCTTGATTGATGAGTAATAATCTCAATTAACAACGTATGGTTTGGATCAAAGATTCATGAATTGAATCAATAACAGATAGTATCAATCAATTATTTGCGATCTAAACTGGCTAATGAATTAAGAAGGCAGCTATTTACCCGATTTTGTGGTAAATAGCTGCCTTTGTGCTTTTAAGTTATTTTGACCGACAGCCCACATCTGGCATGTAAAGAAGTTTCTATGATGACATAGAAACTTTGATGTGTTATAGTATAATTGATGAAATTTAAACATAAGACAACAGTATTTTTGTAAAAAACGACTGCATTCTTCATCAAAATCAGACAGGTGAATAAGCGTATGCGCAAGTTGTTCATATGTTGTGTGTCGGAGCCGCAAGCTAATCAGGATAGCGCGGCTGTATTGTTGGACAGCAGCGCAAGCAAGTGAGGACAGTGCGACCGGGCAGCATATAGCCCGGAGAAAGGACGTGATTATGTATCTGGTAGGAAATGGAATCGTATTTACAAGAGACAATGAATGTCCTGAAATTCGTGACGGTGCCGTCGTCATAGAGGGGACAAAAATCAAAGCGCTCGGTACACTTGAGGATATGAAAGCGGCGTACCCGGAAGCTGAATTCATTGACGCCCACGGCGGAGTCATCATGCCCGCGTTTATCAATATGCATGAGCATATCTACAGCGCCATGGCGAGAGGCTTTTCCATAAAGGGTTACAATCCGAAAGGGTTCCTCGATATTCTTGACGGCCAGTGGTGGACGATCGATCGCCATCTGACACTCGAGCAGACAAAATACAGCGCATACGATACCTATATTCAGTCTATCAAATGCGGTGTCACCACCGTCTTCGACCACCACGCCAGCTTCGGTCACATCCGCGATTCGCTCTTCAAAATCGGAGAGGCTGCAAAAGACCTTGGAATCCGCACCTGCCTCTGCTACGAAATTTCCGACAGAGACGGCATGGACAAAGCCAAAGAGTCAGTTGATGAGAATGCAGCCTGGGCTAAATACGCGCTAGCAGATGATTCAGACATGATAGCCGGCATGATGGGCATGCACGCACAGTTCACGATTTCGGATCAGACGTTTGATTACGCTGCCTCCGTAAAGCCGGACGGCATCGGCTATCACATCCATGTCGCGGAGGGCATCGAAGATCTGCACGACTGCCTGAAGAAATACGGCAAGAGGATCATCGACCGCCTCTATGACCACGACATTCTCGGTCCGAAGACACTTCTCGGCCACTGTATCTATGTCAATGAGCACGAGATGCAGCTTATAAAAGACACAGACACTATGATAGTCCACAATCCCGAATCGAACATGGGCAACGCATGCGGGTGTCCGCCGACCATGGAGCAGGTGCGGCACGGCATACTGACCGGTCTCGGAACCGACGGCTATACACATGACATGATCGAGTCCTTTAAGGTTGCAAATATTCTCCACAAGCATAGCCTCTGTGACCCCAATGCAGCATGGAGTGAGATCCCTCAAATGCTCTTCTACAACAATCCGAAGATGGCCAATCGCTACTTCAAGAGCGAGCTCGGCGTGCTGAAAGTTGGAGCTGCCGCGGATGTCATAGTCATGAAGTATAATCCTCCGACACGCCTCGGAGCGGACAATATCAATGGACATATTCTCTTCGGCATGATGGGACATGACTGCGAGACGACAATCTGCAACGGCAGGATCCTCATGCAGAACTTTGAACTCAAGACCTGTGACGAGGAGAAGATTTACGCTGAGTGCCGCGCTGAGGCTGATGAGCTTCACTTCAGCATTAATGGATAAGCGAAAAATCGCACCAGCATAGCAGGAACTGAATGCTAATTCAGAGACAATTTAAGCAAGATAACTGTACTCATAACACAATAAGAAGAGGTGACAAACTATGAGTGATATTATGAAATGTATGTCATTTGAACAGCTTCTTTACTGGGTCAGAAGCGAGCATGATTCACATGGCAGTGTATTCGGTGTCCGCCGTCCCTTCGTAGCCGATCCGGCTGACACGCAGGAAATCTTCGGACGTCCGCTTGAGACCGTCATCGGTCCGGCGGCCGGCCCGCACTCCCAGCTGTCACAGAATATCATCGCATCATATTACGCCGGAGCGAGATTTTTCGAGCTGAAGACTGTTCAGAAGATGGATGGACGAGAGCTTGCCGCCTGCGTGAACAAACCCTGCATCAAGGCGGACGATGAGGGCTACAACTGCGAATGGTCAACAGAGCTGACAGTTCCTGAAGCTCAGCACGAGTACATTAATGCGTGGGTCATGCTGAACTTCATAGCTAAAGAGTACGGACTCGGCAGTCAGGACGGCTTCCAGTTCAACATCTCAGTCGGCTATGACCTGGCGGGTATCAAGACACCCAAGATTGACACCTTCATCAACAACATGATGGAGGCTAAGGACACTGAGGAGTTCAAGCACGCGATATCTGTCCTCCGCGATAATCTCGGTGATTTCAAGAACTTTACGGAATCAGATCTTGACGCGATCCGCTCTGACATTGTGAACGACGCGACGATCTCCACGCTCCACGGATGTCCTCCGCACGAGATCGAAGCCATTGCAACCTATCTCATCAATGAGAAGGGGCTCAACACATTTATCAAATGTAATCCGACCCTGCTCGGATATGAATTTGCAAGAAATACCATGGACTCCATGGGATATGACTACCTTGTATTCGGCAGGTTCCACTTCGACGATGACCTGCAATATGTCGACGCGATTCCGATGCTGAAGAGACTGATGGCCCTCTGCGATGAAAAGGGACTTGCCTTCGGCGTCAAGATCACGAACACATTCCCTGTCGACGTCACCCGAGGCGAGCTGCCGAGCAATGAGATGTATATGTCTGGCCGCGCCCTGTACGCTCTGTCCATCAATCTGGCAGCCAAGCTGTCCAGAGACCTCGAGGGCAAACTGCGTATTTCGTACTCCGGCGGTGCCGATTACTTCAATATCGACAAGATCGTCGAGACTGGCATCTGGCCTGTGACTGTGGCCACAACACTCCTGAAGACAGGCGGATATCAGAGATTTAAGCAGATGGCGGAGAAACTTTCGGGGGTCGTGAAGCCATTTGCAGGAATAGACGTTGAGAAACTTAACGCGCTGGCAGAGTCTGCATTGACAGACGCCCATCACGTGAAGCCCGCAAAGCCGCTACCGAACAGAAAGACGGATGAGAAGGTCCCGCTGCTTAACTGCTTCTTTGCGCCCTGCACCGCTCACTGTCCGATTCAGCAGGATGTTTCTTCCTACATGGCCTATGCTGAGGAGGGGAATTTTAACGCCGCCATGAAGGTCGTGCTTGACACGAACGCGCTCCCATTCATGACAGGAAACCTCTGCGCTCACCCGTGCCAGAACGCATGTACAAGAAACTTCTATGAGTCTCAGGTGAATATCCGCAACACCAAGCTGACGATCGCCCGCGCGGGCATTGACAAGGCACTTGCGGAGCTGAAAGCCAAGGAGCCGTGCGGAATCAAGGCGGCGGTGATCGGAGGCGGACCTGCAGGCATGGCGACAGCGTATTTCCTTGCAAGGGAAGGTGCGGACGTCACGATTTTTGAGAAAAATGAGAAGCTCGGCGGTGTCCCGCGCTATGTGATCCCGAACTTCAGGATCGCCGATGAGGAAATTGAAAAAGATATAGATCTTCTGAGAGCGCTCGGCGTTAAGTTCGAGACAGGACGGGCAGTCTCAGTGCAGGAAGTCAGGGATTTTGGATTTGAGACCATAGTAGTCGCTATCGGCGCTCCCGGCGAAGGGCGGATGAAGATCGACGGAATTACGCCGAAGAATGCGCTCGCTTTCCTCGCTGAATTTAACAAAACAGACGGAAACGTCGATCTCGGAAAGAACGTTGTCGTCGTTGGAGGCGGAAATACGGCTATGGATACTGCCAGAGCTGCGAAGAGGAACAACGGTGTTGAAAAGGTGTCTCTTGTCTACAGACGTACGAAGCGCTATATGCCGGCAGACGAGGAGGAACTCCTGGAAGCTGTCGAGGATGGCGTAGAGTTCAGAGAACTCACGAATCCGATATCCTATAAGGATGGCATCCTGACCTGCGCGGTCATGCAGCTTGGTGCGATGGATGAGAGCGGCCGTGCTTCCGTCACCGAGACGGATGAGAGGGTGGAAATCCCGGTCGACACAGTGATCATTGCGGTCGGAGAGAGATGCGATAAGAACTGGTATGACGCAAACGCCATAAACACCGACGCCAAGGGCCGCCCGCTTGTCGATGAGAACCTCCAGTCCTCGGTGCCCGGCGTCTATATTGTAGGCGACGGCCTCTATGGTCCTTCCATCATCGTCAAGGCCGAGGCCAATGCCCGCAAGGCTGCGGACGCAATTCTGGGGAAAATCGAGGGAGAGCGACGGGAAGTCGAAGCGGAGATCTGCGCTGAAGCCCTTTACGAGAAAAAGGGAATTCTCGCCGAGGCAGACGACAAGATGAATGATAACGCGAGATGTATGCACTGCAACGTGATCTGCGAGAACTGCGTCGATGTATGTCCGAACAGAGCTAATATTGAAGTCAGGGTACCGGGATGGGATATTCCGCAGATTGTTCACGTTGATTATATGTGCAACGAATGCGGAAACTGTGCGACATTCTGTCCGTACGCGAGCAAGCCGTATAAAGAGAAATTTACGCTCTTTGCAAATGAAGCCGATATGGCCGATTCCACGAACGACGGATTTGTGGTACTTGACATCACAAAGAAGCGTTACAGGGTTCGTTTCCTCGGGAAAGAGAGTGTCATAACGGCAGACAGACCGGGCAGCGTTCCGGAAGGTATGGTGGAACTCATAAATGCAGTCCTGTATGAACACTGGTATATTCTTCTCAGAAAGTGATTATTAAAGGGACATACATGAAACGGCGGCAGGTGGATGAAATCCACCTGCTGTCTGAATTCAGCCTTAAATCTTATAGCAGGGGCACAATGATGCACCGACATCTGTGACGCTCAGAGCCTTAGGATGGCACACTGGCAGAAAAGAGGAACAGCAATGGGAAAAACATGTTTAAAAGGCGGAATCATAGTCTCTGGCCGGGAAACCCGGATCGCCGATCTCCTGATTGAGGACGAGAAAATCGTACGGGTGGACACGGATATCAGCGACCCGGATGCCGAGGAGATCGACTGCACAGGTAAGTATCTCTTCCCCGGTTTTATAGACGCACACACACATTTCAACCTTCACGTCGCGGGTACGGTCACGTCCGATAATTTTGAGACCGGAACAGCCGCTGCGATTGCCGGCGGAACGACTCTCGTTATTGACTTTGGCACCCAGTACCATGGCGAGACTCTGAAGGAAGGGCTTCAGAACTGGCATGACATGGCACATGAAAACGGACCGAATTCCTGCGACTACAGCTATCACATGTCGATCTCCGAGTGGAATCCCATGATACGTGACGAAGTAGATGACATGATGGAAGCAGGAATCACGACATTCAAGATTTACATGACCTACCCGGCCATGATGCTGAATGACGGTGAGATCTACGAGGTACTCAAGAAGCTTAAAGAAGTCCATTCCTTCACGGGCTGTCATTGTGAGAACGCCTCTGTGATCGACGCCCTGATAAAAGAGCAGAAGGAACTTGGCAACTTCGGACCTTCCGCTCATCCGCGCTCGAGGCCTGATACCATGGAAGCCGAGGCTGTCCACAGACTCATGGTAATCGCCGGGGAGGCTGACGCGCCGGTCATGGTCGTCCACACGACCAACGAGAAAGCCCTTAATGAGATTATACGCGCGAGGGAGAATGGAGTGACTGCCTACTCGGAGACATGCCCGCAGTATCTGTTCCTGGATAAGAGCCTGTATGATCTGCCGGATTTTGAGGGTGCAAAATATGTCTGCGCTCCGCCACTTCGCACAAAACATGATCAGGAAGTACTTTGGAATGCGATAAAAAGTGGTATAATAGATACCGTCTGCACAGACCACTGCGATTTTATGCTCGAGCAGAGGAAACTCGGTATCGATGATTTTACAAAAATCCCCGGCGGACTGCCCGGAGTCGAGACCCGCGGCGACCTGATGTTCTCAGAGGGCGTAGGTAAGGGAAGAATTTCTCCGGAGTGTCTATGCCGCGTTCTGTCCGAGAATCAGGCTAAACTGTACGGTGTATATCCGACGAAAGGAGCGCTGCTTCCGGGCAGTGACGCCGATATAGCAGTTATAGATCCGACAAGGATGAAAATCATAAGTGCTAAAGACTGGGTCACGAACTGTGACAATACACCCTATGAGGGAATGAAGCTTAAGGGGTGTGTAGAGAAGGTCTTCCTGCGCGGAAATCTCTGTGTGGATGACGGACGCCTCATCCGAAGAGGACTCGGAAAATTTGTAAAGAGAGGCGTACCCAACTATACACATGTGGAAGGAAAATAATTATGAGACCTATCGTAGTAAGAGGCGGCGGAGATATTGCAACAGGTACAGTGGCAGCACTGTCCAGGGCGGGATACCCGGTAATCATACTGGAGTGCGCCAGACCCACGGCCATCAGGCGCAATGTGGCTTTCTGTGACGCGATTTATGAGAGAGACAGATGGTACGGTGAAGGTACGAAGACTGTTGAGGGCGTCACATGTACGCTGACCGGCAACATTGACGACGCGATGCGACGGGCAGAGCCGGGCAGGCCTATGATTCTCATTGATCCGGAGGCCAAATCTCTTTCGAGACTGAAACCGGATGTGCTCATCGACGCGATACTTGCCAAGAAGAATCTCGGAACGACAATCGATATGGCTCCGCTCACAATCGCTCTCGGGCCTGGCTTTACAGCAGGTGTCGATGTGCGATGCGTAATTGAGACCATGCGCGGTCATGATTTAGGCAGGATTTATTACACTGGCAGCGCAATGGAGAATACTGGGGTTCCGGGCATGGTGGCCGGTTATGGGAGAGAGCGCGTTATTCATGCCCCGGCTTCGGGGAGACTTGAGCTCATAAGCGGCATCGGTGAAATTGTAGAAAAGGGAAAAATCATTGCAGTGATCGATACCGGCAAGACCCGTGTTAAGGTCCCGGCATCGCTCTCCGGCGTGCTGCGGGGCATTCTCCCCGACAATTTCGAGGTCACTGAGGGGATGAAGATGGCTGACATCGACCCGCGTGTCGATCAGATCGAAAATTGCAGCAAAATATCTGACAAGGCAAGGTGCATTGCAGGTAGTGTGCTTCAGCTTGTAGTCGCCTATGAAAAGGGACTTCTGTAATTATTATATCTGAACTGAGGAAGGGGCTGCAGATCCACCGTTGACGGAAAGGGCTGCAGCCCGCTTTTGGTGAATAAATGGAAAGATGTTCTATTGAAGACTTATTCGGACAGTCTTTAGGAGACGAACGGAAAATTATAGCATTCTGCGGAGCCGGAGGAAAGACATCCGGCATACATGCCGTAAGAGATTACTTTCTTGTGAGAAAAAAGAAGGTCCTTGTCACTACGACGACACACATGTTCCTTGAGAAAGGCTGTGTATCAAATGTGAACGATATTATTGAAAAGCTTGATAACGATGGGTATGCATTCGCAGGAATTCCGATGAATGAGTCCCGTTCAAGGCATAAAATCTCAGCGATTCCGGACAATGATCGCCTCCTCGCCGAAGCCCATGCAGACGTCACACTCATTGAGGCGGACGGCGCAAGATGTCTTCCGTTCAAGGTGCCCAGACCATGGGAGCCTGTCATTCCGAATGAAATAACTGACATTGTGCTTGTAATGGGCATGGATGCAGAGGGAAAAAGAATAAGTGACACCTGCTATAACCCTGAAGGAGTTGCTGATATCCTCGGAGTGCCATTAGAGACCTGCCTGACAAGAGAAATGATGATCAGGGCATACCTTGTGACCTATGTCCCTCTTATCAGGCAAAAATTCAAAACATCCCGCACATTTCTCTATATGAATGACAAAATTCCCGGGAAAACAATGGTTGACTGCGGTCTTTATATTCTCTGAAAAAGAAAGGTATCCAATGAAATTCCACTTTATATATCTCGCAGCTGGCTACTCGCGGCGATTCGGCGCAAATAAGCTCCTCGCATCATATGACGGAATCCCCATGTACAGAGTACTGCTGGACAGGCTGGTCAGCATTCTGAAATCAGATGATCTGGTGAAAGATATTACGGTCGTCACTCAGTACGAGAAGATCGAGGATGAAGTCAGGCGAATCGGCAGGGAGACTGTGAAACCGGTAAAATGCGTCATTAACCCGGATCCTTCGAGGGGTATTTCATCTTCTATAAGGTGTGCTGTCGCGTATCTCGTTGAAGATAACGAAGCGTTTGCTGCCTGTAGAGATGTCACATATCGCTCTGCCGGTGATTCCCCTGATAATGCTCTCATTTTCTTCGTTGCCGATACTCCGAATCTTAAGGAGAGAACGGTGAGAGAGTTTATTCATGCATTTGCACGGAGCGGAAAACGACTTGCCTGCATCGGAAGAGAGGGGGAGATGGGGAATCCAGGCGGCTTCGGGGCGGAATTCATCCCAGAGCTCATGGAACTTGAGGGAGACAGGGGCGGAAAACGGATCCTGTTAGCCCACAGAGAGGAGGTTTTTATTTTTTCTGATACAAAGCCCGAAGAACTGGAAGACATCGATTACTCATGCTAAAATGGTTGGGGAACAATTTTGATGGAGGGAAAAATGAAGCTTTATATTGCCGGTGGAGCATCTGAACACGGAAGAAACTCCTTCCTTTTGGAGGGAAAGTCTGTCCGTATACTTGTAGATTGCGGCCTGATGAGAGAGCCCTATGGCAGTTCAAGACCATTTTTGTCGGACGAACAGATAAAGAGCATTGACTATCTGTTTCTCACACACTGTCACGCTGACCACGCCGGAGCTGTCATGTGGCTATATGAGCGCGGTTTCAGAGGTATTGTCGTCGCCAGCAGGTTCACGCTGGATACAATGTCAGGACCGGTGCGCGACTGCCTTGTGCTGGAAGAACTGGGAGACAGGGGGTCGAAAATCTCTTTAGAACACGGTCTCAGCGTGATATGGGGAAGGAGCGGACACTGTATGGGCAGCGTATGGCTTCTTTTTTCTGCTGAGGGAAGGAAAGTTCTGTTCTCGGGAGACTACGTTGAGAAATCGGTTGCTTACAAATGCGACAAGATCAGAGACGTTACAGCCGATCTCGCTGTGATTGATGCCGCCTACGGTACGAAGGGCAGTCTGTGCAGGGAGAACCTGAAGGCATTTAAAAAGTATGTCTCCAACGAATATGCTGCTCAGCGGATAAACTTTTATCCTGTGCCGTCTCACGGAAGGGGTCTCGACGTGATACGTATTCTGATCGAGACGGGGTGTGAAGTCTATGCGGATGAGTATCTGATTCAGGAACTCCGCGATACGGAGGACCGAAAAAGCTGGCTGAGAAAGGGAATGATTCGGGCATCGGAGTCTGAGCACCTTCATCCTCTCATGCAATTTCCGATCGGCTACGCATGTGTCCTCCGTGCCCGCCAGAGATGGCAGCAGGGCAGCGGAAACTATCTGAAAGTCAAGGAGTATTCGGAGAAGGCTATAGTGCCGGGATCCGCGATCGTAGTTCCCGATACTCAGATCGCCAAGGAGTGGAACAGGGATACTGCCCTGCATATACTTGACGCTGGTGGCAGGGTCGTACTCACCGGAAAGCAGATTCCGGGAGGGTGCGCGAGCGAGTTATTAGCCCGTGGCAAAGCTGACTTTCTGAGAATATCGGTCCACCAGACGGCGGAGGAGCTTAAGGTGCTTCGGGGAAAGAACAGATTTGCACGGATAGTACCGTTCCATTCGGCGGAGCAGATGTCATTTGCAGAGAAAAATTTAATTGTCATGAAACCGATGGAGACGCTTGAATTCTGATGACACAGCATATAGCAGTCCCTTTGTCCGGGCGACCGCAATATCGTGTGGATTTCATGAAAAAAATCCCTTAAATAATGCGGATTCTGTGAATAAAGTGGTGGAAAATGCTGATTCTTTGTACTATAATTAAACAGGAATATAGCTTTTCGGCTAAAATAATCGGAGACATTTTCGATTTGTTTGTGCGGTTTATACAAAACCGATATGAGGGGCTCTCTTTGACAGTGTTCCGCACAGCCGGATTGATCTAAGCATCAAAGGGGACACGGTCTCCGAAACTATTAAATCAGTCAAATCTGACATTTGAGAGGAGAAAACAATGGCTGCAGCAGAGAATTATGTCGCGTATGTCGGCACCTACACTAACGGAAAAAGCAAGGGTATCCATATTTATGACGTAGACGTAGCGGAAGGCCTGCTTCACCTTCGCAAGGTCGTTAAGTGCAACAATTCTTCCTATCTGACAGTATCCAGAAACGGCAAGTATCTGTATTCTATCGCAGATGAGGGCGTTATCGTTTTCGAGATCGGCCCGACCGGTGATTTGAATGCTATCAACCAGATCGACATCGGCGGAATGAGAGGAAATCATCTTTCGACAGATCTGAGCGGCAAGTACCTCTTCGTCGGCGGATATCATGATGGCCGTGTCACTGTTGTTCATACGCATCAGGACGGTCGTCTCGGCAGTGTCATGGATGGTATCTTCCATCGCGGACAGGGCGCGATCAATGAGAGATCTTTCCGCCCGCATGTAACCTGCGTCCGTGTAACTCCGGACAATCATTTCCTCTGCGCTGTTGATGAAGCCCTCGATCAGATCATTCTCTACAGGATAGACCACCGCACGAACACGTTGAAAGAAGTCGACGTTCTCCGCATGGGTAAGCAGGTCGGTCCGAAAAGTATTCACTTCAGCAAGGATGGCTTCTTTGCCTATGTTCTCTGCCAGATAACGAATGAGATTCGTGTGTATCAGTATTTTATCGATCAGCGCGGACTTCCGACATTCAGACAGATTCAGGAAGTTTCAACTCTTTCCAATGCAAGAGATCCGTACGATGCCGCATCCGCTATGCGTCTCTCCTACGACGGTCAGTATGTATTCTGCGCTACTTCCGGAGACGATTCCATCGCCTGCTTCAAGATCGACCAGTCGAACGGTATCCTTGAAAAGAAATTTGCCCTTCCGATTTCGGGCAACTATCCAAAGGATGTCGCGCTCTTCCCGGATCAGCAGCACATCGCTGTTGTCAACAACGGAGAGGGATCAATCACCACATTCAAGATTGACTATGAGAAAAATGTCATCATGATGAAAGGACGTCCGCAGAAGCTGGATGCCCCGAACTGCATGGCATTCCATAAGATTGAGGAAGCTCCGGCTGAAGTCCGTGACGTTCCGGAGGCGGAAGCTGAAGCTAACGCTGTATAATAAACGAAAGAGAACAAAAAAGGGGCTGCGCGTGCAGCCTCTTTTTTCATACAGTCGACAAGCCTGTCACAGGCACAGGATGAAGGCGCTTTGATACCGTCCGATAAATATATTCAAAGAGAAAGGCGATAGGCAGTGTCAGTGAATTTTGGTGTAAAATTCTACGATTCTGTCTGCTCTGGACGTCATGTTTACAAGGAGAGCATCTGCCAGGACAAGTGCGGTCATGCACTCGACAACGACAACTGCGCGTCTGCCAATCACAGGATCGTGGCGTCCGCGTACTTCGAGATTGATTTCCTCATGATCAGAATTTACTGACTTCTGGGGACGTGAGATAGAAGGGGTCGGTTTGAAATAGACAGTAAGATCAATATCAGATCCATCCGATAGTCCGCCCAGAATACCGCCGGCATTGTTTGTAGTCGTGATGACCCTGCCTTCCCTGATGCTGAAGGAATCGTTATTCTCACTTCCCCGCATGAGGGCAGCCCTGTGACCCGCCCCGATGTCAAGCCCTTTGACGGCCCCGATCGAGAACATGGCTTTGGCAAGGTCTGCATCGAGCTTGTCGAATACCGGCTGGCCGATTCCGGCCGGCATTCCTGTGACTTTGCAGGTCACTGTTGAGCCGATCGAATCCTGTTCACTCCGGACCCTGGACACAAGCGCTTCGCATTTTTCCATGTCAGAAGCCGGAATATCGCCGACGGCGGAGAGCTCTGCAGTTACATTGATGCCAAGCATGGTCAGGAGCTTTATAGCGACCGCTCCGCCTGCAACGCGGGCAGCCGTCTCTCGCGCGGAAGACCTGCCGCCTCCGCGGTAATCTCTGAAGCCGTATTTGGAATCATATCCATAATCAGCGTGACCCGGGCGATACGCGTCTTTTATATTACTGTAGTCACGGGAGCGCTGGTCTGTGTTCCGAAGCATCATGGAGATTGGTGTACCTGTCGTTTTTCCCTCGAAGACACCCGAGAGGATCTCGATCTTGTCCGCCTCATTCCTGGCGGTTGACATACTTCCGCCGTTCGGGCGGCGGCGCTCCATATAAATGTTGATATCAGCCTCTGAAAGAGGTATGCCGGCAGGGCAGCCATCGACGACAACGCCGAGAGCAGGACCGTGGGATTCACCCCATGTCGTTATTCGAAAGAGTGTGCCAAAAGAAGAGCCGGCCATAAAAATACCTCCATTTGTAACGGAATAGGAACCGTAAATATATGTATAGTGCTGCATTATTATGCTACATTTAATTAACAAAAAGATATTGTCATTGCTGTTTTCAGGATCTGAACATGCTGTAATTATATAAACAGAAGTCCGTTTTGTAAATGCACAACATGCCCGGATCCGGACCTGCGTCAGGATATGTATGAACTGTCACCGGGAATTGCACGCGCAAAGAAACGTCACTCATACGCGATATTGACGAAACATTCATTAAATCATATAATGTTAATATCTGTATTCAGATATCAAAAGGCTGAAAGAATAAGCCGGCCGGGCAAAAAATTCGAACGTCCCGGTCATCTGACAGATGCACAGAAAGGCATTGTATGAACAAATTATTGAATAATATGGAGCGCAAGTTCGGCCGATACGCAATACCGCGCCTCACTTTCGTTATGATATGCTGCTATGTGATCGGTTACATGCTGCAGCTGATTAATCCGAACATTGCGGAATTTATGACACTCGAACCCGGGCTCATTCTCCGGGGGGAAGTATGGAGAATCATTACCTGGATCGTCATACCACCCGCGAGCCTGGACCTTAGCGGCATCGGCCTCATTTTTACTCTGATCATGCTGATATTCTATCTGTCTATAGGAACGTCACTTGAGCATGCGTGGGGAGAGTTTCGATACAATATATATATTTTTGGCGGTATGCTCCTGACACTGATCGCAGCCTTTATCTCGTACTTTGTATTTTCCGCGATTATCGGTCAGAATGTTATGGTTGGAAATACATTCAGCACGTACTATATTGTGATGTCGATGTTTCTTGCATTTGCAGCTACATTCCCTGAAGCGCAGGTATATCTGTACTTCATCATTCCGATCAAAGTCAAATGGCTTGGCATACTGTACTTTGCGATGATGGTCTACGAAGCCGGAGCCAATGTCAGATTTATAATGGAAGGATACATCGCTCACTGGATACCGATCATCGCTATGGTCGCAGTGCTGCTCAATTTCTTCATTTTCTTCTTTTCGACAAGAGATTTCAGGCGCTATTCACCTCAGGAGAGAAAGCGCAGACGCGATTTCCAAAAAGGAATCGAAGAAGGCAGGCGAAGGTATGAGAACAATGTGAACAGAGTGCGGGGAAATCAGTCTGCAAATGCAAACTATCACAACCCATTCCAGCAGCGTGCTGCCGGAAGAGCCGGACTTAATCCGCAGTCCGGGACTACAATTTTCAAACCAACAAGGCACAGATGTGAAATTTGCGGGAGAACTGAGGCGTCCGATCCGGACCTTGAGTTCAGATTTTGCTCAAAGTGTGAGGGGAGCCATGAGTATTGCATGGATCATTTATACACACATACACATATAATTACTTCTAAGCAGTTCGGCAGTGAAGAGCATCTTCAAGATCAATGAGTTATGTAAGGCCATACTATAAATCAAAGGAGAGTACAGAAATGAAAAAAACCAAAATTGTATGTACTATGGGTCCGCAGGAGGAGAACATCGACCTTCTTGTCAAGCTGATTGAAGCCGGCATGGACGTTGCAAGATTTAACTTCTCCCATGGCACACATGAGGAGCAGCTGCAGCGCATGGAAGCTGTCCGCAAAGCCCGCCAGATCGCAGGCAAACCGATTGCTATGCTGCTCGACACCAAGGGACCGGAAATCCGTGTCGGCAAGCTTGTCGACGGTCAGAAAGTCCTTCTTGAAGAGGGAAAGAAAATCACTCTGACACCGGAAGAAATTCTGGGTACCGCTGAGAAGGTTTCCATCACCTACAAGCTCCTCTGGCAGGATGTCAAGCCGGGCAACAGAATCCTTGTTGATGACGGTCTGATGGAACTGGTCGTCGATGAAATTGTCGGCGAAGACGTCGTCTGCGTGATCAAAGTCGGCGGTTATCTCTCAGAGCGCAAGGGCTGCAACATTCCGGGTGTCTCCACTCAGCTTCCGGCCATCACAGAGCAGGACAGAGAAGATCTCATCTGGGGCGCAGAGAACGGATTCGACCTTGTAGCAGCTTCCTTCATCCGCGATGCAGCAGGCGTTCGCGAGATTAAAGCCCTGCTCGCTGAGCATGACTGTAAAATCCCGGTATTCTCCAAAATCGAGTGCACGGAGGCTGTCCAGAATATTGATGAGATCATTGAGGCCTCCGATGGCATCATGGTAGCCCGCGGCGATCTCGGTGTTGAGGTCCCGGCTCATGAGGTTCCGCACATTCAGAAATCAATCATCGCAAAATGCAACAAGGCTTACAAGCCGGTCATCACAGCTACACAGATGCTCGATTCCATGATCCGCAACCCGCGTCCGACGCGTGCTGAGGTCACTGATGTTGCAAATGCTATCTACGACGGCACCGACGCCATCATGCTCTCCGGCGAGACCGCAGTAGGCAAGTACCCGGTCGAGGCAGTCACACTGATGTCTCAGATCGCAAGCGACACAGAGAAGTATATGAACGAAGCCCAGTTCACTCATAAGAGAACAATGGAAGATCAGGACGGTGTTTCCAGCTCCGTATGCTACGCAACGGTCCGCACAGCCAAGAACGTCGATGCCAAGGCTATCATCATCCCGACTATCTCCGGAAGAACCGCAAGACTTATGTCCAACTTCCGTCCGGATATCCCGATCTACGCTGTCAGCCCGCTTTACAGAATGTGCAGAAGAATGCAGATCTACTGGGGTGTCACACCGCTCAAGGGCAAGCAGGAGAGGAACCAGACCCTTCTCATAGACCATGCGATCGAGACTGTAAAAGATGCAGGTTTCGTTAAGCCCGGCGACCGTGTTGTCATTACAGCCGGCGATCCGATCTTCAACGTCCACGGCGAGGCTGAGTCCTGCGGTGAGACGAACATGATGTATGTCATTACAGTAGACGAATAAAATCCCTACAAACTATCAACACGCATTAATCAACATATTGATCTCCGAAGACTATCCCCAAAATCGTCATCGGAGATCATTTTTTGTACAGGAACGAACCAAGGCGCCATTATCCTGGGACAAAGTGACAATATGCCTGTTGTCATGAGCGGTCCGTTTATGTATAATACAATTTGTCGATTTAAAACGATGCAGTGTGCGGCATGATCCGATGATGGGACAGGTCACATACTGCTTAAGTGTTTATAAGACAGACGATGCAGCCGTGCATAGGATGATTCGGCTGTGTTCATGAAGAGGAGATAGTATTATGTTAAAGAGACCGTTTACGACAAAAGAGAAACTTGAAGAGATCGCACGTGAGATCCCGACCCCGTTTCATATTTATGATGAAAAGGGTATCCGTGAAAATATACGCGAGATCTACAAGGCATTTTCCTGGAATCCGGGCTTTCGTGAATATTTTGCGGTAAAGGCAGAGCCGAACCCGGTCATCTTAAAGCTCCTTAAGGAAGAGGGCTGCGGCTGCGACTGCTCGTCCCTGACTGAGCTCATGATGTCCAAAGCCATCGGCTGCGGCGGTGAACTTACAATGTTCTCCTCCAACGACACGCCGGATGAGGAATATGTCTATGCCAATGACATGGGCGCAATCATAAATCTTGATGATTTTACAATGATAGAGTCATTTGCAAAAGCGGTCGGAAAATTCCCTAAGACAATGTGCTGCCGTTACAATCCGGGCGGAATCTTCAAGGTCAGCAACGGTATCATGGACAGCCCCGGCGATGCAAAATACGGCATGACAACTTCCCAGCTCTACGACGCGTTCAAGATACTCAAGGAGAACGGTGTGGAGAACTTTGGTATCCACAGCTTTCTTGTCAGCAACGCGGTCACAAATGACTATTATCCGATGCTGGCTAAGCTCCTGTTCGAACTCGCTGTTGAAGTTCAGCGCGAGACAGGCTGCCATATCACATTCATCAACCTCTCCGGCGGCGTAGGTATCCCCTACAAGCCCGGTCAGGAGAAGAGCGATATCATGGCAATCGGTGAAGGCGTCCGCAAGGCTTATGAAGAGGTCCTCGTGCCGGCAGGTATGGGGGATATCGCGATTTACGCGGAGATGGGACGCTTTGTCACCGGCCCGTATGGTGCGCTCGTCACACGCGCGATCCACGAGAAGCACACGCATAAGGAGTATATCGGTGTTGACGCCTGCGCCGTCAACCTGATGAGACCTGCCATGTATGGCGCTTATCATCACATCACGGTCATGGGCAAGGAGGATGCTCCGTTCACGAATATGTATGACGTGACCGGTTCTCTCTGTGAGAACAACGATAAGTTCGCTGTGGATCGAATGCTTCCGAAGATCAACATGGGAGACCTGATTTATATCCATGACACAGGAGCTCACGGGTTCGCCATGGGATACAACTACAATGGAAAGCTCCGCTCCGCAGAGGTCCTCCTTCACGAGGATGGCAGCTATGAGTTGATCCGCCGGGCTGAGACGCCGCAGGATTATTTCGCGACGTTCAGCAATTTGCCGGTGTATAAGGAACTTATGGCTGAGGCTGATGCTCAGCAATCATAATTAAACTGACCCAGATTCAAGTCTCGCCCGCGGGACTTGAATCTGCTTTTAAGTGAAATAAACAGAAAAAACCCCCGATTTTGTTGATAAATTCAACATTTTCGGGGATTTTGTTCTATGCCGGCGGTGGGGCTCGAACCCACACATCCGTACGGATAACAGATTTTGAGTCTGTCTCGTCTGCCAGTTCCGACACGCCGGCTAAGCAACACTTATAATAGCAGATTAAGTGCGGATTGTCTACATTTTTCGTCTTTTAGTAGTGTGCACAATATTTTTGAAGAAATAGTTCAGGCAGGATGTTTTAGGCAAATATTGAAACTTTATGATAATCAGGCTGACGGTCATTATTGAATAGAGCGCTCTGCCGTAAAAATATACCACGTAAATGGCAGGATATTATGGACTTTCAAAAAATCCATTTACATAATATCTCTTATCTGATACTCTTTTACCACCAAATAAGGCAATTCTGAATATCATTCCAGAACAATAATTCCCGAACATTTTAATAAGGTCGGAGACCTGCCCGAAGGCTTCGGCACAAGACTGCTCATGGATTTGCGGATCCATAGGCTGTATTTCTTATACCCTTTTTTACCTCAGGGGAAATGTAATCTGTTTTTCATGAAGGTGTTAATAAGCAGCGAATCAATCACACATAAAAACGACTACTGACCAACCCGGAGACGCACACATGAAAATTAAGGAAAAAAAGCTTTTAGGCATTGCTATCCTTCTCACTTTTATCCTGGTCACTGCATCAGGAGCCTATCTGACTTATCGCGCATGGGATTACTGGTCGGCGGACCGTGCATACGAGGATATGGGCAGAAGCGCCGTACAGAGCGTGAAAATAACAGATAAGCCGGATAGAGATGAAGAGACGACCAAGTCAGAAAAACGTGACGATTTGGAAGGTGAAGGGGGACCTGATGACTCAGCCGGGCAAAATAATTCAGACGAAATATACCCTGCTGAAACTATCGACGGGGTGGCAATACCGGACAAGCCGGTCGTTGACTGGTCAAAGCTAACAAAGTCAGGAAAGGATATTGTCGCATGGATCAATATTCCCGCGATGGAAATTGCCTATCCGGTAGTTCAGGGTGATGACAATGAATTTTATCTGCATCATCTGCCAAACGGAGAATACAAAAACGCCGGTTCTCTATTTATGGAAGCGGCCAACGCCCCGGATCTCACAGACATAAATACAGTCATCTACGGACACAACATGGATAACGGAAGCATGTTCGGCAGATTCAGGAATATGACAGAGGAAGATTACAGGCAGCAGCCTTTTTTATGGCTATGTACAAAAGAGAAGGCATGTCTATATGCAATGATTTCGATGCATATATCTCATGTCGATGATGAGAGCTACTCATTATTCAAAATTGACGGGAGTACAGAAAGCCTGCTGTCCGGTAGAGACGAAACCGCAGATGGTATGCCGGCCCTTAGTGTAGAAAGTAATTCTTATAGATCGAATGATGAAGGTGCCGATGTGAGTTTCACGGAAGATGTCGACACTAAGGTAACGAGATGGATTCGCAATGAAAATCAGAGGTCGTACATAAATATGCCAATCCCGAGATCAGCTTATGGCAGAATTATCACCCTGAGTACCTGCGCTTCCTACAGTGATGAGCGCAGGGTCCTGCAGGCCATACTTATACGTGAGTACACACCGTGATCATCTGCTGTCCTGAAACACAAATCTGTTTCTTGGCAGAATTCATGTAACTTTAGAGTCGTGTGTTAAATGCCAAATATGAAGGAAAAATAAAGTGAAAGAAGAATATTACCTGATTATCAGTCAGATAGCCCGACCACCCTGAAACGCTTCAATGAGATAAACAACAGCGCAGCTTCCCGAGAAAAACAGTTTCGCAATTGTCTACAACGATAATTTAAGAAAGGAACCCAGAGCATGTATATAAAAAAGCTTTTAAAAAGTTTCATTTCTCTGATTATGGCAATTTTATGTATAATTGGCAGCATGCCGGTCAGTGTATCAGCCGCAGGTACATATACACTGCATCTTGTCGATAATCTTCAGAACACGGATGCGCTCTATAATGAGTTCGCCGGTAAAAATAACCTTTCGATCGGGTACATCACCAGCCTCAAATCACCTGTATGGAAGGTCATCAACAGCAATTTTAAGACGGTCACTTCGGGTGCAATGACATATTTATACACTTCACCGTCCAGCATACCAAAGGAGGCGGGTAAAGCACATGCAGTCAGCTGGTCGAATGTTGCCAGCGTTACATACAAAGATGCGGGTTACTATGGGAAGGATAAGAATAATAAATTCGATATTGTATTTACTCTGACAAAAGTCATGACAATGAAGCCTACCTATAATGCGGCCACAGTGACTTCCGCGCCATATTATACAGTGGCTCTCACAGATAATTCGACTGGTGTCATTTCCTCCAACTCATATGTGCGGACTTCTGAGTTCACCCCGACTACCACAAACCCAGGACCGTTCTCGGTGGAAAACTGGAGTATCAGGATCCAGGATAAAAACGGGAACAAGCTTTCCAATGTTTTACTGGCACAGACCTACAGGGATATTGATATTCTCCATGAGTCGAACGATTCTTCATTTTCATCATTTCATGAAGGCTTTTGCTTTATGAGCGGTTACGCAGACGATACGTACATGTTGAAGAACAATCTGCTTGCCGTGGAGGACAAGTACGGAAAGACGAATGCCAGATATGATTCCGGCAGAAACTTCCTTGGTGACGTCTCTACAGACGATCAGCGTTTATGGGTCGTCGCAGCAATTTCCGGAGGTGAAGCTCAGCTAGAATGGACCGGTCAGGCCTGCGGAAGCTTTATTGCCAACACAGTATTCAGAGAGTATCCGGATCCCCCGGCACCGGTCAAGGCGGTAAACAGGGAGTATGTGAAGGCAAATGAAGAAATTGAATATACCGTCACAGAAGATTTTCCTGCCATTAACCCTTCGAACTGCGCAAAGGCAGTTACTGTGAAGGATACATTTGATGACTGCCTTACAATAGGGAAAAGTATTAAAGTGACTCGCGAAGGAAAAGATGTCACTGATGACTGGACAATCAGGGTCGAAGGGCAGACTGTTACAGCGGCGGCCAATACGCCCGGAAATGTCGAAGGACGCTATGTATTCACAATTCCGGTCACAGTAAAAGACGAAAAACTGGACGGTAAGACGCTGGTCGTAAAAGATGGCAAGACCTACGCGAAAATCCCTAATAAAGCATATGTCACGATAAAGGATCAGAATGATAAGAATATTGACCTCGAAACACCCGAAATAACAATATTTGAAGAAGGTTCAGCTATCAGTCTGACAAAAGATGTGGACCGGTCAAAGATAGAAAACGCGAAGGCGGGAGATAAACTGAAATACAGTTTTAGAGTAAAAAACACAGGCAGACTCACGCTGAGCAATGTGACCCTGACAGATATGCTGCCTGTCAGCAATCTTAATGTAAATTGGACGGCGAGCACGGATGCTGCTACCGGTGAAGGCACCCTGGCTCCCGGGGAAGAGGTGTCGGCATCTGCCGATTATGAGCTGACAATGGAAGATATTGCTGCCGGAAAGGTGGTAAATACAGCTTCTGCTGAGGGTCTCGATCCGAAAGAAAATAAGGTGTCGGATAAGGATGACGCGGAGACCACATTGACCGCTGAGCCCTTAATCTCTCTCAGCAAGACGGCTGACCCGAATAAAATGTCAGATCCGACAGTCGGAGATCTTATTTCATATAACTTCGTGATTACCAATACCGGCAATATTCCGCTAAGCAATATTAATTTCCAGGATGATCATGAACTGATCGACCTTACATGGAATACGGATCTTGCTAACACGGAGCTGGGAATCGGTGAGAAAATAGAAGGGCATGCTTCTTATGCTCTGAGCCGGAAAGATATTGATGCAGGCTCGGTCCTCAATAAAGCGTCAGTATCCGCTGTCGGTGGAAACGGAAAGACAGTAACGGATCAGGCGGAAGACACAACTATCATCGAGACAACTCCGTCCATTCTTCTCAAGAAGACAACACCGAAAGCTGTTCTCACAGATGTCGGAAAGGGTGACGCGGTCGTCTGGAATTTTGAACTCAAAAACACCGGCGGAAATACACTGAAAAATGTGCAGATCGTTGATCATCTTGCCGGAGTCAGTGAAATTACATATGACTGGAAAGGAAGCTCTGACAGCGAGACCGGACCCGGCGTACTGTCCCCCGGTGAGACTGTTAACGCGACCGCGACTTATGATCTGACCGGTGAGGATATTACGGCGAAAGAGGTCACTAACACCGCAACGGGAAAAGGTACTGATCCTAACGGTGTTGAAGTGACATCTGACGCAAATGCCAAAGTAAAGATAAAATATAACCCTGAACTCATAATAGATAAAACCGCAGACACGCTTGATTACACGGGCGCTAAGGCAGGCGACGTGGTCAGGTACACGTTAAGTCTTACCAATTCAGGCAACGTTGATCTGACTGATGTAGAGCTTGTCGATCTTAAGGAGGGCGTTGTAGTCAAAGAATACAGCTGGCCTACAAAAGAAGGCTTCCTCGCAGTCGGAGAGACAGTGACCGCGACTGCGGAGTATGTACTCACGCAGGAAGATATCGATGTGACGATTCTGGAAAATAAGGCTTCAGGTAAAGGCAGAGCCCCGGACGGCACATGGGTGAATACCGAGATACCGAATATAATAACGAAGGAGCCGCACCCGGAAATCACTCTGGTAAAAGACGTCGATATTAATGACATCGCTGAGGCAAAAGCCGGAGATTTTCTGACCTACACGGTCACTGTGACCAACACGGGCGATGAAACTCTCCACGATGTGAATCTTGAAGACAGCATGATGAAGGTTCTTTCAGATATCACGTATGACAGGGAAACGGATACACTCGCGCCTTCTGAGAGCTATATAATGACAGCCGGATATGCAGTCACTCAGGAAGATATTAATAAAGGACTTGTAATTAACGAAGCGGAAGTTACCGCGAAGGATCCTGAGAATACAGAAGTTTCATCCCGGGATGACGCAGAAACCAGGCTTGGACAGAGCTCGTCCTGTGCAGTCACAAAGAAGGCGTCCGTGACGAAAATTTCATCCGATGTCGCAAAGCCCGGATATGAGATCAGATATGATTTCACGGCATCGAACACCGGAAATACGACCCTCATGGAAGTGACTTTTGCGGATGAGCTGCTTGAGAATGCCGATACAGCAATCACCTGGGAATGGAACGATGAAGGAATTCTGCTTCCGGGCCAGACAATAAACGGTCATGCAGTCTATGTATTGACTCAGGATGACATCAGTGCAGAAAAGGTTACGAATGTAGTGGTCATGAATGCGAAAGATCCGAAAGGAGACCCACTGGAACCTGCCCGGGCTGAAGTTACTACAATTGTCGAGAAGAGCGCATCCCATACAATCGTGAAGAAAGTTGACAGAGAAATTATCGAAAAGGCCAAAGCGGGGGATGCCGTAAGTTATACAATGATATACAGCAATACAGGGAATATGGTCCTCAAAGATATATCATTCGATGATGCAATGCTTAAAGGTGCAGGTGTCGATATTCAGTGGGACTGGTCAGAGACAGCATCCCGGGGTGAAACAAAGACTCTCTGCCCCGGTGAGTCAATAACCGGAAAAGCAGTCTATAAGATTACGCAGGCAGATATTGACACAGGGAAAATAACGAATCGGATCACAGTGAGTGCCCTGGATGTCGATGGAAATCCGCTGCAGCCGGCTGCAAGTGAAGTGACAACGCAGCTTATGCAGACCTCTAAGATAACTGTAAAGAAGAGTGTAGACAAGGCATCACTTAACAACCCGAAGGAAGGTACGGTGCTTACATATTCCTTCAGTATTGCAAACGAAGGCGGGACGACTCTTCATGACATCACTCTTGTCGATTCGCTGACAGGACATGGACTGTCTGAGATCAAAATGAATTACCCTGATATTACGCATGAGCTTAAGCCGGGAACTACGATGACCGCTACTGCCACATACGCTCTGACAGCTGCAGATATAAAAGCCGGCAAAGTATTGAACTCGTCATACGTGAGCGCCAGGGATCCGAACAGAAAAGAAGTGACCTCACAAAAATCAGAGGTAACTACGAAGATAATAGTTCCGGTGACACCTACTAAGGCACCTACCAAAACACCGAGTCCGGTACCGACGATTCAGCAGGTCAGATATTCGACTCAGACGGTGACGTCACCTAAGACAGGTGACAACACTGCAGGAATTATCTTTGCCCTGTCAGTACTTGTGATATCACCTGTACTCTTCACAGTACTTATTAAAAAATATCAAAGTTACGAAAAGACACGCTGAAATCGCATCTGACTGAGTCAGAGTCGCGGATTAGAGAGAAATGGCATATGTACATTTCTCTCTTTTATTTGCAAATGAAGTCCAAATTGTATTGCTATAACTCGAGGATTGAAACTATAATTAGTGTGTATGCCTTGAGACTTGTCTTTCATGCCGGTAAGAGGCGGGAGTACAATATGGACTGTAAGGAAGCAAAGAACAGAGTAAACGGCTATATTGAGGGTACGCTTACGAACAAGGAGTGTTCGGAGTTCATTGAGCATGTCCGCTCATGTCCCGACTGCTACGAGGAGCTCGAGACATATTTTATTATTGGCTATGCGCTTGATTATCTGGATTCAAAGGATGGTATGGAACGGTCTTTTGATATGAATAAGCTGCTGGAAGATGACCTGCGCAGATGCGAAAGACGAATTTCAGGGTCAAAACTCATGAATAACCTGACCAGAGTGTGCGTGACTATATCTGAAGTGAGTCTTGCGATCGGATTTGCCGTCACCGCCATACCGGGAGCTGAGGAGTTCATTATCAACTTACTGAAGCTGTTCAAGTCTCGGTGAGATAATCCCGCTTTATGAACCGAAAGGACAATTCACATGAATAAGAAGATTCTGCTTGTTGACGGATACAGTATACTCTTCAGAGCATTTTACGGAATGCCTCTGTCTATGACTACCCCGGACGGAGTCCACACGAACGCCGTTTATGGATTTCTGGCCATTCTGAGAAAAGTGATAGAGGAGGAACAGCCCGATTACATCGCGGTTGCGTTCGATAAGAAAGCGCCGACCTTCCGACACAAAATGTATGAAGCCTACAAAGGCAACCGGTCGGCTGCCCCGCCGGAATTCCATGAGCAGGTGCCTCTCGTCAAGGATCTCCTTGAGTCAATGGACATCACGCACCTCTCACTGGAAGGCTGGGAAGCTGACGATATACTCGGGACTCTGTCAAGAAAGGCGGAGGCCGAAGGCATCGATGTTTCACTCGTATCCGGAGACCGGGACCTCCTGCAGGTCGCGACCGATAAGACCGAGATCATCATTCCGAAGACATCCAAAGGCCAAACGACATATGAGCATTACTATGCCAGAGACGTCTACGAATCTCTCGGAGTCACACCGCTTGAGTTCATTGACATGAAGGCCCTTATGGGAGACTCTTCCGACAACATACCCGGTCTGCCCGGCGTCGGTCCGAAGACCGCCTCAGCAATCATTAGCACATATCATTCAATTGAGAATGCTTACGAGCATGTGGATGATATTAAACCAAAGAAGGCACAGACAGCCATGCGCGAGCACTTTGATCTTGCGGTCCTCTCAAAGGATCTGGCAACGATAAGGCTGGATGCACCCATAGACGTCAAAATTGAAGATCTGGCGATGAAAAACATATACAACGATAGATCTTACGACGTAATAAAAAAACTAAACTTCAAGTCCCTCTTCAAGTTCTTTGAGAGTGAAGCGGCGGAAAAGGCTCCGGAAGCGGTGGTGACCATTGTTGCCGGAAAGTCAGAATGTGAGAGCGTGTATGCAAATGCATTCCTCTTCCTCATTGATCCTTCCTCCAACGGCAGAACAATCGGCATTGATGTCGTCGGTGAGCGAAATAAGGCTTATGCTTACGGTCTTGCCTTCAATGATACATATTATGGAATCGCAGTCGGAGAAGAAATCCCCGCAGACTATCTTGCGGCAAAGACCAGAGATCTTATGCTTGACGCCGCTAAAAACGGTGTGCGTGTTGCAACCTGCAACGGAAAGCTGCTCCTTAAGCTTACCGGCATTCCAAAGGCAGAAAGTCTGTTTGACTGTATTGTCGCAGCCTATCTCATAGATCCGCTGAAGTCCGACTGGAAATATGATGACGTGGCTTCTGGATATATGCACACGACCGTTAAGTCCGAGGAGGAGCTGATTGGCAGGAAGGGTCCCGGAGCATTTGTCAAAGCAGATCCTGATAAAGCGGATATCGTGACTACAATGGCAGGACTTTCGGCTTACGCGGCAGCGGGCAGCGCAGAATCGCTGCTGAATAAGCTTAAAGAAGAGGAGATGGAAACCCTCTTTAATACAATAGAAATGCCTCTCGTCAGTGTTCTGGCCTCGATGGAGTGCGAGGGCATACTTGCGAGCCGCACGGAGCTGAAGAAATATGGCGACCGACTTGAAGAGCGCATTGAAGAGCTGACAAAGGAAATCTATGAGGAGGCGGGCGAGGAGTTCAATATCAACAGTCCCAAGCAGTTGGGCGTGATTTTATTTGAAAAAATGAAACTGAAGGGCGGAAAGAAAACGAAGACAGGGTATTCAACTGCGGCCGACGTGCTTGAAAAACTTGCTCCGGACGCAAAGATTGTTGCAAATATTCTCGAGTACCGCACTTACAGCAAGCTCAAATCCACTTATGCTGACGGCCTTCAGAATTGCATCGAGGAGGACGGCAGAATCCGCACGACCTTCAATCAGACCATTACGGCGACCGGAAGGCTTTCGAGTACGGATCCGAATCTGCAGAATATACCTATGAGGGAAGATCTTGGGCGTAGGATCCGCAAGTGCTTCTATCCTAAAGAAGGGTGTGTGTTCGTAGATGCTGACTATTCACAGATCGAACTGCGTGTACTTGCCCACATGTCCGGGGATGAGAAACTCATCGAGGCCTACCGCGAGGCTAAGGATATTCATGCTGCTACGGCATCGCAGGTGTTTCATGTCCCCTACGACGAGGTTACCGACCAGCAAAGGAGGAATGCCAAAGCTGTCAATTTCGGAATTGTATATGGGCAGAGCAGCTTCGGCCTCTCTCAGGGACTTTCGATATCCAGAAAGGAAGCCCAGGACTACATAAACGATTATTTTAAGACCTACCCGAAGATCAAGGCCTTTCTCGACGGTCTGGTCGCGAGCGCCAGGGAGAAGGGGTATGCTGTTTCCGTATTCGGACGCAGACGTCCTGTCCCCGAGCTCAAAGCATCCAATTTCATGCAGAGATCATTCGGCGAGCGCGTCGCTATGAACAGCCCTATCCAGGGGACCGCCGCGGATATAATGAAAATTGCTATGAACAGGGTCTATGCGAGACTCATGAGGGAGAGTATGAGGTCCCGACTCATTCTGCAGATCCATGATGAGCTTTTGATCGAAGCTCCTTTAGAGGAGGCAGAGTATGCGAAAGTGATCCTCGAGGAGGAGATGAAGGCTGCTGCGAACCTGTCCGTTGCCCTTGAGACGGATTGTCATATAGGAACAGACTGGTACGAGGCCAAATAATGTGATACAATGTTTAGTTGACTGATGGGAGTAAATATGATAATTATCGGAGTAACCGGAGGTATGGGTGCCGGAAAGAGCCGCGTGCTTGCTTACCTTGAAGAAAAATGGAATGCACGCACGATCCGTCTGGATGATATTAGCAGGGAACTTCTGGCTAAGAACGGCCTCTGCTACTATGAGACAATTCGAATTTTCGGTGAAACGGTCGTTATGCCCGACGGGAATCTGGACCGGCCTCAGATCGCCAAAATGATTTTTGAAGATTCAAGGCTCAGAGACAGACTGAATGCCCTTATCCACCCGGCAGTTAAAGCACAGGTGCGATGGATCGCCGAGGAAATGAGGCAGCTTGATGCGGGAATTCTCGTTGTTGAGGCAGCTCTCCTGATCGAGGGTGGATATAGAGAGATCTGTGATGAGCTCTGGTATGTTTACGCTGATGAGAAAGTCAGGCGTGAGAGGCTTAAGGAAAGCCGCGGGTATACAGATGAGAGGATCAGCGGGACTTTTGCCACACAATTGTCGGAGGAAATGTTCAGATCGCACGTAGATTTTGTTGTCGATAACAGTGGCTCCTTTGAGGACACGGCCAGGGCGATAGACAGACATCTGGAGCAGATCACAAAAAAATCTCCCGAATAAAAGTACGCAGAGTCAGACGGTCCTGCAGGAGCGGCCGGAGAAATACATTTGCAGATGAACGGAGCGTTAAATGAAGTTTTGCAGCATATCGAGCGGGAGCAGCGGAAACTGCATCTTCGCCGGTACATCCGGAACATCGATACTTATTGATGTCGGTATTTCCGGAATAAGGGTCGAGCGCGGCCTTAACGAAATTGATATGACGACCAGAGATGTAGACGCGATTCTGGTCACTCATGAGCATGCCGACCACATCAAAGGGCTCGGAGTGCTTGCCCGCAGATACGGGATCCCTATCTACTCTACTGAAGGTACGATCAGGGCTATTATGGACAATACGTCCGTAGGAAAAATACCGCAGGGACTTTTAAATGTCATTCATGCGGATCAGGAATTTACTGTAGGCGATATCACCGTCAGACCTTTCGAGATTTCCCATGACGCTGCTGAGCCGGTGGGCTTCAGGATGGAGCATGATGGGAAAAGCGCCGCTGTCGCAACGGACCTCGGGTGCTATGACGATTATACTGTCAAATATCTGACCGGCCTCGATGTTCTGCTTCTCGAATCCAACCATGATGTCCACATGCTGGAAGTTGGGAGATATCCGTATTATCTGAAGAGAAGGATCCTCAGCGAACACGGGCATCTATCAAACGAAACTGCCGGACAGCTGCTTGGAACGCTTCTCCATGACAATGTGAAGCACGTATTTCTGGGACATCTGTCAGAGGAAAACAATTATGAGGCGTTGGCATACGAAACTGTATGCCAGGAAGTGACCATGGGTGATAATCCCTATTCGTCAGGTGATTTTAACATTACCATAGCGCATCGTGACCGGATATCTGAGTCGGTCATCTGGTAAGGAAGGTTAATACATATGCAGAAGACAATAATAACTGTTGTTGGTAAAGATACAGTCGGAATCATTGCCAGGGTCTGCACATATCTGGCAGGCAACAATATCAATATTCTCGATATTTCTCAGACGATTGTCGACGGCTTTTTTAATATGATGATGATCACGGACACAGAAAAGTGTTCCAAAGACCTGACGGAACTTCGCCATGAGCTGCATCAGGTAGGTCAGGAAATAGGCGTCAATATCCATATCCAGCATGAAGAGATTTTTGAGATGATGCACAGAATCTGAAATTTCCGTGCAATCCGAAGGCGATAAGGTCTTCGCGTAAATCAGAATGCGAGAAACGGAGAATGTATGATAACCAGACTTGAAGTTGATGAGACTAATAAAATGATACGCCAGGAGAACCTGGATGTCCGTACAATCACCATGGGCATATCTCTCCTTGACTGTATAAGCGATGACCTTGAGAGACTCAAGGAAAACATCAGAAATAAAATATGTACGAAAGCTGCAAAGCTCGTCGAGACCGGCAGTGAGATAGAAGGTCTTTACGGCATACCTATCGTCAATAAGCGAATATCTGTCACACCCATAGCTCTCGTCGGAGGCGCGGCCTGCAAATCTCCGGACGACTTTGCGGAGATAGCAGCGGTCCTTGATGAGTGTGCCAAAACGGTCGGTGTGAACTTTATCGGAGGGTACACGGCACTGGTCTCCAAATCAATGACCCGTGCAGACGAGATGTTGATCAGATCGATTCCGAAAGCTCTGGCATCGACAGATCGAGTCTGCTCATCGGTTAACGTCGGGTCGACTAAGACGGGCATCAATATGGATGCTGTCATGCTGATGGGGCAAATAATAAGGGAGGCTGCATGGGAGACTCGTGAAAACGACTCCATGGCATGCGCGAAACTGGTCGTCTTCTGCAATGCGCCCGATGATAATCCGTTCATGGCAGGCGCTTTCCACGGAGTGACCGAGGGGGACACAGTCATCAACGTCGGCGTCTCCGGACCGGGAGTTGTCAAAGCCGCGCTTGAACACTGCCGCGACTCGAACTTTGAAGTTCTGTGTGAGACGATAAAGAAGACAGCGTTCAAGATAACGCGCGTCGGTCAGCTTGTCGCTCAGGAAGCTTCGAAGAAACTGGGCGTTCCGTTCGGTATTGTGGATCTTTCGCTGGCACCCACACCGGCTGTAGGAGATTCGGTCGCTGACATACTAAAAGAGATAGGTCTCGAGCATCCCGGAGCTCCGGGGACGACAGCAGCCCTTGCCCTGCTCAACGATCAGGTTAAAAAGGGTGGCGTTATGGCTTCCTCCTATGTCGGAGGTCTGTCCGGCGCCTTTATTCCGGTCAGCGAGGACCAGGGAATGATAGAAGCCGCCTGTGCCGGAGCCCTCACACTTGAGAAGCTTGAAGCAATGACCTGCGTATGCTCGGTAGGTCTCGATATGATCGCAATTCCGGGCGATACGTCGGCTGCCACCATTTCCGGCATTATCGCTGATGAAATGGCAATCGGCATGATCAATCAGAAAACGACCGCCGTGCGTCTCATTCCCGCCGTGGGAAAAGACGTGGGCGACAGTGTTGAGTTTGGCGGACTTCTCGGATACGCTCCGATTATGCCTGTCAACAGGTTCAGCTGCGAGAGATTTGTCGGAAGGGGCGGAAGAATACCGGCTCCGGTCCACAGCTTTAAGAACTGACCGGATATTGACTATCCATAATCCAACGAAAGAAGGAGCGAGTATATGGAATTAAAAACTCCAATGGTATTTGTAAAGCACATTATTGCCGCACAGCGCGGGAATGCCCAGAGTATCCAGTATCTGTGTGAGCGCACGTCCGGGCAATTTGTAAAAATCTGCCGGCAATACGATCTGTCTAACAGCGAGATCGAAGCGGTGCTTGCCAAGGCCTACGGACGTATATTTACAGATATTAAATCTGTGAGGAACCCGCAGACATTCATGAGCTGGGCAGGCAAAATCGTAGAAGAGTGCTGCGTAGAAATCGCAGGGCATGAGAAAATTGCGTCGAAACCGGCATCGAAAGTACCTGCCGCAGCGCCGTCTGCGCCGGTCGCGGCAGCTGAGAAGGAGGTTGAGACGGTTCCGGTAGCCGTGGTGGAAGCACCGCCTGCGCCGGTCGCGGCAGCTGAGAAGGCAGTTGAGACGGTCCCGGCAGCCGTGGTGGAAGCACCGTCTGCACCGGTCGCAGCAGCTGAGCCGATAGAAGAAAAGCCAGCGGCTTTTTATGATGAAAATGCATATGTCAAACCGTCCGGTACTTATCACGCGGAAGTCAACTATGCTGATGAGGCGGCTTCGGTGGCAGCACCGACAGATAACCGGGTCATACCTGTTGACGAACTTGTTTACCATCCTAATGCCGAATTCATAAGCAGCGGAGAACCTTCCGCACCATCGGATGTACAGCCGGCGATTACGCAGGATACTTCCGATGAAACCCGAAGCGAAGGATACGAGACATATGATAGAGAAGTAATATCCGATGAGTCCGGAGAAAGTGAAAAATCATCGACTGTACCTTCGGACGAGGAGAAGGCAGCTGTGCCGGATCCATCCATATATGCGAGCATTCCGACATTCGCATCCTCATATGAGGAAGAGGCAGTGTTCCAGGATAGTTATCCTGTTTCAGAAGGTGAGCCCGGAGGTGCGGACATCAAGCAGGCAGATACTGTTCCGGAAGGCAGTGCATTCGAGCCGACGGTTGTTCCCGCAGAAAATGAGAGTACAATTCCGGAAGATACTGCACCTGCGGTAGACGCCGCTGAAGTTCAGAGAGAAAGTATAACTGCCGCTCCTTTGAAGGATGACGCGGACGAACCGGACGTCGATCTCGTTGAGAGGGAGGAGACTGATCGAATTCAGGATGAGGCTGAAATCGGTGTCAATGATCCCGATTATGATGAAAACGAAGAAGATGATGACGACGATGAGGATGAAGAGGAACTTCGGAGCGGACTTGCTTTCCGGACGAAAGTGCTGATTGGGCTTCTGTGCGTATTTATTTTCGGGGCGTGTGTCGGTATCGGTTATGCGATTTCGAAAGGGATGACAGCACACGATACATCCTCTTCGGAGCCTGGAGTAGTTGAGACGCAGGCAGATACGATTGATGAGACAGAGCCGGAGTCACTTGTGGATTCTCTGATAGAGTCTGTCATCGAATCACTTGCCGAGAGCAGTACAGCGGAAGCTGACAACTCGCGTGAGACAGCTGCTTCAACGGATACCAATATCGATGATAGTACTGATAATGCAGGCGGTCAGACTTCTGAGTCACAGGCAGATGATCCGGCGGATACTCACACTACGGAATCGCAGGCGGCTGATCCGGCGGCCGGCACCGTCGGCGAAGTCACTGCCAGAGCGGATATATCGACTTATCTCGGAGGCACGTTTGCATCTGTATTCAGAGACTACCCCGACATTCCGAGATCAGTATATCGGGGAGAACTGTCTCTCGCAGACGCTCACATAGGTTTCATAGGCTCCTACGATGCCACTCAGCCCGTAAGCTCGACAATCGTTGAATCTGTCTCACTTCTGAGTGAGGGCGGCAACTTTAATATCAATGGTTTCTATATCGGTATGACTGCAGCGGATGCTGAGTCACTGGCTGCGGCATGCGGTTATACAGCACTTGAGATGACGGCGGAATCCAGCCGCGAATATGAAGATGCCGATAATAATGTATTGTCACTTACGATCGATGGCGGCGTGGTCAAGAGTGCCACGCTCAGATCTGCAACTGCAGATAATGTCACGATGGAGTCAGCAGATGAAGTAATAGAAGAAATTCCTGAAGAGATTCCGGGTGAAGAAGGCGGAGTGGGCTGACATATAATCAATTAAGTTTCAAATCGCGGAGGCATTCTCCACAATGCTGAATTCAGATGCCGCCCGCGGAGTATTGTCTGCAGAGCACGGGCAGAAGTTGGAGGAAGTATGGCTATTGAGATGAAGTACTGCATGCAGTGCGGTGAAAAACTTACAGAAAAGATGCTTGAAGGCGAAGGTATGGTTCCGTGGTGTCCATCCTGCGGTGATTTCAGATTTCCGATCTTTAGCACGGCGGTCAGTATGATCGTCATGAATGAGGCGAAGTCCAGGATCATATTAATCAAGCAGTACGGACGCCCTGATTACATTCTTGTTGCAGGATATATCAATAAGGGCGAGGATGCAGAGGATGCCGCCAGACGTGAGGTCTTTGAGGAGCTCGGTCTTCATGTGAAGGATCTTCATTTCAATCACAGCCATTATTTTGCCCCGTCCAACACTCTCATGCTGAACTTCACTGTGACTGTTGAGGGAGAGGAGCCGACTCCGAACCGCGAGATCGATTCCTACTCGTGGTTCTCACCTGAGGATGCGAAGGCGAATATAAAGCGCAATTCTCTGGCTCAGAGGTTCCTCAACTGGTATCTGGACGGCGGCGAATTCTGATGGGCTGCCGCTCGACAAAATTATGTAAGACCTGAAACGGCTGTCGCATTGCGGCAGCCTCTTTTACATTTCCCGGTGAAGGGAAAATGCATGTCCTGATTCGGTGAGTGCCATTGTGTCCGGACAGGAAGTACGATCACAATGTGATCAGTCTTTGAGACAGCTCATTTTGAATGTTCTGCCCGCTTCTGTGACCGGCAAGGATATTATAGAAATTCGACAGGCGTATTTCCTCATCAAAGAGAGATCTGGCGTCGGCGGTGAGATTTTCCAATTCTCTCGCAGGTCTCATAATGACAGGCACCCTTGAAGATTCTTTCATGAGGGAGACCAGCGGACCTGCCTCTTTTCTCATTCCAAGAATGTGAGCGAAGTCAGAAGAATCTTTCTCCTCCAATCTAAGTGCCATATGAAGAAGAGCTCTGCTCACATGGGTATAAGTCAGAGATCTGTTTTTCAGTAGCATCGCAAACCCGCTGAAAGAGAGACACTTTTCTCTCGACGACCAGGCTGCATTGGCCAGCGAATCGGTAACTGACAGATATTTAGCGAGTTCCTCCGGAGATTTTGACTCCCAGAGGACGGACGCAAGCATCAGGGTTAAATCATTTTCATAAACCAATCTGTTATTCTCTATTTCATCTTTTAATACTTCATAAGCATCAGCAGGTATAAAAGATGAAGCAGTGCGCGAGCGATTCTCTCTGTCAGCATGACCACAAAGCAGCTCCCTGATAGCCGTCGCTGACGCGTAATGGTCTGAGACCGCTGTGCTTCCGTGATCTGCCCCGATTCGCCTGCACGTCTTTGGTCTGATATCATAGTTTCCTCTCAGAATTGCTTTTATATATTCAACTCCGAGAATATTATTAGGGGAGCTAAGAAGGTCTTCAAACTGTGTAAGCGCATGTGCTCTCGCACGAGGAAAAGATAATCCCTGTTTCAGATATGTTCTGAGTCGATCCTTATAATCATCGGGCTCAAAAGCCAGGACGCGGGCAGCTTCAGTCATCCTGTCAATATCACCGCATTCAGAACCAAAAAAGAGAAAATCAACGCAGCCGAGAGAATCGGCGATCCGAAGCGCATGTGATGCGTACTCTTCGGCGGAGCAGGTCGCGTAGCGGGTCGGGAATGCAACAACCATATCTATTCCGGAAGAGAGGGCCATTCCGGCTCGTGCATATCTGTTTACAATCGCGGGTGCACCGCGCTGAACGTAGTCACCGCTCATTAGAGCTATGACAAAGTCAGCGCCGGTGAGCTTCCGCGCCATTTTAGCTATATATTGATGTCCGTTGTGATACGGATTGAACTCCGCAACAATAAGAGCGGTCTTCAAAGTATTTCCCTCCGGCTTAAATTTATCACTAGTGGAGCAGTGCTGTGCAGGCAGACAGAACGACATGTGTAAGATAATGCAATGAATCAAATCTTTATAACTGATTGTACAACATTTAGTACCTCATGTGTCGAACTAAATACAAGTATTGTACTTGTTCACAAATTTTTTGTAGGGTATAATACAAGTAGTTATGTTATTTAACAGATGAGGCCTGCCGAAGCGATGACTGTCACACACGCAGACTCCATCAGAAACTATTAATGCTACACCGTTACGAAAGAGGAGATGCAGTTATGAGTTTTATTGAACAGATCAAAGCACGCGCAAAACAGGACATTAAGACAATTGTACTTCCGGAGTCAGAAGACATCCGCACATACAAGGCAGCAGAGCAGATCCTGAAAGAGGGCTTTGCCAAAGTCATTATTATCGGTTCTGAAGAAGAGATCGCCGCAAACAAGCAGGATACAGATATCACAGGCGCTATCATTGTAGATCCGGCTAAGTGTGACAAGACACCGGCTTACATTGACAAGCTCGTTGAGCTTCGCCAGAAGAAGGGCATGACAGTCGAAAAGGCAACAGAGCTCCTTCTGAAATCCTACACATACTATGGCGTCATGATGGTCAAGATGGGCGATGCAGACGGTATGGTTTCCGGTGCCTGCCATTCAACAGCTGACACACTTCGTCCGAGCCTTCAGATCCTTAAAACAGCCCCGGGCACAAAGCTCGTTTCTTCCTTCTTCCTTATGAACGTTCCGGATTGCGAGTTCGGCAATCACGGTACATTCGTATTCTCAGACTGCGGCCTTAATCAGAACCCGACAGCTGAGGAGCTTGCAGCTATCGCAAAATCTTCCGCAGATTCCTACAGATCCCTGACCGGAGACGAGCCGAAGGTCGCTATGCTTTCCTACAGCTCCTTCGGATCCGCTAAGCACGATGATGTCACAAAGGTACAGGAAGCTACGAGAATCGCCAAGGAAGAAAATCCGGATCTCGCTCTTGACGGTGAGCTCCAGCTTGACGCAGCGATCGTTCCGTCTGTCGGCGAGTTCAAGGCTCCGGGCAGCAAGGTAGCAGGTCATGCAAATACACTCATTTTCCCGAACCTCGACGCCGGCAACATCGGTTATAAGCTTGTCCAGAGACTTGCAAAGGCTGAAGCGTACGGCCCGATGACACAGGGTCTTGCAGCTCCGGTCAATGATCTGTCCCGCGGCTGCTTTGCAGAAGACATCGTCGGTGTAGTAGCTATCACAGCAGTTCAGGCTCAGATGCAGGGCTGATCATATATTAAAGGAGACATTAATTCTATGAAAATCTTAGTTATCAACGCAGGAAGTTCCTCACTCAAGTATCAGCTGATCGATATTACCGACGAGTCCGTAAAGGCCAAGGGTCTCTGCGAGCGCATCGGTATTGACGGCTCTGTTCTGACACACAAGGTGCCGGGCAAGGAAGACTATGTATGCGAAGCTCCGATGCCGACACATAAGCAGGCAATCGAGATGGTCCTTGAAGCTCTCGTAGACAAGGATCACGGTGTTGTCACCAACGTCGATGAGATCACAGCGATCGGCCATCGCGTACTCCATGGCGGCAGCAAGTTCACGGAGTCCTCACTGGTCGACGATAAGGTCAAGGAAGCAATCAAAGAGTGCTTCCCGCTCGGACCGCTTCATAATCCTGCAAACCTTATGGGTATCGAAGCATGCCAGGCAGCTATGCCGGGTAAGCCGAACGTAGCTGTATTTGACACAACCTTCGGTATGGGCATGGAGCCGTACGCTTATATGTACGGTATCGATCCGAAGTACTATGAGAAGTACTCCATCCGCCGTTACGGCTTCCACGGAACAAGCCACATGTTCGTTTCCGCAGAGACAATCAAGTACGCCAAGCTCCCGGAAGGACATCAGAGAGTCATCGTCTGCCACCTCGGCAACGGCTCCTCCATCTCCGCATCCATCGGCGGCAAGTGCGTAGATACATCCATGGGTCTTACGCCTCTTGAAGGCCTCATCATGGGAACTCGTTCCGGTGACGTGGATCCTGCAGTTGTTCAGACTATTGCCAACGGCGAAGGTCTCACAGTAGACGAAGTCCTCAACATCCTGAACAAGAAGTCCGGCGTTCTCGCTATGTCCGGCGTATCTTCCGACTTCCGTGATCTCGGTGCTGCAGCAGCTGAGGGCAATGAGCGTGCTCAGCTCGCTCTCAAGGCTTTCAAGCATCGCGTTATCAAGTACATCGGCGCTTACACAGCAGTCATGAACGGCGTTGACGCTATCTCCTTCACAGGCGGTATCGGTGAGAACGATGTCAAGATTCGTGGCGAGATCATCGACAATCTTGCATATCTCGGCGTAATTGCAGATCCGGAGAAAGCAAACATCCGCGGCAAGAAAGCAGAGCTCACGACACCTGAGTCCAAGGTCCGCGTATTCTGCCTGCCGACTAACGAAGAGCTTGCAATCGCGCGTGAGACAGTCCGCGTAGCAGGCCTCGCTTGATTGAAGCCCCGACAGGATGCTTCGAAGTTCAAAGACCGGCGCAAACATCATCTTCATCGAAAAACGCACATCCTTCCCTGCGAACTTAGAAAATGCAAGGCATTTTCTGATTTCTCGGTCGGATATGCAATGTTTTTCTCACGAAGATGGATGCTTTGCTGCCGGAAGCGTAATGTGAAAAGCATCCTGTCTGTATATTATCAGCTCAGACACAAGTCTGAAAATTTATAAATTTCCGGTTGACAAGTGAATAGCCTTCTATGTATAATAGTGCAGATGTCTAAAGGATAGGAGGTGTTAAGTATGTCCATTTGTCCGAAGAATAAACATTGTTCTGCAAGACGTGACAAGTCCAGAGCAGGTCATTGGAAGATGACAGCTCCGACACTGGTCAAGTGCAGCAAGTGTGGTGCTCTCACAGTACCGCATCGCGTCTGCAAAGCCTGCGGATCTTATAATAAGAGAGAGATCATTAAACAGGACGTAGATTAATTTTCGTAAATGTTTAACTGTGCACAGTAATATAAGTTCAACGTACGAAGAGCAGACCAGAAGGCTGCCGCCGGGTTCGGCGGCAGCTTTTTTGTAGCACCAACCCGGCATAGCAAGGCGTGTTCGCGGTGCGAAATTCGAGTAGGGATTCAATCTACTCGATTAACATTAAACTATTCTGGTATAGATGCAGGGAGGTCCATTATGGAATATGAGAAGATTGTCGCAATTATCCACGAGGTAATGGGAATCAGAGAAGAAGAAATCACACTCAGATCTTCCTTTTACGATGACCTCGGAGCGAACTCTCTGGATGTGTATCAGATTGTCACAGCGCTTGAGGACGCATTTGATCTGGAAATTTCGACCGCCGATGTTGAGCACATCGATACTGTCGAGGACGCAGTGCGCGCGCTGAAAGCCGCAAGAGGATAATCTGATTTATGAGAAAAGATATAAGAAAACTTATGGGGAAGATCGGCTACGAGTTCAGTGACGTAGGTCTTCTCAAGACCGCGGTGACTCATACATCGTATGCAAATGAGCACCGGCGGGAAAACGTCAAACACAACGAGCGTCTGGAATTCCTCGGGGATGCTGTTCTCGAGACAGTCAGCTCAGAATACTTATACAAACTTTACCCGGAAAAGGGAGAGGGTGAGCTCTCGACCATGCGGGCAAGCATGGTGTGTGAGCCGTCTCTTGCCATCTGCGCGAGGGATATGGGACTTCCCGATTTTCTGCGTCTCGGCAAGGGCGAAGAGCTGATGAGAGGACGTGAGAAGGACTCGATCATATCAGACGCGACAGAAGCAGTTATCGGAGCAATTTATCTCGACGGCGGATTCGAGGCGGCCAAGAAGTTCGTCCTTGAATTCATACTTGGAGATCTGAAGACCGAGGACCTCTACAGAGATACGAAGACAGAGCTGCAGGAGATCGTCCAGAATTTCGGCAGCCATGTGAATTATGAGCTGGTCTCGGACGAGGGACCGGATCACGACAAGACATTTGTGATCAGAGCGGTCGTCGATGGAGAAATAATCGGGACCGGAAGCGGAAGGACAAAAAAACAGGCCTCAAAGAATGCAGCCAAGGCCGGAGTGGAGTATTACAGACAGAATGTACTTAAAACGGATTGAAATGCAGGGCTTTAAGTCCTTTGCCAACAAGATGGTCTTTGAGTTTCCCGAGGGAATCACCGGCATCGTCGGTCCTAACGGGAGCGGAAAATCCAACGTTGCTGACGCGGTCAGATGGGTACTCGGTGAGCAGAGCGCCAAGCAGCTGCGAGGCGGAAATATGCAGGACGTCATATTTGCAGGAACAGCAGCCAGAAAACCGCAGAGCTTCGCGTCAGTGGCTATCACATTTGACAATCATGACAAAGCGCTCGAAATCGGCTTTGAGGAAGTTACAGTAATGCGCCGCCTTTATCGGTCCGGCGAAAGTGAATACAAAATTAACGGGCAGACCGTACGCCTCCGTGATATACATGAACTGTTCTACGACACAGGTATCGGCAAGGAAGGCTACTCTATCATAGGCCAGGGTCAGATTGAAAGAATTATTTCCGGCAAAGCCGATGAGCGGCGTGAACTGTTCGACGAGGCAGCCGGTATCGTCAAATTTAAAAGACGCAAGGCCACAGCGCTCAAAAAGCTCGCTGAGGAACAGCAGAATCTGCTTCGCGTCACAGATATTCTTACTGAACTTACAGGCCAGCTTGAGCCCCTGAAAAAGCAGTCAGAGGTTGCGAAAATCTATCTGGACAAGCGAGAACAGCTCAAGGGGTTGGATATCAATCTTTTCCTTATTGACGATGAAAATATCGGCGGTCAGCTCGCTGAGATCGAAGAGAAAGCGAAAATCACCGACGGCGATATTGAGGAGACGACCAGAGCCCTCGATGACACTAAAGCAGAGTACGACCGCATAGAAAATGAACTCTCTGAACTCGACAACGAGATAACCGAATTAAATAGCCGGGCTTCGCACAATACACTGATCCAACAGCAGCTTAAGGGTCAGATCGATCTCCTGAATGAGCAGATTCATGCCGTCAATCAAAACCGGTCTCACTATCTTGCAAGGCGTGAAACCATAACCGAAGATTCCCGGAAGAAACAGGAGGAGCTCACAGGACTCAGGGAAGAGCTCAGAGAGCTGCGTAAGACTGTTCAGGACTCAGAGGAGGATGAGCGCCGCGAGGAGCACAAGCTCTCCGCTATAGAAATGGAACTCTCGGATGTCAATGCACAGATTTCAAAAGCTCAGAGCGACGTAATCGGCATGCTGAACAGCCGGGCGTCTGTCAAGGGAAAGATGCAGCGCTACGACGCAATGCTCGAGCAGATCGACATCAGAAAGAGCGAGCTCGGAAATCGAATGATACGATTTGCCGAGGAGGAGAACGATGCCCAGATCAGGATCCGAAAGGCTGAGGAAACCCTGAAGGAAATACGTGACCGTATTGCCAAACTGCGCGAGGAGACAGCAAAAAAAGAAAGCCTGGTCAATGAGCTGCAGGATCAGATTCGTGAACTCAATGCGACATACGAGCAGAATCAGACTACCTATCACCGGGATTCGTCAAGACTTGAATCGCTTAAAGCTCTGAGTGAGCACTATGAGGGCTACGGCAATGCCATCAAAAAAGTCATGGAGCAGAAAAAGCGAAATCCTGGGATACATGGAGTGGTGGCTGATCTTGTATTTGCAGAACAAAAATATGAAGTGGCCATCGAGACCGCCCTTGGGGGAAGTCTTCGAAATATCGTCACAGACAACGAGAGCACTGCAAAGTACCTGATCGAATACCTGAAGATGAACCGCTACGGGCGGGCGACATTCCTTCCGCTCACAAACGTCCGTGCGCGGCGCAAGTTCGACAGGCCAGAAGCTCTGAGGGAGCCGGGGGTGATCGGTCTTGCAAATGAACTTTCTACCTCCGAACCTCGCTACGACGACCTCCGAGCCCAACTGCTCGGCAGAACACTGGTCGTCGATACCATCGACAGCGCAATAAAGATTGGCAGAAAGTTCAACCACCAGCTTTACATGGTCACACTCGCGGGAGAATCTTTCTCGCCGGGCGGATCCATCACCGGAGGAGCGTTCAAGAACAAGGACAATCTTCTCGGAAGAAAGCGTGAAATCGACGAGCTGGAAAAGAGTGTCCGCAAGCTTGCCAAGACTATGAACAAGGAGCAGGCCGAGATCGAGGAAAAGCGCAGGGAGAGAAATGCACTGCGGGATGAGATCGTCTCGATCAGCAACAAGCTGCACGGCGAGAGCATCCGCGAGAATACAGCCCAGATGTCGAGAAAACAGGCAGAGGATCAGATCCGAATGACCAGACTCGACCGCCAGTCGCTCGACCGCGAAAATGTAGAAATCGAGACTCAGATCAGTCAGATCAAAAAGTCTTCGAGTTCCATCGAGCAGGAGCTTCGCGAGTCCGAGAAAGCCGAGAAGCTGATCGCGGAGCAGAGTCAGGAAGCTGAAAAGCGTGCCGAGAAACTCATGTCTGACCGCGATGCACAGACTTCAGTGCTCGAAAGTGTCCGCGTCAAAGCGGCGGCTCTTCTGCAGAACAAGGGATTTATTTCCGCAAATATCGAACGACTCACCGGTGAACTCAAAGCTCTCAGGGAAGAGGATGCCGATATCACTGTAAATCTTGATGCCGGAACACTCGAGGAGAAAGAGAAGCTGAAGAGAATCGAGACTATAAAGGGAACGATCGAGGCTGCCAAGGAGGAATCTGTCAGAGATACAGCAAAAGCAGAGGAGCTGGCAGCTAAAAAGAAGGAGCTGAATGACAGCCATAAGGGCTTCTTCGTGAAGAGAGATGAGCTCTCAACACGACTTGCTGAGCTTGACAAAGAGAGCTTCAGACTTCACACTCGCAAGGAAAAGATGGAAGAGTCGATGGAAGCATCCATAGCGCATCTCTGGGAAGAGTACGAGCTCACGCCGAATCAGGCCAGAAAATTCCGCGACCCTGAGATGACTGACAGGGCGGCTATTCGCAGAGAGATCACAAAGCTCAAGGATGCGATAAAGAAGCTCGGCAACGTCAATGTCAATGCCATAGAGGACTATAAAAATGTTGTTGAGCGACACACATTCCTGTCATCCCAGCACACTGATCTTGTCGAGTCAGAGAAACAGCTTGAGGGTATCATTGATGAGCTTGACCGCGGCATGCGCAGGCAGTTCAACCAGAAATTTGCCGAGATCCGAGATGAGTTCGACAGAGTATTCAAAGCTCTGTTCGGCGGCGGAAACGCGACTCTCGAGATCGACAAGGATGTTGATGTGCTCGAGGCGGCGATCTCGATCATCGCAGAGCCTCCCGGAAAGAAGCTGCAGAATATGATGCAGCTTTCCGGCGGTGAGAAGTCGCTGACAGCAATCTCGCTGCTATTTGCAATACAGAACCTGAAACCGTCACCGTTCTGTCTGCTCGATGAGATCGAGGCGGCATTGGATGATAATAATGTGACCCGGTTCGCTGAGTATTTGCACCGACTGACAAAAAGCACACAATTTATTGTCATTACGCACAGACGTGGTACAATGCAATCAGCGGATCGTCTCTACGGCATAACAATGCAGGAGAAGGGCGTGTCGGCACTTGTGTCTGTCAACCTGATTGAGGATGAGCTTACATCGTGAGGGATGTCAGGAACTTATTTCAGTAACTTTGATCATGATAAACTTACATGATAAGAAGGGGGAGCCATGGGATTTTTTGATAAGTTGAAAGCGGGTCTTACCAAATCCCGCTCGAATGTGGGTGAGGGAGTCAACACAATTTTCAGCACATATGATAAAATTGACGAAGATTTCTATGATGAGCTGGAAGAGACTCTCATAATGGCTGACGTAGGAATCAAGACGACCGATATAATTCTTGAGAACTTAAAGAAAAAGGTCAAAGAGCAGCGCATCAAGAGCGCGCACGAGTGCAAGCAGCTGCTCATGGATACCATCAAAGAACAGATGCGTGTCAACGAGGCGGATTTTGCTTTCGAGAGAGAGAAGACTGTCCTTCTCATGATCGGCGTCAACGGTGTAGGCAAGACGACAACCGTCGGAAAGCTCGCTAATCTCTACCGCAAGCAGGGCAAGAAGGTCCTTGTCGCTGCGGCCGACACATTCCGCGCAGGCGCTACAGAGCAGCTGCTCGAGTGGACAAAGCGCGCGCAGGTTCCGTGCATTTCCGCGAGCGAGGGCGCGGATCCGGGTGCGGTCGTATTTGATGCGATTTCCGCAGCTAAAGCAAGGGATATTGACATTCTCATGATCGACACTGCCGGTCGTCTCAATAATAAGAAGAATCTCATGAAAGAGATGAGCAAGATTTACAAGATTCTTGCCAGAGAGTATGGCTATGTCCACATCGAGACTCTGATTGTGCTCGACAGTACGACCGGTCAGAACGCTCTTGCTCAGGCTCGCGACTTCGAGGAGATCACAGCTATCACCGGCATCGTGCTCACAAAGCTTGACGGCACAGCCAAGGGAGGCATAGCAATCGCAATCCAGTCGGAGCTGGGCTTCCCGGTGAAATACATCGGTGTGGGTGAGAAGATTGACGATATGCAGAGATTCAACTCGAATGAGTTTGTCGATGCGCTGTTTGCGGATGAATGATGAGGACGGCTTAATTTAAATAGTTGGTTGACTAATTTAGGCGGCTGGCGCACTGAGTGCGTCAGCTTCTTTTGTTTAATGGGGCGGTCAGCTTTAGTCTATTTAGAGCTTGTTGACTGCCCGGGAGCATAAAAGACAGATATATAGAAAAGCTATTACCAGTTAATTATGTGGTTTTGCGGCTTCAAATGCGATATACTTAACAACATGCAAGAAAATTTAAATTTGAGCCTATAGGCTTAAAGCCCGAAGGGCTTTGATGATACCATCACCATAGGACGCGGCTCAGCATTGCATTGGGTGGATGTTCATGTTATTAATTCAGCCATGAGAAATGTTTATAAAGGACCATGAATGTCGGAAAAATCAAACTCATACAACTGAATAGAAAAGATGCTCTACGTTATATGGGCTATGGAACACGTGAACCTGACAACCAGACACAAGCACTCCTCAATAAGTGTGAGCGAGAGCTTCTCAGTGCTATTGATGGAAAGTATGTCTATAGAGTTTTCCTGCTAACTGATGGTCAGATCCCGGATTCTAAATTTCATCTTGAAGGGAATTCTATAAAAAAGCACCTTCAAGGATGTACAAAAGCAATCTTTCTCTGTGCAACTCTCTCAGACGCTGTTGATAGACTGATACGCATAAAACAGATATCAGCCATGGCAGAAGCGATCGTAGTTGATGCACTTGCCTCTGCGGCAGTAGAACAGGTATGTGATTTAGCAGAAAATGAAATTCTGCAGGGATTTCCGAACTTTGAGCACACATGGCGGTTTGGACTGGGCTACGGTGATTTTCCGCTGACCGGTCAAAGCAAGTTTCTTGACATATTGGATGCACCAAAGCGAATAGGTGTCTGTGTCAATGAGAGTCTGTTGCTCACACCTACTAAATCTGTAACATGTGTCATCGGTCTTGGCCACGACCTGTCTAAAGGAACAATGAAAAGTTGTGACATGTGTACGCTTGGTGGTCGCTGTACATTCCGATTAAATGGAGGAACGTGCCAATCGCGCAGATTATGGTAGTTCCAGTAATTCAAGTCTCAATCGCAAGACTTGGCACGTGATTTTGGTCAGCGTCAGCTGACATCTTCCGGACCGAATTCCAGCGGTCTTCGTTTCTCATATCGAGACATGACACAGAAAGAAGGAAGTCATAGAATCAGAACCGACGTGACATATAGCAGTGGCAGGAGTGTAAATAGAATTTATCTATAGGAGGCAACTCAATGAATATAAAAGAGCTTCTCAAAAATGATTTTGTGATCCTTGACGGCGCAATGGGCACCATGCTTCAGCAGAAAGGCATGGAAGTGGGTACTGTGCCGGAAACCCTCAATATTCTAAAGCCGGAGTGGATCGTTGACATACATCGCCAGTACATCGAGGCAGGGTCTCAGATCGTTTACGCCAACACGTTTGGTGCCAACCGCCTCAAAATGGCTAACACTGATTTTTCGGTTGCTGAAATTGTTGAGGCAGCAATAAAGAATGCACGCAAGGCTGCAGAGAATGCTTCTGCTCCTCAAAAAGCCGCCGTCGCCCTCGACATGGGTCCCATAGGCCAGCTTCTCGAGCCCACCGGATCCCTCACGTTCGAGGAAGCTTACGACATCTATCGCGAAATTGTCATGGCCGGTAAGGATGCTGACCTCATCATCATTGAAACAATGACAGATCTCTACGAGACTAAGGCCGCGGTGCTGGCGGCTAAAGAGAACAGCGATCTGCCGGTCTTTGTCACAATGACATTCGAGGAAAATGGCCGCACCTTCACAGGCTGTTCGGTATCCGCTATGTGCCTGACTCTCTGCGGTCTGGGCGTCGATGCCCTCGGTGTCAACTGCTCGCTTGGCCCGAAGGATCTCGTTCCGATTGTCGAAGAAATCTCAAAATGGTCGGATGTTCCCATCATTGTCAAGCCGAACGCAGGCCTTCCTGATCCGGTGACTAATACATATAATGTGGGACCGGAGGAATTTGCAAATGCCTGCTCCTCCATGCTCACCTTCGGCACCAAAATTCTTGGCGGATGCTGCGGAACAAATCCGTCATATATTGCTGCGCTGGGACAGATGCTTGATTCAGAAAGACTTAGAAAAGCAGGAGAGGACAGTGCAGATCTTCATAACTCCAATAGACGTGTTAATGCTGATACCATTGAATTGTCCGGGGATTCTTTTGTGAATAATGATGATGGGATCGTTGAGGCTGTAAAGACCGATGAAAACGGTGCAAAAAGAAGACTTGCAAGAATCCGTGATCTGGCTATCTGCTCACCGCTTAAGACTGTGGTAGTTTCCGAACCGCGCATCATCGGCGAGCGAATCAACCCGACAGGCAAGAAACGCTTCAGACAGGCCCTGAAAGAAGAGGACATGGATTACATCCTCGGCATGGCAATCCAGCAGGTCGAAGCGGGAGCAGACATTCTGGATGTCAATGTGGGAGCACCGGGAATCGATGAAAAAGCTATGATGGTGAAGGTCATCAAAGCTCTTCAGTCTGTCGTAGATGTACCGCTGCAAATTGACTCGACAAAGCCGGAAGTCCTCGAAGCAGCGCTCAGAGTCTACAACGGAAAACCGCTTGTAAACTCAGTAAATGGTGAGAAAGCCGTGATGGATAAAATCCTGCCGCTGGTCGCAAAATACGGCGCAGCTGTGGTTGGTCTCACTCTCGATGAAAACGGTATTCCGAAAGACGCGGATGGGCGAATCGCAATAGCTGAAAAGATTGTCGATAATGCGCGAGCCCTTGGCATCAAAAAAGAAAATATCGCGATCGACTGTCTTGTACTCACGGTCTCAGCCGAGCAGAAGGCTGCGATGGAGACCTTGAAAGCAGTCAGACGGGTGCGTGAGGACCTGGGGCTTAAGAATGTACTTGGCGTCTCTAATATATCTTTCGGCCTCCCGAACAGGTCTAGTATAAATACGACATTCCTCACGATGGCTCTTTCAGCCGGCCTCGATCTGCCAATCATGAATCCGAATCTCCCACAGATGATGTGGACGGTTAAAGCCTTCAAGGTGCTTGCGGGTCATGACGAGAATTCACTTGGATTTATTGAGTATTCCTCTGATCATAATCCGATAGATGTGCAGCTTACAGAAGCGAAAAAGGAGCTAGACGAGGCGAGAGCAGAGATTACAGCCATGAGATCCGGATGGGCGGAGGTTGCGGGGTATGCGGCTTCATTTGCAGGAAGCGACAGTATATCGCCTGCCGGATCAACTATGAATTCCATGCCGTCAGTGCCTGCGCTAAATATTGCAAATCATCCCGCGGGCTGCATGTGCGATAAATGTCGTGCGGTAAATGAGGCAAAGGCGGAATATGCAGCACGAAGGGCGTTAAGTTCAGCGGATGGAGCAGGAGCAGATAATACCAACAGCGCAGGGAACACTGTTTCCGCAGGTCTGGCGGATCCTCTTGGGGCAGGAATTCTAAAGGCTATGGAGCGAGGTCTTAAGAATGATGGCCGTAAGCTGACGGGTGATTTGCTGAAAGAGTGCTCCGCAATGGAGATCATCAATGATGTGTTAATACCGGCACTCGACGTGATTGGGGAGAAGTTTGAAAAAGGTAAGATTTTCCTGCCCCAGCTTATCCTTGCGGCAGATGTTGCCAGCGAATGTTTCGAGGTGATAAAGACGCAGATCGCGGAGAGCGGCGGCTCCTCCGAGTCCAGGGGAAAGATAATTCTTGCTACAGTAAAAGGCGATATCCATGATATCGGCAAGAACATTGTAAAAGTAATTCTTGAGAACTACGGATATGAAGTGATCGATCTGGGCAAAGATGTTGACCCTGCTGTCGTAGTGAAGGCAGCCATCGAGAAAGAGGTTCATCTCGTCGGCTTGTCTGCGCTCATGACTACTACACTGGGGTCTATGGAAGAGACAATAAAACAGCTTCACGATAACAATGTCGATTGCAAGATTATGGTCGGCGGAGCAGTGCTGACACCGGATTATGCTAAAAAAATAAAGGCGGATTACTACGCGAAGGATGCTAAGATGAGCGCGGACATAGCGAAGGAGGTACTGGGCTGAGTGTTGATTTGGCTGTGACAGTAGAGTATCCAGAAACTGTTCTTACTACTGCCGTTTTAAGGTACTTTACAGCTCAAATTGCAGTCGCGGGAGCTGGTTTTACCGGATTCGACTGTCATCTGACCTTTACAGAGAGTTAAAATTGCAGTATTTTTGCATGCTTTTTTCTTATCCTACTGTCAAGTGCAGAAATTCATCTTACGAAGCAGCAGTATAAAAACTTATATTGCAAATAATACTGTCATTTTTTGGGGGTTCTGCAGTTAAAAACACGATAATTAAAAATGTACTGTCGGCCCAATTGAGAGCCGACAGTACAAAAGAGAAATATCATGTATCCTACTGCCAGAGCGACAGTATAACCCATATTGCGGAACTTCATGAATTCAATCGCCCTGCCAGGCTCTCACCCATCGGCTTCACGATCTCACCGTATATTTTCTTGAAGAATATCAATGACAGCACCATCGAAACGACTTCCGCTATCAGAAACGAGAACCATACATTGGTGAGAACGCCGGTCCGCGCCAGCAGCCATGCGGCAGGTATAAGAACGACCAGCTGTCTGCAAATAGAAATAATCAGTGAATAGATACTCTTGGAAAATGCCTGATAAATTGATCCCAGCACGATTCCGACCGCAGCAAGCGGGAAATGAATACTGATTATCCGGAGCGCCGGCTCGCCGATCTCCAGCATATGTTCCGATGCATTGAAGAAACCGAGCAGCGTCTTAGGTGCCGCATGGAATAAAATAGTTCCGCAGCACATGATTACAAATGCAATTGAAACCGAGAACTTCAAAGCCTCGTCAATTCTCTGCTTGTTTCGTGCGCCATAGTTATAGGCAAGGACCGGAATCAGACCGTTATTCAGACCGAACACCGGCATAAATATGAAGCTCTGAAGCTTGAAATATACACCGAAGACAGCTGTCGCAGTCTCAGAGAAAGCCATGAGGATGCGGTTCATCGAATAGGTCATTATTGAACCGATCGACATCATCAGAATTGACGGAACGCCGACATAATAAATCTTCTTAATGATCGAAAAATCCGGGGTGATAATTGATTCAAATGACAGCTTGATTTCCGTATTGAATCTGATATTCAGAAAGAGTCCGAGAATTCCCGCGACACTTTGACCTATGACGGTGGCGATTGCGGCTCCGGCGACACCCATTTGCGGCATACCAAACAGACCGAAAATCATGATCGGGTCGAGAATGATGTTGATGACGGCGCCAGTCATCTGTGAAATCATACTGAATATTGTCTTGCCGGTCGACTGCAGAAGTCGTTCCGACATGACCTGGAACATCAGTCCTACAGAACACATGCACACGATTCGCAGATAGGTAATTGACATCTCAGCGATACTTGCGTTGGTAGTCTGGGAGTTGACGAACGGTTTAGCCACCAGGAGGCCTATCAGGAAAAACAGGGCGAAATTGATGAATGAGATGAGCAGAGCTGAATTGGCAGCCTTGTCGGATCTGTCGAAACGTTTCTCGCCGAGCGATTTACTGAGGAGTGCATTCACACCGACACCTGTGCCTGAAGAAACAGCAATCATCAGGCTCTGCAACGGGAAAGCGAGAGTGACCGCTGTCAGGGCATTCTCACTCACTTGTGCGACAAAGATACTGTCGACTACGTTGTATAATGCCTGTACCAGCATCGACGCCATCATGGGCAGTGACATTGTAATGATTAGCTTTTTGACGGGCATGACACCCATCTTGTTTTCCTGTCTGTTTTCCATTAAAACTTCCTTGAATGTATTGTGACGTGGTTAATGATAGCTTTTGAAATTAAGCAAGTTTATGTGACAGTAAGATTAATACTGACGATAAACGATTATATGGTTTACCGGTAATAAAATCAACACAATTGTTGCATTTATTTGGTACTGGTGTTGCTATTCCTTCGTTCATCAGAATAAAGATATATCAAAAAAGCATGCTGATGCACAGCAACAACATGCTTTTTTAATATTCCTTTCAAACCAATTTCACTTATGATTCCTGCATCCTCTTTTCCGCAGTCGTCAGCATCAGCTTTATTCGATTGAGCTGATTCACTTCTGATGCGCCCGGATCGTAGTCGACCGCGGCAATATTGGCTTCCGGATAACGGCGTCGAAGTTCCTTGATGACGCCCTTGCCAACGATATGGTTCGGCAGGCATGCAAATGGCTGTATGCACACGATATTGGGAACACCGCTGTGGATGAGCTCAAGCATCTCACCTGTCAGGAACCAGCCCTCACCGGTCTGATTGCCCGTAGAAGCAATCGGCTCGGCCATGCGGGCGAGCTCCCTGATATCCGCAGGCGGATTAAAGTGCCTGCTCTTTTCGAATTCGCGTGTCGCAGCACCTCGCGCCACCTTTATGAACTCAAGACCGGCGTTGGTCAGGAGCGACTTTGACGGTGAGAATCCGAGATTCTTTACCTTGAACTTCAGATTGTAGAACGAGTAGCTGAAGAAGTCCAGAAGATCCGGGACTACCGCCTCCGCGCCCTCCTGCTCGAGCAGGTCGACCAGATGGTTATTGGCAGCCGGTGAGAACTTGACCAGGATCTCGCCTACGATACCGACACGCGGTTTCTTCTCATCCGTGATCGGAAGATTATCAAAATCGTGAATGATGCTTCGACAAAGCTGATTGAACTTCATCGGGGTCGGCCTTTTGCCAGTAAGGAACTTCGTGCACACAGCATTCCATTTCTCATACATGGCATTGGCAGAACCCTTCTTTCTCTCATAAGGCCTCATCCTGTAGAGGCACTTCATGAGCACGTCTCCCAAAATGAGAGAGTAGACTACCTTGGTTAGGAGCGGCAGTGTGAGCTTAAAGCCCGGCTGTTTCTCCAGACCGCTCATGTTGACGGATATGACCGGAACCTGTCCCATATCAGCCTTCTTAAGAGCTCTTCTGATAAAACCGATATAGTTGGATGCCCTGCATCCGCCGCCGGTCTGGGTGATAATGACGGCGACCTTGTTCAGATCGTATTTGCCTGAATTCAGTGCGTCCATGATCTGGCCTATGACCAGAAGAGACGGGTAGCAGGCATCATTATTGACATATCGAAGTCCTGTGTCGATGGCCTGGCGGTTGTCATTGCCAAGGACGACAAGATTGTAGCCGCATGTCCTCGCTGCAGGCTCGACGAGTCTGAAGTGGATCGGAGACATCTGCGGGGCAAGAATCGTATAATTCTTTCGCATGTCCTCGGTGAAGGGGACGCGCTTGAATTCAGACGACACAATGCGACGCTCAGTCGGATTTTCCTTGCGGACGCGGATAGCCGCGAGCAGCGAGCGCACGCGGATCCTTGCCGCGCCCAGATTATTGACCTCATCTATCTTGAGGCAGGTATAGATCTTACCGCTGTTTGAGAGGATCTCCTGCAATTCATCTGTCGTTACGGCATCGAGACCGCAGCCGAAAGAATTCAGCTGAATAATATCAAGATTATCCCGGGTCTTTACAAAATTGGCTGCCGCATACAATCTCGTGTGGTACATCCACTGGTCATTGACGCGCAGCGGCCGTTCAATCTGAGCGAGATGAGAGATAGAATCCTCGGAGAGGACCGCCATGCCGTAGGAGTTAATGAGCTCCGGTATGCCGTGGTTGATCTCTGGGTCGATATGGTAAGGTCTGCCGCACAGAACGATACCATGTCTGCCGGTATCGCGCAGGTAATTCAGCGTCTCCTCGCCCTTGCGCCTGATATCCTCGCGGCTCTTAATGAGTTCAGCCCATGCATCGGCCGCAGCACCCCTGACATCCTCCTTGTTAATGTCGCTGAAAATGTCGACCAGCCTGTCTGTCAGGATTTTTTCACTGGTGAATGCGAGGAACGGATCCATGAATTTGATCTCAGGATCGCGCAGTTCCTCCACATTGTTTTTAATGTTTTCCGCATAGGAGGTAACAATCGGACAATTGTAATGGTTGACCGCGCCTTTGAATTCCTCGCGCTCGTACGGAACGCACGGATAGAAAATGAACTTTACTCCGTTCCGAAGAAGCCATGAAATATGGCCGTGGGCAAGCTTTGCAGGGTAGCATTCAGACTCACTCGGAATCGACTCAATGCCCATCTCATAAATCTTTCTGGTAGAAGTCGGGGAGAGGACGACCTCGTAGCCGAGCTTCGTAAAGAATGTGAACCAGAACGGATAATTCTCGAACATGTTGAGGACTCTGGGAATACCGACCTTACCTCTGGGAGCTTTGCGCTTCGGGACGAAGTAGCCGTTCTTCACGGAGCCTTCATTTGCAGCACCTGAGCCGTAGGGAGACTCATAGCCGAAGATCCTGTGATACTTGAAATCATACAGGTTGGGCAGATTCTCCTTATTTTTCTGCTTGCCGATGCCTTTCTCACAGCGGTTGCCGGAAATATAGCGGCGACCGCCGGAAAACTTGTTGATAGTAAGGCGGCAGTTGTTGGTGCAGCCGTTGCAGCGGGCATTTGCGGTAGTATATGTGAACGCGCGGATTTCATCGATCGAGAGCATTGAAGAGCCCTCATCCCTGTTCGCTCGCTCCTTAGCAATCAGCGCAGCACCGAAAGCGCCCATGATGCCGGCGATATCCGGACGGATGACCTCAGCACCCGCGATCAGCTCGAAGCTTCGAAGGACAGCGTCGTTGTAGAATGTACCGCCCTGCACGACAATGTTCTTGCCGAGCTCGGAAGCGTCGGATACCTTGATGACCTTGTACAGCGCGTTCTTGATGACAGAGTAAGCGAGACCCGCGGAGATGTCGGCAACTGTTGCGCCCTCCTTTTGGGCCTGCTTGACCTTGGAATTCATGAATACGGTGCACCGTGTTCCAAGGTCGATTGGATTTTCTGCAAAGAGCGCAGCCTTAGCAAAATCCTGAACCGAATAATTCAGCGTCTTCGCAAAGTTCTCAATGAAAGATCCGCATCCCGACGAGCAGGCCTCGTTAAGCATGACGTCGTCGACGGCGTGATCCTTGATTCGGATGCATTTCATGTCCTGACCGCCGATATCGAGTATGCAGTCGACCTCCGGATCGAAGAACTGGGCAGCATAATAGTGGGAGATGGTCTCGACCTCTCCCTCATCGAGCATGAGTGCTGATTTGATCAGTGCTTCGCCGTAGCCTGTGGAGCAGGCCCCCGCAATAGTGACGCCCTTAGGCATATGTTCGTAGATTTCCTTAATTGCGTCGATCGATGTCTGCAGCGGATTTCCGTTGTTGCTCCCGTATGTAGAGTAGAGAAGCTCACCATTTTCGGAAATGAGAGCGGTTTTGGTCGTCGTGCTGCCGGCGTCTATGCCAAGGTATGCCCGGCCTCTGTACTTCTTAAGATCGCCCTTGGCTACCTGGTAGCGATCCTGACGGTCCTTGAATTTTTGATAAGAAGCTTTGTCGGCAAATAGCGGTGCAAGGCGAGAAACCTCAAACTCCATCTTTATGCCGTCAGAAAGTCTCTTTACGAGGCTTCCGAGAGTCTGCTTCTCCATTCCGTCGACATACTTAATTTCAGAAGTTCGCGCTTCGCTCTTTGCGGCGTTCACGGCCTCCATGGCAGCTCCGCAAGCTGCGAAAAGATGGGAATTGTCCGGTATAATTGCATGTTCCTCATCAAGCCTCAGTGTCTCGATGAAGCGGACACGAAGCTGATCAAGGAAGTGCAGCGGTCCACCGAGGAATGCAACATGGCCGCGAATCGGTTTGCCGCAGGCAAGTCCGGAAATGGTCTGGTTGACAACGGCCTGGAAAATTGAGGCTGCAAGATCCTCACGGGTAGCTCCCTCGTTGATCAGCGGCTGGATATCAGTCTTGGCAAAAACGCCGCATCTCGCGGCGATCGGATAAATCGACTTGTGATGCGCAGCGTACTCATTGAGACCGGAAGCGTCCGTCTGGAGAAGGTCAGCCATCTGGTCGATAAATGAACCTGTGCCGCCGGCACAGATGCCGTTCATGCGCTGTTCAATATTTCCTTTTTCGAAGTAGATGATCTTCGCGTCCTCTCCGCCAAGCTCGATTGCCACGTCAGTCTTTGGACAATTGGCCTTCAGGCAGGTGGAGACAGCGATAACTTCCTGTACGAACGGCACGCCGAGATGCTTGGCCAATGTAAGTCCGCCTGATCCAGTGATGGCGGGAGAGACAGAAAGATTACCGAGTTTCTCATATGCTTCGGCGATAAGTCTCCCGGCGGTCTCCTGAATTTCAGCATAATGGCGCTGATAATCAGAAAAAAGGAGAGTATTTGCATCATCAATAACGGCGATTTTGACGGTTGTGGAACCTATGTCAATACCGAGGAAATAGTTCTTGTTGCTCATTTGTACCTCATAATAAAATGATCGTCCGGCACCAAAGAGGGGCGTGTGATAGCTGTAAGAGTCATGCAGACCTGCCGGATTGTCCCCTAAGCCTGCGAAAAGCTATACTGCATTCTATGAAGCGTAGCAGCAGAGTACCACGTCCATAGGAGCTGCCGCACCGCATGGGCGTGGGTGAATGCCAGGACAAATTTACTGGTCCCTGATGTAGTCCCTGACCATCGTGAGAGAATTCTCACTGACCGTCGTGACGAAATAACTGTCCGACCAGAAATACGGTTTCCAGTAGTATTTCCTCAGCACCGTTTCCCCATATTCCTTCCTGGCGAACCGGGAGGTCTTCGTCTTCACGATGTTCGCGAGGCTCCCCGGCGCGGTAAAAGGATCCGCCTCATACAGGATGTGGACATGGTCCATCTCCCCGTTCATCTCCAGGATCACGAGGCCCTTCTCCGCAAATATGTCGCGGATCGTACCGTAGACGGTCTCCTTTACCCCTCCGGTCAGGACCGGGTGCCGGTACTTCGTCACCAGCACCATGTGGTACTGCAGGAG
>JBGUWZ010000022.1:0-2865 GCA_045221675.1 Lachnospiraceae bacterium | reverse complement strand
GGTATCGACCTGTCAGGATATAACGATGTCCTTATATGCAAGCCGGGGAACGGGACTAAAAGATGCAGGCCCAGGCTCCTCCGGCCAACGGTCGATATCCCTGAATGGGTCCCCCGTGAATGGTTTTATGACCCAGTATCGGACATAGATACCGGCATTGCTTCCCCTCCGGGACACGGTAACGAAAAAAGAGAGCCCTCTCTGGTCGATGATACGACTGCCGGTCAGCAGGAACGTATGCGGCGAAAAAAGAAAAGAAAGAGAAAAAAGAAGAAGGCTCATGAGTCAGTCCCTTCAGCACTTTCGCAGGACAGTATCAATTCCTGCAAGGAAGGCCTTGGCGCTTTCAATAATAAAAGCAGCGAAACCGAGAACGCCGATCTTCCTTCTAGCGGTGCTCCGGAGGAGGAGTTCCCGATGCTTGAGGAAGAGGACTATTAAAAAAACACGGAAAGGATATAGAAATATGGCAGCCAATTGCAACGACAGTCTTACGACCTTCAATAAACAGGCAGTCTGGGGTGAGCAGTGTGTGCCGGCACTCCGGAGATTAGTCAGCCTCTGCAGCATCTATGATATCCCGCTGTTCGTCACGGCATGCATCCGCAACGACCGCAGCGGTTCTGTGTATGTGAACGATATGGTGAGTCCGGACATCAAAGGCATTGTGCTCAGGGAAGACCATATCCCGAAGCATCTTGCCGTCATGCGTGGCTATGACGTACACCTGCCCGATCAGCTCGGCTGCGTGCCGGAGATGGAGGACATGGACGAGATATTCCTCGACTGATCCTCGACTGATCAATGATTCGTTTTTTATTTTTAAGGTAACTTCTAAAGGATCTGATATATGGCAAGGATAAACCGGGTTTTCCTGCGAGGGGCTGTTCTGAAGCCCCCGCAGGTGGCGAAAAGCGGAGATCAATTCATATATGCAAGGGTATACGTTACTGTAGTGCGCAGCGGACGCGGTGCGGCAGACAGGGACGGCCTGGTGTGCGACGTCCCGCTTATCATGACCCGCGACACAGCATGCATAAGGGAAATAGAGACCTGGGGAGTTAATGATATCGTCAGCATCAAGGGCGTGTTCGCATCAAGGCGGATCAAAAAATCCTCCTTTTGCAAGAGCTGCGGCATCAAGATCCAGATCCCCGGCGTCATCATGTATATCAACCCGATCTTTTGCGAAAAGATCTGCCATCTTGATTCGGAATCCGAATGTATGCAGTACCTGGAAGATCACAGGGATGTCTCTAACCTGATGCTTACTTTCGGCACCCTCTGCCGTGAGCCTTCGAAGCACAAAGACAAGACCGGTTCTGCCTATGCCCAGTATCAAGTCGCCCTCAACCGTATTTTCCGTATCAAATCCGACCCACCTGAATTAAGGACCGACTATCTCTGGATCAAATCATATGGAAAGAACGCCGCCAGGGATTTACAGAACCTGCATGTCGGGAGCGAGATCTTCACGGACTGCTTTCTGCAGGTAAGGAAGATCCGGCGTCGCGCCCTCTGCGGCCAGGAATACGAAGAGAATGGAAAACCCCTCTTCTACCCTGACGGAACGCCCGTCATGAAAGCCGGCGGGGACGCCGATCCTGCCGGATGCGGAAAAATGACGGAATGGAACGATCATGCAATTGAGATGGTTCCCTATGGCACAGAGTACATCAGCGGTTATTCCGGCAACAGCCCTGACGGTACAAATGGTCTCCCTCAGATGAGCTTTGCCTATATGCTCGGCGCCGTTATCAAGCCTCCGCAGATCGTTAAGAATGGCTGCCACTATATCTACGCCATGGTCTACATTACCGTCGCCCGCGGTGTACGCGAAGTCGGGGACAGGCGCAGATACATGAAATGCGATGACCCGGTTATCATCACCCGTGATCCAGAACTTATCAGGGAAATCGAGACATGGGAAGAATGCGATATTGTCGAAGTTTACGGAGAACTGAGGTCGAGGCTCATCAAGAAGACCACCTATTGCAGCTATTGCAACACAAGGAACCAGATTCCAGGGGCTCTTGTTTACATCAATCCTCTTTCCTGTGAGAAAAGATGTCACCAGGACTCTGTTTCGGACTGCATCCAGTATCTGGCAAAGCACAGGGAGGTCTCCAACCAGCTCCTGACTTTCGGCACCCTGTGCCGCGATCCCTCGAAAAGGAGGACCCTGGACGGCCTTGTCTATACTCAGTACCAGGCAGTCCTTGAAAGGAAGCCTGCCGGTTCAGTTCCCCCTGAACCCAGGCCCGAGTTTCCATGGGTCAGATCGTACGGGAGCAACGCAGCCGACGACCTCCGGCGGCTTCATATCGGGTCGGAAGTCTTTATTGACGGTTTTCTACAGGCAAGGAACATCAACAGGCATGCGGTCTGCGGCCAGGAATTTGACGAGAAAGGCAACCCTGTTTTTGACGGGAACGGTATGCCTGTGATGCAGATCGACGAAGACGGTGATTTCATCGGGTGCGGGGAAAGATATGACTGGAAAGACCGTATTGTAGAGATTGTCCCGTATGAGACTGAATATATCGGAAATTACTACTCGGATGAAGTGCTCGCTGAAATAGAGAAAAAGAAACTGGAGAATCCGAAACCAAAGTCGACGACACCGCCCTTTCTCTAAATATTCCTCATTTAAAAATGAGGGCTCCCATCTCGCGGAGCACGACTTGCTCCCAGTAACGGAACCCCCTTTATTTCAGGCTTTTCGCTTTTCGCGGTCCTTTTTAACCTATATGTATTAGTAAACAGACAGTCTCGAAGTGTGAAAATTAGTCATTCTCGCAAACTTGTCAATATATTGTTATTCCTATACTTGTGCCACACTTGAAATCACAGTATCCAGATAAT
>JBGUWZ010000021.1:0-38085 GCA_045221675.1 Lachnospiraceae bacterium | reverse complement strand
GTCTTTGGCATATGTTGTGGGGGGGGGGCTGGGCCGACTCCTTATAATGTGACAGCCTTTGTCAGTAAGCTCGATTTAATCTTTGCCGCGTGATCACGTATCAGGCGGCATTTTTCTTATCCGAAAGAGTGAGAGGCTGATTCTTTACAAGCATCTCGCGGATGACTTTCTGGTAATGGTCACCGATATGTTTTCTTGTATCTTTGTCGAGTTCGTCCCAGGAGACCGGTTTGCCATACTCGATCACGACCCGGGTGGCTTTGATCCACGGAATATGATTTTCGAATATATTGGCCGTGTTCGAGATAGCGACGGGAATGATCGGACACGGGCCTCTCTGCGCGACCTTGAAACTGCCGTCGTGGAATGGATGAAGCTTAAGCTCATCACCGTTCGTGTTGCGCATTCCTTCCGGATAAATGAAGACTGAGATTCCTTCTTTTGTCATTTCAGCGGCCTCCATGATAGCCTTCACCCCCTGACGCATGTTTGTGCGGTCGATAAAGAGGCAGCGGAGAAACTTCATATTCCATGAGAGGAATGGGATTTTTTCCAGGGCTGACTTTCCGATGAAAATCGTCCGGTTCTTCATCTGACTGTAAGCAATGACAACGTCGAAATAGCTGAGATGGTTGCCGACAAAGAGGACCGGCTGATCATCTGGAATATTCTCGAGACCGATCGTCGTCAGTTTGACACCGGATACATGCCAGACGACCCACAACGAGAACTGCACGATGCGCTGCATAAAAAGCTCGGCTTTGGGAGTTATAAATCTTCGGACGAGCCATAGGATGCCCATGATCGGGAGCGACAGAATAAAATAGATCCCGAGCAGCAGGGCTACCAGTATTAATCTGATCATATATACCTCCGCATATTCAAGTCTTGCCCACGGGAATTGGCGCGGACAAAATATGTATTCCAAAAGAGTATAATTCATTATCGGGTCCGTTTGCAACCCGATTTCCCGATTCGATCAATATTACTGTATACAAAATATTGAGATTGTATTAAAATAAATACATGTCTCTCGGATTTAGACAAATTTTGCACCTGAGCAACATAATACCTATTAAGAAGGAATCGATATGGAACTAAAAGCGACTGCAAAAATTAACCTTGGGCTCGATGTTCTGCGAAAAAGGGAGGACGGATACCATGATCTTCGGATGGTCATGCAGATGACCGGCATGTTCGACCGGATCAGCATGTTTCCGAAAGCCGGACAGCCGGGAATCACATTTCGCACGAATCTGCCGTATATCCCCTCCAATGAGAATAATCTTGCGTATCGGGCAGCAAAGCTTCTCATGGACGAGTTCGGAGTTGACGACGGGCTGTCTATTAATCTGCAGAAGTTCATTCCGGTCGCGGCAGGCCTTGCGGGGGGGAGCACCGATGCGGCTGCAGTCCTCATCGGCACAAATAAATTGTTCCGTCTCGGTCTCAGCCTGGAAGAGCTGATGGTTCGCGGCAAGAAGCTGGGAGCAGACGTGCCCTACTGCCTTCTCGGCGGGACGGCGCTGGCAGAAGGAATCGGTGAGGTTCTGACCCCTCTTCCCAATATGCCGTCCTGCAGCATCCTGCTGGCAAAACCGCCGATCAGCGTGTCGACGAAGGAAGTTTATGGCGCGCTCTGCGCAGACAGGATCGAGAACCATCCCGATATCGACGGTATGGTCGAGGCTCTGAAAGCCGGCGATCTTATCGGTGTCTGCGACCGCTGCGCAAATGTGCTTGAGGATGTTACTGCTCCGTCCCGACCGATCATAGGGGAGATGGAGCGGGAGATGAAAAAAACGGGAGCGCTTTGTTCTATCATGAGCGGAAGCGGACCGACCGTGTTCGGAATTTTCAACGATGAATCGGCTGCGCGAAAATGCCGTAATAACATGCGCGTCAAGTATCCGGGATCAAGGATTTTTCTGACCAGACCAAGCAACCAAGGAGGACATCATGGTTAACGAAAATGAGATTAATGAGTTCATGCCGCTTCGTGAGGTAGTATTTTTTACCCTGCGAAAATCAATTCTGAGGGGAGAACTTCTTCCGGGCGAGAGGCTAATGGAGATATCGCTTGCCAATAAACTCGGCGTTTCCAGAACGCCGATCCGCGAGGCTATTCGCATGCTCGAACATGAAGGACTCGTGGTCATGAAGCCTCGCAGAGGCGCGCAGGTGGCCAAGATCACCGTCCAGGAACTGAACGATGTGCTTGAAGTCAGAAAGAGTCTGGAAACTTTGGCCATTCTCAAAGCATGCGAGCGCATGACGGAGGAGGACATTGCTGCCATGCGTCTGGCGGAGAAGAATTTTGAGGCCCGTGTGGCTGAAAAGGACAGTGATCTCACGGAACTTGCCGAGGCCGATGTCGCTTTCCACGATACAATTTATCAGGGTACAAAGAACCGAAGGCTTATACAGATACTTGCAAATCTGCGTGAACAGATGTATCGTTTCCGCATTGAGTATCTGAAGGAAGCTGATATGAGATCGTCGCTCGTTAACGAGCACAAGGCCATCATTGAGGCTGTGTGCAGTCGGGATACGGAAAAGGCGGTCGAGTTCATTACCGAACATATTGATAATCAGCAAAAGGCAATCAATGCGAGTATCGAAGCGACCAGTGAGGTTTAATACATGACAGAGAAAATAAACGAAGCCCCGATCGGAGTGTTTGACTCCGGACTCGGCGGTCTTACAGTCGCGCGTGAGATCATGCGCAACCTGCCGACGGAGCGAATCGTGTATTTTGGTGACACGGCTCGCGTCCCGTACGGCAGCAAGTCAAAGGACACGATCGTGCGCTATTCTAGACAGATCGTGAGGTTTCTTAAGACACAGGATATAAAGGCGATTGTCATTGCGTGCAACACCGCTACTGCACTTGCAATCGATGAGGTCAAGGAGGAGGCCGGGATGCCGGTCATCGGTGTGATCGATCCGGGTGCCCATATGGCGGTCAGGGCGACGAGGAACAAAAACGTCGGTGTCATAGCGACGAGGGCGACGATCCAGGCGAGGACGTACACAACATTTATCAATAATCTTGACCCGGAGATCAACGTGATCAGTCAGGCGTGTCCGCTGCTCGTGCCGCTTGTCGAAGAGGGCTGGCTGCACGACCGGATCACTGACGAGATCCTGATGCGCTATCTTGATGATGTGCTCGAGCACGATGTGGATACACTGATACTGGGCTGCACTCACTACCCGCTCCTTCGGAGTGCTATAAAGAAGCTGCTGGGCGAGCAGGTCACCCTGATCAACCCCGCCTACGAGACAGCCAAGGAGCTCGAGAAGATGCTGGCAGAGTCGGGTCTTGCCAACAACAGACCGGTGGATAAGAACGAGCCCTATCCGTACAAGTTTTTTGTCAGTGATGATGCCAAGAAATTCAAGGATTTTGCCAATTCCATTCTGCCCATCGACGTCACAAATGCCAGGATCGTGCCGATCGAGGAGTACTGATCCGGACATGTACCGACCGGGGCGAATTGGCCTTAAACTTATGTTGGGGCAGATGAACGGGAGATCAGCAATAAGGAGTATAAATAATTATGACAAAAGATGTAATCGTCCGGGTCCGCGGAGTTCAGTTCATTCCTGACACTGAGGACTCGGAGGAGCCTATAGAGATTGTGACGCCGGGCGTATATGAGTACGCAGACGGTGTGCACAGGATCGTCTACGAGGAAACTTTCGAGGGATTTGAAAATGAGCCTACCGTTAACACCGTGACAATCACGGATGGCTCCATCATTGTTCAGAAGGTTGGAGCTATTACCGTAGATATGGTCTTTGAACCGGGAAAAAGGTCTCTTGCCTATTACTCGACACCGTTCGGGACCCTGGATATGGGAATTTCAACGACGGATATCGACGTGGTGGAGACGGAAGAACGAATTGATGTGAAGGCTGAGTATTCACTCAGCATGAACGACTCGCTTGTCGCCGATTGTATGTTGGACATGTCGATTGACGCGAAGTAAAGCTATAAGTACAGACCGGCTGCGTAAGCATCATCTTTTATTTTTCGCTTTACATTTCCCGAAAACTGAGATATGATAGTGAACAGCTTTTGAATTTCATACAAATCGGTGATGAGGAAAGTAAGGAATGGAAGATCCCAGAGAGGGGCGCCACGGCTGGAAGCGCTCTATCGGAAATTTGCTGAAGACCACCTCGGAGAGGCCCCAATACGGCACGGTGATTCCGTTATAATCAAAAATGAAGTGACTGCCACGGCAGTAAACAGGGTGGAACCGCGCGATTAGCGTCCCTCGTTTTCCGAAAGGAAGATGAGGGATTTTTTTATACCAAAGGCGCTGACATAATCCTGCACTTTGATCTCGAGGAGAGATCTCAACTAGTATTTTTAGGAGGAAAAAGAAAATGACAGAAGAATTACTGGAAGTCTACAGACATTCCCTCGCTCACATTTTAGCCAAGGCAGTGATCGAGATGTTTGGCAAGGACAATGTACAGTACGCAATCGGACCGCAGATTGCTGACGGCTGCTACTATGATTTCACTCTGCCGCGCCCGATCACAGAGGATGATTACAAGACGATTGAGGACAAGATGGCCGAGATCATTAAGCGCAAGGAGGATTGGACTCGCAAGGAAATCAGCAGGGCTGAGGCTCTCGAGCTCTTTAAGGATCAGAAGTATAAGACAGAGCTTATTGAGGATCTTCCGGAAGACGAAGTCATTTCCATCTACTGGACAGGTGACGACTTTGTCGACCTGTGCCGCGGACCTCACGTAGAGAACTCTAAAGAGCTGATGCAGGCTGCTTACAAGATCAAATCCGCATCCGGCGCTTACTGGAGAGGAGACAGCAGCCGTGATTCTCTGCAGAGAATTTACCTCTACGCTTTTCCGGACAAGCAGCAGCTGAAAGCCCATCTCAACCTGGTTCGTGAGGCCATGGAGCGCGACCACAAGAAGCTGGGACCGGAACTGGATCTCTTTATGTTCAATGAGACAGCGCCGGGTATGCCCTACTGGCTGCCGGACGGCTGGAAAGTCTATCAGGCGCTCATTGCCTACTGGAGAGCAGTACATGCCCGCCACGGATATTATGAGATTTCCGCTCCGGTCATCAACAACAGAAAGCTCTGGCTCATTTCCGGCCACTGGGCACATTATCAGAACAACATGTTCGTCATCCCGTCGATGGCAGGCAAGGAGATTCGCGAGGACGATCCGGATGTATTTGCAGCTAAGCCGATGAACTGCCCGAACGCTATGATGACATACAAGAGAACAGTTCACTCCTACAAGGAACTGCCGATCCGCTACAATGAGCTCGATGTCGTTCATCGCAAGGAGAAATCCGGCCAGCTGAACGGTCTCTTCCGCGTACAGGCATTCCGTCAGGATGACTGTCATACATTTGTCATGGAGTCCCAGATCGAGTCTGAGATTGCTGACATCATGAACATTGCGGATCAGATCTACGCGACATTCGGCATCACATACAGATGCGAGCTGTCCACACGCCCGGATGATTTCATGGGTGACATTGAGGTTTGGAATCGCGCGGAAGCAGCGCTTAAGCGCATTCTGGACAACAAGTACGGCGAGGGCAACTATGAGATCAATGAGGGAGACGGCGCATTCTACGGCCCGAAGATCGACTTCCAGATCAAGGACGCGCTCGGACGCGAGTGGCAGTGCGGTACAGTCCAGCTTGACTTCCAGCTGCCGCATAACTTCGGCCTTACATACCGCGACAGCGACGGACTTCAGAAGGAGCCGGTTGTTATCCACCGCGCGATATTCGGATCCCTCGAGAGATTTATGGGTATTCTGATCGAGAACTATAAAGGCGCTTTCCCGTTCTGGATGGCTGCAACGCAGGTCGGTATTGTCCCGATCCGCGAGGAGCACAACGAGTATGCGAAAGAGATTGAGAATATGCTCATGGATATGGGCATCCGCGTCGTCTGCGACTGCGATGACAAGAACATGAACGCCAAGGTCAAGGAGTTCCGTCTCCACAAGGTTCCGTACATCGTTGTTGTCGGCGATAAGGAAGTGGAGGAGAGGACAGTCTCCATTACAGTCCGTGGCAGCAAGAAGCAGCTGCACGGCGTCCCGCTCGCTCGCCTCGGCGAGATGGTCAGGACCATGAACGAGGAGCATTCTCAGGAACTGATCGCGGAATAAGAAATCTGCTGATAAAATGAAAGGGGCTGCCGCATTATGGCATGTCACCGCTATATAAGGCAGACATTATTTGCAAATGTCTGCCTTATATAGCGAAGGCACAGTCTAATGCGACAGCCTCTTTTGCTGTATAAACAAGACAGAACGGGTCGTGTCCCAACGGGCTGATCCCTGCCATGTACACTTGGGTGACAGATTTACAAGGCCTCCCGCAGATCCCTCACGGAATCGCGGATGACAAGCCTCGTCGGCAGCTGATTCATGTTTTTATCAACTGCCATTCCCTTGAGGAGTCGGATGAGCGTCTCGGCTGCGACGACCCCTTTTTTCTCCATATCCTGATGAACTGTCGTTATACCCGGTCTGTGATACCTGCTCAGCGCATTGTCATCAAACCCGATCACCGAGATATCTTCCGGGACCCTGATGCCGCTGTCAATGAGTTTGCAGGTGAGCTGCACTGCATAGAGGTCGGAGGTACAGAAGACAGCGGAGAAATCTCGAACTATCTCACAGATATTTGAAAGTGATTTTTCAATCTCATCTTTCCATGGATTCAGCTTAAGGTAGTTCTTGTCCTCATATTCAATCCCGGCATCATTAAGTGCCCTTTTATAGCCGCGGAATCTCTCCAGGTCGACGCCGATGATGTCATCGGACATGAACGCTATTTTCCGATGTCCGAGATCCGTCAGATATCTGACCGCATTGCACGCACCTGCTTCGTCCTCGAGCCCGACCGTGTATACCGGCGGATCGCAGACCATGTCATAAATATCGATGCATACGACCGGCTTCTTATACTTTCGTCGGACTGCCGCACCGTCCTCGCCCAACAGACCGAAGAGGAGCAGTCCATCAACATTCCAGGTCGAGACCTGTTTCAGGATATCGTCCATCTCGTCAGACGCGTAGATCATCATAAAATAACCCGCCTCGCGGACTGTCTTCTCAATACCGCCCACGACTTCGGATATAAAGGGATCCATAAAGATATTCGAGGATTTGTCTGCTCTGGGCTTCATTGCAAGTCCGATGATTTTGGATTTATTCTGAGCCAGATTTCGGGCATTGATATTTGGTACATAGTCATACTCTATGAGAGCTTTTTCGACGCGTTCTATTGTTGAGGCAGAGACCTCGTGTGTCTTGCCATGGATGACATTTGAAACTGTTGTAGTACTCAGGTTCAATTTCCGGGCAAGTTCTTTAATTGTTATCATGAATTACCTCTAAAAGTGCATTTGCATAATCAGACTCCTACACAATATAACATAGAAGAATGTAAAAGCATACAGCCAGAAAGTGTCGACTGGCGTTTTCGGTGCTTATGCGCAAAAGATGAAAAGCTATTTCTTTCCTTGCGAACATCTGCAAATCATGGTACTATACCATGTAGCGAAAAAAAAAGGTTCGGAGGATCGAAAAGTGTCAACCTGGCAGATTGTATTATGGGTAATTGTAATTGTTCTCGCCGCCATTCTGGTAGCGCTGTTCTTCATCGGCAGACGCCTTGAGAAGAAGCAGGCGGAACAGCAGGAGCAGATCGAGGCAGCTAAACAGAGCGTCACATTCCTTGTACTCGACAAGAAGCGCCTCAGGCTCAAAGAATCGAAGCTTCCTCAGCAAGTCATTGACTCGACACCGTGGTACCTCCGCCGAAGCAAGCTCCCAATCGTTATGGTGCGGTTCAACGGGCAGGTCATACGCATGATCTCCGATGAAGCCATCTTCGACCTGATTCCCGTCGGCAAAGAAGTCCGCGCGACTGTTTCCGGTCTTTACATAACAGATGTTAAGGGAATCCGCGGCGCTCTGGATTCAAAACCGGTCAAAAAGGGCTGGTTCCAGAAGGTCAGGGACAAAGCCTTTAAGGCTCGCGATGAGCAGCGTGCCGAACAGGCAGCGAAGAAGGGAGAGCCGGCACCGAAGAGTGTTTCGACACAGTCTTCCGGCAGCGGCGGCGGAAGCCCGAGAAAGCGCAAAGCTACGAAGAAAAAGAGAAAGCATTGATATGAAAAAGGGACTGCTGATTCAGCGGTCCCTTTTTCATATCTGTTATTTTGTGATGTGGTGTGAAAGCATAGCCAGTGAGGAGGCCAGATTCTCATTCTGTACGAGAACGCCTTCCGGCACGTTGAGTCGTACAAGTGCAAAGTTCCATATTGCCCGAATGCCGCAGCTTACCAGTGAGTCGGCGATATCCTGAGCTGCACTCATGGGAGCTGTTATAATCCCGATAGGAATCTTATGCTCTCTGCAGAAAGGCTCCATCTCGGATATATCAAAAATAGGAATATTGTTGACAGTCTTTCCGGTGATATCACTGTTGGTGTCGAAAGCAGCAGTTATGCTCAGCCCGTATTCCTCAAACTCTCTGTTGCCGAGCAGCGCGCGTCCCAGGGATCCTGCCCCGACAATAATTGCTTCTTTCCTGTCGTTGATTCCCATGTATTCCTCAATATCACTGATCAGTTCATCGACCGGGAAGCCTGATTTCGGTTTTCCCTTTGTCGAGCATACCGCTGCGATATCTTTGCGGACAAGCACATCGTTGAGCTTTAATTCATTGGCAATTGAAGTTGCAGAGATAGTTGTTTCGCCTTTCGCTTTTGCTTTTTCCAGGCAGTGCAAATAATACGGCATCCGCTGCAGAGCCTGTATCGTTAAAGTATCTGCCTTATCACCTGTGTTTTTTCTGTCCATAGCCATCATCCTCGTAATGCATATAATGAGTGAAAATCACGATGGCACCCCCCGTGCCTTTATGATCATTATAAATTGTCAGCTTCAGTATATCATATTCCTTAATAATATGTAATATATCTTACCTATTAGACAGGTCTCCTGTAGAATTCTCTCAGTTTTCGTCAGACATGAAGCGCTTGACACGGCGGTCAAAATCAAGGATACTTTATATCTGAACAGGAACTGCCATCGTTATTGCAGACGGTAGGATTCAAATGAGTGAGATCTCACTGTTCGTTTATTTGGGGGAGTACCATGGAAGAAAACAAGAAAAAGAAAAGAAAACGTCGACTTACGCCGGAAGAAGCAGAAAGAAGGAGAGCTGCCCGCGCCGCGAGGGAGATGCGACAGGAAGGTCTTAACAATCAACAGGCAGCCCGGGACAGACAGGGTGAGGTGCCCGATGAACTTCGTGAGGAAGAGGAGCGCAGAATAAAGAACAAGGCGCGGAGTGTGAGGAGAGCAAGAAAAGAGAAGCATCAGCAGATCCTCATACGAGCTCTCGGCCTCGTGGCTGTTCTCATGGTGCTGACGGTTATTATATTTTTTGTCGTGAACGACCATGTGCACGATAAGCAGGAACAGGAGGCCTACAAGGCCCAGAAGGAAGCAGAGATTGCTGCCGAAGAAGCTGCCCTTGCAGCCCGCAGGGCTTCGATTGCCGAGGCAGAAAAGCTTGCTGTTATTTATGACTATGACGGAGCCATCGCTCTCCTTCAGTCCCAGGAAAACTATGACACGGACAATGACCTGATCAACGCGATTGCCCAGTACACAGCAGAAAAATCAGCCCTCGAGGCCAAGGATATGACAACGGTCCCGCACATCTTCTATCATTCGCTGATCGTTGATCCGGCAAGAGCATTTGACAGTTCCAAGTGGGCCGCGGATGAGATCGCCGGCATCAACGCATGGATGACGACTGTCGAGGAGTTCGACAAGATCACGCAGCAGATGTACGACAACGGCTGGGTACTCATACGCATGAGAGATATGGTCGTGGAGACAAAGAACGAGGACGGCACGGTGTCATTTTCACAGAATAAGAACCTTCTCCTGCCGGCGGACAAGCACCCGTTCGTTCTCTCGATCGACGACTGGAGTTACTATCACTCCTACGATGGCAAGGGCTACGGCGATAAGGCGGTCGTCGATGAGAACGGCAAGGTGAAGATCCAGTACACCGATGCGGACGGAAATGTCTCAGTCGGGGATTACGACGTGCTTCCGAGACTGAATACGTTCCTTGAAGCGCACCCCGACGGCGCCTATAAGGGCGCGCGCGGCATGGCTGCCATGACCGGCTATAACGGTGTGTTCGGCTACCGCACGGACGTCGCTTACAAGACAGGTGAGCGTCTCGGTAAGGACCAGGCGGCATGGCTTGAAGCGCATCCGGATTTCGACTGGGATAAAGAAGTGGCCGAGGCGACGAAAGTGGCGGATGCTGCCAAGGCCAGCGGATGGGAATTCGCCTGCCATACGTGGGGGCATCTGTCCGTCACGGGCAAGTCCGTGGATACGCTCTCGACAGACCAGGAGAAGTGGCAGAACACAGTGGCCAATATAACCGGAAAGACGGACACCATTATATTTGCCCACGGAAATGATATCGGTACGTGGCGCGATTATGATGCCTCCACCAACGATGTCTACGCGTATTTCAAGAGCATGGGCTACAATTTCTATGCCAATGTTGACGCTTCTAACCAGTACTGGGTGCAGATCCGCAAGGATTATGTGCGTCAGGGCCGAATCGACTGCGACGGTCTCCAGATGTGGAGAGCCAAGGCAGGAGAAGCCAAGACCAATGTATTTGAAGAGTTTTTCGATGTGAATGACGTGTTCGACTCGAGGAGACCGACACCGGTAAGCGCGACCGGAAAGGCATAAAAGATAAGCATAAAAGAAAAGACGATGAATTCAGAACAGGGCTGTCGCAATGCGACAGCCCTGTTTGGCAGTGTGCGTGAGCGTCAAGCCAAAGTGTCCGAATCGTGCCTGCAACACGACACCCTTTAGGGAACGAAAAGAAGTCACTTTGGAGTTTAGTGAGGTTTTAGAAATCTACATCCAGATCATAGTATACGCAGTCGAGGAGCTTTTCCATTTCTTCTACAGACGGCTGACGCGGATTGGAACCGGTGCATGCATCGGCGATCGCATTTACAGCGATATCATGCTTTCTTGCCTGGAAAACGTCTTCCGGAACAAATCCCTGCTCTGTCGGATAGCTGTCCGCTCCGTAATTCCTGATGCAGTGCGGAATGTTCAGGTCATCGTTCATTTTGCGAAGCATAGCAATGAGGTTGGCGATCTTCTCGTCCTGTGTCTCGCCGCCGAGCTTCATATAGTCAGCGATGAAAGCGTAGCGCTCTGCAGCTCTCTCGTCCTTCGCGTTGAATGCGATGACTTTCGGGAGATACATGGCATTTGCAGCACCATGAATGATGTGTGCGCCGTAGTCTGCGAAGATCGCGCCTGTCTTATGTGCCATGGAGTGGACAATGCCGAGGAGACCGCTTGAGAAAGCGATTCCGGCAAGACACTGAGAATTATGCATGCGGTCGCGCGCTGCCATGTCTCCGTTGTAGGATGCGACCAGGTCTTCTTTAATGTGATCCATAGCGAAGAGGGCCGGTGCATCTGTGAAATCGGAAGCAACGGTAGAAACATAGGCTTCGATTGCATGTGTGATGGCGTCCATACCCGTGTGAGCTACGAGTTTCTTCGGCATTGTCTCGGCGAGCTCCGGATCTACGATAGCGATGTCCGGTGTGATTTCGAAGTCAGCAATCGGGTACTTGATGCCCTTGTCATAATCAGTGATGATTGAAAATGCGGTGACTTCGGTAGCTGTGCCGGATGTGGAAGAAACAGCAACAAATTTTGCCTTCTTGCGAAGCTCCGGGATTCCGAAGATTTTGCACATGTCTTCAAATGTGCACTCCGGATACTCATATTTGATCCACATAGCTTTAGCTGCATCGATCGGTGAACCGCCGCCCATAGCTATGATCCAGTCCGGCTGGAACTCAAGCATCTTCTGTGCACCGTTCATAACAGTTGTGACAGACGGGTCGGGCTCGATGCCTTCAATAAGAGCGACTTCCATACCGGCTTCTTCCAGGTAAGCCTGAGCTTTCTGAAGGAAACCGAATCTTTTCATGCTGCCGCCGCCGACGCAGATGACAGCCTTCTTGCCTTTAAGAGTCTTAAGCGCTTCGAGCGCGCCCTTGCCGTGATATAAGTCACGTGGATTAGTAAATCTTTGCATAGTGAACCTCCAATTTTTGTAGACCATAGGGAGTCATTTTGTAGCCGGTGAAACTGTCTCACTTTCAACATATGCTGTCGGTCAGATAGAATCAACTGTTAATATGATATCACAATATCGATATTTTACAACTGATAAATTGGAGAATATCTGGAATTGAGCCATATCCGCTAAAGAAGGCTTAGATCGCGCACCGGATTTTGCGGTCGGAACCCGAAAAAGTGAGTTATTGGGTTAATATTCAATATGAAGTGCTTGAAAATATGTCAGGAAGTGCTATTATTTATATTAAGTGGTAATCATAACTACATAAAGTGGCTTTAATGGCACGTAACATGATATCGGTAATGAAATAGAAAGAAGAAAAGGATGAACACCAAACTGTGAAAATCAGAGAAAGGAGACCACATGGAAAGCACAAAACGTTTAAATTCAACTAAATACGGCTACATGCCCTGCTCAATCACCATCAAAGTACGGGAACCCGGGTCTGCCTTCACTCATCTTGCGGGTTTCCTCGGTGTGCTCGTCGGTGCCGGTCCGCTGCTCATGCGGGCGAGAGAGTTCGGCTCCGCATTCACTTATGCAGGGATGATTATATTCGTTCTGTCAGCCCTTATTCTATATGGGGCCAGTACCTCCTTCCACTGGATTGTCTCCGGTGAGAGAGTGACCAATGTCTTCAGAAAGCTGGATCACATGAGCATCAGCATTCTTATCGCAGGCACCTACACGCCGGTCTGTCTGACTGCGCTTCGAGGGTGCGGAGGTTACATAATGCTTGCCGTTATATGGGGGCTTGCAGCCGCCAGTATGATCATAAAAGCCTTTTGGTATTACTGCCCAAAGTGGATATCATCTGCTATCTATATCGGGATGGGCTGGCTTGCAATCTTTTTCCTGCCGACGATAGTTCGGAGTCTGCCCCTTGGCGCTTTCCTCTGGCTTCTTATCGGCGGGATTATGTATACGATCGGCGGTGTGATCTACGCTCTGAAGCTGCATGTTTTCAATGCAAAACATGTGTATTTTGGGACCCATGAGATTTTTCACCTGTTCGTGATGGCCGGGACGTTCTGCCATTTCATGCTGATGTACAGATATCTGGTATTTGTGAGATGAGAGATCAAAATGTAGTTTTTCTCAGGACTTCTATCTGCTATAATCACCTATTATAAAAGTTGATAAACAGCGTCAGGATGGATCTGACGAAAAATGGTGCGTGTTCCGGAAAAAACGGCAATAAGAACTGGTCGCGCTACCAGTGCAATAGTATCAATAAGCAAGGCGGAGCAAATGATTGCAGCCTGCCTTACATCATCTGAGAAAGGAGACCCGATGAACGAATTTGTAGCGATCCTCGACTTTGGAGGACAGTACAAGCAGCTGATTGCGCGCCGCGTGCGCGAGTGCAACGTGTACTGCGAGATCCTGCCATACACGACTTCGCTGGAAGCTCTCACAGCGCGAAATCCCAAGGGCATCATTCTGACCGGCGGTCCAAACAGTGTCTATGATCCGGAGTCGCCCACATACGACAAAAAGCTTTTTGAGCTTGGCATTCCCGTATTGGGAATATGCTATGGGTCTCAGCTGATGGCATATAAGCTGGGCGGTGATGTTAAAACTGCACCGACGAGCGAGTACGGACATACCAATGTGATCATCGATGCCCCGGATTCACTGATTTTTAGCGACGTATCCGGCGAAACACAGACCTGGATGTCCCACACAGATTATATCGCGGCTGTGCCGGAAGGGTTCCGCATCTCCGCTCATACGGCAAATTGTCCTGTCGCCGCAATGGAAAATTCCGAGAAAAAACTCTATGCGACCCAGTTCCATCCGGAAGTTTCCCACACCAGAGAGGGGACCAAAATGATCAGGCACTTCGTGAAGGATGTCTGCGGGTGCGCAGGGGACTGGGAGATGGCTGCATTTGCAGAAACCACCATCAAAGAACTCAGAGAGAAGATCGGCGACAAACACGTCATTCTCGGCCTTTCCGGCGGAGTAGACTCGTCAGTCGCGGCAGCACTCCTGTCGAGAGCAATCGGCAAGCAGCTGCACTGCGTGTTCGTCGATCACGGCCTCATGCGTAAGGACGAAGGCGATGAAGTAGAGGCTATTTTCGGACCGAAGGGTAATTATGACCTGAATTTTATCCGGGTCGACGCGAAAGAAAGATTCTTTATGCAGCTCATGGGCGAGTCGGATCCTGAGAGTAAGCGCAAGGTCATCGGAGCAGTGTTCCCGCAGGTCTTCGGCGATGAGGCGAAGAAGGTCAGGGGCATAGTGAAATATATTGCGCAGGGTACGATTTACCCGGATGTGGTCGAGAGCGGAGACGGCAAGACGAGCGACGTCATTAAGTCGCATCACAATGTCGGCGGGCTGCCGATCGAGCTCGTGCGCGAGCTGGGGTTTGACGAGAAGCCGATCGAGCCGCTTAGAATGCTCTTTAAGGATGAGGTCCGGAAAGTAGGACTTGAACTCGGAATCCCGGAGGAGCTTGTCATGCGGCAGCCGTTCCCGGGTCCCGGACTCGGTGTCCGTATCATAGGTGAGATCACACCGGCCAAGGTCAAAATCGTTCAGGAAGCTGACTACATTTTCCGTGACGAGCTTGCCCGCGCCGGAGTCGATAAGGATCTCGGCCAGTACTTCGCCGCGCTTTCCAATATGCGAAGTGTCGGTGTCATGGGAGATCATCGGACATATGGTCTCGCGGTTGTGCTCCGCGCAGTGCTGACATCCGACTTTATGACGGCGGAGGCGGCGGAGATTCCGTGGCCGGTGCTGCAGAAGTGCATGAACAGAATTATAAACGAGGTGCCCGGTGTTAACAGAGTGCTGTACGACATTACGTCGAAGCCGCCGGGGACGATCGAGCTGGAATAAATATTGAACGTCCGGAAACCAGCATAAACACTGGGTTTCCGGACTTTTTCTATGTCTCGTGAGTACATTTTGAGTACACTTTTCAAAATTATTCCGTTTCAGAGTCGGCATCATCGCTGTGGTCACAGGTCTTATCCAGTTTCTTCTGAGACGCTTGCAGGTCCAGCTCGATCTGCTCCAGCATCTCCCGAAAATCATCAGCGACATATTTCTCATCTTCAGAAGAATTTCCTTTTGTCAGCAGCTCCTGATCCTTCAGATATCCTTCACGGTATAAACCTTCCCAACGAATAAAATCAGACAGGACAGATGAATCTGTCACTTTTAGTGCTGGCAGCATATTCCTATTCTCATCTTCCTGACCAGCCACAGCAAAATACTGCGAGAGTACCGGGAGCAGGCGGATGCAGCATTGCTCTTCTTTGAAGGCACCATATCTGTCTTTCGGACCATCAACCTGAATCAGTCCGGCTTTATAAGCAGTCATCAATAATCCCATCAGATCTCCGCGTGTTTCCAGACGGAAAGCGCTCTGATCCATTCCATAGATCGCACTGAAGTTTACGTTCAATGCAGCTGCAATCTTCTCGACCTGAGGAGGGAGCGGCTGCATTTTATTTGTCTCGTATTTTCGGATGGAAACAGGATGGATTCCTGTCAATTCTGCAAGTTCTCCCTGTGTAATACCCCGCTGTTTGCGGAAATATTTTATTTTTTCGCCGATTGTCATTGTATGTAATTCCCCTCTTCTCTTCGTATTCCGTACATATGCCTGGTCCATATAGGATCGGGAGATATCTGTCACTACATAAAACATATCACAAACATAGCGACTTGGCTACAAAATTTCCGTTAAGACATTGACGTAGCGAGAACGCTACAATATAATGAATGTAGCTAGTAAGCTACAAAACAACAGGAGGAGGAAACACATGAGATCGGAAATGAATTTTGTGACAGCGGAACAGCTCGCAGAGATAATGGGAATTTCCAAAGGGCACGCCTACAAGATTATTCACGAGCTGAATGAAGAACTACAGACCAAAGGATTCCTGACAGTATCCGGAAGAGTGCCCCGCAAGTATCTGGAAAAACGATGCTATGGAATCGAGGAGGTGACCACCTGATGAAACCTGAAAAAGACAAGAAGACAGGAAAATGGCTGATTCAATATCGCTATCGTGACTGGACGGGAAAGCTCAGAAAGAGCATGAAGAGGGGATTTAACACGAGAAGGGAAGCCGAGGAATGGCTTCGGAATTTCCTGCTGAAGCAGCAGAGCGATTTCGACATGAGGTTTAAGGACTTCGCGGATCTGTACTTCAAGGATATGGAAGCGCGGCTCAGGGAGCATACCATGATCAATAAGCACTACATTATGGATGACAAGGTGCTTCCGTATTTCGGAGAAAAGAAAATGAATGAGATAACTCCGGCTGATATTCGCAAATGGCAGACGGAACTCATCAACAAGGGATATTCCAAGACGTATCTGAAGACCATCAATAACCAGCTCAGCGCAATTTTTAATTACGCGGTCCGCTATTATGGACTGAAGAACAATCCGTGCAGGACCGCGGGCAGTATGGGAAAAAGCAAAGCTGATGAGATGAGCTTCTGGACCAAAGAGGAATTCAATGCATTTGCCGACTGTGTTATCGATAAGCGGGAATCCTGGCTGGCATTTCAGATTCTGTTCTGGACCGGGATGCGGATCGGGGAACTGCTGGCGCTGGAAATCAATGATGTAAATCTGCAGACCAGAGTGATCTCTGTTACCAAATCCTATCAACGGCTAAGAGGAAAAGACATTATTACACCGCCTAAGACACCGAAGAGCATCCGTGACATCACAATCCCTGAATTCCTGGTAGAGGATATCCGCGATTATCTGGAAGACCGTTATGATCCGGATCCGGATGAACCACTGATTCCTGTTACCAAGACCTTTCTGGAGAAGGAGCTGCAGCGCGGGATCAAGGTCAGCGGAGTCAAGAAGATCCGGATTCATGATTTGCGGCACAGCCACGCAAGTCTTCTGATTGAACTTGGTTTCTCACCAAAGGAGATTGCGGACCGGCTCGGACATGAAAAGATCGAAACGACACTGAATACGTATTCCCATCTGTATCCCAACAAGCAGGCGAAAATCGCGGAAAGGCTTGACCGATTCGGCAGGGAGGAGGAATAAAAATGAGCTGTGAAAACAAGGACAGAAAAAGAAACCGGATTCTGAATTTTCGGGTTTCGGAAGAGGAACTTCGCCTGATTGATGCAAAAGTCGCAGTCAGCGGACAGGCCAAGGGTGATTACTTCATCAGGATGCTCTATGGAGAGACGGTTGTGATCCGCGCAGGCAAGTATCAGAGTGACCGTCTGGCTGTGGAACTGAAAAAACTCCGTACAGCACTGGAGAAGGTATCGGATCTGGAAGAAATACGTGACGCAGTTGAAAGGTGCAGTGCTCTTGTGGAAGAAATGATCCGCATCAGTACCAAAACACCGGACAAGGATAATTCGCATGGGAAATCCTGAAAAAGTAAAAAGAACTGCCCCGAAATCAGCTGGTGGCACAGCTGAGGGGCGGTTCCAATCAAAAAATGACATTCATAGTATAGCGAACCAAAGAAGCAACGACAATATTTTTCAGACAATAAAAAACAAAATAACCACAAGAGAGGCGGCAGAATTTTACGGGCTGAAGGTTGGAAGAAACGGGATGGCGTGCTGCCCGTTTCATCCGGATCGTAATCCAAGTTTGAAGGTGGATGAACGGTTTCACTGTTTCGGATGCGGAGCAGATGGCGATGTGATTGACTACGCGGCAAAGCTGTTTCATCTGACCAATATTGAGGCAGCCAGAAAACTGGCAGGGGATTTTGGAATTCACATATCTGAAAAAGCATATCGGCCAATACACTCACCGGCGACAAAGCAAAGACAGACTGATTGCAGAGTCAATGAGAAGTTCGAAAGGTGGCGGTCATGGGCGATCAGTGTCATGACGATGTATGTGAACAGCATGCAGGGATGGAAGGAGGAATTTGCGCCAAAATCTGAAGCGGAGGAGTGGAATCCACTGTTCATGGAATCCCTCAGCAATCTCAATGAATACAACTATTTTCTGGACGTTCTCTGTTACGGATCCGAAGCGGAACAGAGAGCATTCTTTCTTGAAATGAAGGAGGTCATTAGAAATCTTGATGAGCGAGAACAAAAATGGAACAGAGAATCTGCAGCTCGAAGACCTGCTTGATCAGGAGTTGCAGAATGCAGGGAAACTATCCGTGGAAGATGTCGTAAAGGAACTGGAACAGACTGAAAAGGGACAGACGAGACAGTCCATTCAGAACTGTGTGACGGTGCTTCAGAAGGATCCGGTCCTTGCTGGCAGTATCCGCCGGAACGAGCTGACCGACAAGACAGAGATCGTAAAGGATGTCGGCTGGAAACGCCGGGGAGAAGCAATCACAGATACAGATGTCAATCAGATCCGGCTTTATATGGAAAATCATTACGGACTGACGAGAGAAAAGCAGATCCGTGCTGCACTGGACATTGTCAGCAGTGAGAATTCCTTTCATCCGATCCGGGACTATCTGAACACGCTGGTGTGGGATGGTGTGGAACGAATCCGCCATCTGCTTCCGAAGTATCTCGGTGCGGAGGAAAGCGATTACGTCTATGAAATGACAAAGCTGATGATGCTCGGAGCAATCAGCAGAGCATTTCGTCCCGGCTGTAAATTTGAAATCATGCTTTGTCTGGTCGGCGGACAGGGAGCAGGGAAATCAACGCTTCTTAGATTCCTGGCGATCCGTGACGAATGGTTTACCGATGATCTCCGGCGACTGGATGATGACAATGTTTATCGGAAGATGCAGGGTCACTGGTTCATCGAGATGGCGGAAATGCTGGCGACCACCAGCGCCAAGAGCATTGAACTCATCAAATCATTTCTGAGCAGGACAAAAGAAACATATAAGATTCCGTACGAGGTTCATCCGGAAGACCGGCCGCGGCAGTGTGTCTTTCTAGGGACATCCAACAACGTGAATTTCCTACCGTACGACAAGACAGGGAACCGGCGATTTGCCCCGGTGCAGATTGATGCGAGTCGTGCAGAACATCATCCGCTCGAAAATGAGCAGGAATGCCGTCAATATATTATCGACTGCTGGGCAGAGGCAATGACCATTTATCGAAGCGGAGATTTCAAGCTGACATTTCCGAAGGAGATGGAGGAAACCGTCAGGGCTATGCAGATGGAATATATGCCGGACGATTCCACATTCGGTGTGATTCAACATTTTCTTGACACATTCAGCGGAAACGAAGTGTGTGCCATTCAGATCTATGAAGAGGCATTTGGCCAGACCTATGATCCGAGAAACCGCAGCGTTCTGCAGCCAATTTCCAATACGATGAATGCAGGTATGCCGGGCTGGAGCACGAAAACAAAATCCCACAGATTTGCGAATTATGGGACACAGAGAGCATGGATCAGACTGACAGAGGAAGAAGGATTCATGCAGGTGCCGGATAATGCAGACATTCCTTTCTGAGAGACGATGAAATTGTAAACGGGCAAACGTAAACGAGATAAAAAAGATGTTTTTTATCTTGTTTACAGTTTACGTTTACAAATCTGATTGAAGAAGTAGACGAACAGGTGCAAAGAAAAAAGCCGTGCCGGAAACTGCAATCAGAAATCAAAATCCACGCCGGATATGGCGATAACCCGGCAACAGCCGAAAGAAAAAATCATGCAAACTCAGATCAGAAACATTTCAAAACTCATATAGGAAACAAATCAGAAGAGCCCTCGGCGACTGAGAGCGAAATACTCCCTTTGCACAAACCTGCGGTTTATACAAAGGGTTTCGTCCTCCGGAGGCCCTCCGGGGGCTCGCAATAGCGAGAGGAGAGAAATCCATGCCAAGACATTCCTTCATCAGGATGACAAAGCTGACCGACGTGAAGGGGCGTGTGGACTATATCAGCAATCCGAAAAGACAGGAACATCTGTATGCCGTCTACACCACAGTAAAGTCGGAGTTCTGGCAGTATCTGTCGGAACAGGCGCAGCACGATTTCTGGAAGAGCAATCAAAAGACGGGCAAGTGTATTGAAGGGCGGGAGCTGATCATCGCCCTCCCGGAAAGCCTGCGAGAAAAAGATCCGGAGCTTCTGCTCCAGTTGTTTACAGAGACGTTCCGGCAGAAATACGGCGTGCAGTGTACAGCAGCGCTTCACCACAATAAGGCAATGACCAACTATCACATCCACTTAGTCTTTGCGGACCGGGAAATGCTGGAGAAGACAGACGTGAAGCGGGCAGGCCGGAACATGTTTTTCGATGAAGCAGGACGTCATGTTCGGACGAAAAAGGAAATTTTAGATGCGGACGGCAATGTCAGACCGGGATGCCGGATCCTGGCGAAAGGCGAGATCTATGACATCAAGTGGTTCTCCGGAAGAAAGGACGTGTTCAAGAACCGGAACTTTCTCGATGATGTAAAGGTGATATACACGGATCTGATCAACAAGGTCGTGGACCGGGAGGAAGACAAACTGCAGATCTTTGATGCATCCGGCCCCTATCTTGCCACAAAGAAGATCGGGAAAAATAATCCGAAAGAGGAAGAAATCCGCAGCGACAATCAGCTCCGTCAGGAATGGAATCAGACTGTAGATCAGGTTCTGATTGCTGGCGGCAGCCAGGAGGAAGTGACGGAGTTCAAGCAGGAGGAAGTCGTCCAGAGGGTATCGGAATCTGTAAAGACGCATGGTGTGCAGCCGGGGCTTCTGGCGGAGATTTTAAGGAGAGCCATCACAATACTTAAGGAATTTCTGGATCTTCTGATGCAGCCCGTAAAGGAAGAAACAGACGCTGGCGGTATAAGGGAAAGCTCTGACAGGCCGGAATCTGTATTGCCGGGGAAGCAGAAGGCTGAGCGCCCGGATTCCCGTGAAGCGGAGTTTCGGTTCATGCGGATCGAATCGGTTCACCGGCAGCTCAATAAGACCAACCGCAAGCTCTATGCACTGCAGAAACAAAGAGAAACGGTCCGGCTGGCGCTGGATCATACACCGAAATCCATCTTCCATCACAAAGAGCGGAAGGAACTGCAGGAGCGGGTTGACGGACTGGAGCGCCAGATCAGGTTATGTAGGAATCAGTTGTTTCTGATTGTGGATGCCAACGGGTACGGAAGCATAAAGGAAGCGGAGCAGGAATACCGGCTGGCAAAGAGGGCACTGGAACAGGTCCGCAGGGCACAGGAAGAATGGGATGGAACTACCCTGCTGGATAAGGATATTCATGAGCTGCAAAAGCAGCGGATGAAGGAGCAGAAAACAAGTGTACTGAAGCAACTTGCGGCAATGACAACAGAAGCCCCTAGACGCAACATGAACCATGCAGATAAGAAATTATCTGGAAAAGAGGCAAGTCTATAAATTAGTATGCATAAATAAAATTTCTAATCGGCAGAAAAGAAATAAAATGCCGAAATATCGGGGGAGGGGATAGAATCAAATAAACTATACTTTGCTTTTTGCCTGAAAACGGAACCACCTATTTACCTCCGTCTGTGAAGGTGAATAATTCCTCGACAGTAACGTCAAATACTCTTGCGATATCCATTGCCAGCTTTAATGAGGGATTATATTTACCGTTTTCCAGATGAACAATTGTCTCCCTCCGGGCACCAACTTTCTCCGCAAGATCCGCCTGCGTTAATCCTGCTTTTTCACGGAATTCTTTTATTTTTGTAACAAGTGCCACCTCATACTCCCTTCTGATCCATTACCTTGAAAATGATAATTCGCAGTATGGAAATGATGATCAGCGAAATCATAATAACCCATCCCATGAAAGATGCAGTATTAGCTACATGCCCCAATGTGCCGCCAATAAATGCAGTCAAAACCATTACTGCTGCAAATATTTTCAGACAGATGGAGTCACATCTTTTTAAATTTGCTCTTGCAAGCTCATCGATGGGTTCTTTGTGAAATTTCCGGACTCTGTATGATATCAGGAAAATAAAACATATGATCCCTCCTGCGACAGCATTTTGAATATACGTGTAGGATTCTTTCCAATCCGTTCTTACCCAGCACCAATAGTAGAATGTCAAACCAATGGTAAGAACTGCAGTTTCTGTCATCAATTCTGTAATACTGACTTTTTTATTCATAATGCCTCCTGTGTGATATATTTATCACTTGATGTTATAAATATATCATATCAAAATTACTTGTCAACAATGAATGTGATAAATAATTCACTTTGTATATTCAGATATACAGTTTCCAGACCGTGATTGACAGCTATGAGGACTCGATGAGTGTGTCTAATTTAGAAAGAATTGTTTAATAGATAAGAAGTGAGGCCTTAAACCGTTAAAAGGATTACGGGAAGTTGCAAATTATAAGAGCGCAAAAAGACATTATTATATGCGGGTTACGCGATTAACCTATTGTGGAATGAGCTTTTTTTAAATACTATGGGACAAAAGCGTAAAGGAGAAACCCAGAAACCCCATGTCAGATAAAAGATTTTTACAAGATGTGCTGCGCATCTCCATACCCGTGGCATTACAATCCATGCTGCAGTCTTCCTTTTCCATGGTCGATCAGATCATGGTCGGTCAGCTTGGAGATAAAGGTGTTGCTGCAGTTGAAATTGCCGGAAAGCCCAGTTTTATTTATGCGTTCGTCATTGGAGCAATCAGTTCGATCACAGGAATCATGATCTCGCAGTACATTGGCAACCACAACAGAGAAGCAGAGGAAAAGAGCATTTGTATCAATTTTCTGTTGATGATATTAACCGGGCTTACCTTTCTATCTGTTTTCAGTCTTTTCCAGAATCCGTTCGTGGGAATGTTTACGGAAGAAGAGCAGGTAATCACAGAGGGCAGCACATATCTCGGGATTATCTCATGGACATTCATTCCGCTGGGGATCTGCAACATTCTGGGGACGGCCCTGCGATGCCGGGACAAATCAACCTGGCCGCTTTATATCGGCATTTTTTCTGCTTTGCTCAATACAGTTTTAAACTACTGCTTTATATTTGGAAAGTTTGGCGCGCCGCGTCTTGGAATAGCAGGCGCCGCATATGCGAGTGTCATATCCCAGGCAGCAGGAGCACTGATTTCCATCCTGTGTTTTTGCAGATTATATGGGCGGATTCGTATTTCGTTAAGCCTTGGAAAGGCAGGATATTCGCAGTACTTTCTGATGCTTCTGCCGATTGTTTTGAATGAGTTTTTCTGGTCCGTGGGACAAAGCGTATACACATATGTTTATGGGCATATGGGGACTAATGAACTGGCAGGAATGTCGTTGACGGGCGCTGTTCAAGGCCTGACCATGGGAGCATTAAGCGGCCTGTCTCAGGCAGCCGGGATTCTGATCGGCAAAAGGCTGGGCAGCAGGGAATATGATGCTGCTTATGAGGATTCCAAAAAGCTATGCGGTCTTGGAATGGCCGGATCACTGGTCTTCACGCTGTTATTGATTTTGATCAGAAATCCGTATGTTCAGCTGTTCAACGTATCAGGAGATGTTCGCGGAATTGGCGCAGATATTATGGCAGCATTTGCGATCCTGATGCCTGTGAAGGTACAGAATATGATACTGGGAGGCGGAATCATCCGAAGCGGCGGAAAAACGAAGTACGTCATGATGATTGACATGATGGGAACCTGGCTGATCGGCGTACCTCTGGCGCTGCTTACAGGATTGTATTTTAAGATTCCGGTTATCTGGGTCTATTTTGTTTTATCGCAGGAAGAACTGGTCCGTTTGATCATATCTGTTTTTATGTTCAGAAGCAGAAAATGGATGCATACGCTACAATAACTGGTGATGAATATGTGGGATGAAAAGAAGATCCGGATTATTGATATTGCGGATGAATTGGGCGTCAGTACAGCGACTGTTTCCAATGTCATCCACGGCAAAACAAAAAAGATATCCGACGCAACTGTCAGACGGGTGCAGGAAAAACTCGTTGAAAGGGGATATATTCCGAATATGGCCGCGACGCTCCTTTCGCAGAACAATTCGCGGATTGTCGGAGTGGTCGTAAATAATCATCCGAAATATGAAGGACATGTTCTGGAAGACCCGTACATCAGCAGTGCGGTCAATGCGTTATCGGACGCACTGGAAAGCCATGGCTATTTTTTAATGCTGAAGAAGACAAGTGACATTATGGATATTGTCCCCTTTGCATCCATGTGGAATATGGATGGAATGGTAATCATGGGGTTCTGTGAAGATGAGTATCAGAAGCTTCGTGACCGCATCAGGATACCATTTGTTGTATATGACGGTTTTTTCCAGAATGACAGAAACATCTGCAACCTGATGCTGGATGATTATGACGGAGGAAGGCAGGTCGGTGCGTTTTTCAGAGAAAACGGCAGAGAGAAGATATTATTTATAGCGGATAATCGGCTGCAACCGGATTTTGACAGATATGAGGGACTTTGCTCCGGGTACGGAAGAAAAGTGAATTTTATGGAAGTACCTATGAGTAAAAAAGAAAGACAGGCACATTATCGGGATATCTTACCGGTATTTCGGGATTATGATTCGGTGTTTGCCGCATCGGATTATTATGCGGTTGAAATCATGTACTTTCTGATTCACGCGGGGGTACGCGTCCCGGAAGATATCTGGGTTGTGGGATTTGACGACATGGAGTTATGTAGAAATGTCATGCCGCAGTTATCATCCGTCCGGCAGGATGTGTTTTTGCGCGCGGGAAAAGCAGTGGAGTATCTGGATCGGATGAAAACAGACAGAAGCTATTCTGTAACGGACAAAATTCCGGTACAGTTCGTTCCGCGGATGAGCTGTGGAAGAAGATCATATTGAAAGGAATAAAGCCGGCTGCAAAGCGGAATATCGTGGGGACGATGATGGATTTACGGTAAGATTCCACCGGCACTGCGGAGAAGGCTGGGGGACAGGCGTGAGTGCCAATGTCCCTCACGGTGGCACTCACGATGAAGAAAAAATAAGAGAATCCTATTAATCTGGCATTCTCGCAATGGTAAAGTCAAATAACAGAATTATCCGGAAAGAAATGGCGGAAAATTTATCAATCAGTCTCCGTTCTCTTCAAAGGATTATTAATGCGATGGATGAATTACATTACGTTGGAAGCGGAAATCACGGACATTGGGAGATCAAGCATGATTAATATTGACTTCGCGCAAGGTGACTAATAGGGCGACTGATTCAGGCAAAGAAGCCAGTGGGTACAAATTGGGGACACCAGCCGCGAAACAGTTTGAACTAAGAACAGCCGTGAGTACATTTTGAGTACACTTTGAGCGCGATATAAATTATCGTGATCCAAATGGGCGATAAAACCAAATAAAAGTAGCGCACACGCTACTAAAATTACGCAGATTTCTTTATGGAGACTCGAGCTGGAATGACTGATTCATGTCATACCGTCCACATTGTACATATCGTGATAAAAGATTGCAGGTAATCCACGTGGTTGTCTGCAATCTTTTATTTTCGGTAGTTATTGTACCCGGCGGATAGTCTGGAAAGGATGATCTTATTTCATGGCGCCGGCTTTTAGTTTCTTATAATAGGCCAATAACCTGGTCCGGGCTGGATTTTTTGTATCCATCATATCTTGGATAAGCGCAAATAATTCAGGATCATCTGATTTTGAAATGATATATTCCCGAGGCTCGGGAGTATTCTCTTTTCCTGTCAGATATTCGGGTGATGTGCCCAGCTTTTGTGCCATGAAAACGATGGTCTGATACGAAGGGGTCCGATCCCCGGTTTCATAGCGCAGGTATCCCATCTTTGACAGATTAAGCAGCCTTGCTGCCGCAGCTTTACTAAGATTCCGTTCTTCGCGTATCTCTTTTAGTCTTTCTGGAATAAAAACCATATCCATCATAACAAACTCCACTAAAACCTGATTGACAGTAACCAAAGGATACCATAAAATATAAAAATCAAGAGTATCCATTGGATATTTTACTTTTGATTGGATGAGATTACAAGTTATTTGAATAGATAGATGGTAATTGCCAGTCTTTGCTGAGCTGCGGTAAGAGGAGGGGACTATGGATAAAAAGTATAAAGCGATTTCTACCATTGTGACGCATAAACCTAGAACAGAATATGATTCTGAAACAAGGGAAAAGCGCTATGTAATTATTAATACGGAGAGCGGAGAAATTGTTGACGACGCTCAGGGATATGGCTATAAGACAGCACAGAAAGCTTACGCCGGCTGGTCCTACAAGAACAGGGATAAATCAAAAGATAAAGAAAAAGCGGAGAAAGAGAGAATAATTGCCCGGTGGATGCGGGAGAATAAGAAGTTTGTCCGTTTGCTGGATAGAGTGGCTTTTGAAATTCATGTGGGGAAGTGGGGGTGTGAAGATAAGGTGGATGCTAAGCTTGTCAAAGATTTGCTGGAAGAGAATGGCTATACGGATCTGCCGTTTTCTGCCGGAGATTTATTACGATACTGGGACAAAGGTCCGGTGTACAGTCGTAAAAAGCGAAAATAATAGTATTAGCGATGTTTGTGAAAATTAATGTACGTGCAACCAATTAAAAAGAAAAAGTGACAGCAGTGATGACACAAACTAAATCGAAAGGAATGTGCTATGAACGAGATTGATCGTACTTTCGTTGAAATATCACAGATCATAGAAAATTGCACGTGAAAACGCTTATCGCAAGGTAAACGAAGAGCTTATTCTCATGTACCAGAGGGTTGGGAAGTTCCTTTCTGAAAAATCGCAAGAGGCCAGCTATGGTGACCGGTACATCAATGCCCTTGCTGCATATATTTCGGAACAGTTCCCCAGCATTAAGGGTTTCAATCGCCGTGGACTTTATCGCATGAAGCAGTTTTATGAAACTTATGCCGGAAACGAAAAAGTGTCTCCACTGGTGACACAATTCCTTCCGGACACCTTTCATGAAGACGACTTTCGCAAGGCTCTGATAAAAGGAATGCGTGATTTTATTCTCGAATTGGGCAAGGATTTCATTTTCGTTGGTGAAGAGTATCCGATACAGGTGGGCGGCGAGGATTATCGTATTGATCTGGTGTTTTTCCACCGCAATCTGCGCTGCTTTGTTGCAATGGAACTGAAGATCGGCAAATTTAAGCCGGAATATGTCTCCAAGATGGATTTCTATTTGGAAGGATTGGATAGACAAGCGAAAAATCCGGAGGAAAACCCGAGTGTAGGATTGCTTCTTTGCGCATCTAAGAATGATGAAGTGGTTGAATACGCCATGAGCAGGACGCTCTCTCCCACGATGGTTGCAGTGTATCAGTTGCAGTTGCCCGACAAGGAGGTTCTGCGTAAGAAGCTTCAGGAACTATCAAGCCTGCCGGAAATTGAAGGATACACAGGTGGTGACGAGGATACCTAATCTATCGCAAATCAAATGTAAGTATCATAAGATCTGAGGTTTAGTGAAATGCGAAAGATACTGGAAAGCTATGGCTATACTATGTATGCACCAAGAAGCGGGAGTAGTCATTATACATTTCGGAAACCAGGAAAACATCCGATAACAATTCCTAAACATGAACCGATTAAACGGATTTACGTGGAAATGGTCAGGAAAGTGGTCGAGGAGGAGTCTGTCAATGAAAACGATTGACTATTATATGGGGCTCCCATATAAGTTGGAAATTGTCCCTGATGCCGAAGAGGGAGGGTATGTAGCGAGATACCCTGAACTGCCTGGATGTATAAGTGTAGGCAACACTCTGGAGGAGACAGTAAACCATGTTTTGGATGCGAAAAAAGAATGGTTCATTGCCGCCCTTGAAGAAGGGGTTGTGATAAATGAGCCGGCTGCCCACGATAACTATTCAGGGCAGTTTAAGCTCAGAATACCAAAAAGCCTTCACCGCTCCCTTGCAGAGCATTCTAAGGCGGAAGGGATCAGTATGAATCAGTATTGTTTATATTTACTGACGCTGAATGATGCAATAACATTTTCCGGAAAACAGAAAAAAGCGTGATTTTTAGCTGGGTGAAAGCGAGGAAATGTGGGTACATTTTGGGTACAGCAGCTTCTGTACGACATGGATAAGATGAAAAACGTATCATATGATGCGTTAAAATGGCGCAAAAGTACAGGTTGAAAGGGCTTGAGCTAGGCTGATAATCGAGCTGGAATAAACGATAGAGTGTGGGAATCCGCTTAAAACAGCGGGTTCCTTTTTTGGCAGAAAGCAAAATGGTTGCAAATAGCGGATGACTTTGGCTGCGGTGAGATGTTTAATGAACTGAAAATTTGCTATAATAAGTTCACCAGTTGTAAATGTATGATACTGCAGGCAAGAAGCCTGCCGTTACCGTAAAGGGCGGAACAGGTAAAAGGAGAAACTATGCAATACGGATATTTTGACGACAAGAACCTGGAGTATGTCATCACGAGACCGGACACGCCTGCGCCATGGGCGAATTACTTGGGGTCTCCTGAGTATGGAGCGCTGATCTCCAATAACGCCGGCGGCTACAGTTTTGTGAAATCGGGTGCGGAAGGGCGCATTCTGCGCTATGTGTTCAATCAGTTCGATCAGCCGGGCAGATATCTTTACATACGCGATAATCGGGATGGCGATTACTGGTCGGCTTCGTGGCAGCCTGTCGGCAAGAATCTGAGTGAGTATCACAGTGAATGCCGGCATGGGACCGGCTATACCACCATCTGCAGCCGGTACCGCGGCATCTGTGCAGAGGCGACTTTCTATGTGCCGCTCGGATGTACCCATGAGGTGTGGCGCCTCAGGGTGGAGAACCAATCGGAAGAGACGAGGGAACTCACACTGACGGGCTACGCCGAGTTTACAAGTAACGGCAACTATGAGCAGGACCAGATCAATCTGCAGTATTCCCAGTTCGTCACTAGGACGATTTACGATGACGGACGGATCCGCCAGCAGATCCACGGGAATCTGGATGCCCTTGCAAATGATGAAGATGTGGATGACAAGACTGTGACAGAGCGTTTCTTTGCCCTCACCGGCGCGCAGGTCTCCTCCTTCTGCGGCGATAAGGCCGCATTCCTCGGCCCCTATCGCGGATATGGCAATCCAAAGGGCGTGGCGGACGGAGACCTTGGAGGTACATTGAATTACAACGGCAACAGCTGCGGTGCGTTATCAACGGTGATTCGTCTCATGCCCGGAGAGTCGAAGACTGTTGCATTTCTTCTGGGTGAAAAGGGACCGGCGGAGAGTGCCGGCCTTATGGCACGCTACGTCGAGCCGAAGTCGGTATGTACATCGGAAATTGATGCTCTGCGCAGTGACTGGCAGGAAAAGTTCTCACGATTCCATGTTAAAACGCCGTCCCCGGCCTTTGACACCATGATCAATGTGTGGAACGCCTACAACTGCTTTATGACATTCACGTGGTCCCGGGCCGCATCGTTCGTCTATTGCGGTCTGCGCAACGGCTATGGCTACCGGGATACAGTACAGGATATTCAGGGCGTGATCCATCTCGCTCCGAAGCAGGCCAAAGAGAAGATACGCTTCATGCTCTCCGCGCAGGTGGACCACGGCGGCGCGCTTCCGCTGGTTAAGTTCGACCACAATGCAGGTCATGAGGATACGCCTGAGGACGAGAGCTACCGCAAGTCGACAGGGCATCCGGCCTACCGCGCTGACGATGCGCTCTGGTTGTTCCCTACTGTTTACAAGTACATCACCGAGACGGGAGACACAGGTTTCCTTAATGAAGTTATTTCCTTTGCCAACCGGGACGAGGGAACGGTCTACGAGCATCTGAAGCGCGCACTTGACTTTTCAAAGAACCATCTCGGCCCACACGGAATGCCGGCGGGGCTTTATGCCGACTGGAACGACTGCCTGCGGCTTGGAGCGAACGGGGAGTCCTCCTTTGTGGCATTCCAGTACTATTACGCCTATACTGTTCTGCGTGCCTTCGCGGAGGAACAGTCAGATAAAGAGTATCTTAAGCGGCTGGAGTATGAACAGGCAGCGCTGCGCGAAAGACTGACGGAGCTCTGTTGGAACGAGGACCGTTTTATCCGTGGTTTCACGGAGAAGGGCGAGACTATCGGAGATCGCACGTCGCCGGAAGCCAATCTCTGGCTAAATCCCCAGAGCTGGGCGGTCATCAGCGGCCTGGCAGACGGGCAGCAGTCGGAGTTTGCTATGGAGCAGGTATGGAAGCAGCTGAACACTGCGTATGGCGCGGTACTCATGACCCCGCCCTACCACGCCTATGCCTTTGACGGAGCGCTTGCAGTCATCTACAATGCGGGCTCGAAAGAAAATGCAGGAATTTTCTCCCAGTCTCAGGGGTGGCTCATACTTGCCGAAGCACTGCTCGGCCATGGAGAACGGGCGTATCAATACTTCTGTGAAAACGCGCCGTCCATGCAGAATGACCGGGCAGAGGTGAGGGTCTTAGAACCCTACTGCTATGGCCAGTTCACCGAAGGTCCGGACAGTCCGCATCTGGGACGATCTCACGTCCATTGGCTCACCGGAACAGCCTCAACAATCATGGTGGGCTGTGTGGAAGGTATTCTGGGAATACGCCCAATGCTGCACGGCATCAAAATAGCCCCCTCGATCCCGAAGGAATGGAAGGAGCTTGAAGTGGATAAGGAATTCCGGGGAAAGAAGCTGCACGTTGTTGTGCGCAATCCCCATGGCAGAGAGTCGGGCTGCCAGAGGCTTCTGGTCAACGGCAAAGCGGTGGAGGACAGCGAGATACCGGAAAGCCTGCTGACAGAGAGAACGGAAATAGAGATGATCCTTTAAGGCTTCTGACCATATGAAAGCGGGCGAGACTTGAATTACCAACGGATTCAAGGGTGTTGATCGCCGACTAGGCGAAAGGAACATGCTTTATCGGTTATTATGCTTAATATTCAGGATTCTCGGATGTCCAGGATCCGAAGAACCCGTATTACAAGGCTATCTACTGGGCAGCGGAAGCCGGTATCACCAAGGGATACTCTGACGGCACATTTGGAATCAACCGGAACTGCACCCGCGGCGAGTGCATGATGTTCCTCTGGAGGCTCAGGGGCAAGCCGGCACCTAAGGCAGTAGCTAAGGCGCCGTTCCCGGATGTACCGAAGTCACATGTCTTCTATAATGCTGTACTGTGGGGCTATCAGAAAAAGGTAACGACGGGCTTCACCGAAGGAAAGCTGAAGGGGAAATTCGGCGTCAATGAGAAATGCTCGAGAGGTCAGATCGTCACTTTTCTGTACAGGGCTAAATAATAACAGGTCGAAAAAGCATGAGCTAAAAAGATAAGAGGGCTGTCGCATTAGACGGTGTCACCACTATATATGGCAGACATTTGCAAATAACGTCTGCCATATATAGTGGTGGCGCGCCTTATGCGACAGCCCCTTTCATGCATGTCTCATTTATGAATTGACTGAATTACAATGCACCCGGGACCGCCGTGAGCTATAAGAGCCGGTGACAGCTCCAGAAGTTCGACTTCGGTGGATGCAAATCGTTCTTTCACCCGCCCGAGCACCTCCTGCGCTCTCTGCGGCACACCGGCATGGCAAATGCTGATCAGATAATCTGCGCCAACATTTCTGGCCTGCAATTGCTGAAGCACGGTGTTCACGGCAGATTTCCAGCCTCGCTTGATTCCGATTGGGCAGATTCGCTTCATATCTTTTGTCTGGGTCAGAACAGGAAGCAGCTTCAGGGTGCTCCCTACCTTTGCAGTGAAAGATGTAAGCCGTCCGCTGCGTTTAAGAAAATCAAAATCCTCCGGGATTACAAAAGAAACGGAAGAGTCGATGGAGGCCTGCAGCTGATCTTTTATCTGATATATACTGAGCCCCCTCTCTTTCAGAGCAACCGCCTTCCGGGCCAGATAGCGCAGCGGACCTCCTAAAGATTTGGAATCAATAATATGGATTCGTTCGGGATGGGGGGACAGATTCCTTGCACCCATGGCGCTCTGAAATCCGCCGGACAGCCCATCGCCGACTGTCAGGACCAACAAATCCTCATCTGTCTCTTCCATTACTTCAAGAAGATCACCTATTGCAGGCTGAGAGGATGTGGGGATTCCGCCCTGATGAATTTGTTCCAAAAACTCTGCACTGCTAATCTCAGAATAGTCACGATAGCTATGTCCGTTGATGGCAACACTGATTGGTATAATGGTAAGGCCATCATTTTTCTTTTCACCGGGAGGAAGCAGGGTCGCGGTATCTGCTATTATTTGCATAAAGAGTCTCCTTTTATATCTAATAACAATTAACCCATAAGAGGTTTTTTAAAAACCATTGGTTATTCTACAGAGTTTTCGCATATATGTCAAGGGTTATTCAATACTCTGTTAAAGGGTTTTATTGACAAGAAAAAGCATAAAATGTATAATCTGCCTATGAAAAATCAGATTACAGACGCCATTTCCGACTCCATGCGCGGATTTCGTCTCCCGCGATATCATGAGCTCCCCGATGTGGGACTTTACCTGGAGCAGACAACTAAATATGTGAATCAGTGCATAAGACCATTGGGATTTGAAGACGTGACCAGTTCTATGATCCGCAACTATGTAAAACAGGGGCATATCACAAAACCGATCAAAAAACAGTATTCCGCCAATCAGATATGCCATCTGATTGCGCTGGTTCTGCTTAAGCAGGTCACGCAGCTTGAAAATGTCAGCAACCTGTTCCGGCTTCAACGCGATCATGAAGGTTATACAGATGAGGTGGCCTATGACTATTTTTGTGAAGAGCTGGAAAACATACTGTATTTCCGATTTGGCCTGAGAGAAACGATCAGCGAGGTGGGTGTGACAGACTCGCTGGAAAAAGAAATGCTTCGCAGCGCGGTTACTGCCGTATCTCATATAGTATACTTGAATCGATGTTTCCGTGTGATCTCTGACAGCCGTGGTATGGAGGATTGAGTTCCCGGTTGTCTTGATGGGATTATCGTTTCTAAAGGAGATACAGATGTTACTTGTATATTTCCTATGCCTTTGTTCTATCATCACCTTCGTCCTGTTTGGCCTTGATAAGGGCAAAGCAATTAATCACAGATGGCGTATATCCGAACGTACGCTGCTCCTCGCATCTCTATTTGGCGGAATTGGCGGTCTCATGGGAATGCTGTTTTTTCACCATAAGACGCGCAAATGGAAGTTCCGGATCCTGGTACCGCTCTTTGCTCTTATTGATGCGCTGATAATCGCATTCATTCTGTGGGCTTCGGTATATTACCGTGCAGACGATACGGCAATCAAGGCTATGCAGTCAGACGGCGTTGTAACTGTGGAGCAGACAAAATCCGGCTGGCTGTTCGACGGTCCGTCAGACGATAAAGCCCTCATATTTTATCCCGGAGCCAAGGTGGATGCGAAAGCCTACGCACCGATCCTAAGGCTGCTGGCACAAGAGGATATGGATGTATATCTTGTGAACATGCCGCTTCACCTTGCCTTTTTTGGAATCGGTAAGGCGGGAGAAATCATCGAAAACTCTGCGTATGAGCAGTATTACATTTCCGGACATTCCCTCGGCGGCGCAATGGCTGCCTACTATGCGGCGGAGAATGTAAGTGATTTTAAAGGCATGATCCTGTTTGCCGCTTATCCGACGCAGGAAACTGCGCTTGCTACTCTTGTGATCTATGGGTCAGAGGACGAAGTGCTCAACATGGCTCGGATAGAGGAGGCACCCAATTTGGTTTCCGGAAACTACAACGAAGTTGTGATAGACGGCGGAAATCACGCACAGTTTGGAAACTATGGGGAGCAGAAAGGAGACGGAAAAGCAGTCATATCTGCGGAAGACCAGCAGACACAGACCATCCAGGCAATCCGAAAATTTCTCAATGACGACAGTTCAGACAGACTGTTTTAAAAGTTCGTTATCCGGCGCAAATCATCCATCTTCGTGAGAAAAACATTGCAGGTCCGACCGAGAGATCAGCAATGCATATGCATTGCTAAGCTCGCAGAGAAGGACTTGCGTTTTTCGATGAAGATGATGTTCGCGTCGGATTCTGAAACTTCGCTACAGTCTGTCTGAACTGTCACTGCCAGTGAATAAAAATGCGAAAGGACCCGGCGCATAGTAGCGTCGAGTCCTTTCAGTATTTGGGTAGGGTAAAGGATAAACATAATTAAGCGGCAAATCCTGCCTTCCTGAGTCTTGCGCGGATTGTGGGTCCGATAAGAAGAGCGAGTATGATCTTGGTAAGATCACCCGGAATGAACGGGATAACGCCCGCGGCGAGGGCTGCGCCAAAGCTCATTCCTGCAAGCTTTGCCAGCCAGACTGTGCCGAACAGGTAGCAGACTGCTGTGCCGAGAAGCATGCCGATAAAGTGCACATTGCGGTTTTCAGTATGCTCGATACACAGGCCGGATAAGAGTGCCATGAAAATGAAGCCGATCAGATAACCACCAGTAGGACCGAGAAGCTTTGCCGGTCCGCCGGTAAATCCTGAGAAGACCGGGATGCCAATGAGCCCGATCAGGAGATAGATCAGGTAGCTGATAGTGCCTTTCTTTGTGCCAAGGACATAAATCGTAAAGTACACAGCCAGATTAGTCAGACTGATAGGGACCGGGCTAATCGGTATAGCAAGAGACAGCGGTCCAAGGATACAGATGACGGCTGCCATGAGAGAAATCATTACCATTGTCTTTGTGTGTTCTGCTGTAGTTGTCAGGGTATTCATTTTTCAATTTCCTCTTTATCTCTGAGATTTAGTCCGGCGACGATTTCTTTTGCGAGCTGTAACATGGGAAGTCCTTTTTTGACAATTGTAAATTTGAGCCAGATACAAGTTTACAATGGGTCCGGGAAAATGTCAATGACATATTTGAAATGGTTGACAATAGTCCGTGGAAATCAACGCCCTTTGATGACTCAATAGGAATGCAATCTTTACTGCTAAAGTGAAAAATTATTGATTTGATGTTATACTTGACTGGGGACAGCGGCGAATCGCAGCTGTACAACAGGGAAATTGCTTTACAGCTTGTGCGGTGTGACAAGAAAGCGGAGACCGCAGGGATTCGGTTTGGAAGATGTCAGCTGGCGCTGCCCCTAATCCCGCGCCAAGGTTCGCGAGCGAGACTTGAATATAATTGTGTGATGGAGGAAATATTATGGAATACAAGAAACCTTTGATAGCAGTACCGATCGGCGATCCGGCTGGCGTAGGTCCGGAAATCGTAGCTAAGGCTTGCGCATTGGCAAATGTAAACGAGGCAGCAGATGTCATCGTCATCGGTGATAAGCAGGTCATGGAGAATGCGATCGGCATCGTCAAAGCACCGCTTGAGATCAATCTTGTCGAAAGGCCTGCCGACGGCGATTATCGCCCGGGCATCCTGAACCTGATCGACCTTGACAATATCGATCAGACGAAGTTTTCTTACGGGGTGGTGCAGGCGATGTGCGGCGAGGCTGCATTTGCATACATTAAAAAAAGTATCGAGCTCGCCATGAGCGGTGAGGCGGATGCCGTCGCGACGACTCCGATCAACAAGGAAGCCCTGCATGCGGCAAATGTCCCATTCATCGGCCACACGGAAATCTTCGGTGAGCTCACGGGCACACCGGATCCACTCACAATGTTCGAGACCAACGGCCTTAGAGTGTTCTTCCTCACCCGCCATAAGTCACTGCGCGATATGCTGGATGACATTACGAAAGATAACATTAAGGCTTGCGTGAAAGAGAGCCTTGCAGCCCTGAAGCGACTTGGAGTCACCGAGGGCAAGATGGCGATTGCTGGCCTCAATCCGCACTGCGGAGAGCACGGTCTGTTCGGCTGGGAGGAAGTCAATGAGATCACGCCGGCGGTGGAGGAACTGCAGGCGGAAGGCTACCCGGTCGTCGGACCGATCGGCGCTGATTCCGTTTTCCATCAGGCTGCGATCGGGCGCTACAACAGCGTGCTTTCCCTCTACCATGATCAGGGACACATCGCGACAAAGACGCTAGATTTTGACCGCACAATTTCCATCACGAACGGCATGCCGATTCTGCGCACTTCTGTGGATCACGGCACTGCATTCGACATCGCCGGCAAGGGCATTGTCAGCGAGATCAGCATGGCGGAGGCTATTTTGCTTGCGGCAAAGTACGCGCCGTTCTTCGCGAGAGAATAATAGTATGGCATTTCACTCATTTCTGCATATCAAGGACGTTGAGGCGTCCTTGATTTTGTTGTGACAGTTGAAAACTCAACACATAAAAAATGAACTGCCGACCAAAAGATGATCGACAGTTCAAAAGAAAAAATCCAGCTTATACCGTAGTGCAAGGTGTGTGAAACGCCGCACCGCCGGTGCTTTAATGATCTCCTGTCAGCCAGAGGTATATGACTCATTCTGGAAGTTCGTTACGTGATTATATCTGTCATAAATGATGACAGGGGTGTCCACATCTACCATTCCAAAGAGCTGAGCCATCTTGGCGGGGGGAGTGTTGATGCATCCGTGGCTTCCGTTTGACAGCCAGATGCTTCCGCCGTAATCGGAACGCCATGCACTGTCGTGGATATGAATACCGCTGCTGTGTATGTTAAGGACGTAATCCGCATGGGATTCACCGTAACTGCCGCGCATAGTGTGATCGGTCGACTTGTATTGGACATGGACTACCATGGTCGGAGTTGCCCGGCTCGGAGTGGCAGTGCCGGAAACGATGTCTGTCTCGAATGCAAGTGCCCCGTCTCTGTAATACCACAGATGCTGCTCGTCCAGACTGATTTCTATATAGGTCGAACCGAAATCCGCCCTCTCAGAATCGCGCGCAGCCGCAAGCTGGTTCCATGACAGAGAAATTGTCTGTGAGACAGAATCGTAAAGGGCGTCTTCAATGATGGCTTTCGACTGACTGACATTCATTGAATAACCGTAATTGTCATAAGCGCTGCCTCCTACATTTACTACGTCTCCGCGGGTCGTGCGGAATGCTCGTGTAGTGCGGAAGGTGTTATATGTATCTGCCAGCTGCTTTGTGTAAGCTAAAATGTCGTCTTCCTCAAAAATGACCGTTCCATTGGTATAGCTCATCCAGGGAAGGAACGTGTTTTTGTCCAGAGTCACATAGGTGCCTCCTTCCAGATTCAGGGACAGTACTGTCTTCTGGGCTTTATCGAGGAGGGAGAACGTACCTGAAAGATCCGGATCGGTCTCATATAAAGAGGCTTTCTTATAGCAGCCCTGTTTGTCGAGGTCGATTGAATATGCGCCTTCCTCTACTGCCGCTTTTATGCAGGCAAATGTCTTCTCCTCATCCAGCCGGTTGCCGTCATCTGCCGGCACCAGTACATATCCGCTTGGCAGCTTATCGATGCGGGCATCCCTCGGATCTCTGATGAGAGGGCTGCTCATGCAGGAAAGCTCATGTACTATCTGCGTGAGCTTTGCTTCATCGTAGACAATGGCTGAATCCACTGACTGCGGGGTCGGATTAAAGCTTGCCCAGAGCCATGACCAGAGGTTCTGTGATCTGATCATTTCTTCGAAGGTCGGATTCAGCACATAGTGAAAGTCAAAGTCATCGTAGGAAATACGCTCGACAGCATCTCCGAGCTCATGGATGAACAGGAAGCGGCCGGAATTGGTCCGGCGCCACTTTTCATTTGCCTCCTCGGCGGTCATGCCGCCGTAATTGACGTCGTTTATAATGGTATTGGGCAGGAGCCTGTCGCCCCACATCTTGTATCCGTGATTAAAGTAGATGCCTATGCCTGCAAGCAGCAGCCATCCCAGAACTAATAGAATGCGCAGCGCGAGGTTGCGCTTTTTTTTATTATTTCTCCCCATTATCATTGCCTCCCGAAGTATTATTATACTTTTAACGGCGCTTTACGTCAATTTGGGACAGCAATGAGACTTAGCAAAATACATATCGGCGAAGCCTCTCCATAGCCTCCTCTACCC
>JBGUWZ010000020.1:0-13183 GCA_045221675.1 Lachnospiraceae bacterium | reverse complement strand
ATCCATCAGGCAGATTGTCCGGTCCGGTTTTATTTCTTTCATTAGTTCTGATGCCCGCTGAAACATCCAGGGCTTCAGATGGACATCCGGAATTACAAGTACTTTCATATAAGCTTTGCCTCCTCTTCGGGAAGCCACTCTATCGCATCTCCGAATTTTTCCATTTCTTCTCCATACACATGGATGAAATCAATGATGGCTCCGTACTTTTCCGGAAACAGCTCCTCACAGTATCTCGTCGGAACGGAATGCGGGACGATGCCGATATATCCGGTGCCGTCAAACCGCGTCATGATATCCTCCGCGTCAGAAAGCAGCACCGGGAGGCCGGCTGCAGACAATGCCGTATAAAATCTCACAGCTTCAGCCGCACGGTGTTTCCCGCCAATCAGAAAAAAGTAGCCCGAAGAACGGATCCTCTCCTGATATTGATCTTCAGAAATTTCCCCTGCTCTGTATTTTAAGTCAAGGTCATACCGGTCGTGCATCACATATAGATCAACATGCGTACTGTTCCCGCCACGGCAGACTTCCCATGGATGTCCCCCGTGCTGTTCCCGGTGAAAATACCATTCATCCCAGGCTGCCGGATCATCAAAATCAATCCCCGGGCCTGCATTCAGTCCATGTCCCCGTCCGCTCAGTCCTTCATCCCTGCCGTCACCATGAAGAAAATACTGATCGACAGGCGGCAGATCCGTACCGTTGTACCCGCACGCTTTATAACCAATCGCACAGGCACGGAAGAAATCGTTCGCCGTCATACTTTTCAGTCTTCCGATACGATTCCTGCGGTTTATGCCGCTGTTTAATAGCGCACGGAATGCACTGATCGTCTCTGCCGGAAGTCCTTCAATATCGCTTTCCTTCCATTCCGGTTCCCTTTCCCAGAGAACCCGCCGGGGAATTACGCCTGTTCTGAATGAATACGGCAGATTTGCTTTTACAAATTCATTGTAAGTGCCTTCCTTCAACCTCCGCATGGATTCCATGACCGGTTCCGCAAGAAGAGCACAGAGAGCAATGACGGCTTCCTCCCTGTTAGTGAATCCGGTTTTCTCATCATCGTTATAATCAAAATGCGCATTGATGATCGGTTTGTCGCCAAAATGAACTGCCCTGAACCATCTGAAACCGTCTTTATGAAAGGCTTCCGCGATGACCAGTTCATACCAGCAGACAGGATCCGGGTATTCCTCCAGCCAGTACTGCTCATATTCTTCACGGTTCTTTACATCGCCCCACTCAAGCATGTCCTCATAGGAGCCAAAATCCTCAATGGATCCTCTTGGAATCGTGACCCAGATTGCTTTGGCTTCATCGTTTTTCCGCAGGGGAGCCATCTCCCGCAGCATCTCAAACAGCGGATCCATCGCTTTACACAAAGCTTCTGACGGCGCAGAGGGGTTCAGGAATCCCCGCTCAAAACAATTCAGAAGGCTGTCTATATCCGGTGCCACCAGTTTATAATCATTCAATGAAATCACCTCTTCTTTATCAGTCCCCGTCCCAGACTCCATCCGGACGGAGTTTCGCCATCGCAATAAGCTGATACAACGGCCGAATGGCATTCGCGGCTGTTGCTTCCCAGTAATCATCACAAGGACCTTCGCTGATATCTTCCGTATAATCCTCACTGCTGCATTCATCCCTATGATGAAGTGCATAATAGAAGTCAACTTCCTTACCGGATTTATCCCGGTACCTTGTTCGTTCCCTGCTGGTGATCAACCATTCCCCATCCGGCTTGTATTTCGCTTTGATCCTTTCGATCATATCCTCCAGCATCGGAATGCTTTCTACCCCTGTCTTACCGTAAATACCGCGGATGCCATACTCTGTTTTAACCGGACCTGTTGTCCCATCAGCATAATAAGCAGAGATTTCATCGTGAGCGAAACGTGGATCTCCATCTGTGGCATCGTAATAATAACGTCCATAGTTATACGTGACGTTCAGCCATGCCTCGCTGATTGGTTTGGGAGAAAATGTCCGTGTCTGTTCATCATAGTCTGCCTGATATGTCCCGCCGGTCATAACATGTTTTAAAGGCAGGTCCAGTGTCTCGTCTGTAACGGGATCTTTTAATCTGATATCATAGCTCATTGCCGGTTACCTGTTCCTTTCTCTCAAGAAGCCGCTCATAGAGTTTATATGTCATGCAGACGACCAGCTGTCCGTCATTTGTATGAATACATACCGGGTTCCCATATCGGATCGGGAAATCGTCTTCCTCAATATGCTCGCAGAATTCCTTCTCTGAAATCATCGGCAGCATCATTCTTTAACCCTTCTTCCTGACACAAGCATTCTTCTAAAAGTAAAACCCGGCTCACCGCTGATCTGCGACGGGCCGGGGATAAGTCTTTCTGTATGATTCTTACTGATTCAGGCTGACATGCATTCCTGTATGAACCTGTAGTACCGGAAGAGGCGCTCCGCACCTTCCGGAATATTCTTTCCCGAATCATAACGCCGGTTTCCGCAGACCAGCATATCCATCGGCACCTTCAGCAGATCGCTTAAGGCATAAAGATTGTCCAATGTGGGCATGCTCTGGCCATCCAGCCAGTGATAGACACTCTGCACGCAGGCCAGTGAGAGCGCGTTTTTCACGTCTCTTACCGTTACCCCGCGTTTTTCCATCAGCAGACGGATCTGCTGTCCTGTTTTTGCTTTATCAATAGTTGTTGTCATGACGATTCTTCTTTCTCTTAAGAGCTGAGGCAGAAGCCTCCGGCTCTATTATAGCCGATTCTGGCGGGCTTGTCATTGAACTTGTCGTTCAATATCGACACCTCAAAAGCCCCTTCACATGTTCCTTGCGATGTCCGACAGCTGGCTGATGACCTGCAGAAGCTGCTTTCTGTCCTGGTCCCGGTCCGGATTCCTTCCAAGCAGGAGATAATCTGTACTCGCATTTAACGTGTAGGAGAGTTCAATAAGAAGATCAATGGAACAGCCATACTTGCCGCGTTCCAGTCTTCCCAGATGCTCCCGGGTGATATTCACCTTCTCTGCCAGCTCCTCCTGTGTCATCCCCTTGATATTTCTGAGTTCCTTCAGACGCTTTCCGAATGCTTCCTGGTCAAAATACATATCCTGTCCTTTCCCAAGCGTCTGCCGGGAAAGGACTTCCATTCACCGTACGAAGCAGTCGTGATCGAGCAGAATCCAACGCGAAAGCGGAAGAGAAAGCGCCGTCGAAATCGGATCGGATAAAAGGATAGGGTACTCCTGTTTCCGATCCGGCTTCGTACGGCGCCTGGCAGTCTCGGTCTGTGACCGGCTCCGCTTGCTCGATTAAAAGTCGTTTTGTGTTACATCACTATGCAGTTTTCAAAGGGGCCCTCGTGCAAGGCGGTGCTGATAAGCCTGGTATCGTTTCATTCTTCTGAAATAAGCAGGGCTTAAAGCTCCGTCGAACTTACATTTTCGGCATTTTACAAAAACAATATCCGTCTGTGTCACCGGTATGATCCGCACGAGGAAGCCGCAGATCGAACAGCGCATCTCACGTGTCTTAACATTTTCAGCTTCCAGCTTGGAAAGCTCCAGCTTTCGCAGAACATCCGGCGACGGCGTATTGTATCTGGGATTACAGGTATAACCGCTCATCAGCCTTACCCCCCAGCAGGTTCTTCTCGACATATTCATCCAGAGGATGATATTCCAGAAGATCCAGTTCCCTCAGCCGGATCTGCATGGCGGAAAAGGAGACTCCCACCTGAGCGGCCATCCGGCTGATGATCCTGCGTTCTTCATTGGCATAGACGTTCTGCCCGTAGACTTTGATCCGTCTGCCTTTATTAAAATCCCTGAGGGCCTGATCGACGGTGAACTGCGGCATCAGGATCAATGCCGCCAGCCGGTCGGCCTGGTTTTCAGTCATAGTCAGCTGCGCTTTCAGTTCCTGAAAGGTGTAGCCATGCTCGGAATCATAGATCCGATGGAACTGAGGCACAGGGTTATGCTTTTCAATCACGGAATGCGCGATCTCATGATCAATGGTGAAGCGGCGCCGGCCGCTTTCCTTGTCCTGCCGGAGAAAGGAGTCCAGCACGGTCGTCCCTAAAGGGAAACAAAATGAGACGATACTGCCTTTCCGCCTGATCTTCAGCGGTGTCCTACCGTCAGCGAGGAATCCGACCTTATCCCGGTCCTCCTCGGCAAATGTTTCAAATACTACAGTCATTCCCAGATAATTGGCCAGTCCTTCGATGTCGATGCATCGGGCGGCCATATGGATATGGGCCTGTTCCAGATAATGCCGGGTCAGCCCTTCTCCGAACTCCTCGAGCTCACGGTTTGAAATGTACGTACTCAAGAAGAATCCACCTCCATACGAACCGGTTCCACATACCACCTGTTTCCGGTCCGGTAAATATATTTTTCCGCACTACCGATCAATACCGTGTAGCGAATTCCTTCAAATTCATGGTCTGCCGGAGCCGCGACATGGATCGTGCGCGTGATCTCCCAGACCTGTCCGTCTTCCCATTCCAAGCTTTCCGGGCGGATCGTCCCGTCCGGCAGATGGGAGCATCGGACTTTTACAAAAAACCTTTTCCATCCCCTTCATGTCCCCCTGATAATCAAATGAAGCCTGCGGCCATTACTTTTCCCAGGTCCTCCATCCGAAAGACCGGGGTCTTCACCCGCTTCTCGAAATGCTTTGACACCTGCGCGACTTCCCCGCATTTCTCACATTCCATCCAACCTTCGGTCTCCTCAAGATACAGATCTTTATTCCAATACCCGCAGCACGGGCAGCTGACATCATAAGTCTTCATGCTATATTTCCCCCTCATCTTTTCTTGATTATGTGGCTGACGACGCCCTGGCAGACCAGGTGTTTCACCAGGATCTTTTTATCTCCATAGACGGCCTTGTTGCAGTACTCCAGAATGACCTTTTTCGTCTTCCTGTCCTTCCCGCCATATTTTTTCAGCGTATTTCGGTTTTCTTCATCAAGAGCAATGACCAGATCGCCTTCCTTCGGATTCGGCTCCTGACGGATGACGACCAGATCCCCGTCTTCAATCCCTTCATCCTCCATGGAATCACCGGAGGCATGCAGGATATAAAAAGGACCGTCGCCAAAGATCGCTGTCGGAAGAGTCGTTACACACTCAACATTTTCCTCCTCATAGGTCAGCTCCCCGCAGGGGACGCTGCCGACCAGAGGCGCCTGCTGTCGGTCTGTCCGGAGCTTGTCCATCTTGTCCACGACCAGCCGGCCGCCCTGATAGGAGAGAAGCCCCCTCTCATTCATCGCCACAAGATAATTCTGCGAAGTGCTCCTTGCAATCCCGAAATACTTTGCGATCTCCGTTGTAGAAGGCGTACGGTCGTGTTCGATATAAAATTCGCCATTATAAGTCCTGATCTTTTTCATCAGTTCCGGATCTTTGTGTCGCATAGGGCACCTCCAAACTCTTCAGCTTTCTATCGTGAGCAGTCTGCTTTCGTTTCTGTGAGCTCATCATATCAAACATATGTTCGGCACGCAAGAGAAAAATCACAATTTAAAACGGGCTGTCAGCCGCGACCGCGACCGACAACCCGCCAAAAAGTACCCTGTTTTTTCAATTTATATCGCCTATATTCTGCCAAAAATTCCGGATTTTCAGAATTTTGGATTCATTCATCCCGTTTCCCGGACGTATCAAAAACCGGCAGGACTGCTGTAAGGACTGCCTTCGCTGTCTCATACGCTTCCGGACATTCACTCGCCCTAGGGCCGCCCACACACAGCTCTATTCCATCCGGCAGTGTACTGATCCATCGGCGGATTTCCGGCACATCTTTCAGCCCGGCAGCCGTAAACATCGGCTTGCCAAGATGCTCACCCGCCTCAAGTCCGACTTCTGTTCCTTGTGACCTTGCAGAGCTCTCCGGAATGATGGTCAGGATCGCATCCGCGTCACGCATGTTCCACTTTGTCCTCTGCTCAGTTCCGGAAGAAGGGGTTTCTTGCAATTCCGGATAATCCCGCAGCAGTCCTGGGGGATCCGGACAGTCTTCCGCCCATCCGCCCTTCGGGCACCACCCACAATAAGGGATTTCATGTTCTATAGCGAAGTCCAGGGCGGCCCTGTCAACGCCGCTCTGACCGCCGGTCCGGATTTTTGCTATTTTTTTGCTCTTGCTGTCATAGCGGCATCACCTTGATCAACTGAATTTTATAAGTCCGTGCTTCTCGTTACGCTGTAAAGAGTTACTCCTTCCGGTCTGAAATCCATCTGAACCTCCCAGAACTCAACGCCTGCTTCCGAGGCTTCTTTGAAGGTCTGTGACACTTCCTCATAGTGCGTTGATCTGAACCGTTCCTTCTTTTCTGTAATACGATACTGAAAAACCTGAAGAAAAACAGCCTTCTCATGATCCTTAAGTGATCCGGCAAGCTCCCTAAGATGCTTTACCATCCTGTCAGTTGATGAAAATGGCTTAGGGGGAAGCGTTTTAATATTCTTTCCGTATTTTACATTGATCGTTGTCAGCGGAGTCTTTACTTCCAAATAGGTATCTCCAACTTTGAAATCCAGCTTGGAGATACCCAGATTTACTTCGCGCTGAACGCTGTCGAAATCCGAAACGATTTCGTCCAGCTCGTGCTCGTTAAAAAAGAACTCTACCAACCTGTTGGATAGGATCTGATTGACTCCTATCCAGTTTTCATCATCAGAAAGAAGCACTGCCTCGGTATCATATTTCAGCTTGCGCTTCGGGTCGTCATGATAGGACAGGAGACACGGCAGATTCTTGTTCTCCACATCGCCGATGCGATTCGTCGTCGGGATATGAGCGACCAGTTCTTCTCCGTCTATATCCACCAAAGCAGTGAACTGGCTTTTTCTTTTTAACATCGTTCCTCTGATCAGGGGCTTCTCAAATAAATATATGCTCATTTCTTCACCACGATGGTCAGCATGACCAGATCTTCCTCTCCTGTATTGACGATAGAATGCTCCGATCCCTTCGGACAGATGTGCATGACTCCTGGGCTCAGGGCTTCCTCTGTACCATCACAGAATGCTTTGCCTGTTCCGCTGATGATATAGTTCATGTCATCGCCGGAATTCTGCTTATGATTGCCAATGCTTCCTCCCGGGTGGATCGCTGTCGGAATGATCCTGTAGGAATCATCGTTATACATCCATCCTCATCCAAGGATGTGATCTTTCCTTTGGCTGCAGCCAAAACAAAAGGAATAACACAGTTCCTCTTTTGCGGAGATGCTTCCAGTTCGCAAATTGCGGATGTATTCCCCAGAAAAATACCTACGGGTTCTAAACTCAAATGAAGCATTTCAACTATCTTTTCGTTCATAAGATTTTTCCTCCACAAATCCCGGGTTGTCTATCTCTCTGCCGCCTTAATCGCGCCCTGACAATGAATCCTTACGACGCGGTTTTGGTCTGTTTCAGCCATCCGCTGCAACTGTTCCAGATACGGTCTGACAAACTCCGGCCTGCGCTTACCCAGAACCCGGAAGATCTCCGGCGCTTCCATCCTGACTTTGTCATCTGCATCGTCCAGTAATCCGGCGAAGACGGACATATAGTTCTCATATATTTCAGGTGTATTTGTGGCGATATTCTCTGACGCCCAGATAAAACTCAGCCGGACCTTTGGCTCCTCGTCGGATGCAAAACGGAATAAATCTTCCCAAAATGGTTCGATCAGGCGATAGTCGGCCCGTCCGATCCTGCCAAGCGCATTCACCGCCCGTTCTCTCAAAAGCGGTACTGGACTGTTGTAAAAAGAAGCGATATCCGGAACCACATCCTGCACCGACTGGGGATATGTAAGCCCCATTTCTCCAAGAAGCCAAAGAACTTTTGCCTGTATTTTTACAGAATCATGAGTAAGAAGAGAAGATACATAAGGGATACTGGTTTCCCATCGTTCCCTGTCCTTCGTCAGTGTTCCCAGCTCTTTATAGAGTTCCGATTCGTTCACTCCATTATCTCCATAAAAATGCATTAACCTGTATAAGCATCCTCCGCTGTATTCCTGAAGTTCTGCTTTGCCAGCCATTCCCGCTCCTCGTCATTCTCGGGAATGTCGATCCGTTCGATCTTGAAAATGACCGGCCGCGTACCGTCATTACAACAGGCGATCATCATGCGGTCATCATTCGTCCAGCCTTTCATGATAGAGCCGCCCTGAAGGGCAGTGTAGACATACCGGCTGATGGCATCCCATGCCTCGCCGCAGAACTTGCCGTTCATCAAATGATAGAAATCGTCCTGCTGCGGCGTACGCTTCAGAATGAATTCGTCTCCCACATTGAAGAAGGGACAGGGGCCGGACTTGGGATCCGCCAGATACTGCTCCTGGTAATCGGTAAAGCATTTCTTATCTATAACTGTGATTTTGCATTCATGCTGCATATTGTTCCCCTCTTTTCATCTACTTTCTCTTTTCGGTCTATCTTTCTGATTACAACTCAGCCGTTATAGCAGCAATCACCAATGCTCATACCTTCTCTGCTCATCAATACCGCGTATCCGGTCCATCTCGTCTTCCGAAAGTTCGAAACCAAAGATATCATAGTTCTCCGCGATGTGGTCCGGATCGCTGGATCCCGGGATTGCAATATATCCGTCCTGCAGATGCCAGCGGAGGATGATCTGGGCTGCGGTCTTTCCATGAGCCTTGGCCAGATCCAGGATCACATCATTTTCAAAGCTTTCCTGTGTATGTCCCCGGCCGCCGAACGGATACCAGGATTCCATTACGATACCATACTGCTTCACGTAATCCCGAAGCTCCGCGTTCTGATAGTAGATGTGGTTCTCGTTCTGGATCACTGCCGGCGTGATCACTGCGAACGAGAGCACTTCATCGACCTGCTCTTTTGTGTAATAGTTGGAAATGCCGATGGAATGAAGTTTTCCGCTCTCCACAGCTTCTTCCATCGCTTTATAAACACCGGCGTCATCCGAACCGGGCTGATGGATCAGCATCAGATCGATATAATCCACACCCAGATCAGACAGCGCCTCGTCGATCACTTCCGCTGCCCGGTCATGGTCGCCGCCGAAGATCTTGCTGGTAATAAAAACTTCCTCTCTTGTGACGATTCCCTCGTCGATCGCGCGGGCAAGTCCTTTCCCCACGCCGGACTCGTTCTGATAGTACCGGGCCGTATCAATGAGACGCATGCCGGACTTCAGCGCATAGTATGTGGAATTCTCGGCCTCTTCATCAGAAAGCGTCCAGGTGCCTGTACCGATGATGGGCATTTCCCAGCCGCTGTTAAGAAGGACTTTTTCTGCGGAAAAATCAAATTCGCCCACAAGCGCATCGGCAGACGCCGGCACGCTCTCGTCGGGATTTTCCGGCTCTATTTCCTGCGAAGTATCCTGTGAAGTATCTGCATCCGGCGTCTCCGTAACGACTTCCCCGGTCCAGTCATTGATCCCGCCGAACTCATAGACATTGGTATAACCCATATCAAAAAGCTTCTGTGCAGCCTGCTTGCTGCGGTTGCCGCTGCGGCAGTATATCAGGATGACCTGATCAAGATCCGTAAGTTCTTCCGGCTGCTCTGATTCGATGGTTTCATTTGGGATACAGATCGCTCCGGGAATGTGGCCGGCCGCGAATTCATCCGGCCTCCGGACGTCGACGATGACATGCCCGTCGTCCTGCTCCATCATTTCCTTTGCTTCATCCTGCGAGATCTGCGTATAACTGCGGACCATACCGTCGCCGTCCATGACCTGGGCACCGGAAGAGCAGGCGGTAAGCAGCAGGAGAAGTGCCGTCATAATGATAAAAATCCGCTTTCTTTGGCTCATTTACAGATCCTCCACATCCACACACCGGAATCCGTTCTCCAGCAGAAGCTGTGCGGTCACGCCAGGAGCATCCACTAATGCTCCTGAAAATGTCCCGTCATAACGCTGTTTTACTCCGCAGCTGGGACTCCGGGACTGCCTCGTTTTTTACCTGTTTCTTCTTTTTCTTCCTTGCCACGATCAATACAGCTCCTTCAGAACAAGTATGGTAATCCCGGGATTGTCGCCGGGCATGATCCGCTTGACCTTCGGTTCGTACTGATACCAGTCATGGATCATGGAGCGGAGGCTGGGTCTACGCTCCGCTTCGGTCGGCGCAAAACCGAGGTCCACTGGACCTCGTGCGCCCCCGATTGTATCCATGGATCAGCTGGTAAGTCGTTGATCCGGCGGAAGCAATAGCCTTATCGATCACCTTCATGGCTTCCTCCTGCCGCAGACCGTGCAGATCTATTTTTACAAACGCTTCACTCAAATCGATTCACCTCCGATGTGATTTTCCCGGAATCTCTGTCCGGATAAAAACATATTCATCAGTAGAAGAGCGGTCTTCGTCAAAATGATAGCCGCTCCAGTCAAACGCTTTGATCTGCTCCGGCTCCTCCGCATGAATACCAGCCATGAACCGCACCATTTCGCCCCGGGCCATCTTGGCGTAAACGCCTTTCTGGACGACGCGACCGCCCTCTAGCTCACCAAAGATGCAGGTAATATAGCGGTCTTCCGGCCGGAGATACTTCTCGATGCATTTCGAGTATTCCTTCGAAGCCAGATTGATGAGGATACCACTTTCGTCCATGACTTCCTGATACAGGCTGTCGCCCCAGAAATCATACAGGTTCTTATGGCCGCCGACCGCTGCCTTCGCCTGCATTTCCAGGCGATACGGGACCACTCCGTCCAGCGGCTTCACCACACCATAGAATCCGGACAGGATCCGCAGATGTTCCTGCACATAATCAAACTGGCCATCCTCAAATACCGCCGGCGCCATGTAGGTATACTGAATGCCGTCATAGGCCAGCAGGGCCGGTGTCAGATTTTTCGTGAGGTCCATATGCGCGAATCGCTCGGCGTTCTGCCGGGCGATCTTATCATTGCAGGCCCAGAGTGCTTTCTGTTCCTCGTAGGAGAGGCTCCGGATCCATTCCTTCAGGATCTTTGCGCGGTCAGTAAAGACAGGAAGTTCCGTACAGGTAAATGAATCCGTGTCTACACGCATCTGCTTGGCCGGGGAGATGATGATCCTCATGACTTCAAACCTTTATAGAACTCCACGGCCTTCCGGACCTCATCCTCCGTCGGGTGTCCTTTTGCGATTCCGCCCACCAGCTTGAACGGTCCGAAAGTGTCATATCCCTGACAGCGGAATTCCCCGATCTCAGGACAGTTCTTTCCCTGCGTGACAGCGCGGATTCCTTTCAGGAAATCGCCCTTCGGCGCTCCATGTGTATAGATGAAAAATACTGGCTTTTCATCCGGAAGATTTTTCTCCGCATATGCAATGATCTGCTTCGCAAAACTGCTGTAGTAAATGCCGGAAGCAAACCCGATCCGGTCATAACCGGAGAGATCTGCGTCCTTATCTGCCGTCACATCGATCAGATCCACATCTGCCGCTACCACAATGGCGTCGAGCAGTTTCTTTGTATTTCCGTGATGTTTGGAATAATAGACGATTGCTGTTTTCATTTTCCTGACTCCTGATTCTTTAATATCCCTCGAGCGCTTTCTCCGCCATCTCCCTATACTCCGTCACCGCGTCGATCAGGATCTTCAGCTCCGGAAGTTCGAAGTTGCTGTTCTCCAGATAATATTTGTTCTGACGTGACCGTCTGGCGTGGACGTCAAAGCCGGCAGCTTTCAGCATCTCGATATCGCCCGGCATTTTTCAGGAAGGAATTCCGCGAAGTGACCGGTCCGTTGCTCATTTCCTGCAGGACCACGTAATCCCAGAATTCATTTTCCAGAGCGGCCTGCGTTTTGGCGCCGGTCTTCGTCTTCGGATTGAGCTGCTCCGCCAGCCGGGCGCCGCCACGGGTGTGATGTACGACCTCTGCGCCAGTGAGTTCTGCCAACATAGCGGGCATGTCATTGGCAAATGTAAAGCTGTTGCCAAGCATTAGAATACGCATGGTAACCTCCTCCATTTAATGATGCTGCTTAAGTATTGTCAATGATGGTACATTTGGAAATAGCATAGCGCACAGATCAAGATAAGAACTATCGAAGCAAATGCCGTCCACAACCCTATTTTGAATCTGTGCATCTTCGTCGAACAAATTTTAGAGTTGTAATATGTTTCCCGGAGGACATCGTCCACGAATTGGTTTTCTGATATTTTTCGTACAGCGCTAATGTAATCTTCAGCATCTTTATAATCTTTTATATCCTCATAGAAGATATTACATTTCTTATTCTTGCTCTGATCTCCCGTGTTTTTCCCTGCAAAGAACTTCGGGCTTAGGGCGAGAAGATAGAAAAAATAAGCCATCAACATTTTCTCCGCTGTTCTTATATTTTCCAGTATCACATTTTCCATTTGCGGAAATGACTCCGGAACACCGACACAGAACAGATAACAACCATCTTTCCGTTTATCGTTGAAATGTTGATACTCTTCCTTGACCAGTTTTGTATCGATCCACTTTCCTCCATAAACTTTACAGCCAGCCTTCTTATAATCAAAAGGAACGATAATCTCAAGCTCCCTGGAGTACGGGCCAGCAAAGTCTTCACGTTTGGCATGTGTTCGTTCGAGAAGAGATTTATTAACTGCTGCAACCTTCAATTGTATTGGCACTGGATCCACTGTCGGCAGTAATGTTGCTTCAATGAATGGGTACGTCTCCCTGGCTTGCTGAATATCTGCAAAAACATCTTTGACGTATTTTCTTGCACTTTCTATTTCAGTCAACGAATACCCCCAGGCTTTATTGTAGTTGTTGTGGGCATTATCATGCTTCAGCTGCTTACGTGATTCCTGCGAAAGATATCCACGATATCCTGACTCGGTATAATACACTCCGCCATTTTTCTTTTTGAACAATGATGACAGACCGCTGTCGTTCTGCTTTAACTTTTCGTATAAATCTGCTGATAATACCAGCTGGTTCTTCTCCGCATATTCGTCTTCATTTTTATCAGCCTCTCCAACGGTTCTTCCTAACAGGATATTGTCTTTCTCACCTCTGGCTCCTATTTTTGCGGCAAACAGCCTTCCGATTGTTTCTGCACCGCACGGTTCAATCTGGATCAAAACCATGTCGCGATAAATAGGATTATCGTGAAGCTCACATGGATAAATCCACGTGCTTCCATATGCGGCTCACGCCGCAGGGCCGCTTTAGGCGGCCGGACTAACGCACCTG
>JBGUWZ010000019.1:0-7969 GCA_045221675.1 Lachnospiraceae bacterium | reverse complement strand
CAGCTGAAAATGAATCCTGACGCCAGTGCGCTTTTCCTGTTCTGCGGACGAAGACGGGACCGCATCAAAGCATTATTCCATGAACCGTTATCCGCAGACTTTTGTTATCCGCACATTTTTAGCTTCTTGCTTAAACGATGGAGGTTCAATGATCCGTTCTTTAAAAATGTGCGGATAACACTTTCTACCGCAGGCCGCAGATGCGTGCTAGTTCGTCTTCATCGTCCGGCCATTCAGGCTCCTCGTTTCCCGATGAGATGACACCTGTTCCTTTTTCCATTGCTGCCCGCTTCTGTTCCAGTGATGGGAATGCATAATGATCCCTGGTCGTCTGGATATTGGCGTGCCCCATTGCCACGGCGATCGCCTCGATCGGGACCCCGTCGCGGTACAGCCCTGTTCCGCGCGTCCTGCGCAGCATGTGTGGATAGACCGGGTCCGGAAGGCTGGGATAGTCCTGTCTTGTTATGTCGGCATATTTCTTTACGATCCGTTCAAGGTTCCGTTCTGACATGCGGTGCACTGCCCCGTGCGAGACAGTATAGATGAACGGGAAATCCGGATCCTCCGCAGGGCTTCCGTGGAATTCTTTCATATACGCCCTTATCAAAGGGACGACTTTTTCTGAGATGGATACGGTCCTTTCCTTGTTCCCCTTGCCGTGGATCAGGATATAAGGAATGCCTGCATTCAGACAGATGTCACCCATGCTGATCCGGATCAGTTCATCAGCCCTGATCATCGTATCGAAAAGTACGGATAGGATCATCGTATCCCTGCATCCTGTCCTTGTATTGGGCGGTGAATCTAAAAATGCTTTAAGGGTCTCAGTATCCTCGATGACAGGCCTGATCCTCTTTTCGACATTCAGGAACGGGACCTCGGAAATACTAAGGAATACCTGTTGCAGCGTCACATCCCTTGCAGACGCATAACGGACATATGACTTGATCGCGGCAAGGCGGTTGTTCACGGTAGACCTGGCCCGCTTCTTCTCATCGAGCAGCCAGTTCCGGTAATCCAGGACAAAATCAAAGGTACAGTCCTCAAAACGAAATCTGCTGATGGAGAGGTGCTTCTCATCACACACGTACCTCCTGAATACCGTCAGTCCGTCCCGGTAGGTCTTGACCGTCTTTGCACTGGGACTGTCCTGCGGGATATAGACATCAAGGAAGTCCAGCGTCATGGAGAAGAACAGTTTTTTATCCAGCGTTCTTTTCATCTGATCCTCACCTCCGGGAATACGGCATCCGCGAGGCTGTCCCTTTCCTTTATCATATGGAACGCCTCCATGACATGGTGGTAATAATAGAATGTCTCGGCAGAGGATTTATGACCGAGTGCCCTGCTGAGGTACGGGAGCATGACATTCAAATCCATTCCCTGTGCCATCCATGCGTTCATGCGCAGTACCACATAAGTATGCCGGAGTGAATGGATCGTAGGCGGCTTTGCCGTGTCCGCTGTGAGACCGGTCTCATTCCAGAACTTCCTGAAACGGAGGGAAAGTGCCCCGCCCGAAAAAGGACGGGAAGGATCCGCCGAGGGGAATACCCATTCCGTATCCATCTCCGACATGTTCTGCTCGATGTAGCTTTTGAGCAGGACTGCAAAGTCTCCGGCCATGTATACCACCCTGTCCTTACGGCCTTTGGCATTATATATGGTCATGGAGTTATTGTTCCAATCAATGTCACGGATCCGGAGATTGACCGCTTCACCTCTCCTGAGGCCGGTCGTAAGATATAATCGGAAGATCACTTTATAACCCGCCGCCATCCGTGTTACTGCAGGGGACTGATGCCTGGGAACGAAACTGTCGACAACACGGAAAAAGGCAGTTATTTCAGCCCGGGTCAGGACATGGACAACCGGCCGGGGGCACCGTATCCTTACTGTCGGGATATAGGATATTTTTCCCATGCCATTCATGAACAATGCCAACTGCCGGATCACGTAGATCCGTAATGCCTGGGAGGATTTCCCTTCTCTGGCGCGTTGTTTCATCCATCCGGCAACGGTCTCCATCGTGAAACTGTCACTATCACCGTTTGTTTCGGCCCAGTACCTGTCAAAACAGCCGAGGTAGTATTCCTCGACATCATACTTGTAGCCAAGCGCACGCTTCTGTGCTAAAAGTCCTTCTATATAGGGGGCCATTGTGCTCGTAAAGACAGCATTCTTCATAGCGTGCTCCCTTCTGTCCGGATCATCAGGTCTGAAAGCGATAACGGGCATAAGGCCATGCGTTCATCATCAAGGGACAGGTAGTGGGAAAGGCTCTCCGTCCCCCTGTGGCCGATGGCATCTGCGATCTCATCAGGACGGACACCGTTCCTTAACCGGTTCGTCGAGAAAGTTTTTCTTGTGACATGGAAGCCCGACCCACTGACGCTCCGGTCCGGGATGATCCGTTTCAGCGCCCCATAGCAGATATTTCTGGTCATGGGGCCGTATGGTGCTTTGGGATCAACAAAAACATAGTCGTTCGCTGCTTTCTTCGGGCGGGAATCGCGCAGGTATCTGAACAGGGCGTTGCCTACGGACACGGGCATCGGGATCCAGGCATCTGCACCGGTCTTCTTCTGGCAGAAACGTATGGCACGGTTCTTCCAGTCGATGTCCTGCAGCTTTAAGGCCACGATGTCGCTCCCCCGCATACCCATTTCAGTGCCGAGAAGCATTACAGCGCTGTCCCGGACTTCAAGATCGCTCGAGGCGTGTCCAATGAACTGCCTGACAGTCCTGACTTCATCATCAGTCAGCGTTACTACGATGGTCTCCACATGTGCTGCAGTATATCCAAGGGCAAGATGCAGGGTTGATAAGGGATGCAGTCCTTCGCGGTACAGGTACTTCAGGAAGCGGCGGATCCTTCCGTTACAGGCATTTTTTCCTTCCGGGGAACCGTGTTCGTCCTCAAGGTTGAAATCTGCAACAGTCCTGCCGGTGACCTCATCATAGGAAGACAGTCCTTTGGACACGATGTATTTACAGAAACGAAGGATTGAATAAATATCGTTCCTGACCGTATCTTCATCGATCCGGGTCCTCCGGCGTGCTTCCGCGAAATCGAGCAGTGGACTTATGCACCATTCAGGAAGTTCCTTGATGCCGCTGATGCCCTTGGGCATTACCCCGAAAGGACAGGTCTGTCCGGATGTTATAAAAAGGGAGAACATGAATAGTATCCGCCGGGCGGCGAGCCAGGAACTGCCCTGGATGACAGCCCTCACTGCTTCAGAGTATAGCCAGACCGATGCAATATCATCTGAATAGCAAAGGCCATGCAGGTCGAGGAACAGGTAGAGATGAAGGATTCCCCTGTGCAATGTATTGACATAGCTCTGCACATATCCTGCTCCACGTAGCAGGGATACCAGTTCTGCACCTGCCGCAAGGAAGCCGTCCGCTGATAATGGAACGCACTTTTCATGGGATGATTCTATGCGCACGCGTTCCTCAGGGGACAGACAGGCCATCGTCACAAGCGTCCCGGTTTTCAGCGCATGCATGAACAGATACAAGCCAGGTGATATATGGCCACTTTCGGCCAGGTATTGAAGGAACTGATGCAGCGTGGATTCTTCTACAACCCGGGATGCCCTTTTCAGATGGGAGAGCCCGTCGTGATACGCCTGAAGGTCTTCATAGGAGATAGCCGATGCATCCGTGATACCTTTGGATTGTATATATTTCAAGAACAGGCCACATCTGCGGCGGACATTCGGCAGATGTGAATCTTTAAAACAGGTCCTGCTTGCGAGAAAACCGTTCACCAGTTCCTGATACTTTTCGCAGAGCACAACATATGTATACTTCTTATGCGGGGATATCAGGGCATATGTAATACGGCCGTTCTCATAGACATCATTCAGCTTGGCTATACAGGCGGCATTCCCAAAACAGCTTCCAGTACGGCAGGGACCCTCCTTTCTTTCCAAGAGTAGGCTTCTGCCAAGATCCGGATGGTATTCCTGCATTGTCTGTACAAGGTAGTCAGCTAGCTTATTATAGAATGATTCGTAATTGTATATAGTTTGTTCTGTGTACCCCCTCTCTTTTAGGAAACTTAAGATGACAGCGACGTTTTGATAATATACTCTCATGGTGATCACCTCCTTACAGAGATGATACTTTACATCGGATTGTTATCCGCATGTTTTTTAATGAATCCGCTTAAAATCATCTGTTCTTATAAGCCATCCGCGGAAAATGTTCGGATAACAAAAGCCTGCGGATAACGGTTCTTTTCCGATTAGTCGGAAAAGAGGGAGATGGCTATCTTTTGATCACAAAGAGGCTCAGCGGGCAGAACCGCTTCCAATGGCCGAGGAACGAAGAGGACATGAAGAACATCACCATGGAGCAGTACAGGAACCTGATGGAGGGATTTACCATAGAGGGGAGCATACGGGAGATATAAAAAACTGTTTTTTTCCTGAAAAAGTACTTGCAATACTGTAAAGAATCCTGTATAATAGGTATATACCTATTATACAGGAGGACTCTGCCATGAGGTCAAAAGAAGAACAGACAGCCGCAAGGACGCAGGCGCAGGCAAAGTATGACAAAGGCCATACGACAGGCGTATATATGAAACTGAATACGGGGACCGACCAGGACATACTGGCCTGGCTGGACAGGCAGGAATCCAAACAGGGGGCGATCAAACAGCTGATCCGGGAGGAGATCCGCCGGTCAGCCCGGTGACCCTTTACCAGCCAGGAGTACAAGTCAGACCCGGAGGTTCTCTATGCAGGCACTGCTCGACAGCTTCATTCAGGAGATCAATACGATCGACGACGTAGATGAACTGCGTCGCCGCCTTATTGCGCTGAAAAAGGAGCAGCTCGAGCTCGTGGACAGGGAATCGGAGCATCTCCGTGCGCAGTCGGAGACAGCGCTGCTCTTCCAGCAGGCCTGGGATGAGGCAAAAGGCCTCCGCCGCGAGAACGAGGAGATGCGGAAAAAGCTGGAAAAGTTAGAGGCAAAGGACAAGCTGGACACGAACCGCCTCTTCGGGCGAAAGACGGAAAAAATGGATGACATCCTGGCCTCCCCTCCGGGTGACAGCGGCACAGATGACCCTCTTTCTGAAGATGCTGCCGAGATACAGGAGGAAGCCCCGGAAAATCCCAGCCCCAGGCACCACAGCAGCTCCGGGAAACGACGTGCCGGGAAACGGGAGGAGGATCTCAGCAGGCTCCCGCAGCGTACAGAGTATGAGCTCGACCAGGAAGAGCTGGACAGGCTTTACGGGAAGGGCAACTGGCGCATCGTCAGCTGGCACGGGTCCACGAAAAAGGAGGTCATCCCAGCCATCGTTTACGCGAAGACGACCTACACGCCTGTCCTCTCCGTAGGGCTCGAACACATGATGGTGAGTGTCCCGCCAAAGGCCATGCTCCTCCCGGGGTCCGACGCCACCGCCTCCCTCGTTGCCTGGATCATGAACAACAAGTTCGTCCTTGGCCTCCCGCTTTACAGGCAGGAGGCGGAATTCGCGCGCAGGGGGACTGCGCTCTCCCGGCAGACCATGTCCAACTGGGTCATACGTTTTTCCAGGGACCAGCTCTGCCAGGTGTCGGAACACATGGCGGAACTCCTGAAGGAGACAGGCTGTACACAGTGCGATGAGACGACCCTCCTCGTGATACGCGACGGAAGGAAGGCCGGAAGGAAGAGCTTCATGTGGCTGCATGTCACGAGCGAGCTGAGCGAAGGGAACCCGATCGCCGTGTTCACCTATGAACCGGACCGCTCGACGCGCCACCTGCGGGAATTCTACGATGATTATGTCGGAAAGATCATCTGTGACGCGTACTGTGCGTACCAGACGTTCGAGTCTGAAAATGGGGAAACGGTCATCATCTGCGGCTGCTGGATGCACAGCAGACGGCGCTGGGCGGAGGCCCTGCGGGTTAGGGATGTCAGGGGCCTCAGCAGGGAGGAGATCGACGAACTCCCGGAAGCGAAGGTGCTCAGGCTGATCGTGGATATCTACCGCGAGGAGAACAAACTGAAAGGGATGGGCGCATCGGAACGTCTGCGCTGGCGGCAGACGGCGGTCAGGGAAAAGGTGGACGCATACTTTTCGTTCCTGGAGACCATTCAGCTCGGGGATCCGTCCATATCGGAGAAGATGAAGGACGCCGTGAACTATTCCCTGAACCAGAAGAAGTACCTGTGCCGGTTCTTGAAAAGCGGGGACGTCCCCATAGATAACGGCTTTTGTGAGCGCCTTGCGAAATCGTTCTCAATCGGGAGGGGCAACTGGATGTTCTGTACTTCCCCGAAAGGGGCCGAGGCATCCGCTATCATGTACACGATCGTGGAGACCGCGAAATCCAATGGTGTGGACGTCTATTTCTATCTTAAGTATCTGCTGGAGAAAGCGCCAGCCACACCGGATCTAAAAGTCGGCAGGAAGTATCTGGATAATCTGATGCCCTGGTCAGAAGAATACAAGTCATATGAAGCACAGCAGAAAAAGGAACTTCTGGAAACATGTCTTCCACCCTCGGATGAGGAGCCGACAGGCCGAAAACTCATGAAGTATACTGCATAGGCCGATCTGCATGAATCTAAAAAACCTAAAAAGTCTAAAAAACCTGAAGGGTGTCGGTGGTTTTGTGGAGTTTTTAGATTTTTTTGACATAGTCATGGCAGATAGAGTAACAGCCGGAGTTATCCACTTAAGTGGAAAACACCGGCTGATAGGAACAATTTTTTAGATAGTCAAGACACTGTGTATTTGACGCTTACCATGCAAACAAGGGACGAACCGTGGCACAGAGCCTCGGTGACAGGACGGATTACGCGAAGAATCCGGAGAAGACAGAGAAAGGGGAACTGGTGACGGCCTTCGGGTGTGACCCCATGACCGTGGATGAGGAATTCCTTCTGCAGAAGCGTCTGTACTTTCAGCAAACTGGGAAAACCCAGAAAAGTGATGTGATTGCCTATCAGATACGGCAGTCTTTTAAACCCGGGGAGATCACACCGGAAGAAGCAAACCGTCTGGGGCATGAGCTCGCCATGCGGTTTACCAAGGGGAAGTTTTCTTTCATTGTGGCGACACATACGGACCGCGCGCACATACACAACCATATCGTATTTAACTCCACGACCATGGACGGCAGCAGAAAATTCAAAAACTTCTGGTTCTCCGGCCTGGCGCTGCAGCATGTCAGCGACCTGGTCTGTCTGGAAAACGGGCTGTCCGTCATTACGCCGGCTCTGTATTCCGGGCGGGAGAAACGGACCACCTACCCCAAAAGGGAGAATCTCCGGTCTGTCTTATGCGGCGACATTGATACAGCCTTGAGAAAGAACCCCGTGGACTTTGAGGAGTTCCTCCGGAATATGGAGCAGATCGGATATGAAATAAAGCGGGGAAAGAACACTGCCGTAAAAGGCAGATCCCAGAAACGCTTTATCCGCCTGTCTTCCCTTGATGACGGTTATAGGGAAGCCGATATCCGTGCGGCCCTCTCCGGGGAAAAGCAAAGGGATCGCAGAACAGCTGCTTATGAAAGACCTCGCAGATCTGTCAGTCTTCTGATCGACATCCAGAGCAAAATGCGGGAAAAGGGAGCCGGCTATGCTCGCTGGGCAACGGTCTACAACTTAAGAAGATAATAATTTATCCGAAGCTTTTGTGAAAGAACATCAGGATTTTCAGATGTTCTTTCACAAAAGCTTCGGATAACAAAAGGCTGCGGATAAGATTTGTTATCTGAATATTCGGATAAGGCGTCGAAAATTCGCTTCATTTTTGTCTCGACTATACCATGAAGCAGGATAAAGATACGACTACAAACGCAAAGGCAGATCTGCACATGGGAATGATAAAGAAAATGGCGCTGTCAATACTTAAACTCGCAAAGCCGATGATGGGCAACAAGAGCCTTAAACTGACAGGCAAAATGATCGGAATGGATGTAGAAAGAGTACTGCCGGC
>JBGUWZ010000018.1:0-30933 GCA_045221675.1 Lachnospiraceae bacterium | reverse complement strand
GTCGATGGACACGATCCTCCCGATCTTCCGTGAAAGAATGAGTTCAGTCAGTTCCCTGCACAGATCCGGATCGTTCTGCAGGATCTTGCAGAACATGAAATCATCCGTAAAGTTCAGTTCCTCGTAACGCTTTGTTTTTCCGTTTTCGTTCATGGCGCCTCCTTTTCTTATTCTACAGGGAGGCGGTCAGACGATTATTCTTTGAAAAATCCACAGCTTTTCTGCCTGCATCCCTGCATATTAATTCCGGCAGGGATGCTGTCTTTCGTTATGAGGAACGTCACCTGTTCCGTTATCAGAGCTCCTTTCAGCTTCTGGTACATAAAGGCTGACTAATCTATTTACATATTAACAGGAAATTCCGTTAGGCTCAACCTTCATCCCGGGCAATCGCACCTGTATTTTCAGGCAGTATCCCTGACACTTCGATTTCGGCAAAATATCATATTTTCTGACACATGTCCATGGATTTTTACAAATTCCATAATATCCTACCATTTATCCTTTAAATTCCGTAAAATCTCACCATCATTCGAGGCAGAGCTAATTCGCTCTCGATCTTTTACACAAAAAATCCAGCCTCATCGGCTGGATTTTTATCAGGGTTCAATCATCCCTGCTAAGCATATTAAATTGTGTTATCAGAGGCTTTATTCTCTTATGAGATACACATCCGCGCTTCCCATACCAAACTGCAGAGCTTCCGAATGGGAATCCATGAAAATGTCCACATGTCCGTACGGTGTTCCGCGGTCCTCAACGGTATAAACTGTGCCGTTGATCAAAAGCTTCGTGCCAAACTCAATGCCTCCCATGGCAACCGTGTGGTTGGATGTCGGCATGACACCGCTGGCAGTCGCATTCCCCGCAGTGCCGCAGCACCTTGCGCAGTTGCAATATGCGGTCAGAGTGAAGTTTCCGAGGTACTCAGCCGAAGCAAGCATTTCTTCCTCTTTGGCTTTCTCCTCTGCTGCTTTCGCTTCCGCGGCATCCGCCAGAGCCTCTTCCGCTTCCGCCTGAGCTGCCTTCGCGATCTCTACTGCCATTGCCACCGTGCGGCTGTCATCCGCATCCCATGCAAGGTCTGCAGCTGCTCTGGCATTTTCAGCATCAAGAGCAGCGTTCTCTGCAGCGTCCTCAACATCTGAGCTCTCAGTCTCATCAGCGTAGCTCCGAGCCTCATCGGCAGCATATTCGGCAGCGTCTGCCGCTGCCTCCGCAGCCGTGCGTCCCTCTTCCAGATTAGATTCATCTGCCTCGAAACTATTTTCAAAATTAGCGATGAGGTCTACTCCGGATTCAGTATCAGCCTCTGCTGTATATTTTAAAAAGTCAATGTCGGATGCCATATCTCCCGCATATACAGGACCTGCCTGCATAGCGACGATCATAGATGACGCAAGCAACATACTTGTTATTTTTTTACTAAACATAAATATAAATCTCCTTTCGAGCTGAGATTATATCATCGAAGCAAAAAAATAAAAGGCTTTTTTAAAAATTTGTAACGATTCTGTAATAATTACCAATTCCGGGCATCTTTGTGTATTTTTGTTCATACATGGTCAGCACTGTGCACAAACACGCACTTTTATGCTTGATGCTCATGCGCAAAAGAACGGAAAAATAATTCTCGCTCAGCAAAATGCCACAAAAATTCCTAAAACTCTTGTAGAAATCTTCTGTTCTTCTGTTTTGCAAAGTCACCCGGGCATAAATAGAACTCAAAAACCCCCTCCAAGGTCGAAAGCAGCAAAATCCTGCTTCTGAGGCGTGGTTGCTGCCTTTGACCTTGGCGAGTTTCCTCGGGTCTTCGGCAGAGGCAGCAAAATCCTGCCTCTGAGGCGTGGTTGCTGCCTTTGACCTTGGCGAGTTTCTTCGGGTCTTCGGCAGAGGCAGCAAAATCCTGCTTCCGAGGCGTGGTTGCTGCCTTTGACCTTAGCGAGTTTCTTCGGGTCTTCGGCAAGAGCAGCAAAATCCTGCTTCCGAGGCGTGGTTGCTGCCTTTGACCTTGGAGAGTTTGTTAAACCGCCAGGTCCAAAAGCAGCAACCCCGCTCAAGATTCAAGATTTTTAATCTTGACACCACCACTGCACTTTGCTAAAGTAAAGTGCATAAAATACTTAAGGAATCGGAACCATGTCACATTCATCATCAATGAATTTCTTTTTCGGCTTTGCGAGCTTTACCTTTTTCGGTAAGGCATTTTTCGCGTTGGCTGAAAAGAGCGTGTGACGAAGTATAGCTCCACCCGGTACGTAAACCCGCACCGCAGCCGACGAGGCTGCGGTGCTTTTTTTATCCTAAAAAGAATGGAGGCAGCAAATATGATCATCATCCTGAAGAACAACCCAGACAAGGACCAACTCGAGAACCTGGAATACTGGCTGTCCGGCATGGGCATCAAAGTACACCCGACAGTGGGTACGGGCAAGACGATCCTGGGACTCGTCGGTGACACAAGCCGGCTCGACATCGATCTCATCTCCGCGCTCGACATCGTGGAGGACGTCAAGCGCGTGCAGGAACCCTTTAAGAATGTAAACCGAAAGTTCCACCCGGATGATACCGTCATCGACGTCGGAGGTGTCAAAATCGGCGGCGGCGCGCTGACCATCATCGCCGGTCCCTGCTCCGTCGAGTCCGAAGAGCAGGTCGTGGGCATCGCCAAATCCGTTAAGGAGAGCGGAGCAACCATCCTCCGCGGCGGCGCGTTCAAGCCGCGCTCATCGCCCTACTCCTTCCAGGGACTTGGAATCGAGGGTATCCGCATTCTTCTCGCTGCCAAAGAGGCCACCGGGCTGCCGGTCGTCTCGGAGATAATGGATGCGTCGCAGCTGCCGCTATTTGCAGACATCGACATTCTCCAGGTCGGCGCGCGGAACATGCAGAACTTCTCCCTCCTGAAGGCCCTCGGCAGACAGGACAAGCCCATCCTCCTGAAGCGCGGGCTCTCCTCGACCTACGAAGAGTGGCTCATGAGCGCCGAATACATTCTCGCGGGCGGGAACGGCAAGGTCATCCTGTGCGAGCGCGGCATCCGGACATTCGAGACCTACACCCGGAACACGCTGGACGTCTCGTGCGTGCCGGTCCTCCGCCAGCTGACCCACCTGCCCATCATCATTGATCCGTCCCACGCATGCGGCAAATCTCAATGGGTCCCGTCTCTTGCAAATGCAGGCATCGCCGCCGGTGCCGACGGCGTCCTCATTGAAGTCCACAACGACCCGCAGCACGCAAAATGTGACGGACCGCAGTCTCTGACGCCGGACAGCTTTGCGAAGGCGGTGCCTGAGCTCAAGGCTATACATAAAATCGTTCGAGGCAGTGGATGCCTGAGCGAATATTGAAAATACCAGGGAGGTAAAATATGAGCGATACAGTAAGAGTTGCAGGAATCAACATGGACCTGCTGAGCAGCACAGAGACATTTCCCAATGAAGGGCGTGTCGCCTGCCAGGGAGTAAAGGGAGCCTACTCACAACAGGCCGCGAACCGGATGTTCGCAAAATCAATGCCGATGTTCTTCAAGACCTTCTCCGGAGTGATCGAGGCCGTGAAAAGCGGCATGGTCGACTACGGAATTCTTCCTATAGAAAACAATTCCTACGGATCGGTCCGCGCGACATATCAGCTCCTCAAAAATGCCGGCGTGTACATCATCCGGGCGGAAAGAATTCTCATCCGCCATCAGCTCCTGGTAAAGCCCGGGACAAACCTTGCCGATGTCACAAGCATACGGTCCCACGAGCAGGCCCTCGGCCAGTGCTCGCATTTTCTGAAGAAGATGGAAGATCAGGCAGCCATTATCCCCGTCCTCAACACTGCCATGGCTGCCCGCTATGTCAGCGAGTCAGAAGACAACGGAGCCGCTGCCATCGCCTCCCCGGAGGCGGCTGAGATCTACGGCCTTCAGGCTCTGTCGACCCGGGTATCCGACAGTGACAACAATTATACGAGATTCGTCTGCATATCAAAGGAGCCGAAAATCTATCCCGGATCGAACCGAATCTCCATGATACTCTCCGTCCCCCACGAGCCGGGATCGCTCTATAAGATTATCGGAAAATTCGCGAAGAGAGATATCAACATCACAAAGCTCGAGAGCAGCCCGATCGTGGGCAGGAATTTCGAATTTCGTTTCTATATCGACGCGGATGCATCTTGCGCTGACCCGGAGGTCCGGGTCATGCTCGATGAGCTGAGGAATGAGTGCCCGGAATTTGTTTTCCTCGGCAATTATTCCGAAGTCTGAATCAACATGCCACGACGAGACACTGTGCGTAAGCTGGTTCCCGGGCATGGACGGCGCCCTGATCGGATTTGCAGGCTGCGTACCGGAACTGATCTGCCCGGCCCGCGAAGTATTCGCTAACCCGGACAAGCACACACTCAAGGAAGCTCAGGACTGGTCCGACAGGATCTACCACATCTCCCAGGCTATCTACGGCGGCGGCCAGCCGTCCGGCGAGGCTCACGCAAGACTGAAAGAGACTCTGTATCAGCGCGGCATCTTCAAGAACGCTATCATGAGAAAGCCGGTCCTTCCGCTCGATCAGGAAGAGAAAGACTGGGTCGCTGAGGGCATCAAGAAGTCCGGTCTCGGCAAGGTCGACATGACACAGTTCGAATAATTAAATAGCTGCTAAAGCTGACATTCAGTGACAGGCATAAATACCTTAGGGGCTGCCGCAACATGTGTTGCGGCAGCCTTTTTTACAACGAGAACAGTCTACAGCCGAATCTCCACCATTTTAAGCCGCCAGGAAGGCCGACAGGACGGATAAAACAAAAAAGCCATTGAAGCTAACGGTTATTCTGTTATAATGATATATTATAATACATTATAAGGTGGTACTTTATGAACAAGCATTCAGCAACACCGCTTTACCAGCAGCTCGTTGACTCAATTAAAGAACAGATCCTGTCCGGCAAAATAAAAGAAGGCGATAAGCTCATGACCGAGCAGGAATTCAGCGAGGCCTACAACGTAAGCCGCATTACCGTGCGCAAGGCAATGGAGATGCTCTCAGATGAGGGTATTGTCGTAAAAAAACAGGGGATCGGAACCTTTGTCGCTTCCAAAAAACTGAATCGCGTAATGGAGAGCGTTTTGAGTTTTACCGAGAGCTGCGAGAGGGCCGGTCACAAGGCTTCCGCCGAGCTGATCTCTCTGGAATGGAAAAAGGCTTCTGTGAGCGTTGCAAAGCATTTGAACGTCGAAGAGGGCGAAAAAGTCCTCTGCATCCGCCGAATTCGAAGCTGTGATGAATGGAAAGTCATGCTGGAGGAAAATTATTTCTCTAAAGATTACAGCTATCTGCTCGGTGAAGATCTGAGCAGTTCCCTGTACAATATTCTGAGAAGTCACGGTACGATCCCGATGCACGCCATCAAAACTGTTGCCATCTGCTTCCCCACGAAAAAAGAGCAGGAGGAATTAGAGATTCCCGAAGGGCAGCCCTTATTACTGCACCATGATACCGCAATGGATGCGGAGCACAATGTGATTCATTATACAAGACTGCTCGTCAACCCGGAGCACTACACCCTGACCATCATCAGCTAATCGTCATCAGCCGGCATATATAGGGCTGCATTCCGACAAAAAGACATAACGTTATATTACAACCAAGAACTCTCCCAAGAGTTCTTGGTTGTTTTATACAATTTTATGCATGAATTTTACTGCGATATTCCCAAAATTCACTTCGGCCAGATAAAAAAGTTGTTATACATTATATGATGTTATATAATGACATTGCAAGCACACAGTACCTTTGAGGATGTATGAAGCAAGGAGGAAAAAATGAAAAAAAGGTTCACACGTTTACTGGCGATGGGAATTGCCTCTCTGATGGCAGTGTCTCTCGCAGCATGCGGCTCCTCATCCAGTGGTTCCGCAGGTCAGACAGCCGGCGCTGATTCAACAGTAGCCGCAAACGCAGGCAACAGCAATGTAAAGACAATCAAGTTCTTCCACCGTTTCCCCGATGATCCCGCAAACTCTTTCATCGAAGAAAAGATTGCAGAGTATGAGGCAGCACACAGCGATATCGATATCGTTGTCACCAGCGCTCAGAACCAGCCTTTCAAAGAGAAAATCAAAACTGTAGTCGGAACCGCCGAAGAGCCCGATATCTATTACAGCTGGGCAGGTGAGTTCTCAGAGAGATTCATCCGCGAAAATCTTATCCTCGATCTCACTCCGTATCTTGAGGCAGACAGTGAGTGGGCAGACAGCCTGATTGAATCTCAGATGGTCAACTATACCACCGATGACGGAATGGTCTACGGCATTCCTTTCCGTCTTGACGGCAAAGTATTCGCTTACAATCGCGACATCTTTGATGAGCTGGGGCTTGAAGTTCCCACAACATGGGATGAGTTCCTCGCAGTCCTTGACGCAATCAAGGCAGACGGCACCTACACACCACTGGCAGAAGGAAATCAGGATCAGTGGCCGGGCGCTCACTACATCGGAACTCTGAACCAGATGCTGGTCGCTGACGATGTGAGAGCAGCTGACTTCAATCCGAAGACAGGCGCTTTCACAGACCCGGGCTATGTAGAAGCTCTTGATAAGTATCAGCAGCTCGTTCCCTACATGAACATCGGTGTCAACGGCATGACTCATGATATGGCTCGTCAGCTGTTCACGACCGGACAGGCTGCAATGTGCTACATCGAGCTCGTTGAGATCACCAACCTCTATCAGGAGACTGAAGGAACTGAGTTCAACTGGGGTATGTTCGTATTCCCGACAGTTGAAGGCGCAGGAAATCCCAACATCCTCACAGGCGAGCCGGAAGGATTTGTCATTTCTGCCAATACCGATTACCCGGATGAGTGCGTAGAGTTCCTTAAGTGGTTCCTCGGTCCGGAAGTCGGTGCCCAGCAGGCAGAAGTTGTCGGCTGGTTCAACGCTTCCAAGGGTGTTGCTGACAACCTTGAGGACGAAGGCCTTCGCGAAGCTTATGACCTAATCATGAATGCAGAAGCAATGGGACCGTGGTTCGACGCTTCCCTGTACTCAACCGTCTGCGAAGAATACCTGCAGCAGATCTCCAACGTCACTAACGGTGATATTTCTTCTGCGGATGCTATGGCTAAGATCCAGGCAACTGCTCTGGAAGCTCAGACATTAGCAGCGGACTAAGATAATCCTCAGTCGTTTCTGCTTACATTATAAGATACGCAGTAAACAGCGACTGAACAGAACTGCTGCCATAGATGACACATCACATGGCAGCAGTTTTTTGTAACATACATTGGGCCAAGGTCTTCGGACCGTGTTCACGCCGAATAAGAAGACCTTCTCTTTCGCTCTTTCAGACGATGACATGCAGTACCTGCCTGTACATATCTGAACAGGAGGCTCCTATGAAAAAGAAAAAAGTCAAAAAATCACTATATCTATACATCGTGCCTGGTCTGTTCATGGTCATGGCATTCGTCTATGTACCGATTATTACCAACATCGTATATAGTTTCTTCCGTCTTTCTTCCTACTCATCCAGTATGAAGTTCGTCGCGTTCGATAACTATCGCAGATTGTTTACAAATGACACCTTCCCGGTCATGATGCGCAACAACATTTACTACTGCATCATCTCCCTGATCGTTCAGGTCGGCTTTGGCACCGTGATCGCGCTGGTCCTGGAGAGCAAGCTGGTCGGCAAGCTGAACAGCTTCTACAGAAATGTCTATTTCATTCCTTCCCTGATCTCTCTGACCGCCGTCGGTCTGATGTTCAATTTCATTTACAACCCCACCGCAGGTATGTTGAACGGATTTCTGAAAACAATCGGACAGCCGGACCTTCAGCAGATCTGGCTCGGAGACAAAAAGCTCGCCATCTTCTGTATCATCGCCATGAGTCAGTGGCAGTATACGGGATATATCGCGATGCTGATGATCGTCGCGTTCCAGAATGTTTCCATGGATTATGTCGAGGCGGCAATCATCGATGGTGCCGGCCCGATCCGCCGCGCGATCAGCGTCTATATTCCGTTGGCTAAGGAACAGCTTCTCGTCTGTTCTGTCATCACTGTAATCGGCGCATTCAAGCTGTTTACCGAAGTCTATACCACGACGAGCGGTGGTCCGGGAGATGCCTCCCAGGTCCTCGGCCTCTTCCTGTATCAGAACGCGTTCCTGCATGACGACATGGGTATGGCTGCCGCGACCGGCGTGTTGATATTTGTAATCACTGTGACCCTGTCCATCATTCAGCTCCGGATCACCAGGTCCGGTCAGGATTAAGGAGGTGCCGATATGACAACAAAACATATTAACGGAAAAAAGGTCTTTCTGACCGTCCTGATCCACCTGTTCCTTATGTCATTGGTACTTATCATCCTTCTTCCGATGTGCTGGCTGATCATGAATTCATTAAAGACCAACCAGGAAATGTTCCGTGATTCCATCGCGCTGCCGGCTACCCCGCTCTTTTCGAACTGGGTCAATGCATGGAATAAAGGTCTGTATAATTACTTCCTCAGCTCTATCATCACCAGTGCCATGTCGCTATGCGGAATCCTGGTATTCTCCTCCCTCCTTGCTTATGGTCTGACCAGACTGAATCTGCCCGGCAGCGGTCTGATCTTTGTGATCGTACTCGGCGGCATGGCACTATCTGAGCAGGTGGCTCTTGTTCCTCTGTTCAAAATCATTCAGGCAATCGGGCTGTATAACACCCGCTGGGCCGTAGTCCTGCCCTATATTTCCTTCAGAATTCCGTTCACCATGTTCCTCCTAAGGTCATATTTCCTTGGAATTCCCAGGGAGCTTGAGGAGGCGGCGATCCTTGACGGAGCGTCCAGATTCCAGATTTTCTACAAAATCATCATTCCGATTTCCAAGCCGGTCCTTGCGTCCGCGGCAATCGTAAACCTGAATTTTGTATGGAACGAGTTCCTCTTCGCCAACATCTTCCTGGAAAACAGAAAGCTGATGACGATCCCGCTCGGTCTTATGACTTTCCAGGGTGACCTGAAATCCGATTACGTCACTATGCTGGCCGGTATTCTGATTGCGTCCCTGCCGATGATCATCATGTATCTCTGCATGCAGAAGCAGTTCGTAAGAGGTCTTACCTCAGGCGCCGTAAAGGGCTGATTCCGGCTTTCCCGAAAAAGGGAAGCGAAAAGTTTTGTTACAAACTCTATCTCACAGTAAAGGCCCCGGAAACCCGGGGCCTTTACTATGGTACGAAGAGCTCACCTGCAGCAGAACACAGCAAAAGGCCCCGGAAATCCGGGGCCTTAAAAATGGGGTATTTATCGAAAACTTCCTGCCTGCCGGTACCCGGCCAACCTGCGCGGCCGCGTCTTATCCTGTGCAGGAGTTATCCATTAATACTCAAGCTTCCACATGTATCTTCTCATCGTCAGCGGGTGATTGCGGACAATTGCCAGCTGCTCGGCATAGACACGAAGGACACCTGTGATCAGCATCGGGTTGAAGAACTCGACGACAGATTTGTCGATCGCGGAGCTGAGGCCGTAATCCTTTGCGTCGACAACAGTGACCTTGGCATCAAATCTCTGAAGGAAAGTAAGCGCGCGGCTGTCCATCGGACGTGTCGGGCCATCGCTCATGAGCAGCAGGTACGGAACATCCTTGTCTACCAGTTCGAACGGTCCGTGGAAGAACTCGCCCGCGTTAAAGTAGCTTGACGGAATCCACTGCATTTCCATTAAGAGGAACATTGAGAACGAATACGCGCTCATCTGCGCAGCGCCGGAACCCATTACATAGATCATCGGATCGTCGGCATAGCTGTCTGCAAATTTCTTTGCGGTCGGAGTCAATGTCGAAACAGCATTCTCGATCAGGTCGTAGATCTTTGCAAAGCCGTCCTGCATCGCGTCATAATCCGCATAGCCTTCGTAAGCGTTGAGCACTTCGCATGCAAATGCGAGGACATTCCCCATCTTCTCCATCTTCGCTGCATAGTTCGCATAGAATCCGTGGATGATCTGATATTCAGCATTGGTTGCAAGCGGAGATTCCGGATTAATTGTAACACTGACAACGGAAGCACCGAGCTCCCTTGCCTTTTTGGTCGCTGCGACAGCTTCCGGTGTGCCTCCGCTGAGGGAGCAGGTCACCACGATCGCGGTCTCGTCGCAGGAAACAGGAGTGGAGTAATTGAATTCATTGGCAGTATGGATGCTGGAACGCAGGGTTTTTGCGTTGCGATCCATGAAGTACTTTGCAGGGAACATCTCCGACATGGAAGCTCCACAGCCTACAAAGAGCAAAGACTTGATTTCGGGTTTCTTCGCCTTGATATCTGCTACAATTTCTTTTACGTTCATGGCGTAAATCCTCCTTTTTTAATTAAATACATCATATAACAATATATAACAAATGTCAATTTCAATAATATAAAAACCCAAAAATAAAGTAAAATTAAACTTTTCAGAACCTGTTGGAAAATGATATTTATAATGTTATAATACAAGTATATACAACAAATTCCATAAAGGAGGTTTATTATGAGGCTTATCGGCATCGGTGATAATGTATGTGATGTGTACCTTCATCTCGCGGAAATGTTTCCGGGAGGTCAGGCCTTGAATGTGGCTGTATTTGCAAAAATGCAGGGAATCGACTCCGCGTACCTCGGTGTATTCGGAGATGATGAAGTGGCAGAACATATAGAGAACACACTTTCAGAGTTCGGCGTGGACAAGAGTCACTGCCGCCACGTGCGCGGCGAGAACGGTTATGCGCTTGTCACACTGATCGACGGAGATCGTGTCTTCCTCGGTTCCAACAAGGGCGGTGTCGCAAGAGAATTCCCCCTTGTACTTGATGAAAATGATATCGAGTACATCCGGCAGTTCTCTGTCGTACACACCTCCTTTCTAAAATTCCTTCTTTGACGGCCAGCTTCCCGTTCTGTATCAGGCCGGCATCCCGGTTTCCTATGATTTCTCCGATCAGTGGATCGAGCGCAGAGAGTGGGCAGAAAATCTGGCTAAATACTGTACATTCGGTTTCATGTCACTCCCGCACAACGCATCCGAAGACGAGATTCTTTCTTACTGTGAGAGGATGCACGCGTGCGGCTGCAAGAATATTGTAGCAACGAACGGAAGTAAGGGCGCTTACTTCTATGACGGAAAGAACCTCTGGTTCCAGCCCAGTCATCTGGTAAAAGCGATCGATACCCTCGGCGCGGGAGATTCCTTCGCCACCACAGTGCTGGTCAACTATTACAACAGTCTGGAGGCAGACCCCGACGCGATGGCAGGCGACCCGGCTTACTATGAGACCGAAGTCAAAAAAGCTCTCGAGGCAGCCGCGGAATTCTCTTCCCATGTGTGCCTCAGCAAGGGCGCTTTTGATCACGGAAAGAGAATCGTTCCCGAGGAATATGAGAAACGCGCACATAAGCATTAAAGGAGAAAAGCGTTGGGACTTATAAAGCGCTCTCAGATCGCCGGAATGAACATCCACTATATGAACTATTCTCTGGACTACTTTTTAGATGCCCAGGAGCGTGCAGGCTTCGAGAGTATTGAGCTTTGGGGCGGCATCCCGCACTTTTATCTGGACCCGTCTTCTTACGAGGACTGCAAAGCGCTGAAAAAGAAGATCCGGGACCACCACTTAAAGCTCGTGGAGTTCACGCCGGAAAACTGTACTTACCAGTATCAGATGGCAGCCAAAGGCATAAATTTCAAAAAGAGCCTTGAGTATTTTAAAAATGGTGTAAGAGCCTGTGCTGAGCTCGAGTGTCCGCAGATCTCTACGAATTCCGGATGGGGATACCTGGATGAGACGAGGGAGGAAGCCTGGAAGCGTTCAGTGGAGATGAATCGTATACTCTGCGATTTCGCGGCTGAATACGGCGCCACCGTCGCCATGGAGAGCCTGCGTCCGGAGGAGACTAACCTGGGCGTTCGGATCGAAGACGTAAGGAGACTGATCGACGATATCGGCAGCCCGAATCTACGGATCAATATAGACACAACAGCTATAGGCGTTTCCGGCGAGACCCTCGAGCAGTGGTTTGCGGAATTCGGGACGGCGATAACACATTTGCACTTTATCGACGGAACCCCCTACGGGCATCTGATCTGGGGAGACGGATGCCACGACCTCGGACAATACCTGACGGTCCTGAAAGATAATAATTACAACGGATATCTTGGACAGGAAATCACGGACCGCCGTTATTTCAATGATCCGATGACGCATGACATGAGAAACATGAAGGCATTTGAACCGTATATCTCAGAGTGAGATGACCCCGCCTCTACAGGTAATGAACAGCAAAGTATGAGACAATCCCCGCCTCTGCAGGCGAAGGGCGGCAAATCAGGAAATGTGATTAAGAGAGGATAGAAAATGTTTTATAAATATACAGACATAAAGAACATCGTTGCGGAGATTATTGAGAGCAGAAAAGAAGAAGGCGGCGTGAAATCCTTATACTTCGTAGGCTGCGGAGGCTCTTTGGGCGCGCTTTATCCGGCAAAAACATTTATGCAGAACGAGTGCGCGGATATCAAATGCGGCTGGATCAACAGCAATGAATTCGTACATGCAGTGCCGAAAGATTTTGGCAGAAATTCCATCATCTGCGTGGCCTGCCACAAGGGAAATACCCCTGAGACCATTGCGGCAGCAAAACTCGGTAAAGAGAGGGGCGCAGCAGTTATCCTTCTGACCTGGCTGGAAGAATCCGAGATCATCGAATTCGGAGACTATGTCATCCTGTATTCCTTCGATGCAAGTCCGGATCACCTTGCCGGAGACATCGATTACGCGGGAGAAAAAGTATTATGCGCACTGTCTGTTGCGGTGGAGCTTCTCAACCAGACTGCCGGTTATGAGCATTATGACAAGTTCCTCGACGGGCTGGACCGCATCTCCGTCATCATCCGCAAGGCACGAAAAATGGTTCAGGCCCGTGCCGAGAAATTTGCACAGGAATACAAAGATGATGACCTGATCTATACTATGGGAAGCGGCGCTTCCTGGGGTTCCGCATATATGGAGTCCATCTGCATCTTCATGGAAATGCAGTGGCTGAATTCAGCATGCATCCACACCGGTGAGTACTTCCACGGACCGTTCGAAGTCACAGACGCAAACCGCCCGTTCATGATCCAGATTTCGGAGGGCTCTACAAGAGCGCTGGATGAAAGATGCCTCGCTTTCCTCAAAAAATATGCAGGGAGGATTGAGGTTGTGGATGCCAAAGAGCTTGGTCTTTCCACCATCGACGTATCTGTCGTCGACTATTTCAATCACTCCCTGTTCAATAATGTCTATCCGATTTACAATCACGCGCTGGCAGAAGCCCGCAAGCATCCGCTTACGACCCGCCGTTACATGTGGAGAGTGGAATACTAAAATAATATCGTAACCCTTACTGCCATATAAGGTCTTGCCGGGAAGGGTAAAGAGAACTTCCCGCTGAAGCGTCCTGCATAGGTGACAGTCATATTCCAGGTATCAATCAGTTCCACATCCACAGTCTTCCCTTCATAAAAGAACGGCCGGCTGCCGGGACGGTTTGCCCCGTAGTAATACATGAAACAGGGTTTTGAGGGAACCGAACCGGGATGGATATTGGTGGCAACGACCTCGTCAAACAGGCCCTTCACCGGTTCCATATAGCCGCCGTTCTCTTCCATGATCTTTCGAAGGAATGCGATACGCTCCGGGCTTTGACCTTTGATAGTGCCGCCGTGAGACCACCACAGGATCCCGTCCTCACTCTCATAGGTCTCACCGTGCTGGCCGTAGCCTCCCCGGACATATGCTTCCCAGAAACGCCGCGTCATCTCCTCCGGACTGATATTTCCCCATCCAAAGGAAATATTTCCTTCGTAGGCTATCTCATCCAGAACGCAGGGTTTACCATATTGAATCCTCCATTGATCTGTGTTTTCGGCAGTACGGTAAGTGTCGATCCGCTGAATGCTGCAGTGCGTAATCCATGGTCGTGTATGGTCATACATGGTCATGCAGTTATGAATCGACCGCAGATGCCTGTAAGGATCCTCCCGGCAGACCACTGCGGCATTCGCTTCCCACTGACTGATCGGTTTGTTCGGATAGATATCATATTCATTCGCCATAGACCACCAGACATTGTGAAAAGCGCTGAAGCGGTTCACGACATATTTGATATAGAAGTTCTCCTCTTCCTCTGTCATGTATGCATACCCCCAACGGTCATAGGGATTCAGAAGGATCAGATCCGCCTCGATCCCCATCTTTCCCAAACGTACAATATCCTGCTCGATCTTCGCAAAATAGGCAGGATTGAACCGATGGAAATCCCAGACCTTTTCAGGGTCTCCAACCGTCGCAGGTATGGCTCCCAGTTCATTCCTGGGCATGGCTTTTAATTTTTCTTCGTCAAAATCATCAGGACTCCAGGGTGCATCCTGTCGGAGTTCAAAAGGATACATCTCCGGCTCACGGAAATTGTAGTCGTAATGCTTCGGGAAAATGCAGAAGCGCAGCTTATTAAACGGCAGCTTTTCAAGACTTCTATAGGTATTCCGCCGCACCTCTTCAGGCTGCAGATGCCAGACGTAACAGGTCGTTCCTACAGGATAAAAGATCTTTCCGTCGTCATAGCTGAAATGATACTGAGAAGCGACCCTCACCGGTCCGTGGTTACCTTCCGCTGCTTCCCCGACAGAAACCATAGCCGTCTCTGTCTCTCCCCAGCTTGTCGTGACCGTACAACGGTACTCCTCACAGAAGGAAGGCATAAAGCGTACCCGGTAAATTCCTTCTCCATCATAAAATCCATCCGTTTTTTTGGACTCAGAGATACTTTCAAAACTACCTCTGATCCATTGTTCAGTGAAGGGATTTCCATCGGAGGGACCCTCCAGAGCAAATTCTATCACTCCATATTTTGTGACTTTAAGCTCTTTCAGCATATAGGTTTTCATACGCTTATTCATTCTCCTGTCTTGTCTTAATTTCTAATCTGTCCTGACTGCTATCTCCTGCTGCCGCTTCTCAGTTTCTTCCAATCAATTCAAAAGAACGTTCTGTATACTGATGTACTTCAATCCGATTACCGTCCGGGTCATGGAACCACATAGCCCAGGTGTGATCACAATTCAGCTGCGGGGTCACTTCAATGATCTCCTCAAGCCCTTTGTCAAGAAGCCCCCGATAAAATGCCTGGATATCGTCCACCACAAAAGAGAAATGCGTAAAGCCGTAATTGGCCGGGTCATAAGGGTTATCGATGTGGGCGTCCACCTCGTTGAAAAGCTCAATGAAATAGCCGTCCATCCACTCCAGATAGACGATCCAACGGACAGACCTCAATTCCTCTAGACGCGCCATAACTTCAGACGGGATCTTCGCCCGTTCTTCTGCAGTCGGCGGAATCATGTCGCCGTAATAGAGACTGAATTTTTCTCTGCAGCCCAGGATCTCCTCATAAAACTGTACGCTTTTGTCCAGATCATGGCACACAAAGCCCAGATGGGAATTGGCTTGTACGATCATTTTATCAGCTCCTTCCAATTGTCAAAAGGCGCGGGGCGCTCACAGACTGTCTCTGTATAGTAAGCCTGTCCGTTTTTCCCGCTCTCCATGATTTTCTCCACGATGTCCAGTACATGGCATGCCATCCTGCCGGAGACCAGCGGTTCTCCGCCTTCCCGGATGCACCTTGCCAGTTGCGCAACGCCGAGACCCCGGCAATTATCAGACAAATCGGAGACAGGCTCCAGCGTCTGCCAGCTGCCGCTGAAATAGTCCTCCGGCATATAGGAGACTTCGGTGCCGAAGAGATCTGCGTCGCCCAACCGAAGAATGCCCTTTGTACCGTGGATGGTGAAATAGCCCTGGTCGATTGCAGAGCTGTCCCCATTAAGGGAAAAGGTGCCGATGACACCGCTTTCCGTAGTGAGAATGGCATTGACCTGCGCTTCGTTGTCGTAAATGTAATACTGCCCGTATTCCGGGCTGATAGTTACGGTGTTTTTCCTCTCACGCCGGAAGTTTCCTACCTTGGCATAAACCTCTTTCATAGAACCAAGAAGGGACACCAGCGCTGTGAGATAATACACGCCGTAATCATAGCAGATACCACCGCCCGGCTGACGCATGTATTTGTAAAGACCCGCAAGGATGCTGATGTTGCGGTTGCCCACCACATGGAAGCCGGTGATCTCTCCAATCTTTCCTTCGTCCAGAGCCTTGCGTCCGGTCTGGATCGCGCTGCCCAGGAAGGTCTCCGGAGCAGATCCCAGCAGCAGTCCTTTTTCCTCAGCCAGCGCAAGGAGTTCTTCTGCCTGTTCCAGTTTTAGTGCAAAGGGCTTTTCCGTATAAACATGCTTACCGGCAAGCAACGCCTTTCTCACAAGGTCATAGTGTGTAGAAGGCGGGGTCAAAATCACGATCAATTCGACCTCGGGATCGGCAAGGATCTCGTCCGTTGAAGCCGGGCGGATACCAAACTGAGCTGCCTTTTTCTCCGCATTCTCCCGATGTCTGGCGCAGCATGCCACCACCTTAAGCGTGCTGTATTTTTCGATCATATTGGTGAGATAAATATCGCTGATAGCGCCGCAGCCGATAACGGCAGTTTTGACCGGGTTCATTTTGCATCCTCCCTGACAATCAATATTTCAACACCCTGAGGCGCATTCACTTCGGTATTGACGCTGCCGTCCTCCATCTTCTCATGGCGGACACAGACAATCCCCTGCGGTGTAGGATACTCAGCCTCCACCTTTGCTGTTTTCATAAGAATTTCCTCCGTTTCATAATGAAGAGAATCAAGAACGCCTCGGCGTTCTTGCCGCGCCGCGCAGCTCCCAGATCTCCGCCTGGTCCAGCGAAACGGTCAGCGGCCTGTCTTTTGAACCTGCCCACACCATAGCACCGATTTTTCCGTTTCCCAGTGGAAGTCCCTGTTCCCAATGCTCGGCAGGAACTTCCTGGACGGGATCGTGCCGGTCAATCCATCCGATATCGGCTTTCATGAAATCACCCTTCAAATCCGTTGTTGGCGATCACATCATGATACCAGGACGCACTCTTTTTCGGAATCATCCTGAGATTCTCGTAATCTGTATAGTACAGGCCGAAACGGGCTGCGAAGCCGGCTGACCACTCAAAGTTGTCCATCAGTGACCAGAGATAATAGCCGCGCACATCGATGCCATCTTCCATGGCCCGGTGCACATGGCGCAGGGTTTCCGAAACGTAGGCTATGCGCTCTTCGTCGTTAAGCATCGCTTCCCGATCCGGGCTGTCGTCCTGGGCTACGCCGTTTTCGGTGATATAGATGGGAATGTCGATCCCGTATTTCTCCACCAGCATGTGCAGCACGTCGTAGACCGCCTCCAAATGCTGCTCCGGGCGGTCCTGGAAATTGCCGCCCTCAGAGGCTGCGTGCCGCTCATCGGCGTTATCATATAACCCATTATAAAAGTTGAGTCCATAGAAATCCAACTTCTGACAGATGGCATCCATGTCGCCGGGCTCTGCCTTTGGCGCAAGTCCGTTCTTCTCCATGTACGCTGTCAGTTCCTTACTGTAACCGCCGATAAACAGCGGATGTAGGAACATGCCGAAACCTTCAATCTCATTATTCATCATGGCAGCGGCAATATCGTCAGCATTGCCCGGCCGCGCGGGATAGTGCTTCCACACGTCCACCACTACACCTATCTGTCCGGGCAGCTGTCTGGATCGGAAGAGTTTCACGGCCTCACCGTGGCAGAGGAGCAGATGATGGATACACTGGCGGGCGTATTTCTCGTCCGTCAGTCCCGGGGCAAAAAAGCCCTTGGCGTGACCCACGTAGGTGGCTATGGGCTCATTAAAAGTGACCCAGTAGTCCACCAGATCGCCGAAGTTGTCAAAGAGAATGGAGGCATAGTTCAGATACCAGTCAATGATTTCCCGATTACCGAAGCCTCCTTTGACCTGCAGGGCATAGGGCAGATCCCAGTGGTATATTGTGGCGTTGACCTGAATGCCTGCTTCCTTCAGGGCAGTGAGCAGGCGTTTATAGTAGTCGATTCCAGCCGAATTGACTTTTCCGATGCCGTCCGGCAGGATTCTGGACCAGGAAAAGGACATGCGGTACGCCTTGGCACCCAACTCACGGAGCAGCGCTACATCCCGTCCGATGTTGTGATAAGAATCGCAGCAGATATCGGGGATTCCGCCGTTTTTGATTTTTCCCGGCAGGCGGCTGAACACATCCCAGATGGACGCACCGCGCCCGTCTTCAAAGGCAGCGCCCTCAATCTGCGCCGCGGCAGTAGCCACGCCCCAGACAAAGTTCTCGTCAAATTGAATCTTCATAGTAACCTCCTTGAAAAAACGGCACCGAAAACCGGTTGGTTCTCGGTGCCGGATGCTTGCTTAACGCATCCCGTCACCGGATGTTCTGCTGGCAGATGACGGGTTATACTACCTAATGTCAGGCTTCTTCTGTGTTCAGCGCTGCTTCCTTCTCTGCGTTGCTCTTTAAAATCTCGGGGAGTTTCTCCTCAAAGTCATACTTGAACAGGAACAGGAAGATCACTATGAACATGGCAAGCGGGATATAAGAGTTCAGTGCAAATACTGACCCCTTCAGTGTGCCGGTCAGATTGGCGAGGCCTGCGCCCTTGGCAAGGAATGCATCGTAGCCGCCTGCAGCCAGGACCCAGCCGATCAGGGAGCCGCCCACACCGCCGCCGAGCTTCTGGACAAAGGAGTTAGAGGCGTTGGTCATGCCGGTGATGCGGACACCGTATTTATGCATGTTCTGCTCAGCAGTATTGAGAGTCATCGCCGGAAGGACGGAGATCAGCGGAATAGTCGCATACATCATGAGGCAGCCGCCAACCAGGAAAACTACGGAATTCATGGGCATTGTCATACGAATGATGCAGCCGACAACACCGATAATGCAGGCCCATTTTGCCGTGCCGGTCAGACCAAATTTCTTGATCCAGAGACCGACAGTGAGGAAGCCGACGACAGATGGGAAGATGTTGACCGTATTAACCGTGGAATAGAAACCGGGGTTATCAAGAATAATAGAGCCATAGAACATGGGTGCTACGAGGATGACGCCGTACATGATGTTCATTGCAACACCTACCAGCGTGATGAGGATCCAGTACTTATTGCCGAGAAGCATTTTGACTCCTTCGAGCACGGAGACTTTGGACTCCTTCTCAGCCATAGCGCCTTCGTCATGATAGATTTCGCGGGAGAACTTATAGGTAATGAACAGACAGATCGCGGAGAGCACACCCAGAATGACACCGAATTTGACCCATGCCATCTGATCGTCACCCAGCGCAACGGTGATGGGGATCAGGCCGATGCCACAGGCAACACCAACTGCGTAGCCGACTGCCGCACGCCATGTTCCCATCTTACCCTTCTCTTCGGAACTGCGGGTTTTATAGGACATCATGGTGTAGTAAGGAACAGCGATTGCAGTATAGACTATCGCGGAAGCAAAGACAGTGGTGATCAGAGCGTAGATATAGCGGAATGATCCCATGCTTGCCGGCACAGTGAACAGCAGCACGCAGGCCAGGAACACAGGGATGACCATGCGCAGCAGCCAGGGACGGGCTTTGCCGGTACTGGTATTGGTCTTATCCACGATTTTGCCCATGAACAGGTCGGAAACCGCGTCAAATATCTTGGAAACAAGCAGCACAGTGCCGACCGTGCCGGCAGCCATACCGAGCTTTGTGGTGTAGAAGTAGGTAAGCTGACCAGTAAGCTGGTTCAGGGAGTTCAGACCGAACTGTCCGAGAGAGTCGGTAAAATAATCTACCGGGTGAAGATGCTTCTGCTGGCCGTCTTTGTCAAAGCCAAGTTCTTTTGCCATTGTTTTTTCCTCCTTTTAAATGAACTGTCTTTGTTTTCTCCAAAGCCTGAGGGGAAGAGAGTTTTTCGTTTGTGTTTTTATTCCCTTCATCTAAGGTTATGATAGCAGGCTGTATATTCACTCACTACAAAGATTCTGTGACTTTTGTACTTATTTTGTCATTGGTATCACACTTCATAGAAACGCATGTCACCCCAGATCTGCATCAGGTGGCGACGATCCAGCCGCTCGGTGCGGGTGTCACGATTGAATATTCGCACCGGAGAATCGGCCCCCTCAAAGCGGCTCCAGTCGGGATTGGGATCGCCGGTCTTGGTGAAGCGCACCCAATCGCCATGCATCTCAGCCGCAATCCTGTCGAATACTTCTTCCGGCTCGCCGTCAAAAACAAAATGGCTGAAATGGAAGTCTTTGTTTTCAAATACAGCGGGCAGCTCGAAGGCATGGCTTGCCTTCCATCCTGTCTCGACGCCGGACTTGGTCACCAGTTCATAGCGATACATCCAAACGTCGTCTGTGTACTTTTTCTGGCCCATGGCTACCTTGATGGCAGGCATTTCAAAGGCGTAATCAGTGGCAAAGCGAATGAAAGGATCGCCGCCGATCTGATGGTGGTCTCCGCTGTTGCCGAATTTGCCTCCTTCCTGATCGTTCTGGTGCCGGAACAGGATAAAGGAGTCACGAGCAGAAGGATGGTAAAAGCCAATAACATCGGGAATCGCGTCCGCATGATTGTTCTTCTCGAGCATCTCGGCAATCATAGCCCAGGAGTTGGGGAAGCCCGTATTTTCCGGGTGCACGAACATAGTTCCCTCATGCATATTTGTACCGATGATAAGCTTTACTCCCTCGGCACTGCCGCCCCGGATGGCGTCGATGGGACGTACAGGAAGCAGATCGTCCTGCACCGGTGAGGGCAGGAACATACCGGGATTACGGTACTGATGATGCAGGGCTACATAGTTATTTCCTGACAGGAAACTGTAAGGATCGTCGTTTAAGAGCCGCTCCGCCATCTCCGACTCTTTCCATCCCATCCCCTCCAGAAACAGAGCAATGTTCGCACGTGCTACCTGATGGGTAGTCACGCAGTTTGGCAGGGCACTCTGGGCGATCGCCTGTTGGAAATATCCCCGCACTGAGGGAACTGCCAGCATGTTGACGACCGACGCGCCGCCGGCCGATTCTCCCGCAATGGTGACCCTGTCCGGATCTCCGCCGAAGTATTCGATGTTCTCATGAATCCATTTCAGCGCCAGGATCTGATCGCTCAGGCCGCAGTTGGAGTCAAAGTTCTCACAGCCGGGAAAGGTGGTGAAGTCATAAAAGCCCAGTACGTTCATGCGGTACTGGAAGGAAACAAATACCAGTCCGTCCCGGGCAAACGCCTTGCCGTCGTAGATTCCATCACTGGCGGCCCCGGTGTTGTAACCGCCGCCGTGAATCCACACGAAGACCGGCAGCTTCTCGCCTTCCCGCGGCCGTTGGACATTTACGAACAGGCAGTCCTCGCTTCCGCGGGCTTTGCCCTCGTCGAACTGAACCGCCGGAGCGCCGTATTCCCCGGCGTCGAAAATACCCTCCCAGGGGGCTTTGGGGAGTGAACGTTTGAAGCGCAGAGCACCTACAGGTGGTTCCGCATAAGGAATGCCCAGGTATTCCACGATTCCGTCTTTCTCATAGCCTCTGACTTTGCCGCTGTTGGTTTTCACTACATATTCGTCCATGGTTTTCCTCCCTGCTTATATTCTCTTCTGCGCGACCATTGCGCCCAATTCCTCCAAATTTGCCGTGCTGCCGGTTATTTCCTGAATAGCCTTTGCTCTGGCGCGGGGCTTACAGCCGTCTTCCGGGTCAGTAAAAATACCGAAATAGACCTCTGTCAGACCACCGATTTGATTGTCCTCGATACCCGAGCGCTGCAGCATTGCGTTTTCGTTCAGAAGCCGGAAGTTGTGCAGTGTTCGCACATATGGCAGCTCCCGGGCGATTTCCAGCATCTTTCTATTGTACCCGGCGTAGCGCCGCTCCCATTCGGGATTACCGCAGTCGGTAAAGCCGGACTCTGTGAGCAGCACCTGTTTATGTCCGTCACCGTACTTTTTCATCACTTTATACGCCGCGTCGTTGTAGCTCTTCCAGAGCTGGTCCGGCTCATCCACGTCCAGGAAAAGATCCTGATCCGGCACATCCCGGTTGGTAAACACATAGGGATGCCATGCCAGCAGATCGAAATAATCATCCGTGTTCGTCGACCAGAACTTCCCGCTCTTGATACGGGAGTAGACCTTATCCAGCGTCCATGCCACACCGTACATCACAGGCAGGTAATCCGGCATGTCCCCACCGAGGCCCGGGGTGGACAGTGCCGGGGAGAAAGAAGCTACCCTGGCTTTCGGATTTCCCATGCGGATACCGCGAGCAGCAAAGTACATCATGTCCACTGCGATATCCATCTTCTCATCCGCCGTAAAAGGTCTGGACATATCCGAGTCCAGGAATCCGTCCGGGTGCAGGAAGGCGTCCAGGTTCCACTCATTACCAATTTCCCAGATCGATACCTGCGGGAAGAGCTGCGCCATGGTGTACCAGCTCTTCTCGAGCATTTCCAGCGCTCGCATATACAGGCTTCCGTCAGAGAGATCCCGCTTCGGCATGGCATGGCCTTTTCGCTGCTTGCAGCCTTCAGGCAGAAACCATTCATGGCTCATACCTGTGACCTCGATATCCAGCTTCGCCGCTCGATCCAGCAGGCGTCTGTGCCGTTTTACCTCTTTCACGTTCTCCGTGAAAGGGTCTTCCAGGATTTCCGTAATGTGCATCCAACTGCGGTAGGCATTGCAGCCCAGCCCCTTGACCAGCTCTAAGGCCAATGCAGCGTCGATTCCCTGATCGCGCTCTCGCTGGATAAGTGGTTCGCCTACTCCGTAAAATCGTTTATCCATGCTTACCTCCTACGCTCAACTTCAAGTCTTGCTTTCCTTGCCCTTATTGTAAGGGAAAGGAAGTTTATTAATTATCGTTATTCCGTTATTTTTGTCCTTTATTTGGGATGATTCGGCGGACGAAATCCACGTCCTCCACACTTTTTGTTTTCGTTTTAATCCCGATGTGATATGCTGAAAAAAACACAGGGAGGTGCCTGACATGGCAGAAAACCACATCCGTATCCTCTGCTCCGTCATCAAAGTAGATCTGGTGTATGAAGCGCCGGACGGCAGTCTTGTTGCATTCTTCGACAGTATAGAGGACAGCCCTCTGATGCAATGCGCACGGGTCAGAGACGCGCTTCGCTCAGGTATCGCCCAGCAGAAAGCCCCCTTCCTGTTAAAGGAGAAGGACGGCGTATTTTTTGCAGCCCTGCATGCAGGGGAGGGATTCCTTTATATGGGGCCTATGTGCAGTGAGCGATTACGCGCGTTCAAGCGTCGACAGATGTATGCTTTATATGGAATTACAAGTGACACAGCCAAGTATCTGCCCGCTTTTTCCCTTCCTGAGATTCAAAATATGATTCTTCTGACCAATTCCGCGTTAAAGAACGGGAATCTGGAAAATGAGGAATTGATGAAGTTAAATCGGCTTATTAATCAGAGTGAACTGGGTATTCGAAAAGAACAGGTCCAATTTGTCCTGGATGAAGAAGCTGAAAACGATGACAACTCTTATCGTCATGGTTATCACGAGGAGCAGCTGCTGATGCAGGCCATCCGTGAGGGTCGTACAGAAGATGCGATTCGATTGGCGGAAACCATGGATCAGGACAGCGGACGTCTGGGCAGTCGTGAACTTACACACTGGAGGAATTTGGCGATCATTGGAATCTCCCTGTGTGCGCGTGCTGCTATTGAAGGAGGAATCGCCCCGGAAGAGGGATATCGTTTGAGCGGATATTACATTATGAAATGTGACAATACGCAGGACCCCGCCCATCTGCTGTACTACCGCAATCGCGCCATTGAGGAGCTGAGTGTCCGCGTGAAACAGAGGCTGGAAAAACCGCGCTCTTCCAGCCATGTGGAGCGTGCCAAAGATTACGTACGGAAACACTACCGGGAGAAGATCTATCTGGACGACATCGCTGAGAATATCGGTATCAGCTCCACTCATCTTTCCAAGCTCTTCAAGAAGGAGACAGGCCAGTGTCTTCAGGATTATGTCAACGAGGTGCGTGTCTACCATGCAGCCAATCTTCTGATGTATTCCGAGTACTCCCTGATGGAAATCGCAGAGTACGTTCACTTTCCGTCACAGAGCTACTTCGGGAAGATCTTCAAACAGTACAAGGGAGTCACACCGCGAATTTTTCGGGATCAGTACTGCACAAAAGAAGCCACTGAGCATTGATATACAAAAGGAGCTGCTCTGCTATCCCGGGATCCCCAGGAAAGCAAAGCAGCTCCTTCAAAATTCGAATAGCCTACAGCCGTTCCTCCACCATTTTCAATAACCTGTTAATGGACACCGCCAGGAGAGCCGACAGGACGCTCCCCCACAAGATCTTAGGCGTGTTGATCGTTCTTAGCCCCTCAAAAAGCAGCGTTCCGAGCCCGCCCGCGTTGATCGACGCGGCAATCGTCCCGATTCCGATCGTAGAGACCACCGCGAGACGGATTCCTGCAAATATTGCCCGGCGGGCCAGCGGCACACGTATCTTTGTCAAAATCTGCATGTCGGTCATGCCGATGCCCTTGGCGGCCTCGCAGACAGCCGGGTCCACGTCGCGCAGGCCGGCCGTAAAGCTCCTTAGCAGAATGTACTGATTATACAAGGTCAGCACAATGACAGCTGTCGTTCTCCCGAGCCCGGTCACCGGGATAAGCAGGGCAAAAAGAGCAAGCGATGGGACCGAGTACAGCACCGAAAAAAGATTATTCAGCGCGTCGGACACTCTCTCCGAACGCATAGCAAGCAGCGTGAGAAGGCACGCGATCACAAGGGAAATCACCAGTGTGATCAGCACAAGCTCGATATGCTCCGTCAGCGCTCCCAGGACCTTCTCCGGGTGCTTCCTCAGATATTCAATCATAACATTTCCTCCCGAATCATCCCGGTAGTCCGGATTGGTTCAATGATGATCATAGCGTTCCCTCCCAGAACTTTTCCTGCGTCCTAGCTGATTCGATGAGTGATTTTACAAATGCATCCGCCGGATGCTGAACAATCTCCCGCGGCGTATCGAACTGGAGAAGCCTCCCCTCATTCATGACCATAACCCGATTGCCCATCTTAAAAGCCTCGTTGATATCATGTGTTACGAACAGAAAGGTTTTCCCGAGGCTTCCCTGAATGCGCAGAAGCTCATTCTGAAGATTCAGGCGGGTGATGGCATCGATCGCTCCGAACGGCTCGTCGAGCAGCATGATATCCGGGTCGAGCACGAGGGCTCTCGCAAGCCCGATCCTCTGCTGCTGCCCGCCCGATAGCTGATGCGGGTATCTGTCGCGGAACTCAGCCGGCTCGAGCCCGACAAGTTTCAGCAGCTCATCTGCCCTCTCATCCATCCTTCTCCTGTCCCACTTCATGAGGCTCGGAATGACCGTAATATTCTCCTTGATTGTCATATGTGGGAAGAGGCCGACCTGCTGGATCACATATCCGAGCCGGCGGCGCAGATCTACCGGATCGACCGTCTTAATATCCACACCTTCCACAATGATTTTCCCATCGTCCGGGTCATAAAGCCGGTTGGTCAGCTTGAGGAGCGTGGTCTTGCCGCAGCCGGACGAGCCGAGAATCGTTATGAATTCTCCGCTCTCAATCTCGGCGCTGACATGGTCGACAGCGTATTTGCTGCTTCCCGCGAATTTCTTGCATACATTTTCGTATTGAATAACCGACATTCTGTATTTCTCCAAGTGCCTTTCCAGGCCGATACCCTGCGTTCTGTATACAGATCGTCCTACAGGTCGCACAGTCCCCATCGGACATTGTACGCAAGGTCATAAATGCGCTCTCGCATTTCAAAGCAGGCACATCAATTATGCCTTGATGCTCTCATAATACTCCGCAGCCACGTCCTCGTACTCCTCGCCCTCGACGTCCACCTTGGCGTTCAGCTGTGTGACCGTGTCCGTATCGAGCGTCGCGGAGACTGCATTCAGCACCTCTTCAATCTCGGGGTACTGCTCAAGAGTTTCGTTCCGCACGATCGGGGCAAGGTTGTAGGGCGGCCACATATGCTTGTCATCCTCCAGAAGGACGAACTTATCCGTCTCCGTGAGTCTGGCCTCCGTCGTGTAAGCCGTGGCAACATCCGCCTCATCATTATCGACGACTTCCCATTTGAGACCGTTATCGTAGATCTTCGAAGATTTCCAGTTAAATTCACCATACAGCTTTGTAAGACCCGGAATACCGTCCTCGCGCTCATCGAACTCGCCCTGAGAGCAGAATCTGAGCTTATCGGCATTTGCCTGAAGCTGAGAAATATTCGTGATCCCGTACTCGTCGCTCACCCGCTTGCTTATGAAGAGACCCTGACCGTCATTGGCCTCCGCATAGTCCAGCCAGGTAATACCAAACTGTTCGTTATAGGCTTCTTTCACCGTCTGGTAGACTTCCTCCTGGTCCGTCAGCGCCTCCATGCCCAGGATCGTGATAAGCCCGGTCCCCGTATACTCCGGGTAGAGATCTATTTCAGCACTCGTAATGCTGGTGTGGACAACAGAGCCCGCAATATTCATCTTTCGCTCGACAGTGAAGCCCGCATCCTCAAGGGCAAGCGCGTAGATCTCGGCGACGATCTCATTCTCCGTGAAATCCTTCGATCCGACCACAACAGATTTCTCCTCGGCTTTGGCTGCTCCCGCTTCTGAGCCTCCGCCGCCGCAACCGGCAAACCCCATTGCCATAACCGCAGATAGTGTTACCGCCAGCATCCGTCTCACAAATTTCTTCATAATAACCTCCTCAAACATATTTATATCTCAAAAGCCTTCTCGCAATCACGTCAAATACCACCCCTGAAAACAGCGACAAAGCCGCGACGAGCAGCCCTCCCAGAACAAGCATATCTGTCCTGTTAAGTCCGAGTCCGGTGAAAATGATCTCTCCGAGCCCTCCGCCGCCGATCTTGGCGGCCAGCGTAGTGCTCGCGACAATCTCGACCAAAGCTGTCCGGATCCCCGCCAGCATCATGGGCAGCGCTCCCGGGATCCTGACCTTAAACAGCATCTCCCTCTCCGTCATTCCGATTCCCCGGGCTGACTCAACCATAAAATCGGGGATTGATCTGAAACCGACCGCAGTGTTGAGGAGCACAGGCGGTATGGCCAAAATCGTGAGGGCCGTCACCGCAGGCTTAACACCCGTCCCCATAATCGGGATCAGAAGAATCAGAACTGCCAGCGATGGCACAACTCTCAGAATCTCGAACGGCGCTGTGACCAGAGCCTCGCTCTTAGCCGATTTTGACGCGAAATAGCCGCATGGAACTCCAATCACCACTGCCACAATGAGAGCAAAGAGGCTGATACCTATATGCGCCGTGATCTGCGTTCCGAGCTGGGCGGAATGTGTTGAAATATAATTTGCAATATCCGCAATCATTCGTTGCCTTTCCTTATAATAGCCGAGACAGGACAGTTCTCAAAACATCTGCCGCAGTGCAGACAGTTATTCTGTCTGATCACGAAAGGAGCTCCTTCTTCGATGCAGTTCTGAGGACATGATGCCTGGCAGGTTCCGCAGCCGATGCACTCATCCGTAATAAGGAACCCTTTCGGACTTATCTCCTCCCCGCCAAAACTGAAAGGTTCTCTCTCAATCGGCTCCTGGGCAAGACAGAAGTACTCTCCCTCGCCCTCATCCAGGCAGAACACTTCGAGAATTTCTCTCGTCTCACCCGGATACACATTGTTCATGGACGGATTCTCTTCGAAAATACGGTCCAGATACTCATGGCCGATATTCTTGACTTTCCCCTGGACCCTGACAGTCTCCCAGCGGCTGTTCAGTCCGGTGATTGCCACATGACCGGTCGCCATAAGTTCCCTGTAAAAATCCTTGCCTCTCGCGGTGAGGAAATACAGTTTTTCGCCCTCCACCAGCATGGTATCAATGATGCGAATCCTTGGCATCCCATCCGCGCCTACAGTGGCCATGGAGGTGTCTCTGATGTCTCGTAACATTTGCAAATACTGCGCTGCTGTTCCCATTTCCTTACGCCTCCGTCTCCGTACCTGGCTGATTCTCTGCCTCCGCGCCGGCCTGATTCTCCGTACCGGCCTGATTCTCCGTCTCCGCGTCGATCAAATCCTCAATCCCCCCATTCAGATCCGCGACCGTATACCGCCTCATCTCTTTCTCCATCGCGTCCTGAATGTCATCCAGCATATCGTCAAGGAGCAAATGAATATTTCTCCCCACCGGACAATCCGGATTCGGATTCTTGTGGAACCTGAAGAGCTTGCCGTCCTCAACGGACTCGACAGCCGCGTAGATATCATAAAACGTAATCTCCTCCGGCGCCTTGGCCAGCTCCGCGCCGCCGGTGCCTCTGGACACGTTAATCAGCCCGGCGTTCCGCAGCTGCGACAAAATATTCCTAATAATGACAGAGTTGACCTGAATGCTTCCCGCCAGAAAATCGCTCGTGATCTTATAGTCTTTCCCGAAAACATCCATGGCAGCAAATATATGTAATGCAATAGTAAATCTACTTGAAATCTGCATCTAAGCCTCCATTATTCCGACATTACAACAACTTTTCCGAAGCTCCTGCTGCTTCCAAGATACTCATGCGCTTTCCGCATTTCCGAAAGTTGGAACACTTTCTCCGGCTTGACATCGACAGAATAGGTCTTTACGAAATCGAGCATTTCCTGGAGCTTAGCTTCATTTGCATTACCTGAATGAAAAGCTGTCAGGTAAGCATCTGCCGGCATATCCTCGAGCGGATCAAAATCATCTAGCGTCCACTTGCCTCCGAGAAGGCCGGTCACGCATATGATTCCCTCCGGCGCGGTGTGTGCAAATGTATCCCTCAGCGCCGCCGGTCCAATCAGATCCAGGACTCTGTCATAGAGCTCCTCCGTCTGCAGCACGTTATCGGAATCCACGATGACCTCGTCAAAACCGGCATCCAGGAGCTGCTGCCTCTTGTCCGCCTTCCGCGTCGTCCCGGTCACGACCACATTCGGAAAGCCGGCCTTCACCAGCCGCAGAAAAGCAATCCCGACTCCGCTCGTCCCTCCGCGCACAAGGATGCGCTCATCGCCGCGGATCCTCAGATTCTTCATGGAGCCAAACGCGGTGTAATAGGTCTCGGGGACAGCCGCCAGAATTTCCCACGGCAGATCCGTATCGACCGGGTAGATCTGGTCGTTAGGCAGCAGAGCGTATTCGGCATATCCGCCGTCAAAGGCCCGGCCCATCTCCCCCATAATGGAAATAACTTTGCACCCTTCCGGAAGCCTTTCCGGATCCGTGCTCCCTGCGATCACCCCAACACATTCAATACCCAATATCCTCGGAAATTTTACCGACGGTGACTGTCCGTCCCGGGTGAATATCTCCGAGTGATTGACTCCGCGGCCCATCACTCTGACGAGCGACCAGCCCGGTTTTACTATCGGGGTCGGGACGTCCGTATAAATCAGTTTTTCGGGACCGCCTGCCTCATAAATCACAATGGCTTTCATAGCTGCTCCTGTGTGTTTCAGTCATTTGCTGAATCTGAAGAAATTATAGTTAAAAAGTTTTTACTAGTTCATAATATAGCAGGCTCGTTGTAATGTCAATCGTTATAACTAAAGTTATTACATTGATTCAAGAACGCCTTGGCGTTCTTGCCGCGACGTGAGCGGCGCGAAAGCGCCTACAACTGCGCACGTCTGCAATCCGTCGTGCCTAAGCATGCGTAACAATGCTCCAGTGGAGCATTGTGTAGCTGAGGCGTTTATTCTTCATCGAGTGATTGTGCTCACGATGAAGGTGAATATCACTTTGTGCGCGTATCTAGACTTGTGTCACGAGTACTGCGCAATGAAGAATAAAACAGCCTGATCCATGCACATTTCCATAGACCAGGCTGTTTTTCCGTACACTCCAAATCGTTATTACATTGACTCATCCGAGGGTTCCCCAGTCCTCTTCGCCGGAACCACAAAGTAGTCTTCGCAGCTGAGGATCCCGTTGCTGATTCCCTCTTTTATCGTATCTTCAGAGACGTCGCTCTTTTTGCAAATGAGAGTTCCACCCTCCCCTTCATATGACTTATCGTAGCGGTAGATCCAGGAACCATCCTTCCAGACACCTATCTTTCCGTACTCATTAAGATAGATATCTCCGTCGGCGTAATCTCCGATCAGGCAGAGCCCATATCTCTTTTCTGTGATGCTCGGCAGATGAAGATCCAGCGGTGAGATCTCCTCGCAATTCGAGACGCTCTTTATATCCGGATAATTCACATATCCTGCGACGCCGCCGTTCAGGTACTTGACATCCGCTGTGAGTTTATAAAAGCCGCCATCTTTCATATACGGGGTAGCGTCGTACGGGTTGATTTCATCTATGGTGTCAGCGGTATAGACCCGGCCTTCATACATAAAGGCATATATCTCCGCATCATCCACCTCATTACCCCACATCTCATCCGTGGTGCCCGGCCTCACTGTGGGACCGCTGCTGCCGCGACCGCAGCCGCACAGGAGAAATGCGGCGAGGGTAAGGCCCAGGATAATGCGGATAGCAGACTTGACAATTGAATATCTGGCATAAGAAATGTTCTTCATAGTTTATGACATCCTCTCAAAAGTTTTTCGTGTCGCTGTGCCATTAAAGACCTCTTTGAGCCCGTACTGGGTCATCAGTCAGGATCATGGTTTTCATATCGATTGGGAGTTTAATTTAATAATGACCTCGATATGTCATATAATCGGGCTGTACTGTAATGGGGTTCGCATACCATTATTTTACTATAAGACCCGGTCTTTTCGAAGCCTGGGTCTTTGTTTCAGTGAAAATTCGGTCGAATCTTTTCTATGAAGCGTAGCAGCAGAGTACCACGTCCATAGGAGCTGCCGCACCGCATGGGCGTGGGTGAATGCCGGATCAAACTTACTGGC
>JBGUWZ010000017.1:0-13910 GCA_045221675.1 Lachnospiraceae bacterium | reverse complement strand
TGACCGCCCTGAAACTCAAAGTTCAGTGAAACAATACCGCCCTCGTACTCAATCATTTATTAATATTTGATTAAAATCTTCCCCTCGGAATTCCAAATATATACCGTTTTAGTTCCAGATCTCTCCCGTGGTACTTCCCTCGAAGCATTGAAATGGAATTCCAGAGCAAAAAAAGAGCCTCGGGACCTATCCCGAAGCCTGGTGTGAACAAACCGCCCTGAAATTCAAAGAATCCGCCTTCAAACTCAAAAAACCCGCCTATGAACTCAAATTTTCCGTCCTGAAACTCAATGTTTCCGCCTTTAAACTCAATGAAACCGCCCTTTTTCTCAATAATGAATCTCTGCAACCCGCATAAACAAGGGCTTTTTTCGGCCCGCTATACAATACAATACAATACTTATACAATATTGATACCATATAATACCACTACTACTGTTCTTTCCTCGGCAATCGCGAATTTTGAGCAGACGGGCGGGAAAATCTGCTGTTGTTGTTGATTATAAAACAGAATGGCTATAAAATATAGACAAACTTTGAGCAAACGGGCGGTTAATTCAGATCAGAATGGGAGGCAGTATGTCACCTAAACCTAAAAAACCCGCCGACAAAAAACAGATGACGGAACTTGAACGAGCCAGGAAGCAGAATGTTGCCAAACGCAACGATATGATCCAGAAGTCCAAGAAGTCTTTGTCGATTGTCGAGAACAAGGCGGTATCCTATATTTTTTCAAAAGTAAAGCCGGATGATGACCCGGACACCATATATACCTTTGACTGCCAGGAGTTTTACCGTCTCCTCAGGTGGAAAAAGGAAAGCTATACGGACCTCAGGGGGATGCTTTACAGCATCGCCTCGCAGACGTTCGGGATCGTTGATGAAGAGACAGGAACGGAAAAGATCGTTCACTGGTTCAACACCATCCACCTGAAGATGTCAAAGAACGGCAAGATCATCTCCGACTCCAAACTTCCCGGCAGGTACGTGGAGATCAAGATCCATGAGGACCTGATGGAATACGTGTTCGGTCTCGAACAGCAGCGGAGGGAGAACAACATCTTCTATTCCGCCTACCAGCTGCAGAACGTCAGCATGCTCACCCACACGTATTCCCAGAATATGTATGAGCTTTTGAAGAGTTATGAGAACATCGGGAAATGGAAGTTCGAATACGGAACTGGTACTGAAAATGACATCCAGATGCGTATCGCGGTATATACGCAGGAAATGGAATCGCATGACAGTGCGCCAGCGAAGAACAAGGGCGGCCGGAAACGCAGGAAGGTGTACGGCGCTGCAAAGCTTGTACCGATCATACCCTCTTCCTGGAGCACATTCCACTTCTTCGAGCGTGATGTCCTGAAGCCGGTAATGAAGGAGATTAACACATACACAGATATCGAGTTCAACTATGAGCCTTCCAAGATGGACATGAGCGGCGTCAAGAGAAGGAAATATTCAACGATCACCTTCTACATCCGCAAGAAAACGCCGGCGCAGAAGAAACAGACGGACCAGATCATCGATGATGCATACAAAGACTTCGATGACGGCAAGATCTACAGGCAGATGAACCTTGACGATTTCCTTGATACTGTGACGGTCGATAATGAGGAGGCAGCAAGGATTCAGGCTGAGGAACTTCGAAAGAAGGAAGAGAAAAAAGACAGGGACATCGAAAAAGCCGTATACAAGATCGCAGCCAGCTGCTTTTACGATGACTTCAGGCAGAAAGAGATCCAGCACCTGGTTGAAGCCGCGATCAAACACATCCGCCCCATGCGGGTACGTCAGGCCGATAAGGAGATGTGGGCCATTGATTTTATCAGCTACTATTACGACAAGATCAGGGCAACGGAGGATGATACGAGGACAACACCCTACCGCCGTCTCCTCGACTGCGTGGTCAAGGATTACGATGGTTATGCGGAGCAGCTGACTACCTATGATGATCCCGCTTACATAGTGGATGCCGCATACACAGAAACCAGTGTGGAAGAAGACCTTGAAGAACTTGAGCGAATCAGCAATGGAGCCCAGTCCCGGAGTGCGGATGATGCCGAAAGGGATGATGCGAAGCAGACAGATGAGCCTGCAAGGAAGACAGGCTTTGCAGACTCTCCTTCCATGGACATCGAGAACATGACAGTTGAGGAACTCGATGAACAGATCGCGAAGATGAAGAAACTCCTGGAGCTGGCAGAGCTCCATAAGCAGGTGAAAAAACATGAGTAAATACAGGAAATACAAAAACGGTATCTACGGCATCAGATACAGCGGGTACTACATCGTTCCGGAAGGCGAAGGCAGAAGGAAGACCGGATTCCATGTTGTCGACGGTAACGGGGAGCTGAAATATGATACACAGGAAAGCATTGACGACTGCAAGTGGCTGATCAACTGTGAGCAGGCGACCGAAGCGGAGAAAGCCCTTGTGAAGAGACTGTATTCCATGGAGATCATCGACCTGACGATACTGCTCTCCCAGCTGATGGAGAAGGGCGACGAGCTGAACGAAAAGGAGAAGCTCCTTGATAAATGGCTAGAAGCCGTAAGGGACAGAAAGGCCAGGGACATAGAACTTACTGAGTTCTGAACTACTGCCCTGTTCTACCGGATGCCATAAAAATAATTACAGGATCCCGATTCCCACAGTGGGAATCGGGATCTGTTTTTTTTGCTCTTATGTAAAGAACGACACCGGATTCATGAATCTGCAGCGATCCGTCGCAGGTTGCCCGCAAAGAAACTCTTACAGACGAGGAATTGTAGCTAATGGCGAAGATGCGTGTATGCGGAACAGTGGAAGCAAAACACGCTGCACTGAGGACAACAGACGGTCCTGTTTGCTGTAAGAAAACAATGCGCAGGCCAGAGCATTCATGATGGAAGCGCCGCCCTCCATTTGGCAAATCGCCAATACAGACATTTTCTAAAACAGCAAATTCCCACCGTGGGAATTTTTGCTTTCATGCCGCGAAACAATCGCATACACACATTATAAAGCACACATCTACCGCCTCCTGCCCGCTTCGGGATATTTGAAAAACCCGTTCATCAACAGAATAATTCCAGTCCGCTTTCGGCCAGAAATCTCCAGTCCCCCAATAATAGAACAAAGAATTCCCACTGTGGGAATTCGAAAAACAGAGACTTCAGCCCTTAAGGCAATTCAAGGAAATGATGGGTCTGACAACAACTAATGCATCAGATAATTATGCGATTCTTAAACGGCCAACCGGACGGCCGCCAAATTCCCACCGTGGGAATTTGGGCAGATCGATCTGTTTAACCCATGCATGAAAACATGTCAAACAGTTGCAACAAACTGTTTTGAATAATTGTTGCCGATACAACAACATGCAGACAGATTAAAAAATAACAAATAGATACTTATTGCTGCGTATAAATAAGTCAGAATTCCCACCGTGGGAATTCTGTTGCCAACCATTGCATTACAAAACTATTTGCAGAACCAAAAGCCAAATTGTAAATAACGAATACTTATAAATGGTTGAAAGTTTTTGCTTTGACTTGCCAAATTGTTTTAGAAAACAGAAACTATTTGTTTAGAATACCGAAGAATTCCCACGGTGGGAATTCTTCCTGAAAAAGAAAGCCATGAATCAAGAAGCTGTATTATAATCCGGATCATGCATTTGATCACATCTGATGGCGGCATCTGATCAAAGTGATAAAAGATAATGGAAGCAGAATGACGAATCCTGGCCGTGCGTGATTTCAACTACGGCAGCCGCCCAAATTCCCACGGTGGGAATTTGGGTAAAATAAAAATAGCCAAGAGTGTCTTGGGATTCTAGACCAGTGTCTGCGGTCGATAGGAGACTGAACATGTCTGCACTACTGATTAATATGTGTATGCGAACAAACGGTTTGGGAATTGGCCAAAGGCACTAATAATTCCCACGGTGGGAATTATGGAATCCGGAAACCGGATTAAAACTGTCTTCCAAAATCGCGAGAACAAAATTTGCGAAACAGAAGGACGGCAGGATGACATGGCGGTCTGGATCCCATAGGCGGGCTGCTGATTCAAATGGCAGGCAGAGGATATGTGGGGTTATCGCAGCTTCGCGAAAGAAGATGTTCCTGTCCGGGAGACAACAGGATGCCGGAAACCGGAGATGGCTGACTGCAGGACCACAATAGTAAGGATCACACCGGTGAATCATCCGTAGCAGACAAACAGAATTCCCACAGTGGGAATTCTGCGGGGAAAGGGAGAGAATCTTGAAGACTTGCAGTTTCCATGGTTCTATGGTATAAGTATGTGTATGCAAAGGAGAAAAGATGAGCACATACACAATAGCGTTAGCGACCAGATTAAAAAGAAAGGTCTTCAGGGCCGGAAATATTCCCGTCGACGTCATGGAGATGATCGGTGATGCTTTAAGGGTCAATGGAACGCACCTGGACGGGCACAGGTTTTACGACTACGGCGTCGTTTTGTGTGTTGAGTGCGGAGGCATCGCGGAAGCAGAGAAGATCGCCGAACTGATAAGGAAGGCGACATCCAGGCCGATCAGGCAGAAATACCCGGAGCTGTGGAAGATGCCGTCACTCTGGAACCAGTCTCCCTGCATTATTGAGGGAAAGATGGATCCGGAAAACATGGAAAAGATAGAAGATTACTACCGGAATCTGAAAAGCAGATAAAATTCCCACGGTGGGAATTTCGGGTTTTGAAACAGGATCCGGAAAAAGGAGGAAAAAGAGTGAAGATTATAACGCTGGCAAACCAAAAGGGCGGAATAGGTAAGACAACTACAGCAACATGCCTTGCAGCTATTCTGAACGAATGGGGACATAAAACACTGTTGATCGATACGGATGTGCAGTGTAATTCTACGGATACATACAGGGCTGCGACTGAGGATGTGGCCACGCTTTACGACCTGATCCTTGACGATGACCCCTGCACCGTGCAGGAGGCGATCCAGCATACGGAGGCGGGAGACATCATCGCTTCCGATCCCGGGCTGGAGGAAGCGGACATAAAGCTCAGGGATTCGGACGCCTTCTTCAAACTGAAGGATGCGCTCGAGGGGCTCGAAGGATATGAGTATGTGGTCATTGACACGAACCCGGCTGTCAACGTCATGCTCCATAACGCACTCGTGGCTGCTGACGAAGTGATCATCCCGGTTACTGCTGACAGGTATACGGTAAAAGGTCTTTCCCAGCTCACGAACACGATCGCGAAGGTACAGAAGAGGCTGAACCCCAACCTGAAGATCAGGGGGCTCCTGCTGGTGAGATTTGACGAGAGGACGAACCTGAACAAGTCGATCGGAAAATCACTTGTGGACATCGCGGACCAGATCGGGACAAAGGTATTTGACACATACATCAGGGACTCGGTGAAGTGCAGGGAGTCGCAGACGGAGAGGATGACGCTGATAAAGTACGCACCGAAATGCACGACCGAACTGGACTACGAGGCTTTTGTAAAAGAACTGCTTGAGGAGGAGTGATAAGATGGCCAGAAAAAAGAGCTTTGACGTGGCGGATGATATCAGGTTCCAGAACACAAGGGTCCAGCCGGTCAGCGAGGAGGCTGTTGCGGAAGGGCAGCCGACTCCCGGGTATACGATGCTGAACGCAAAGGATATCCAGCCCAGCCCTTTTAACGAAGGCCTGTCACAGGAGAACATCGAGAGTTATGTCAAGTCCATGCAGGAGACCGGGATCATCGAGCCGATCGTTGTCTACGACCTTGGCAATGGTAAGTACGAGATCCTTTCCGGGCACCAGAGATATGAGGCATGGTGCAAGCGGCTCGGGAACAAAACGATCCGTGCGGTCATCCTGCCGTATGAGAAGGACCCGGTAAAGAGGTTTACCGCCCATACGGAGGCGAACGTCCTCACGAGGAACAAGGACCTTCGGTTCTGGCTGTCCAGGATCAACCATGCGAAGCAGGTGCTCCACGAATCGGGGTTCGTGGGGAGCAAGGCGGAAGAGCTTAAGAAGATCTCGGAGATGCTTAACGGGATCTCGAAGACGCAGCTCTACCGTTATGAGTCTTTCGAGAAGCTGATCCCCGAGCTCCAGGAATTCGAGACAAAGGGATACCTGTCCGCTAACACGCTGTATCTTGCGGTCAGCCTGGACGCAAAGCAGCAGATGGAAGTGGTCGAGCGGGTACGGGCCCTGCAGAGAGCAAGGGCGGAGAGCAACCCGGAGCTGCTCGATGATATGGAGATCACCCGTGAGGAGTTCGCCAGGATCGTATCAGATGTCAGGAAAGGCAAAAAGGCGGAACCCGCACAGAAAAAGAAGAGTACTTATACGGAAAGAGTGGACAAGGCCTACGTAAGTTTCCTTAAGACCATCTCAAGGTCAAGGACGCAGGCTGAGCGGAAGGAAGCACTGGAGTATATCGCAAAGCTGAGGCTCCAGCTGGATGAACTGGAAAAGGAATTGTCATGAACCTGCAGGTCAGGTTTGGCGAAAGAGGGCGTAAGCCCTCTTTTTTTGCGTGGAAAGGACAGCCGGCCGAAAATGCAGGAAATCCCAGAAAATCTTATATATAGATACTAAAAGAGAAAGGCAGGGATACAAGATGCGGGAGAGGGCGGCAGCAATTATATTGGCAGTCTGTATGGCGGCGGCGATGACCGGCTGCTCCGTGTTCAACAGAACGCACGGATATAACGACAGGGAGTACTCGGTCACGGTGGAGACCAGAGGCAGCCGGCTGGAAGACGGCTGTTACTATGTCATGAAAAACGACGGGACATACCACAGGCTGTATATAGGCGAGACATCGTTCGGGAACAGTCGAGTGGCCCCGTCGGCATCTCCGAAAAGGGTGGCGTGGTTCGGGAAGGATGCGGACCGGATCCCTACGATGTACAGGGGGGAGAGCATCGCCTACCGTTCATCAGCTGAGTTCTCGGAGAACTTCCACATCGAGAGATTCGAGGATACAGGGTATACGATAGGAATCTGCGGGATGAAGGAATCGGGGACAGGGAGGTATAAGTTCTCAACAAACCCAGAGAACATGCAGATCGATATGAACGCGAGTACCGGCGTCCTCTACCGCCTTGGAGATCACACCGCAACGATGGACCGCATCGGTGACATCGAGCTGCGGAAGGGGAACATCTCAAGGGCAGGCACGGTCGTCGGACTGGAGCAGGGGAAAACCTACGCCACGGAGGTCTATATCGGCACGGATGTCAATAAGTATTCCTTCGTGGCTGACGTAAGGGCGTTTGTGTCATCCGATGTGTGCACACTGAACGACTATTCCTACACGCAGGGGAATACGGTCTCCATAGCCTTCCCGGACTGGTTCCATTCCGGGTATTACTTCGTGGGCGGGTACGGGATCGTCAGGTATGTGGCTTCCGACAGGGAGTTTTCTGAGAATATGGACATGAACATACCGAACGATCCGGCACAGCCCGTGGATGACGACGATGACAGTATGGAGGCGTCGGAGACGGTAAAGTTCCGTACCGACAGGGAGGAGGAGATCACCGTGCAGGTGACGTTCGAGCCGGAGAAGGGGGAGGGGGACGGTTATGGAAGCATCCCGGACCCGACGGCAAAAGTCATAGGGGAACACGCGGTGTACAGCTTAAGTCCCGGGAAGGAAGGAGAGCTCACGATGACTGCGGTCCTGCCTGCAGGAGACTATACGCTTGAGATCACGGGCCTTAACGGAAGGGCGTACAATTACCGCGTTACAAAGAAAGGGGATCAGGATGGCTGAAGAAAAACCGAAGATCGCGATGGTAAAGCCCACGGAAGATAAAAACTTGGGGGCACAGACGCTAAGGATCCTGGAAAAGAAGTACAGGGCCTACCCGGAGTCTGAGATCATCCCGTATGCCAGGAACACCTCTTTCGTGGAGATTGCGGAAAATGTCGTGCCGGACCGGGATGCGCCCTATGCCCATCCTCTGTACCTCTTCACGAGCCGGCACTCTACAACGATAGGGGTCAGGACGCTTGCAAGGAAGACAAAGGAGTTCCTTGAGAAGAAGCGGGAGGAGCAGGATATGGACATCCTTTCCGTATCAGCCGGGATGGACGAGGACCGGCTCATGGTGGTAGCGCTTGTGCGGGTGTACGGGAAGAAGCCGAAGTTCGCGGAGCTGTCCGGGTATCTCGGTGAGAAAAAGGAGAGCGGCAGGGGAAAGGGAAGCGGGCCGAGGCTCCTGATCCCGCCCGGGTCATACAGGAAGGTAACGGAAGAGGAGAGGGAGGAGCACGGGGAAGCACTCCGCAAGCAGGCGCGGCAGCTTGCCAAAGCAAGCGAAGCCCGGCCTTTCCTCAACAGCATTGAAAGATACGTACCGCAAAAGCTCAGCGAGATCGACGAGAGGCAGGAGATGGTGTACGACCTCAGGACCAGGGACATGCAGATCCAGCTCAACGAGAGCTACGACGACTTCATCGCCGTGTTCAACGAGTGCATGGACTACATCACTTCGACGGAAAAGGACACCTACTACAATGTGCTGAAAGGGCAGACGGAGAAGAAGGATTTTTTCGATGTCGTAGAGGCCTATGTACAGCGGGCGTTCATCGCGACGCGCCGCCTCCCCAGGGAGGACCTGCCGGCCCTTATGGGGAAGATCGGAAGGGCGCTCTTTGAGCTGTACATCGTTCAGGACCTCATTGACGATCCGCTGATCACGGACATCAAGATCACGGATCCGGACTCAATACGCGTGCGGATCAAGGGGAAGGCGTACCTGTCCAATATCACTTTCATCGACGACAGGGACTACCTTCGGTTCATCACCGGGGTCGCCGTCAACAACGGGATCGACCTGAGGATCCCGACGCAGACGTTCGTTGACGAGCAGGACGAGAACTATAAGCTGCGTTTCTCGATCACTTCGCCGTACATCACCTGTAACGGGTACCCCTATATTCACATCCGCAAGGTGCCGAGGAAAAAGATGATGTCGCGGGAACTGATCGAAGCGGGGATGTTCGACGAAAAGATCCGGGACTACCTGATGGACTGCGGAAAGTACAGCAAGGGCGTCGTATTCGCGGGGCCACCCGGCTCAGGGAAGACGACATGCCTGAACTGGTTCCTGGAGGACGCGTACGAATCTTCTGCAGAGATCCTTGTCATACAGGAGAACGACGAACTGTTTGCATACCGGAAAGGGGTAATGCTGCAGCACGTGGTCCTCAATCCGCAGAGGGGAGAGGAGCCATGCACGCTGGAGAGGCTCGGGCAGATGGCACTGGTGGCCGGCGCCAATGTCTTTGTGATCGGGGAGGCAAAGGGGGCGGAGATCTGCAGCGCGATCACTCTGTCCAACTCAGGGTGCCGGACGGCCATCACCATCCACAGCCAGTCATCCACCGATACGGTCGACAAGATGGTCGATCTGGCATTGCGGGGATCCCCGAACACGTCCTATGACCAGGCAAAGAGGATGATAAAGTCCTTCCAGACGATCGTGTACCTTGAGGACTTCCAGGTTAAGGAGATTTCTGAGATTACGGGATATGACGAGGCAAGGAAGGACATGGTCTACCGGGCAATCTACCGGAGATGAGGAGAGCCGGGGAGCCGAGCTGGTTCCCCGGCATGTGTGTTCTCAGGAGCGGTCCCGCAGATGTTCTGCGTCCCTGCCGTGTTGTTTCTTTTCCTTTTCGTCGAAGAGGTCGAGGACCGAACGGCCGCCGGACGTGTAGCCGTCACAGTGGCTACGCAGGCGTTCATACCTGCCGGCGAGGTCCCTCAGGGAGGCGAGTTCGCCCATCAGCCGGTCGCGCTGCTGTTCCAGCTTATCAGCCGCACGTTTCAGCTCATCACGGCGCTGCTCCTGTGCCACGGTTTCTGCCTGGACCTGGTTGAACCTTTCGACCGCGCGGACAAGATCCTCTTTTGCTTTTTCAACTGCAAGCTCAGCTTCCATGGCCGCCTGCTGTTTTTTGTATAAGGCCGTTTCCAGGTGTTTTGCAGCCTCAATGCATGGATGTACAATATCAAGCCCATAGTGCCTGCAGATCGCCTCTAAGGCGCCATTTTCGCGTTTTATAAACTGGGTCTGGGCGGTTCCTTCCTTGCTGACGACTAAGCCCTGTTCCCTGAGGGCCTTCGTGAGGCTGGCCTGCATCCCGGGTCCGCGGGAGTATCCGTGTGCAACCGGGACATAGTCGATATGGACATGGGGAGCACCGGGCTCGTCGGCATGGTAATAGATCCCTATGGCCTCAAGGTTGGGGTTACGTTCTTCCCAGCCGTCAGCGTACTCCCTGAGGATCTTATAGCCCAGCTTTTCATCCGGAGCGTTATCCTTTGAACCGACCTGAGCCACCATTTCGTATACGTCATGCTTCCGGGCGCTTTTTTTCACTTCGGCATGGTAGTTCCGGATCTTCCTGTCAGGCCTTTTCTGCCTGGCGTTGTACTCCCGCACGGAAGGGCCGAAGATGCGCTTGTAGGCATGCGATGCCGTTTCGTCATGCCAGATCTCATGCGGCTTATTCGGGTCGATGTGGCGTTCCTTTTCCACGTACTTCGGGTTACGGATGTTGTGGTTCCTTCTGACCTTGCTGCTGTTGCCGTTGTGGGTACTGATTGTGTTAGCCATTTGTAGTCACCGCCTTTCTCATTAGGATTTCCTGTTGAGAGTTATATAGCGGAACTGTTTTTTTATAAGTTAACGAACGGCGTGAACGACCCACCGCCTACGCATACGCTAAGAGGCGGGGGCTTCGTGCCGCTTACGCGGTCACAGGGCAGACACTTGCCCGCTGTCCCGTTTCACCGGGGTTACTTTTGTGATAGTCCTGACTCGCACCAAGGATATCTTTATAGGTCACAGCCCTGACTGTCCTGTACAGGTAACTGCAGTCCATATCTTCCGGAAAGATGCGTGAGTCGTATTTCCTTCCGGTATTGGCAGCGCCATTGATATCAGCGTTCATCACCTTCCCGTCATCCTGACGATACAGGCCCCGCTTTATCCTCTTTCCGCTGAAGGCCATGTTTTCAGTATCTCCGGCTCCATAAGTAGGGATATAGTCCCGGTTCCCGAAGCAGGCTTTGGAGGTATAGCTCTCCTCCTGCAGGATGACGCGGATCCCGTAGCGTGCTCCGACCGTCTTCAGGACCTGGCGGAACTTCGCGAAGGGCACCTGCACAAAGGACTGGTTTGTCCTCTTCTTTAGGTTAATTTCCTGCTTCTGGCCCTTGTTGTATCCGACGATGAGATAGGAAAGCTCCCTTTCCTTCATTGTCCGGCAGATATAGTGGGCATACTTGTAGAACGTATCCCGCAGGAAAGCGCTGCGCTTCCTGGAGATCCGCTCCATCTGCCTGGTCACGGGAGGACGGTACGTCTTCGGGTCATGACCCTTCATCTGCTCAGACCGCAGAAAAGCCATCCTCTTGTTGAACCACTGGTTGCAGGCCTTGATGGCTCCGCCCTTGACAACAATGGGCGTATTCCCCTTGTTGTCTGTCATGGCTGCGAAGTTGTCAAGGCCGGCGTCCAGCATCATCACGCCGGCAGGCTCCCCGTCAGTACCGATGATATCCCCTTCCTTCGGGAGAAGGTCCTCTTCAAGGGTGCCGTCATCCGTCACGATCTGGACCTGGTAGGAGCCAAAGTACGGGACAGCACGGACTTCGATGAGTTTCTCACCTGATCCGCGTACTGCCTTTGAAGCGTGCGGGAGCCCCGATACATCCAGGCTGGGACGTATCCTTTTCTTCCCTGCCTCGATCACGGCGTATGGGAAAAACAGCCTCCCGTGTTTTATGCTGCAGGCCAGGTTGGAAAAGACGGCCGTGCTCCTGCCCCCGGACTTCCTGTATCCGGGGATCCTCGGCCTCCCTGTATGTCCGGAAGACGCACTGTATACTTTCCGGCTCTCGAAATATCCTTCCCATGCTTCACAGCAGTCGCTTACGGCATTCTGCATGACATGGGAATGGAAGGACCGATAATCCGCATTGTCTGTATACCGGAACACGGCATCAAGAAGCCCGTAGGAGGCAAACCAGTTTTTGGCCGTAGGCATGGAGAACTGAACGCACTTCACCTTTGAAGCCTTTTTCTTACGCAGATCCTCAGAGATATCTTTGTCCTGGCAGATACGGTATATCTTTTCGAAGTGCTTTATCCTGTGTGAGAAGTTGATCACAGGGATGGCCCTGCCAAAAGCCCTCATTACGGATTTCTCGTTCTCGGTACAGAGGGAGGGATCTTTCTTCAGGCCGGTCATGAGGTTGCGGATGTGAAAGTTGGCAACATTGTACATGTTGTTGGCGCACAGACATGACCTGTCAAAATACAGGTACATCATATCCTCTTTATGGATGTCAATGCATTCAACGTGATACATGCAGGAACTCCCTTACGGCTGATGCTGGCCTTTTCATAGGAAAGACAATGTGGCACAAAGCCAAAGCACAAAACTCATATATCTATTATACTACTGAGAACGCATGTTTACAAACATGCGTTCTGTACACATATGGACACTTACAAAAAGGTTTATGGAAAGCCAGCTCCAAAGAGCAGGGGACGCATTCATCCCACCGCCTTAGCTTCGCGTAGAGGCGGGGGTGTTCTGCTGAGAAATGATAAAAAAACGTCACTGTCAGTATTGAGTCTACTAACAGTGACATCAAAAGCGCCTGGAACGTGATGAAAAATGGAAAAAGAAAGGGAGATAAATATCCTGTTTTTCGGTTCCGGATGCCGTATCGGATCACTCTGCAGGAATAAGAGGAGAGTGATCCTCTTTTCTATTATCTTTAGGCAGATGCTTTTTGTCCAGTTCTGTGCTCCTTTCAGAGCTCTTCTTAATGCAATTACCGTATCATGTGAAAAGACCCCGGAACTCTCCCTGCTAATTCGTCTAAACCTAGAGAATAACCAGTTAAGACAGCAAAAAACGTGTTTTAGAAGGGAATATCCGGCGCGGTAACTCTTAGAAAATATCTGTTTAATGGATAATGGTGGCAATGATGAAATAAAGGCGGCTCGGGGCGGAACACTATCAACAGCAAGTGTTTGATCAAAGCATATCGTTAAAAATGCACCCGCAATCGGGAGCAGGAAAAACAGAATCTCCTTATGCAGCAGCAAATGGAAAATGCTCCCGGAAAAGGGAGCAGAAAAGAGAGAGGGGCAGGAAACCTAGCACCCACTACAGGGAGCAGATTCTGAAAGGCGGTATGAGCTGATAATCACGGAAGCTGTTTCTGGTTTGTGGAAAAGAGGCTGGAAGTATGGTAGGGTGGAGGTGCAAATCGGAAGTTACGGAGGCAAAGAAAAGATATGATAAGAAGTATTCAGATGGAAGACGCACCAGCCTTGGAGCATATATGCAAAACCGCATTAGGACATGAAACGACATCTGATCACCTTAAGAATCGCATACAGGAGTTGTCTCACGATCCATGTTACTATATTGCTGTGTATGAGGACGACGTCACGCATCAGATACAGGGATTTATCCAAGCCGGAAAGTATAATTTGCTTTATGGTGACGATGGTTGGAATATAATTGCACTTGCTGTATCTCCGAAAGCGCAGCGCCAGGGGATCGGAAAACAATTACTCACTTCGCTGGAAGATCAAGCGGCCAAACGGGGAGATACGTTCATTCGTTTGAACTGCAATATTGTTCGGTCGGATGCGCACGCGTTTTATCATCACATGCAGTATACCTGCGATAAAACGCAAAAACGATTTATAAAACGAATCGAACGATAGCTAAATTCCCGTTTGCAGAGATGCCGTTGGTAAGAGAGTTATGCCATGATACTTGAAACGAAAAGATTGATCCTCCGACCGTGGGAAGAAAGCGATGCGGAGAATTTATTTAAATATGCAAGTCATCCTGATGTGGGACCAATCGCAGGATGGGCGGTTCATACAAGT
>JBGUWZ010000016.1:0-26408 GCA_045221675.1 Lachnospiraceae bacterium | reverse complement strand
GCAGACTGGTTTCGACTTACGCGCCTTTTTGCACATTCCTGCTCTTCGCGCGTAAAGGCTTGTCCGGTGCCACAGCGGAAAGTTTTTGTGCAGCCTGCCAGCGCGCAGGAAGCGCACAAACCACAAAAGCGGGGCTGCCACACATGACAGCCCCGCCGGTTTTCATAATAATCTGCTTTATTTCTTCATCAGCCATCCCTTAATGTCGGAGACACCTCTGTATCTCTCGAAAGAGTTGGCGTCAGCGAGGACCAGCGTCGGTGCGGACATGATGCCGTACTTATCGCACAGGTCCGGGTTCTCATTGGCATCAACAATGTCGTAGGATACTCCCGCACGGTCGAGCATAGCTATTGCGACCTTGCAGTTCGGGCAGGTCGGTGTCTTGAAGAGCATAGCCCTTGTACCTGTTGCTGCCGGTTTCTCAAGAACTGCAGTCGCTGCTTTCTGCGGAGCTGTCTGCTCTGCCGCCCTCGGAGTAGCCTGTTCCGCCGCTGCACTCTCCTTGCCTGCCGCGCTGATCGTGTTCATGACAACGTTGACTTCAGGTTTCGGCTCCTCCTTGTGAACAATCGGTGCCGGAGCCGGGTTCGGTCCCTTGTGCAGAAGTCTCGATCTGCCGATGTTGTAGACGCGGCGATCCTTGTACTCCTGAGCCTTGCCGTCGTTCCAGTTCTGGACCGGTCTGTAGTAGCCGGTGATACGGCTGTAGACCTCTGTTCTCTGATCGCAGATCGGGCAAATGAACTGCTCACCAGTCAGATAGCCATGATTCTTGCAGACAGAATATGTCGGGGACATTGTGTAATACGGCAGCTTATAGTTCTCCGCAATCTTGCGGACAAGGTTAGCTGCTGCCTTCCAGTCCGGAAGCTTCTCGCCGAGAAAGGCGTGGAAGACTGTGCCGGATGTGTACAGTGTCTGCAGATCATCCTGAATATCCAGTGCGGAGAATACATCCTCTGTGTAGCCGACCGGCAGATGAGAGGAGTTGGTGTAGTACGGAGTACCGTTCATATTGGCAGTGATGATGTCCGGATAAAGCTCCTTGTCATGCTTTGCAAATCTATATGTCGTAGACTCCGCCGGTGTAGCCTCAAGGTTGTAGAGGTCGCCGTACTTCTCCTGATAGTCGGAGAGTCTCTCGCGCATGTGATCGAGGACCTCTCTCGTGAACTGCTGTGTCTTCTCGTGCGTCAGGTCAGCGCGCAGCCACTTGGCGTTGAGACCGACCTCGTTCATGCCGATCAGGCCGATGGTCGAGAAGTGGTTGTCGAAGGTTCCCAGATATCTCTTTGTGTACGGGTAGAGACCCTGCTCAAGAAGTTTTGTGATGACTGTTCTCTTCGTCTTGAGGCTTCGAGCGGAGATATCCATCAGGTTATCAAGGCGCTTGTAGAAATCTTCCTCATCCTTTGCGAGGTAAGCGATTCTCGGCATGTTGATCGTAACGACGCCGATGGATCCTGTTGACTCGCCGGAACCGAAGAAGCCGCCGGACTTCTTTCTCAGCTCGCGGAGGTCAAGGCGAAGTCTGCAGCACATTGAGCGGACGTCGCTCGGCTCCATATCGGAGTTGATGTAATTTGAAAAATACGGTGTGCCGTACTTGGCGGTCATCTCGAAGAGAAGCTTGTTGTTCTCGGTCTCGCTCCAGTCAAAGTCTCTTGTGATGGAGTAAGTGGGGATCGGATACTGGAAGCCGCGGCCGTTGGCATCGCCCTCGATCATGATGTCGATGAAGGCTTTGTTGACCATGTCCATTTCCTTCTGGCAGTCACCGTATGTGAACTCCATCTCTCTTCCGCCGACGATTGCGGAGAGGTTCTTCAGATCGTTCGGGACCGTCCAGTCAAGTGTGATATTGGAGAACGGTGCCTGTGTGCCCCAGCGGCTCGGTGTGTTGACGCCGTAGATGAAGGACTGGATGCACTGCTTGACTTCGTGCTGGTCAAGGTTGTCGATCTTTACGAACGGTGCGAGGTATGTATCAAATGATGAAAATGCCTGAGCTCCTGCCCACTCATTCTGCATGATACCGAGGAAGTTGACCATCTGGTTGCAGAGTGTGGAGAGATGGCATGCCGGGGAAGAGGTGATCTTTCCGGGTACGCCGCCGAGACCTTCCTTGATGAGCTGCTTCAGACTCCATCCTGCACAATAGCCGGTGAGCATGGACAGATCGTGCAGATGAATAGCTGCGCTTCTGTGAGCTTTGGCGATCTCGTCGTCATAGACCTCGCTCAGCCAGTAGTTGGCTGTGATCGCGCCGGAGTTGGAAAGGATCAGACCGCCGACGGAATATGTGACCGTGGAGTTCTCTTTGACGCGCCAGTCATTGATCTGAAGATAGTTGTCAATGAGTTCCTTGTAATTGAGGAGAGCTGAGTTGACGTTGCGAACCTTCTCGCGCTGTCTGCGGTAGAGAATGTAAGCCTTGGCTACATCCGCATAGCCGGCCTCTGAGAGGACCTTCTCAACACTGTCCTGAATACTCTCGACATTGATCTGACCGTCAATGACTTTGCTCTCGAAATCCGCCGTAACGTGGATAGCAATGAGCTCAATGACACTCGGATGGTACTGCTTGTTCAACGCGTCGAAGGCCTTGGTGATTGCGTCCGTAATCTTGCTGATCTCGAATTCAGCCACCTGACCGTCTCTTTTAATAACTCTATACATATCTTGCCCTCTCCTCAAAATTGTCTGAAATATATGGTCTAAAACAGAAAATGAGCTTTCAAAGCCCGTTTGCGAACAGACAGCCTGCAGCCGCCCATCCCAGACGTAATATAACGGCCGCCGTCCGGCGACCGTTACAATACTATCACTCTGTTATGATAAAATCAATATCTTCTATTCATTTTCGTCAAAAGCACTATATATTGTGGTTTTTCTTACATATATATGTAGAACCCTCAATATCTGTCAAAACACACAAGTCCACGCACTACATCAGTCCACGCCCCGGATCTGCACATCGCCGACATATCTGCCGACGATCTCCGCATAGCGGGTAAGCTCCTCTTTCGACGGCGCGTGCAGATTGCCGAACGGAACTGTGTCCCGGTCCGTGAAAGCCTGGAGGAAATACCTCGGAGCGCCTTCAATCAGCTTCCCGATTCCCTCAAAGTCGCTCTCCTCGTGGAACTCCCTGACGACGGTCGTCCTGAACTCATACTCGCAGCTGCTGTCTTTGAGCAGCTGAATGCTCTCGCGGACATTTGCCAAATCAAATGTATCCCGCCCTATAGTGACCGCATACTTCTCCGGGCTGTTCTTTATATCCATCGCAACATAGTCGACAAGACCGGCATCCAGAATCCTATGGAGCAGCCCCGGATGGTTCCCGTTCGTGTCAAGTTTTGTGGCATAGCCCATCTCCCGGATGCGGCCGAGCATGTCATAGAGCCCCGGATGCAGACACGGTTCACCGCCTGTGATCGCAACGCCGTCCAGAAGGCCCTGGCGCTTTCTGAGGAAGGAAAGGAGCTCCTCCTCGCTCATGACCGGCGGGGCTTCCCCTGTGACAAGTTCAAAGTTGTGGCAGTATGGACACCTGAAATCGCACTGCCCGAGAAAGACCGTGCAGGCAACCCGCCCGGGGAAGTCGAGCAGAGTCATTTTCTGAAGTCCGTGGATTTTCATGTTTCTCCTTTCTTAAACTCGCGCTGCCAATCTACAGCCAGTGTTTTCTCTTGAAATAGAGCAAGCCGCCGACAATCGATAAAAATGCGACGATTATGATGATCGGATAGGCCATCGGCGACTCCAGCTCCGGCATATATTTGAAGTTCATTCCGTACCACCCGACAAGAACTGTCAGCGGCGTGAAAATGACGGTGACGATCGTGAGGACCGCCATGTTATTGTTCTGTTCCACTGCGATGGCTGAGGAATAGAGTTCTCTCACCTGCACGGAATAATCCTGCAGATAACCGACGATCGCCTGCAGACGGGTCACGCGACCGGAGAACATATCGAAATAGCGGAGGTTGGGTTCCGCGAAGAAGTTGTTCTCATTTTCATAGAACTCCTGGCTCAGATCCATAAGCTGCTCGTAGTGAGTCCGAAGGCGCAGCAGAGCACGTCTCAACTCCGAGATCCGGGCGATGACCGAATTGTCAGCCTTTCTGGCCAGTATCTTCTCCTCGAGCGCAGCAAGCTCATCCTCAACATTTCCGAGATATGCCAGATCGCCGAACACGATCTTATTCAGGAAATCATAGAGGAAGCGCTCAAAGCTCGGCAGCCGCCATTTGCGGGTCAGCTTGAGCTCTGTCACAATCTGGGAAGCCAGCCCGTCATCATCGATAAAAACAATTCCCTTCTCATCAAGAGCAAATGTGAACTCGTGATCCTGCTCCGTCACGTTGATCTTGTCAGGGATCGTAAATCCTCCTGTCAGCGAGTCGACGTTGACTTCCGCCTTCGTTGTGTGAATCCGGTCATACTCAATATCGAGGTCGATTCCCATCCGGAAAGCGTCCTTTTCCACTTTCCACTCCGCGGATGTCATCACGGCAACATAGGGCTTGTCGGATTTCATGCACATTTTCAGTGATGTCGGTATGAGTTTCTCATCAATAAGATAATACATAAGAAATCTCCTGATTTATGTCACGCCGCTGCCAATCCGCCGGCGCAACAATCCTGTACCACATTTTGCGTGAATGCATTGTCACTCTGTCGGCGCAGCAGCCCTGTACCGAATTTGTGTGAATGCACTGTCACTCTGTCGGCACAGGTGTCTCCATACACTTTGTGAGGGCCAGTGTGCCTGTCCTTGTGATCTCGACGATCCTGACATTCTTCAGCATCTTAAGAAAGAGAGCCACCCTCTCCGGCGTGTCACAGAACTGAATCGTCATCATACTGTCCGAGAGATCAATGACCGTCGCTCTCATGAGCTGACAGATCTCGATAAGATCCTTCCGATTTGACCGCGAATAGCGGACCTTAACGAGCATGAGCTCACGGCTGACGCTCTCCGACTCATCAAATGTCTTGACCTTGATGACGTCGATCTTCTTGTTGAGCTGCTTCTCGATCTGTTCCAGGATGTGTCCGTCCCCGGAACTTACGATGATCATATTTGAAACATTCGGGTCATCCGTCTCGCCTACAGCCAGCGACTCGATATTAAAGCATCTTCTCCAGAAGAGGCCAGCCACTTTAGAAAGTACACCTGCCCGGTTCTCAACAAGGACTGAATATATCCGTTTCATATGGCTTCCTCCTTTCTCATGCCAGCGCGTCCGGGTCGACTTCGCACTCGAGGATCATGGATTCATCCGGATTCCTGAGGAATGCTTCAATTACCGAATCCGTGTCAGTTCCTTTTTCAAGGTGCAAATATCCCATCCCGTAAGCCTTAGCCAAATACACAAGCTCCGGATCCCCCTCAAGGATCGTCGCGCTGAACCTGTCATGATAACGGAAATGCTGGTACTGGTGCACCAGTCCGAGTGTCCCGTTCTTTATGATGACCAACTTGACCGGAACACCGTACTGTCTCGCTGTCGCAAGTTCCATCATTGTCATCTGGAAGGCACCGTCGCCGCACACGGCGACGATCTGGCGTTTCGGCGCTGCGATTTTCGCTCCGATCGCAGCCGGAAGAGCATAACCCATCGTTCCCATGCCTCCGCATGTCATGAAGCGACCGCCTCTGACCACGACATAGGAGCAGGACCAGAGCTGATTCTGGCCAACGTCCGAGACGTAGACGGAGTCATCGTCCATGGCCTGCGAGAGGGCTCTCATGAACCTCTCCGGGTCAATTCCCTTCGGGATTTTTCTGGCTTTGAAGTCACGCATCCATGAATTTCTTGCCCCGATCAGATAATTGATCCAATCATCATAGTGGATCTGGGGCTCCCACTCACAGAAATCTTTCAGCACGTGGCGGATATCGCCGACGAGCGGAATAGTCGGACCTGCGTTCTTTCCGATCTCAGCCGGATCCACATCGATATGAACCAGCGTCTTTCTCTCGATCAGCATCGGGTCGCGGATCGTGCGGTCAGCGACGCGGGCACCCGCCATGATGATAAGGTCCGAGTCGCGCATCGCAATATTACCGAACGCGTGACCGTTATTGCCGACCATACCAAAGTTCAGGGGATCCTCCGTCGGAAGCGTGGAGATTCCCATCATGGTCGACACGACAGGGATTCGGTATTTCTTTATAAACTCGCGGAATACGGGCACAGCGCCCGCGAGATGAATGCCGCCGCCCGCTATAATAAGAGGTTTTTTGGCTTCAGCGAGGGCGTCCAGGACTCTCTGCATCTGGAGCGGGTGACCCTTGACGGTCGGGCGATATGTCCGGAGCTGCACTTTCTCCTCATAGGAAAAATCGTCAGTCTCCCCCAGCTGCATGTCGAGCGGCAGGTCAATGAGCACCGGTCCGGGACGACCCGTCCGGGCAATATAAAAGGCTTCTTTCATGATGCGGGGGATGTCATTTGCATCATGCACAATATAGCTGTATTTGACAAATGACTCGACGGCACCGGCCACATCCGTCTCCTGAAAACCGTCCGTCCCCATGAGCTTCGAATCGACCTGACCCGTGATGCAGACCATCGGGATCGAATCCGCGTAGGCTGTCGCGATGCCGGTCATAAGGTTCATCGCGCCGGGGCCCGACGTCGCGATCGCGACCGCGGGTTTCCTGGAAATTCGGGTGTAGCCGCTGGCTTCATGGGCCGCGTTCTGCTCCTGGCGGACGAGGACGACTTTTATGCCGCTCTTATCGAGCTCGTCGAAGACAGGGCAGATGACCGCCCCGGGGTATCCGAATACCACTTCAACGTTTTCCAATTCAAGACATTTCACAAGCGCCCTGGCACCAATCATAGTCTGCTCCTTCCCTGCTGTCCGCCTGCGCGGCCAGCTTTCATCATCCAGTCTAGCCATTATAATACAAGGCATGTTTTCTGTGCAATATTTAGAAGCCAAATATCACTGTTATAAAAAACACCGGAGACGTGAATCTCCGGTGCTGTTTATCATTGGGAGAGGCAGCTCATCATGCGTCCTCGCGCCTCTTATTTCTTCCGTAGAATGTGTTGAAGCGGTCCGGTGTCCAGCCCGGTCTCACATCACAGACTGCCTCTGCCGCTGTAATTTCCTTATCTCCGTTGTCGATGTCAATAAGTTTGTAGAGGTCATTGCCCATGCCGAGTTCCTTCATGTAGGACAGCTGTCTCAGACCATGTCTCGTCTCGACACGCTCGATGATTGCTTTTCCGCCGCCATCCGGCAGATTGTAGATGAGATCCATGCAGGCATTATCCACCGCAAGGATATCGTAGGAGGCAAGAATGCCTACGTCCGGCGTTACGACCGGCTCTGCGCCCGGACCTTCGCAGTCACAGGAGACAGACATGTTTCTCATCACGTTGATATAGGAGATGTGGCCGGCAAAATGATCAATCGTAGATTTCGTGGACTCGGAGATTCGCTCCATGAGCTCTTCCTTCTTAATATCCCACATATCATCCTGACCCGGGGTGGTGTGAATCTCAGCCTTGCCAATTCTTCCGTCAGCACAGCCGATACCAATATTCTTGTTAGCGCCGCCAAAGCCACCCTGAACATGACCTTTGAAGTGCGTCAGCGCAAGAAAAGAATCATAGTTAAGGAGGTTCTTTCCGACATGCATCTCCTTGAACCATTTGCCTCCCTCGACCGGGAATGTGGCAACTCCGTCCTCATCAGTAATATCGACCGGGCAGAATGTCCATCCATTGACCTTTAAAGTTTCACGGTGCTGCTCTGTCGTGTAGCGGGATCCCTCATAGTATGTGTTGGTCTCGACAATTGTCGCATCGGGGATCTTATCCTCGATCAGGGCTCTGACCCACGGTCTCGGGATGATGTTCGGACCCTGGGCTTCACCCGTGTGGAGTTTGACCGCCAGTTTTCCTGTCAATCCCTCCGATACCTTGTCATATATTTTCTTCAGACCTTCCGGAGAGAGGTCTCTTGTGAAATAAACAACGGATGTCTCTCCGCTTCGCTCGCTATACGGAACATACTTGTTGCCGTCTTTACCCGGCATCGGTTTCTTTTCGCTCATAGTCATTTTCCTCCCTGGCTTTTCTGAAGATTAGTTCTCTGCTTTCCGTGGTTGCTGCCGCCCTGCCAGGTTGCGTGAGAAACATTATCTCCGTATAAGATGTAAGTTTTTGAGTTGCAATCCATAAAAACTTCACTTCTTTTTGTGTTGCAATCCTTATATGACAAAGTCCTCTATAAGTTACAACTCTTTATATAATAATATCATAAATCATCTGTCTATCGAATAATAATCTTGCCTTATGACTGGAATTGTAGAAGCACAGGGCTTCTCCCACTCTTATCTCATTAGCAGTTCGCTTGTGCTATGCCCACTCATCAGCAGTTCGCTCTTGTGCTATGCACTAGTCTCGCTCGCAATACGCGACTCGAATTCAGATTGCATCAGTTCACATAATGACCAACTGAATTCCTGTGGGCTCCGCTTAACTGCGTCTTTACGCGCCATTTCGCCTGTTTTCAGATTTCGCGCGTAATTATTACCCCTGTGTCATTATGATTACGCGCCATTTTACCTGCTTACCGTTTTCGCGCGTAATCAAAAGCCCTCGATCTTTCTATTTTACGCGCCATTTCACCTGCTTGCCGTTTTCGCGCGTAGTCGAAAGTCCCCAATCATCCTGTTTTACGCGCCATTTTGACTATCTTCTATTTCGGCGCGTAATCTCGGCCCAACTCTCATTCTCTTTTTACGCGCCACTCCGCTTACTTTCAGCTTTCGCGCGTAATCTTAATTCCAACCTCTTATTTTTTACGCGCCATTACACCTACTTTCTGTTTTTGCGCGTAATCCCGGCCTCACCGCCGTTTTATTTTACGCGCCATTTTGCCTATTCGCCGTTTAAGCGCGTAAAAGCTTGTCTGGATCCTTGGCAGACAGATTTCGACTTACGCGCCTCCTCTCACATTCCTGCTTTTCGCGCGTAATGCTTGTCCGGATCCATGGCGGACCGGGTTCGACTTACGCGCCTCCTCTCACATTCCTGCTTTTTGCGCGTAATAGCTTGTCTAGGTCCAGGGCAGACAGATTTCGACTTACGCGCCTCTTCTACTATTCCTGCTTTTCGCGCGTAAAAGCTTGTCTGGATCCTTGGCGGACAAATTTCGACTTACGCGCCTCTTCTACTATTCCTGCTTTACGCGCGTATAGCTTGTCTGAATCCATGGCGGACAGATTTCGACTTACGCGCCTCTTCTACTATTCCTGCTTTTCGCGTGTAAAGCTTGTCTGTATCCCCAACAGGTACCCATTTAGCACCGCTACAGACTAAGCCTGTTCTTAACCCAACAAAAAAGACCGGCGCACACGCGCCGGCCTTATGAAGCACATAGTAATATTCGTTATACAAGCACCTTTGACAGGAAATCGCGAAGGCGCGGATTCTCCGGGTTGGCGAAGAACTCCTGCGGCGGCTTGTCCTCCTGGATCTTGCCCTTGTCGATGAAGATCACGCGCGAGGCGACTTCCTTGGCAAAGCCCATCTCATGAGTGACGACCACCATAGTCATACCGTTCTTGGCAAGCTTCTTCATGAGTTCAAGAACTTCGCCGACCATCTCGGGGTCGAGAGCGCTTGTCGGTTCGTCGAAGAGCAGGACCTCCGGGTCCATGGCCAGAGCGCGGACTATCGCGATACGCTGCTTCTGACCGCCGGAGAGCATGTTCGGGTACTCGTCAGCTTTGTCAGCAAGGCCGATTCTGTCAAGAAGCTCCATAGCTTTCTGGTCCGCCTCAGCCTGCGTCATCTTGTGAAGCTTGACCGGGGCAAATGTTATATTCTTCTTTACCGTCATATGCGGGAACAGGTTAAAGTGCTGGAACACCATTCCCATTCTTGAGCGTACATGGTCGATTTCCTTGTCAGTGACTTCCTTACCGTCAAGGAAGATCTGACCGCCGGTCGGTTCCTCAAGGTGAGTGAGGCAGCGGAGGAATGTGGACTTGCCGCAGCCCGAAGGCCCGACCAGAACAATCACATCGCCCGGATCGACTTTCAGGTCGATTCCATCAAGGACAACAAGGTCTCCAAATCTTTTCTGAAGGTTCTTAACGTCGATCACTTTGTCTCAGCCTCCTTTCGAATATACCGAGCAGGTATGTAAAGATCATGACCAGAATGAGGTAGATGATCGCTGTGATGAGCAGCGGGAACATAGCCTCATATGTGCGGTTCATGATACCCTGGGCTGCATACAGAAGCTCCTTGCCGCCGATGACAGTGATGAGTGACGTATCCTTGAGAAGGATAATGAACTCATTGCCCAACGCAGGAAGTACAGACTTGATCGCCTGCGGGATGATGATATACAACATCGTCGTCATGTAGTTGAGACCAAGGCTTCGTCCGGCTTCCATCTGCCCCGAATCGACAGCCATGAGGCCGCCACGGATGATCTCGGAGACATACGCGCCGGAGTTGATGCCCAGAGTCAGCGTACCTACGAATGTGAAGTTTCGACTGCTCGAGAACACGACCATTCCCATGATGAGCAGCTGGACCATCATCGGAGTTCCGCGGATGATCGTGACGTAGATTTTGAAAATAAGATTTAACAATCCGAGCAGAATATTCTTCTTTGATCTCTGCTGGTCGTGAGCCGTACGGACAAGGGCCACGAATGTACCCAGGAGAATACCGAATATTAATGCAAATGCAGTTACCAGCAGCGTCGTCGCAACTCCGTTAAGGTAAAGCATCCATCGGTCATTATATAAAAATGCCTGATAGAACTTCACGAAGAAGCTCTGTGTAAAGCTCAGCTTCTCCCCACTGGCAAGGAGCTGCGAGAGCGTTTCATAAGACTCAGCCAATTTTCCGAACCGTCCTTTCTATTCAAGTCTCGCTCGCGAGACTTGGCGCGGGATTCGGGTCAGCGCTAGCTGACATAATTCCCAACCGAATCCCTGCGCATCCTCGCGGAGCGTTTATCTCAGTGGGGATTGTGACCCGCCACTGAGACAAGCAGGATATTGATTTACCCACCGCTTGCAGAAGTGGGGGTCTTCCCCACTGAGATAAAAACCGGATCCAACGCCCGCGCAACCAGCATTGGATCCGGAATCGAAACCATTTTTAATTTTACCGGTAACGGGCTCTATTATTGCTTGTAGGAATAATTATTATTCCGCTTTGATATACTTAGCAACGATAGCGTCTACTGTTCCGTCTGCCTGAAGCTCTGCGAGCGCTGTGTTCACAGCGTCGAGCAGTGCTGTGTTGCCCTTAGCCATACCGATTGCATAGTCTTCAGAAGTATACTCTGTGTCAAGGATCACAAGACCCGGATTGGCACCGACGAAAGCTGTTGCCGGCTCTTTGTCGATAACAACGCAGTCAACCTGACCGTTGTTCAGAGCCTGGACCGCTGTAAGGCCATTGTCGTATGATGTGATGTGATCTTCGCCGTAATCATCTGTGCAGTAAAGGTTACCTGTTGTGCCGCGCTGTGTTCCGATCATCTTGCCCTCGAGATCCTCGACAGACTGGATGTCTGAACCTTCCTTGACGATGATGACCTGAACGCCTGTTGCGTAGGCATCGGAGAACTCCATGACTTTCTGGCGCTCTTCTGTGACGGAGACACCTGCCATAACGATATCACTCTTGCCCTGCTGTGCAGCGAGAAGAGCTGCATCGAAATCCATATCATCTACCTGAAGTTCAAGGCCCAGCTTCTCAGCGATCGCGCCTGCAACTTCGATATCAATTCCTTCAAGTTTGCCGTCGTCTGTTGTCATCTCATACGGCGGGAATGCTGCGTTGGTGCTCATTGTGAGCTTGCCGGGTGTAACAGTAGTGAGCTCACCTGCCTCAGCTGCGGAAGACTCCACGGTCTCAGCTGCCGGAGCTGCTGTCTGGCTCTCAGATGAAGCGCCGCCGCAGGCTGCCATGGATACGACCATGCCTGCTGCCACGAGGACTGCCATAAGTTTCTTCTTCATAATAATATCCTCCTATTATATTATACATAAGTGCCGGGAGACCGCTGCCAATAGCGTCCTCGGCGGACTTATTTAGTATAGATACATATTTTTATATTGTCAATCACAGCTTTACCGCTCACGGCACTCTTTTTCTGCTTTTTTTCATCTGATTTTTTACATTTTCGGTCGAAAGATGCGCTTTGCGGGCACAATCTTCCGCCAAAAGTCAGTTGCATAAATATTCACTTCCCTGTATGTTTATGCAACGCTCCTCTCTCAGCAGAACATGTCCGCTGGCACCGGCCAAATTCCCGGAGAAGTAAAACTCTATCAGCTTACGAACATGAAAACGGAGAGGTGCCGCCACGCGGCTGCCCTCCCCGTCACTTCATATCTATATAACGGACACCATAATCATAACATATCAAATATTCTCTTCACCCTGAGATTCTCATCGACAAGCTTTCCCTGAAGCTCGCGGTCATATCCGATAAAGAAAAGAGCGATCGTCTCCGGCCCGACATGGGACCCGGTGCAGAAATCGTAGGACGTATTGATGAAATCCCGGACCTTCACCCGGCTCATGATCCCGTTCATCACATACAGAGAATCTTCATAGGCGTCCGCATGGGCGATACCGAGGATCTGTTTTTCAGGCTCGACTATGTTATCACACACAAAATCGATCAGCGCATTGAGAGATTTCTTCCTTCCCCTCTTCAGGCAGTGCTGCACAATAAAACCGTCGCGGTTGCCGCACAGGATCGGCTTCACCTTGAGCAGGTTGCCGACCACCGCAGTCGCGCCGTGGAGGCGGCCCGTTCTTGCAAGGTATTTCAAATCATCGACCGTGAATGTCCCGTTCATGCTGTGAGCGGTCTCCGCCAGAACGTCAGCAATCTCAGTCAACGAGTATCCCTTGTCCTGCAACTCACGGGCGTAGATCGCAAGAATTCCCTGGGCAAGAGACGCATTGAGAGAATCCACCAACCGGATCTCACGCTCCGGATACTCCTCCCGGAGCTCTTCCGCAGCAATTCGCGCAGCGTTAAAAGTACCGCTGATGTTGCTGCTGAGAGAAATATAGAGCAGATCCTTTCCCTCTTTAAGAACGGGCTCAAAATGCTCGCGGAACTCCTCGCTGTTGATAAGAGAAGTCTTGACCTCCGCGCCGCCACGGATGGCGTCATAATACTCCTTGCCTCTGGCTCTCTCCTCCTCAAGAGAAAGCCCGCTCTCAAACCCGGGCACCTTCCGCCCGTCGACAATATTTATAAAAGCAATCACATTGATGTCATATTTTTCAACAAATACAGCCGGGATATTTGCCCCGGAATCAACAAAAATTTCAAACATGTCAGCATCCCTTTCTGAAGAAGCTATAAAGCTACAATTCACATCATAGCACCTTTCCCGCTATTTCTCAATGTGACCGACTGCCATTTGAACACATTGGAAAAAATGTCTAATGCTAAAATGATATTTCCGTGTTTTTGTTCTTTATATATTTATTTACTAAATTCCGGCAACATTTGCTTGTATTATTCAGTCAATAGGTCGATAATTAATTAAAGAACTTTCTAATTCTCAGCCTGATCAGAATCCGGATCTGCCGTCTCATATTCAAAAAACCCGACTCTGCTTATGGAATTGGAATGTCAGATCAGATACATATATACCAATTTGGCCATACAAATCGGAGGTGATACCCACATGAACAAACACGTAGACATTGTCGTTGTCGGTGCAGGCAACGCCGGTCTGTCCGCCGCACTGCACTGCGCCACAGAAGGTAAGAAAGTTCTGCTCATCGAGCAACACAATCTGCCGGGAGGCTGTGCCACAAGCTTTGTTCGCGGCCGGTTTGAATTCGAACCGTCGCTGCACGAGCTCTGCGATATAGGCACAGAGGACGACCCGGGCGAAATCCGGCAGATGATGAACGACTATGGGGTCAAAGTCGACTGGAGGCAGGTCCCGGACTGCTTCCGGATCATAAGCAAATACACCGACGGCACGCCCATGGATGTCTCTATGCCGTTCGGCGTCGAAAACTTTATAGACAAAATGGAATACTACGTCCCGGGTTCGAGACCGAAAATGGAGGAATACTTCGAGCTCCTCAATGAGATCATGGCCGGCACAGCCTACATCAGCAGCTCGAACGGCCACGCTGACTCCGAGGTCCTCAAAAAAGAGTACCCCAATCTCCTTAGGACAGGGGCATATCCCGTGAAGAAGGTCTGGGACGCGATGAAGATCCCGAAAAAGTGCCAGGACATCATGTCGACCTACTGGGGCTACCTCGGAATCGATATGGAGCGCATGGCTTTCATCCACTACTGCAACATGTTCATGAAATACGTCGCCAAAGCTGCCTACATCCCGGCCCATACTTCCCATGAGATCAGCAACGCCATGATCGAGCGCTTCCGCGAGCTGGGCGGTGAGGTCTGGTACAACTGCCGGGCAGAGGAGTTCCTGTTCAACGGCGACCGCCTGTGCGGCGTCAGCACGACGTCAGGCATTATCGAGTGCGATTATGTGCTTGCAAATATCAATCCAGACATCATCTACGCCAAAATGATGCCGAAAGAACTCATCCCCGAGAGGGAGAAAAAGCTCTCGACCGCCAGAAATCACAACTACAGCGCCCGCATGTACACGGTCTATGTCGGTCTGAACAAGTCCGCGGAGGAGCTGGGCATCAAGGACTACTGCATCTTCCTGGCGGGCACATCGGATTCGGCCGTGGAATATAAAAATCTGCTCGGCGGCTACAAGAAGAATGACTTCACCATCTTCCTGTGCAGCAACATCGCAAATCCCGATGCCTCACCCAAAGGAACGTCCATCGGTTTCTTCACATCAATGTGCGGTCCGGACGAATGGAACCGGCTGAAGACCGAAAAATACGTAAAATTCAAAAACCTTATAGCTAAAAAATACATTCGCATGCTGAAAGAGCAGGCAGGCATCGACATCGAACCCTACATAGAGGAGGTGTGCGTTGCGACTCCGTGGACATTTGCAAGATACCTCGGAACACCGGAAGGCTCGGTCTACGGATACGAGACCGCCGACTGGGACGGCATGATGGCCCGCATGATGATGCTGAGTTCCGATTATCCGATCAAGGGGCTCCGGCCGATCGGCGCGGCGGGTCCCAGAGGCGACGGCTACAGTTCCGCCTACGTCTGCGGCAGGCTGATGGCGCGGCTTGCGCTCAAAGATCTTCGAGAGGAAGGAGGTTAAGCTCATGGCAGTAAACGTAAAAGTCGGACTTATAGGTCCGCTCGACATGCTGAAATTCAAGAATATGTCCAAAGTCAGGGAGGATTATATTCAGGCGGCTCCTGCAAATGAGATCACCGCCAACTACCCGATCAACAAAAAAGCAAAGCTTCTCCACCCCGACTTTCAGAAGCTGGTCATCGCAGAGATCATCGATCATCCGGAATCTTCCTCAAAGACTTACATTTTCAAAGCCAGGGACGGCGGGCCTCTCGCTTACTTCAGGGCCGGCCAGTATATATCACTCAAGATGAAGATCGGCCAGAGCTTTATCTCCCGGCCGTACTCCATCTGCTCCGCCCCGAAGGATGCTCTGGAAGGAATGCTGGCAATTACAGTGCAGTCCAAGGCGGACGGATTTGCAGCCGACTATTTTCTTGCAAATGCAGCCGTCGGAGACGAGTTCACCGCCTCAGGACCCCAGGGCAATTTCTATTATGAAGACCTCCGGGACGCACCGAACGTAATCGCTCTCGCCGGCGGCAGCGGCATCACGCCGTTCCTGTCCATGGCCAAAGCCATCGCGGACGGGACTGAGGACTTCAATCTGACTATCATCTTCGGCAACCGGACGGAAGATTCGATCCTCTTTAAGGATGAACTTGAGGAGCTAGCTGCCTCCTGCGACAAGATCAAAATCGCCCACGTGCTCTCCGATGAGGAAAGTGAGTACTACGAGCACGGCTTCATTACAGCCGACCTCATAAAGAAGCTGGCTCCGGAGGAGTACAGTGTGTTCGTCTGCGGTCCCAGGGCTATGTACCGCTTCCTCGAGTCCGAACTTCCTAAGCTTGAGCTTCCGGAAAAGTTCATCCGCAGGGAGATCATGGGCGTCGCAAAAGACATCTCAGAGATTCCGGACTATCCGAACGATGCGGCGGGCAAATGTTTCACGCTGACTATCCGCCAGGGCCCGAACGAGTACACGATCCCGGCTTGCAGCGAGGAGTCCATACTCGTGGCTATAGAGCGCGCGGGCATCGTGGCTCCGTCGAGGTGCCGTGCCGGCGAGTGCGGCTGGTGCCGTTCGAAAGTCATCTCCGGTGAATATTTCGCTCCGGAGGAGAACGAGAGCCGCCGCTATTCCGACCGGGTGACCGACAATATACATCCGTGCGTGACCTTCCCGGTCAGCGATATGGTGATCGAAGTGCCGGCGGAGTACGTGTGACAGGGACGGTTCTTTTCGCGTGACTATTTCGGTGATTTGGGGACGGTTCTTTTCACGTAACTGTTTTTCAAATCAGAGATCACTCAAAGCAAGAAAATCCGGCTTTCGCGGCCGGATTTTTCTTGTATAACTTATAAAACTTCCCACTTACCGATACCAGGTCAGTGGGAAGTCTTTTACTTATATATCACTCTGCTTTCAGCTGCTCCGCAATCTCCGCGACCTTCTCATCCGTGAGAATATATTTATTCCTGAACCAGAAGAAGGCGACGAACAGTCCGATGATCGGCAAAATAGTCATCGTCATGCGCAGGCCGGCTTTCGAGGCCGCGGATACGCTCTCGGAGAAGTCGACCGTCTGCTGCGCTTCGGTCGTTGCCTCATTGCTGAGCGAGAAAATGGATAGCGCGATCGAGGCAATCAGGGCTGCGACGCCGCTGGCCAGCTTGACGACGAAGGTCTGCATGGAGAAGACCACGCTCTCATCCCTTCTGCCGTTCTTCAGCTGACCGTAGTCGACTGTATTTGCAAGAAAAACTGTCGTCAGAACGTTCAGCATGCCGCTGGCTGCAAATATAAAGAAGCCCGGAATGAACAGCAGGAACACATTGGACATACTTGTAAACGCGAGGACCAGCAGAACTGCGTAGCCGATCATCTCCATCGTCAGGCAGATAAAGAAGATCCTGATGCTGGTCGCGAACTTTCGAAGCAGCGGGTAGAACAGCATCATGGCAAGGATCTGGATACCGCCGCCGAAGGTCGAGAACAGGGTGTAGGAGTTGTACCAGCCTGTGCCGCCGAAATCGTATTTGAAGAAATAGATGACCAGATTGGATGTGATGTACATCGCGGTGTTGATAAGGACAATAGCCACAACAACGGTCATGGTCTGATCGTTCTGGACGAGGGCGCGGAACATTTGCCCGATCGATGCCGTCTGCATGTCAACTGTGGACTTCTCGCGGATATTCACGCAGGTGAGCACGATAAAGACCACGAAGAGGATCGCGACGATGATTGTAAAATACTTGAAGCCGATCCGCTCAAGCATCTGGGCGTTGTCGCCCTCTTTGGCAAATCTGGCGCCGAGCGCATGCACGCTGATCATCGTGATGATCGTGATGATGGCTGAACCGACACCTGCGCAGGAGCGGGCCAGCGTTGTGAGTCCTTCTCTCTCGCTTCCGCCTTCGGTGAAGGCAGGAATCATTGACCAATATGGGATATCCATCATCGTGTAGGTGACGCCCCAGAGAATATAGGTGATGGCTGCGTAGGCGACGAGGCCGCTGCCGCTCATTGACGGCGGCGCGGCGAACATCAGACACAGAACGATCGCGTTCGTGACTGTGCCAATCATGAGCCAGGGGCGAAACTTGCCCCATCTGGTCCTGGTCTTAGCGACTATAACTCCCATGATCGGGTCGTTGAACGCGTCGAACACGCGGGCCGCCATAAGAATAATACCCATCGCAACTGCGCTCACGCCGCAGATATCCTGAAAATAATACAGGACATAGCTGGCCGAGAGCATATACACCATGTCTTTTCCGACCGCTCCGAGGCCATACGAGGCTTTTTCTTTTCCGGTCAGGCTTCTCTTTTCTTCCATCACACTGTCTCCTCTGTAATTTTTGAATCAAGAACGCTTCGGCGTTCTTGCCGCAATAGTATAAAATCCGCTTATTAGCAAATGTCAGCTTCAGCACTCTCCGGCACTTCAACTCCCTTATATTCAATGCACAGCATGGTAAGGTCATCGAACCGCTCCTCATTCTGCACGAAAAGATCCACCGCCCTGCGGACATTCCGCAGAATATCCTGCGGGGAGGCTTCCGGGGCAGAGTTCAAGGCTGCAAGCATCCGCTCCGTTCCGAAAAGCTGATTCTCCCGATCAGTGGCCTCCGGCACGCCGTCCGTATAGAGGAACAGCTTATCGCCGGGTGACAGATCAATGGTGTACTCCTTATAGATCATGCCCTCCATGCCTCCGATCACAAAACCGTGCTTATCCTTATAGATCTCAAATCCGCTGTCCGCCCTCTTGATTGTCGGATACTCATGTCCTGCGTTGGCGGCCGTCAGCTTCCCTGTCGAGATCTCGAGGATTCCGACCCAGACCGTGACGAACATCTCCTCCCTGTTGTTGGCGCAGATCGACTCATTGGTCGTCTCCAGAATTTCAGCCGGGGACCTTCCGAGCATCGCGCAGTTCTTCACAAGGCTCTTTGAGATCATCATAAAGAGCGCGGCCGGGATGCCCTTGCCGCTCACATCCGCGATCACGAGTCCCAGGTGGTCGTCGTCAATCAGGAAGAAATCATAAAAGTCACCGCCGACCTCCTTTGCCGGATCCATGGTCGCAAAAACATCGAATTCTGTCCTGTCAGGAAACGCGGGATAATTCCCGGGCAGCATGCTCGCCTGAATACGGTTCGCCATGGAAAGTTCCGACGCAATCCTCTCCTGTTCCGCTCTCTCACGATGCTTTTTCTCAAGCTGCACCTCTTTTTTCCGGATATATGCGTTAACACATACGCCTACGGCAGCAGCCGCAAAGAGGCCGGCTAGAACGAAGAACCAGATATGCTCGTAAAAAGCCTTCTCCTTGACGATAGAGACGGAAATCGTCTTATAGCGCCGGGTCACCGGTTCCTGCAGCCGCAGAACAAATTGATAATTTCCGCCCCTCAGATTCGTGTAATCGACAGGCGCAAGGCTGTTGCGGCCGACCGTCGTATACTCGGAATCAAAGCCTTCCAACCGATAGGATACCTGCGGATTGATCAGAGAATAGTTGTACACGAAGCTGTAAACTGTCAGTTTCCGTACGCCGGATTCGATTGTAAAGTTGCCGGAATCATCCGGATAGAGGCGCATGCCATCCGCGTCCACATAGGGAATGGCTGCCTTCAGCACACCTATGCTCTCATAAGGAGCCTCAATATTGACCTTCGCGACACCGGTCGTCCCCGCAATATAAAGGTTTCCTTCTTCTGTCAGGGCACTGTAGGAGTTGGCCGTAGCGATGCAGGGAAGACCGTCGGATATGCCATAGTGCAAAGGTTCAATATTCCGGTTTGCCACAAGGTCATCGGACAGTGCAATGTAAATTCCGTTGCTGCTTAAGACCCAGACTTCTCCCCTGCTGTTCTCATACAGGTCAAAATTGTTTGAGTAGGGGAAAGTGTCGACCGTCACGAGCTGATAGTTATCCGTCAGATAAGCCAGCGAGTTTCCGGTCACGAGCCAGTAGATATTACGACAGGGGTCTTTCTTTATGCGCATTACAGCGCCGGATGTCAGGCCGCTCTCTGTACCGATGTGCATTGTGCGAGTGCCGCTCAGAATAAAGATTCCGCCGCCGTCTGTCCCGCACAGTATGTCGCCGTTCTCAGCTTCCGCGACAGTCAGGATCTCCGTATTGGTAATTCCCGCTTTTTTGGCGTATCCGCTGACGACCCGGTCCCCTTCAATCACATTGACGCCGCCGGTGACCGCCGCAATATAGGACCCATCCCGGCGCTCGCATATCGTCCTCACCTGATCCGAGAACATGCCGTCCGCTGCAGTAAATGCAGTCACCTCACCGTCCCTGTAACGCAGAAGACCGTATTGGCGCCAGGTGGAAAGCCACAGATATCCCTTGCTGTCGCTGACGGCGGAGCGAATGCGGACGCCGCTAAGCATTTGCACAAGATCCTCTGCCTGAAGATCGACTCCTGAGGCTGTCTGCGCCTTGGTCAGAGGAATATTGACTGCCTCCCCGTTCTCATCCAGAACGGTGAGACCGTCGTCCGAGGCAATAAAGAGTTTATCCTCGTACATGCAGGTGGAATTGACCACTCTCTCCGGCAGCGCATGCCGGGAAAATATGTCCGTGAAAATATTCGGCGTAATCTTCATCACGCCCTGCCTCGTAGACGTGAACCAGAGATTCCCCTCGTAGTCCGCCATCACGTCTCCGGCAGAATTATTGAGAGGCATCTTATCAAGATAATGGAACTCGTCCCCTGTGAGGACTCCGATTCCTTTTCTTGAGCAGATCCATAGTTTTCCGTCAATATATTCGAAGCTTTGCACCTGCGAGAGCGGGGCAACATCCAGTGTCTTAATTTCCTGAAAATGATTCCCAAGGAGACCGTACCGGACTATCCCGTCCATCGTCTCTATATACGCATGCCCGGGATTTTCCGGATCCAGATACATGCAGTTGACTCCGTCAGCGGCAAACTCGGAGTGGCTGATAAAGGAGTCCATTTTTCCCTCCTTTATAGTGAAGACATCGCCCGGATTGGTCACTCCGTAGACCAGTCCGTCCCGGCTCGTGCGCATATGCGAGATAAAAGCGCCGTAGAGTTCCGGGTCCCCAAAGTCAGTAAGGCGCATATTACTGTCGATCATCGTGAGGCCTCCGGTCGTTGCCACGTAAATCACGCCACGGGGATCCTCCGTTATGTCACGGACAGAGGATGATCTGAGACCGTCACTGCTGCTCCACATTCTGAACTTCCCGTTCTCCATAACAGCGACGCCGCTCTCATTTGTCCCGATCCACAGACGATCCCGGCTGTCCACATACAGGCACTTCACACTCGTGATCCCTGTCGTCGATGCCATGCGCTCAAAGTTCACGCCGTCGTACCTGACGAGGCCGCTGTAGCTTCCGATCCAGATAAATCCGTCGCTCGTCTCGGCGATATCGTTGGCCTCGGACGTTGGCAGACCATTTGTATTATTATAGAGAATAGCCGAATATCCCTCTTCTCGCGAAATCGGATCGACTATGGACACTGTTTCCTCAAAAGCTCCCTCGTCTCCATCTTCAGCGAGGCATACCACCGGGCAGAGGCAGAGGACCGACAAAAAGAAGAGCACAAAAAACAGCCGGAGCAGATAATGCGCCAGATGATATATTCTTTTTTGTCGACAGGTGGAACCGTCAGATGCATTTATAATCTGTCTTGTGAGCATAACCTTTATCATACACAGTCTCGCAGAAAAGCTCTGCGGGATGTCAGCCTACAAAATAAATGTATCGTTTGATTATCATTATACTATATGGTATTCCCGTTATGTTAAAAAAACGAAAACATAATGTCCTTATAGTTCAATATCAGAATCGAATTTCGTTAAATTCAAGCACATAAGGACTTCCGTCTCTCGGATCCACACGGTCTTCATCATGCGAGAATCGGAAACCGCAGCGCATCATCAGAGCGTGAGAAGCCAGATTCTGCTTTCTGCATGTCCCAATGAATTTGAGGGCTCCGCAGCGTTTTACTTCGTCAAGCAGGGCCGTAAGCACCTGCGTTCCGTATCCGCGGCCTGTATAGTCCGGACCTAGCGCAAGCCCGGTGTCCTCAAAGATACCGGGCCGAAGCTCCGTCATTCCTACAAAGCCGATTGCACTATTCGAAGATTTCTCATAAATAAAAAACGAATACTTATGGTACTTCTGAAAGCGCAGGGTTCGCTCCATCCTCTTATGTGCTTCAGCCTCCGACGTCGTCACATCCCAGAGCATATATTTTGCGCTCTCCGCATGGCGCCACAGATTCCTGTAGATGTCAGGCTCGTCTTCCCAGACGGCTTTTTTGATGACAAGGTCCGCTGTCTCAAGCGCAAGCCCGCTGTAATCAGGCCACTCAGAGCCTACATCCAGATGGTTCTTCACAAGCCAGGCGTCCGGGACGGTTTCCAGCTTCTCGTTCCCGTCTTCATTTGCAAGACTGACAGAGACCATCATCTCATCCTGATCCTGCTCTTCACAGCCAAAATCTCCGTCAAATATATGTTTGATTTTCCACATTGCAAAACTCCGTGTGCCGGCTTTATTGATTTGCGCTCTCAGCCCAAATCTGCCTTAATGTACTCCTGCCTCTGCTTAATCTGATCGATCCAGTGCGGACCGCTTTCATACAGCTCCGCGAGCTCCGCAAGCGCGGCCGGAACGTCAATCCCCTGCGGACATGCGTGCATGCACTGACCGCATCCGATACAGGCAGCAGGGCGCTTTTCATCAGGAAGAGCATCAATCCTCATAGACGGCGTAATGGTCGAAGCGTACTTATAATCATTGTAGATCTGAAGGAGATACGGAATATCGAGACCGATGGGACATCCATCGCAGCAGTACCTGCAGGCTGTGCATGGAACGCCCTTTTTCAGGTTTTCCGCGATTTCAAGCAGAGTGCTTTTCTCCTTCTCCGTCAGAGGCCACTCCTTACGGAACGTGCGGAGGTTATCCTCCACCTGACTCACCTCATTCATGCCTGAGAGAACGACCGTGACACCAGGCAGATCCTGCAGGAACCGGAAGGCATAGGACGCATCGCTCGGTCTGACCGCAGAATCGTCCTCTTCAATATGCAGTGCGTTGAGCTTCGCGGATTCGGTCTCCGGGAGTACCGCGAGTTTTCCTCCGCGGCAGGGTTCCATGACCCAGACGCCGAGTCCGTGACGCGTAATAATCTCATATTTTGCCTTGGCGTCCTGAAGAGTCCAGTCAAGATAATTGAGCTGGATCTGGACAAAATCGAACGTTCCCTCATGTCTGGTCAGGAACTCTTCAAGGAGCTTCGGTCCGCCGTGGAAAGAAAAACCGAGGCTTTTGATCTTGCCTTCCTTTTTCATTTGCTGCATATCCGGAAGAATGTGATACTCCTCGCTCTCATAGTATTTCACAGACCACTCCGTTATGTTGTGAAGGAGATAAAAATCGAAATAATCTGTCCTGCATTTGCGAAGAGAGACATTGAACAGCGCAATATTGTCGATGGGCTCTGTCAGAGAGTGGCCGGGGAACTTATCGGCGATATAATAGCTCTCACGCGGGTAGCGGGACAGTGCTTCCGCCATCGCGATTTCCGACTTTCCGCCCAGATAGGGATAGGCTGTGTCGAAATAATTGACTCCTTCTCTGATCGCCAGGTCGAACATCGCGTTGACCTTTGCCTGGTCAATTTCACCGGTAGCGGGATCGGATGCAAATCTCATACATCCGAATCCGAGCTGAGACAGTTTTTTACCGTTGAAATTCTTGTAGATCATATGCGCTCTCCTTTCGTGTCGATATTTTCGTTACTTACGTTTACCACTTTCATGAACCGCAGGAATTCGGTTTTGAATCAGGTCAACCGGCACCGATTCGCATCCGGCACTTTTCCTCGCTGACGAGCCTGGACCCTCAGAGTAAAAATTTCAGCAAATGCAGCTCTCCGCAAATCGTATCGATAGAATCCTTACTATAGCCTTTTTCCTTTGCGATGGAGAGATATTTCTTGGCCGTCGTTCTGTCTCCGAGCCTGCCGACACAGAGCGCGTAATTTCCGTAGGTGATCGCTATATCATCAGCACATGCGGACATGGGGTCTGCTTCTATCATGGAGATGGCTTTTTCATACTGCTCCTTGGCCTTTTCATTATGACCCAGCTTTAGATACGCTGATCCGATGTTGGCATAGACAATCGGGTCTTCCGGATACAGTTCTTCGGCTATATGGTAGTACTCCAAAGCTTTCTCCGGTAGACCGGCCCTCCAGTATGCCCTTCCGAGTCTCAGCAGCACGGTGTTGTTTTCCGGGGCAATCTCCATTGCTTTGGCCAGCGTCCGGAGTTCATTACGGTAATCTTTTTTCTCGGCGTATCCCTGTGCTTCTGACAGAAGAGCCGCAGCTTCGGCTTCATGTTTCTCCACATCTCCGTCAGACATTTGCTCACCTGTGTATAACTTTGTTCCGCAGTGCTCACACAGATACTCACCTGTACGAATTTTTCTGATGCTGCTGCTCCCGCAGGATGTGCATCTGAGCGGGTGCAGCCCGGACTCTTCCGACTTCGCTCGCCCTTTTACTTTCGCTCCGCAGGCTGGACAAAAAAGGGCATCGTCCGGCAGTGGTTTTCCGCAAGTTGTACAAAACATGTCTTTATCTCCATGAAAAATCTCTGATCATGCATTATGTCATCACGCAAGCATGATCTACCTCTTCAAATATTATACCTGCATAATTGTGGTTTGTAATCTGTTCTTACGCGTAAAATCATAATCCGCTGAAGGTGAATCGTCCCTAATTCACGCTCTTGTGAATCTGCATCAAAGCATGTTATCTTAAACGGTAAGGAACGTGCTATGCAGCAGAAACTGAGCAAAGTACAAAAATAGACGACAGGAGATATAACGGATGGAACGACTTGGTTATTACAACGGTAACTACGGTCCACTGGAACAGATGATGATACCTATGAACGACCGCGTATCGTGGTTCGGTGACGGCGTGTACGATGCCGGGCCATGCAGAAATTACAAGATTTTTGCGCTTAATGAGCACGTAGACCGTTTTTTCAGAAGTGCGGACAAACTAAAGATCGTCATGCCGGTAACGAAAGATGAACTGAAAGACCTGCTGAACGATCTTGTAAAAAAGATGGATACAGGGAACCTCTTCGTATACTATCAGGTCACCCGCGGAACGGGCGTCCGCAAACACGCTTTTACCGAAGGAGCGGGAAATCTCTGGATTACGCTTAACCCTGCCGAGATCTCGGACGGACACACGCCCATACAGCTGGTGACCATGGAGGATACACGGTTCTTCCATTGCGATATTAAGACACTCAATCTCATTCCCTCTGTGATGGCATCGCAGAAGGCGGCGGAGAACGGCTGCGCCGAGGCTGTCTTCTATCGTCCTGGCGGGCGTGTCACAGAATGTGCTCACAGCAACGTTCACATTCTGAAAAACGGCATTCTCTACACCGCCCCGACAGATAATCTGATCCTGCCCGGCATAGCCCGCGCTCATCTTCTTCGCGCCTGCGCCGCTCTGGGCATTGCTTATGAGGAGACCGCTTTCAGCCTTAATGAGCTGTTTGACGCAGATGAGGTCATTGTCACAAGTTCCAGCAATCTCTGTCTGCGAGCAGATCAGATCGACGGTATCAAAGTCGGGAATAAGGACAGCGATACATATGAAAGGCTGCGAGAATATCTTCTGAATGAGTTTTATCAGGCAACAATGTAAAGGGCTGCCGCTGGCAACAGTGCAGAAAGTACTTGGCGGAACTACCAAAGCCCCGAGGTATCAGACTATACAGGCACTGGCATCTGTTTTCCCGCAAGAAACGCAATATAGCACGAAACCCGAATCCGCGCCGAACGTAGTCCGGGAACCCGGTGCGGCTTATGCAACTGAGGCACGCCCAAAGCAGCGTTATCCCCGTCAAGGAAGTTACACCATCGATGATTACCTGGCTCTGCCGGATGATCAGCGCGTGGAGTTAATTGACGGCGTAATTTATGACATGAGTGCTCCCACACCGCCCCATCAGCTGATTGGCGGGGAAATATATGCGCTTCTGCGGGAGTTTTTATTGCGGAAAAATGGAGCCTGTGTTCCCTTTATTGCCCCAGTGGATGTCCAGCTTGATATGGACAACAAGACCATGGTCCAGCCGGATGTATGTGTGGTACGCGATCACTCAAAGATCAAGCAGGTAAGAATTTTCGGCGCACCTGATTTTGTGGTGGAAGTATTATCTCCCTCCACGAAAATGAAGGACATCCTGATCAAGATGAAAAAGTATCACAGTGCAGGTGTGCGGGAATACTGGATGGTTGATCCGGATGCGGAGACGGTCACGAAAATACTTTATCAGCCTCCGACGGAAGAGCTTCCCGATGGAGATATGAAGATGGAAATCTATCCTTTCTTCACCCCGGTTCCGGTCGGCATTTTCAATGATGAATGTGTGATGAACCTCCACCCCCATGCGGTGCTGAGCCGCGTCCTATGGAGGTGGTATCAAAGCCCTTCGGGCTTTAAGTCCCTCCGGGTCTTTTGATATTTGACCGTCGTGCCGGTTTCCCCTTTCGGACCGTTTCCGGCCGGCCGTACGTATGCGGGACCGTCCATTGGCCCCCTATCC
>JBGUWZ010000015.1:0-69447 GCA_045221675.1 Lachnospiraceae bacterium | reverse complement strand
TTACAAGGATTACAAGCAGTACATTGCCGAGAACCCGGATGTCTTTGTGACACAGATGGATACCGTTTATAACGATGAAACGAACGGCCCGTTTATCCAGACATTCAAATTTATATGTGCAGGCCTTCTGTTTGCGATCTATCACGAAAGAAAAACTGCCCTCTCCATGAAGGAAGGGGTGGATCTTCTGGAAGAGATCCTTGGAAAAGAGATCTTCCGCAAGTATGTCCATGTCCTTTTGACTGACAGGGGCTCGGAATTCTCTGCCGCGGAAGCAATGGAGACCGATATCGACGGGTCACGTCGTACGCGTGTGTACTATTGCGATCCCATGCAGTCAGGCCAGAAGGGCTCTCTGGAAAATAAGCATGTTGAAATGCGCTACATCCTTCCAAAAGGTACTGATCTGAAAGCACTTGGCTTGACGGACCAGTCCGCCCTGAATCTCGTTATGAGCCATGTTGACTCGGCTCCCGTGGAGAGACTCGGCGGTAAGAGTCCCCTGGATGTTGCGGATTTTATGTATCATGATCTTTTCGAAAGACTGGACACATACGGAGTCCACAAAATAGAGAAAGATAGGGTCGTTCTCAAACCCTATCTCCTCAAAAAATAAATCATATACAGGCGGCTGTCAGGACACTCCATAACGCGTTATCTAAGTGGAATTTAGTCCTACACCCTTAAAAAACCGACTAAAGTCCGCTCTGTTGTTATGCTCAAAAATCGAGTACTGAGTCCTGACAAGCGTTGACCTGCACCTAAAGTGTAACAGTAAAATCAACTCTTGCAAAGAGAAACAGTGACATTTCTCGTTTCTGTAAGAGTTAATGCCACTGTTCAAAAACCGTTATTCAGAGTGGAAATAAACTTTTCACTTCAGCCTGTTTATATTCGGCTGTTTATATTCGGGCGCAACAGTTCAGACGGACTGAGCTGAGAGTTCGAGTCCGGCGGAAAGCATCCATCTTCGTGAGAAAAACATTGCAGGTCCGACTGAGAGATCGCGTAGAGGCGGCGAGCCGTCCCTACGCAAGCTCGGAGGGCAGGACCTGCGTTTTTCGATGAAGATGATGCTGACGCCGGATCAGGAAGTATGGCGCAGCCCGTCTGAGCTGTTGCTTTCATGTTTCTTCTGCGCAGCCATTTTTCACATATACCTTCCCCTCGGCTTCGGGATCATCCATGATGATCTCACCGACAGACTCGGCAGTAATCCTTCCGCTGCGGGGATTCTTGATGCTCAGGACGTCTGAGACGATCTCCGCCTCTACGTCAGATTTCTCAAAGGCCAGGTCACAATCGACCATACGACAGTTAATGAGCTTTAAGCCCTTGCAGTAGCACAGGGGCTGTGTGCCGATCAGCGTGCAGTTTTCAAAAGTGACATTCTCGCAATACCAGGCCAGGTATTCACCCTTCACGACACTGTCCCTGACAATGACATTCTTTGCATGCCAGAATGCATCCTTTGTATCAAAGTCACAGTTTGTGAAGACCGAGTCCGTGATGTACTGGAACGAATACTTGCCCTTAAGCTTTACTTTGTCAAATGTCAGATGCTCTGAGCGCAGCATAAAGTATTCACCCTCAGCACTTGTATCCTCCATATTGATTCCGCGCACCGACCAGCCGAACTCCGGAGATATGATGTCGCAGCCCTTGATTCTGACATTTGCACACTCTCTGAGGGCTTTGATCCCATGCAGTTTCGTATCCGTAATCAATGCGTCCTCTGTATACCAGAGGGCTGCGCGGCATGCATCCGTCATCTCGCTTCCTGAAATTTTCAGCCCTTTATCATGCCAGAAAGGATATCTTAAATTAAAATAGCAATCCCGGGCAGCGATGTCGCTGCATTCCTTGAAGGCGCTCTCTCCGTCTGCCGGTCCGTCAAAACGGCAGTCCACAACTTCCACATCTCTGCTTCCATATAGTGCTCTTTCTTCATCAAATGTCTGATTCGTTATAGTCCGCATATTATCTAGTCTCCTTACTTCTGCTTTCTCTAACCGAGTCCTTTATTTCTTTTTACTTTCCGTCCTCCAGGCTGACAGTAATCACAACATCGCCATTACCGAGAAGCTGCGTCATTCCTGCCGCATCCTGATCTGTGATATGTCCCAGCCTCGTATATGCCCAGGAATTACTGCCATAGAATACTACCATCTGATTCCCGGAATAAAGTACTATGTCTCCTGCTGACGTAGTCGTCTGTACGTCATTTCTCGGAAGACTTGTGCCGATCGAACCCACCTGTTCAAAGCCTCCGTACATGGACATAGGTATGGTGAGCGGTTCACTGCCGCATAATTTCCGAAGCGCTTCTACTGATTCATTCTCTTCCCAGGCTACTTCTACAATAGTATCCGAAATCTTAAGCTGCAGCATTTTCTCTGTCTCTTCCTCCGCTGTTTGTTTTCCGCTATCTGATCCGGTACTCTCTTCCTGCATCGTATCTTTATCGGAAAGAGTATCGGTATTACCTTGACCGCAGCCGGTCAGAAGAACTGTCACTGCTGTGATCAATACAAGAACGAACATTTTCTTGTTTTTCATTTTCTTCCCTCGCCAGTGCTATTGGTAGCAACTCTTCAGTTAGCATTATAACTTCAGTCTCGGAAAATTTCCAATATCTATATCGAATACCATGATATTCTATTTCAGAATATCTCTAAACCCAAGTTTTTCAGCCGGTTGAAGCTGTGTCATAGTTTCTCCCACGGATGAAACAATATTGTACTCATCTCAGATCATAGTATAATGGTATCATGATCTTCACCATATTAGGGGAGGCCCGGATTATGCGAAAAAAGAATAAGACTATGGCAGCTATTATCCTTATGCTGTTCACGATGGCACTTGCCGGCTGTGCCAGTGTGCAGAGTGGAATCCATGATCTCCATGGAAGCATTATCGGAAATGAGTATTATATTGACACATTCGACAATACCGGAATACGTACCCTGCGTACGCACGGTAAAAAGATTGACATTGATAATAACATTGTGGAAGAAAAGACCTATTCCTCCTCTTCGGATGAGTGGTACGCGACAAAGACCTTAAGCTCTGTGATTACAATTACAATCGATGGAAAGCAGCTTATATCCTGCGGAGATACCTGTATTTTCTACGATAAACGGCTCACTCCGGAACATGAATTCTATCTGGACAAAATCGAGAGCTCTTCTTCCGGTATGTTGGATTCGACCCTGATCAGCGGAATGGTAAACAGTATCAAGAACAAATTCGGAAAGCCGATGGTAGTCGTCATCAAGTCTCAGATAGGTGCCCCGATTTATGCTTTCTCCGGAAACAAGGTCTATTGGGAAATCGAGGATGATCTCCCAAGATTCACGAAGTTGATGATAGACGGCAAGGCACTCTATATCCACAGGGCAAATTTCCAGATTGTTGATAAGGCCTTACTTGATTAATGTCCTCGGGTAGTCCCGGATACGATAATTACAGAGTGACCGTTTCAAACCTGTTCAGCGCCGGATGATTCGTCAGGGTCTTGACTATACACCATCCCACTCTGTTCCGCTCTGCATTTTCCTTTATGGGGACAAATCCCAAATCAAGATATAACTTGCATGCAAGCCAGGTATTTGTCTGCGTCGGAATTACAGCTCTGCTATATCCAAGTTTCTTCATGTGGGTAAGCACGTGCGTGATCAACGGCTTGGATAGCTTCTGTCCCTGTGCATCCCTGTGAACGGCGACCCAGTGGAGCCATCCCGTCTTCCCATCATCGCCGGTATAAATGTTATAATATGCTGTCGCTGTGGCAAGTTTCCGGCCGGAAGAATCTGTCACAAAAAACATCCTGTTTTTAAGGTCTTCCTCATGGCCAGCAAAATATTTTGACCATGCAGCTTCTCCCGCTTCATAACTTGCAAATTCTTTTGCGCTCTTCTCAACAGCAATCCAGACTTCCCGGTCTCCCGGAGCATAATTCTCATAATGGTATGCCGGTGGAAGCTCTATTTCCTTAATTTCACCCAGACTCTGTTCCAATAGCAGCTCATAATGCGGGATGCGAGGGTCATTATTGTCAAAGCGCTCCAGACTGCGCGCTGTTGTCTCATTCATTTTCGCCTTCACGCTTACATGACCTGTCTGCTTTTCGGGCATCAGGGTTACTTGACCAGCCTGCTTTTCACGCGTCAGCGGGAGATCCTCATCGGAATCCTTTGCAATATAATTCACAAACCTCGCTGTAATCTCCTGCGGTCTCGTGATTGCCCCGCCGACGACCGCGCTGAACGCACCGCACTCGAAAACCTTCCTAAGTTCTTCCGGGTAATGGATCTTTCCCTCCGCTATTACCGGAACCGCAAGCTGCGCAGCGCATTTGCGGATCAGTTCGAAATTCGGTCCATCCAGATGCGCAGAATACTCCGTATAACCGCTCATCGTAGTGGAGACAATGTCAAATCCCATCTCCTGTGCGGCCAGACATTCTTCAAAGGTCGAGCAGTCTGCCATGGCAAGCCTGCCTGCTTCATGGACCCGGTCAATAAGCTCTTTCGTGAGAATACCGCCCGGCCGCTTTCTGCATGTCGCATCCATCGCTATGATCTCTGCGCGGGTCATCAGGAGTTCCTCGATTTCCTTCATTGTGGGCGTGATGTAGATTTCGCTGTCATCGTAATTACGCTTCACGATTCCGATGATCGGCAGATAACACACCTCCGCAATCGCGTTTATGTCCGAAACGGACTGGGCGCGTATGCCTGCTGCCCCGCCCTGCATCGCGGCCACTGCCATCCTGGACATGATATAGCTTGAGTGCAGCGGCTCATGCGGCAGTGCCTGACACGATACGACGAGTTTTCCTTTGATTTGTTGTAATACTCTCTGGCTGTCTGTCATTTTGTAATCTCCTCAAATCTCTATCTCTTTACCTATCACAATCGCCTTCGCATCATCTCCGTGACCAATATCTCTCGTGACAGCTATTGGAGTCTCCGGACGCGCATACTCTTTTACCATCGTCACAATATCCGGAACACAATTATTCTGTTCCATTGCGGTAAACGTCCCGAGTATTATTCCGCTCACTTTCTCAAACGCACCAAGCTGCTTTAATTGCGCAAGATAAGTCGCCATCTGCGGCACCCTCCCGCCGTATGCCTCCAGAAGCAGGATCTTGTTTTCAAGATCCGGGAAATACCCGGTGCCCGCCAGCTTCAGAAAGCAGCGGATATTTCCGCCCACTACGATGCCTTTCATGGCATTCTTTTGGACAAACCTGAATGCCGGGCTGAACAGCTCGTCTCTATTCAGGAACCGCTCCTTCTGCAGCTGCGTAGAATTGCCGTAAACCATATGCTTAATCTGATATAAAACGCTTGCCTTTCCCGTCATCGTATAGATCGCATTGATAACGGTAGTGAGATCACTGTAACCCCAAAAGACTGTCCTGCTCTTCGAAATCAGTTCATAATCCAGATCATCCAGGATCTGATTTGCAACGTCTCCTCCGGAAATATCATATATTTCCTCTACATCCGGATCCGCGAACATACTCATTAGCTGCTCGGCTCTTTCTTTCGGCGTGCCGGAGAAAACGCCCTCCGCCGCATAAATGCAGGAACTCAGAATCGGCTCATAGTCAATTGACTTAAGGAATCTTACCAGTTCCTCATTTCGTCCACGGTATTCTTCCTTTTGCGCATCCGAGCATGCGACAATACCCACTTTTTTCATAGATTCAAACTCCAAAGCCAAAAATCAAAACCGCCAGGATTTTTCCCAGCGGCTTTGGATTCACGACTAATCATCAATAAACTGACATCACCAAATTACGTTTACCGGATATTTCGGAATTATGGTATCCCTCGTCACAATCGACATCTTCTCCGAAATTGCCTGTGCAACTATCAGTCTGTCAAAAGGATCTTTATGGATATCCGGCAAAGACTTGATTTCATCCAAATGTCTGGGGCGGATTGCCAAAATCTCAATATTTTCAGATGCACACATCTCCGCCATTTCTGAGACCGAGCATTTTAATTCCAGTTTTCCGATGCTGTGCTTAATGGCAATCTCCCAAAATGAGGCGATGCTGACCCATGCTTCATCAGAATAGGTTATTGTATTCATTGCTGCATCCGACAGCTGATCCGCCTTGAAAAGATAAAACAGCAATGCATTCGTGTCTAACAAAATCATTACATATACTCCTCAAATCCCTCTGGCGTGTCGTCAAAATCATCTGCTATATAAAGCAGCTGATCCGAGAAATGCCCTGGGACTCTTCTTGGGGTTTTTGCTTTCTTTTGAGCTGCTTCATACTTTATAAATCTGACAAATTCTATTACTCTCAGAATGTCCTCTTCTGGAAGTCCCCTGACTTCCCGCTCAAGTAGATCAATAGCCATAACACTCACTTCCTTGTCTTTGATATGTGATTTTTTATTTATTATACTTTTTTAGATGAGAAATGAAAATACCATTATACTTACACTCTTCAACGTAGGATACCCGTGACGTAAGACTATGAGGAATGCACAAATCAAACTCGTCTTTAACATGAGTTTAAAGCCTGCGCTCCGGAATGAGCCTCCGGCGAATCGCCTTCATTCATCAGCCCACACTTGAATCCCCTGTTTTCCCATGCGGTTCACGCACTCTGCTGCCAGATTCACCCAGCTTGCGCAGTGATCCAGAATAATCGAGTCAGTAGTAATTACTCGTTCTTTTCCATAGAGTGCCCGGTCAACATCCCACCGGATCTGAATATCCAGGTCAAATGAATATCCTCCGGTTTCCGCGATATCCGCAATAAGCGCCTTCAGTCTGCCGGAATTGGATACCGGCTCATCGAGCAGAATATTTACCTTGCCGACCGCCGCATCTCTGAGTACGTCAAACATCAGCTGCACAGCCTCTGCCGTCTCCGGAATCAACCGGTACGTCCCCCTCAGAGCGGCAAGATCACGGATCGTCCCATCCATGCAGCAAAAAAGCAGAGAGTCACAAAGGAGCACTTCCAGTGTGATAATTGTATTGAAACCGTCGATCCAGATATCCTTGCCGGACAGATCATCTAAAGGAACCTGTTTCTCTTTTCGGCCTTCCAGCTGCTGCCGGGTTGCCACACTTCTCATGATAGACAACCGCTGCCTCTCGGAAAGCATAAAATGATTACCTGCGAAGATCGTTGCCTGCTTCAGATCATATCCTTCATTTATAAGATAAACAACGTGCCGGGATGCCGTTTTTAATGTGGAGATAGCCTCCGATGAAAAGTTCCGGTCATCCTCCGGCACGTATCCGCGCTTTGCGTTCATTGCTGAAATCCCCTCTCGAGTTCGTTACATTTGCATTTACTCTCTTTCACTTATGTACCTGCGGATAAGGATACTTCCATACAGAAACCACAGATAGAAATACCAGAATACGAGAGTAATCGCCGGATACGGCATGCCCCCAATCTTCATAACAACAGCCACGATTATGAGGACCAATGAAAATACGTGTAACGCAATCCACTTATCTTTTCTGTCCACAATGAGATGCAGAATTGTAGCCGGCATGAACGTGTAGTCCATACATACAACAAGAACTCCCACTATGTCGTACCACTTTAGAGTCATCCCCTCATAAAATACCCCTGCAATCGCCATGGTGGTAAAAACGAAAACTGCCACGTCCAGAACTCTGCTTACCTTCCTCATTACCTGATACTCCCCAACTATTCTTCCACTCCCGCATACTCACGGTAGAGTTCCATCAAATCTTCGTCCGGAACAAAACGTGAACCCACGTCATCAATCAGAGATCGGAACTCTTCCGCAGCTTCCTTACGATCTGCGTACAGCTTTCCGTATTCATCGGTCCAGCTATCTTCATCCTCAAAATCAGCAGCCGCATTGCCGTGGATATCATTTACCATGTCCTCTTTCCTTAAATCATCGTTGAATTCGACAGCTGTCTCTCCTCCGAGAATCAGGTTTGCGTATAGCCGGTTGTTCATGCTCCGCTGAACACCGATCTGCGTGCTGTTGTCCACCAGCGTATTATAAGCAAACTCACAGTCTTCGGTAAATCCGAGGTCACTGTCATAGCCTCCGAAGCCAATCCCGGCCCATCCGTAACAATCCGCAATTACATTGTCATGTACGTTGACCCCGGTCACCTTGAATATTTCATTTTCCTCCGGGCTGTGTTCCGTCGCGACCTCCAGACCTATATCGCAATTGAAAATGAAATTATTGCAGATTTCTATATCACATCCGCCATCGACATAGATTCCATCCGCACAGAGGTCATATTCCCCATCCTCAAAATAGGCATCATTACCTTCCGCGCTGATGTTGTATATGACGTTATCGCGGCAAATGCCATTCCTCACCCGATCTGCTTCGTATTGGTTCTTTTCGCTGTCCTGATCCGGATGCATGGCTGTCCCCTCGAAACCGATCATGTCGATTCCTATATTATTGTTGTCATGCACCCGATTTCCCGCAATCAAAAAGCCGTCTATATTGCCGTTAAGTACTACCGACTCACTTGAGCCGCACTGACAGTCGTACACCTCGCAGCCCTCAACAGTAAGATCTGAAACAGCTGTCAGATCATTGCGAGCATAGACACAGATGCCATGGACTCCCCGCACACCATGGACTTTGCATTTTCTAAAGGTGATGTCATTAAGAGCCGCATCCTCCGCCTCACGAGTGCTTTCATAATCAATACCGTGGGTCCCGCCCTCTGTTTCAATTCCCTCGATCACAATATGGCTTGTGTTGCAAATGGAGATACAAACCTCCCCTTCAGCTTTCACAACCACCGTCTCTCCCTCCGCAGGACGAATATATGTGGGAGAATCTTCTGTGCCGGACGCGTCCGCATCGAGCTGTATCGGTCCGTAAGTCCCGCCGTGTACGACAATCACCGATCCGGGCATCGTCCGGGCGGCATAAGAGACCGTTGCATACGGTTCTTCAGGCGTTCCGCTGCCTGTGTCATCGCTTCCGCCTGACGCGACATGAACTTCCGTTCTTTCGCTGCCGGTGTCATCGCTTTCATCTGCTGCGACAGGTGCTTCTGTCGGCTGCATTGGCTTCGATGTGCAGGCAGTGAGCCCGAAAATAATAGCAGTTACCAGAAAGCAAAGACTCCATCTTACAGCGTGTTTTTTTATCAGATATCGTTTCATACTTACCTCCTTTGTTTTAAAAAGGTCGACTACAATTTTCACCAGCCCTGTTTCTTCTCGTACTCCACGATAGTTTCGATGTTTTTCTTTTCGTATTCATTAAAAATAGAATCAGGAAACGCTTCCGGTTCATATATCGGTTGATACCACGATTGAGACTCGAAATATTCCCTTATCGAGGGAGTATTAAACTTCCTTCCTCGTCGCGCATAGATTTCATTTCTGGCATAAGATACCTGCGCTCTTGAAAGCCCCTCCAAGTCATCAGGGTTTATAAATTCACGATCACTGTAAGGAAAAATAAAACCGGAAACGTCTATATGCTCTTCATTTTCCTGATAAGCTTCAGTGTCCTGATAAACTTCGTCTTCCTGATAGACTTCATTCACCTGCTGTTCTTCAGCGTTCTGTTCAGAATCATAATCCTCAATAGGTGCATTATCATTGTCATCGTATGCAGTTTCATAAGAATACGTATCTTCCGCATGGTTTTTCTTGTATTCTGCAATCTGTTTCTGAATCACAGAATTTACGATCCAAATGAGTATCAGAATAATAACCAGCCCATAAATACAGCCGATATGAGAATTGTCGCTGGTCGACACAGTGCCCTTCGCTGTCGAACCTGATACATCAGGAACCGGATCTGGCTTATGTGGTGTTTTCGGTGAGATTGACGCCTGTTCACACCTGCACCAGGGACAATAAGAGCTATGCACCGGGTATACATGATATGGCTTGACACGGCATCTCTGCAGATTCGGATTCGGTTCGGGTCTTGCCAGCGGCCACAGCGCATTGCACCACTCGGCGGCTGTTGCCCGATTTCCGGTTCTTTTCTTCGCCGTAACAGCTGTATAGTCAAAGGTCTTTCTGAACAGAATCTGGATGTTTACCGGCAGCATGTCCAGAGTAGGAAAGTTTCTCGGGATTTGTTTGTTCGGTATACTTCTTACATATGCACACTCTCCGTTGATAATTGCTGCATTAGCGGCCACGGAACTGCTGGGTCCCTGATTTACAGTAATCCCTCCAAACGGGTCCGCGTTCCTCATCAGCAATCGAAAAATATGTATGGCAAGTGAAAAATTGTCGGCTTCCTTAGTAAAAGCAGCCCTTGACAGGTTCCCTACTAACTGAAGTTCGGGGGCAAGTACCTCGGAAAACCCTACAACACAGGGAAAATGCTCTCCGGTCACAGGGTCCGTGATATCGAACGAGTCACAATCAATAATAATGACACTGCCGGTGGTGGTATCGACACAAATATTGTTCTGATTAAGATCGCCGATAACAATATTTTTACTGTGTACATATTGAACGATCCATGCAAGGTTATATGCGAACTGGGCAGAGTACTTCCATGTATAGTTTGGATAAGCGTTTCTGAGTTCGGCGTTCTGGGATGTATTTTTCTTACATGGATCCAATCGCTGGACATCATATATCTTGCACGAAGAATTGATCTTGGGCATAACAAGCCCGACCAGAAGATCATTCTCATAAAGAATATCCAAAGGCCACGCCAGACGAAGACTCCCATCAATAATGACAGGGATGTTCATTTTTATCATTGTCTTTAGCTTACGGTCCATTGTCAATCTGTCATTGGACGACTTGAACTTATTTTCTTTATAAATCTTGGCAACCACCTCACTGTCGCCCTGAATATCATAGACTATGCCTTCTCCGCCTTCGCCGAGTTCTCTTCCCAGTATATACCTTTTTCCTGAATAGCTCGTGTAACCGGCCATGTCTTACCCCTCATTCATAAGTCAGGTTGTGTATTTAGTCTTTTCAATGTCTGCACAACAAGCTACAGCAGCAGGATATAACAATCAATATCATCAGTACACTCAAGATCGCCTGAAATACCATGAATGCCATAACTCCCATCACCGCAGGAGCAAAAAGTCCCGTTAAGGTCAGGAACAGCCACGGCCTGGAATCAATCGCATTGATATATCGGTCTTTCGTCTTTCCTGCCACAATTAGTCCGTAAATAACGCCGAAGACCGCTACAACCATTGAAAGAGTATACTGGTCAAGCGATGTGTAATATGCAGCGTTGCCGAGAACCTCATCTACCAGAAATCCCCCTGCTATGCCGAAAATAATGAACAGTGCATAATACAACTTTGCATCCCGCCTCGGCTGACCGGGTGAAAAAATCCGTTGATTCGCGTTTTGAGGACTCCCGGTTCCTCCCTGCGCCGGTTGACCTCCCTGCGGCGTATTCGGGAATCCCACTGCATAACCGCCAAAAGCAGCATTCCCGGAATTCGTGTTATTTCTGTAGCTGACAGTCTGATTATTTCCCGTCTGACCGCTCGGATTCGTCACGGTATGTAATGTCGCCCGTTTTTTTTCAAGTTCACACCATGGGCACTTCTGCAGATGACTCGAATATCTGTGCCGGCTGTTCACCCCGCAGGTGAGAACGTAATTATTTCCCTTCAGGGCGTATTTTTCCAAAACATTTTTCCACTCCTCCGCAGACGGTCTGCTGTCTAACGTCTTCTGCTGGATTGCGGTGACCTCCGTATAAGAAAACGCTCTGGTGAACAGATCCCTTATATCTTTCGGAAGTGTGTCAAACGGCAGTTGATCCTGCGGTACGACTTTGCCCGGAATATACCGGACATAAACACACTCGCCTTTCATAATACTTGTGATTCCGGCATTGACTGCCGAGGAAGACGGTTTATTGATCCCGATATTTTTACTCCCGAATGGATCCTGATTATTCATGAGCAGCCGGAACATCTGAATAGCCAGAGAGAAATTGTCAGAGGCTTCGCTGAAACGGGCATTTGCTACCCTGCCTGCTGCCTGGATCTCCGGTGCCGCCATCTCCATAAAGACCACTTCACACGGAAAATGCTGTTTCGTGTCCGGATCGTGTATGTCAAATGAATCACAGTCCACCAATACCGGCCTTCCCCCGTTCTGCGGATCTATGACAAAATTATTCGGGTTAAAATCTCCGACAATGATATGGTTGCGATGCAGATAGTCGATGAGCTCCGCTATATTATAGGCAGTCTGAACGGCATGCTGCCAGCCATAATCCGGAAAAACCAGATTTCTGTCCGCATCTGCTTCCCTCCACATCTTGAACAGTTTCAACCTGGTATTGACCCTTGGCATCACGTAGCCCACAAAAGTGCCGTTCGCATATAGCAGACCTTCCGGCATAGCAAGGCGCACAAGACCGTTTATTCTGGACTGCACGCTCTGTTTAAGCAAGGCTTTCAGCTTTTCTTCCCGTCCCGGCTTATCCTTGAGAAAGATCTTTGCCACCAGTTCCGGATGGCTCATAATGCTGTAGACCTCACCTTCACCACCCTTATCCAGCTTCTGATCAAGGGTGTAGTTTGTCGTCCCATTTTTCAATATGCACGAATATGTTACACCTGACTTGCTCATTATCAGTACCTCTTTCAATCGTTAAGAATCAATTCCAGGCGCCGCCATACAGCGTTTTACCTGTCCAGATCATGTTCTCTGAACCGGTGTCAGCTGCAAGCATATATTCCAGCAACTTATCTTTTTGTGCGTCGTCAAGCCCGGCGGCATATTGTTCCATTGCCGCAAGAACCGAATCCCGCCACTCCCTGCAATATCGCTGATAATCCGTATCCTTCCAGTAAGGCTGCCTCATCATCTTATTCGGAATTGGGCATGGAAAAATCCTGAACACATATGCAAATTCCAACAAATCGATCAGCATATTCCCAAAAAAGTTCTTCCTCTCACGTTCAGTCTTGTCTGCGATTCCAAGACGTTTGTAGCGCTCCCCGTACCACAGCACTTTCTCACAATAATCATCGAGCTTCCATTGGCTGAACCCTGTACAATGGAGCATATAATCATTGATGAACTTTGCAGAAAAAGTCGGCTGATTAGCGCTTATGAGGATAAGTTTTGCAAGATATCCCTGAACAACTGCTTTATTATGCTGTGTGACACAGCTGGTTGGCACAGCTGCCCTGTTTCCCCTGTTCGGTTCGGATTTTTCAATTTTGGCAAGGACCGGCTCAGCCCATCCTCTCTGACGGATAATCGCCACTCCTCTTCCCAATTTCGGAAGATCGCCTGTCTGCTCTTCTGTCAGGGCCAGAGTCGACGCTGCGGCTTTAATGTCATCCTCCTCCCGAAGACTCAGTACGATCTTTGTGGCAGTGTTCTTCATAGCATCGGTGTCGAGATTTCCCGGTGACTGATCAACAATGATAAAGCCTTCTCCTGTGGACCGAAGTTCAGCCACACATTTTGTTATGACTTCCACAGACCTGGCCCCTATACTGGCAGTGTCCTCCCCGACCGGCTGGGAAGTATTGTTTTTCAGAATATTGTGTGCTTCTTCCAGTACTGTCACATGACGCAGCCTATCCGAGTTGCCTGAAGCCATTCGATGTTCATAAAGGCGAATAAGCAGAATACCCATCATAAAAGACAGAGTTTCCGGCGAGCCAAGTCCATCAAGATTGATAATGGTGTTGCCGTCGAACAGTGTACCATTGTCAATATCGTATTCCCCGTTAAATATCTCACCGTACAGGCCCTGAGTCAGCATCCGCACTCTGGTGCCGATAGCACCTTCATATGTTGCCCTGGTCTCCCCCACAAGATGACTGTTATTAATGGCATCCGGCAGTGCCTCGAATACATCCTGAAAGACCGGGAATCTCCGTTCGGGAAACAGGCAGATTGAATTGACTAAATCCCATCCCTTACGGATATATGCAATCTGAACACATTCCCGAAGCACCGCAGGCTGAGCCGCATAAAGCGGCCAGGCGGTGGTAAACACGCTGTAGACCCGCTCAAGGTGCTCAAGAATGTGTACGGACTCATCAAATGCGAACGGATTCAAGTGCAGCATTTTAAATTTTCTCGGATTCACGCTGAAGATCCTGAGATTGGGCAAATGCTCCCAGCGCTTGCTGTACTCCCCCTTGACCGGTTCAATAACGGTGAAGGGTATGTTCCTTTTATAGCACTGTTCCAGGACTGATTCCACTGCCGTCGTTTTGCCGGTGCCGGAAGCCCCTATGATCAGTGTGTGTTCGTTCAGCTGACTGCTCTCAAGACAGACTTCTGTATTTTCAGTTTTTCCCATATGGTATATCTGTCCAATCCTGAACACGCGGTCCCGACTCGGCTCCTCTCCTCCCATGTAGTGAACACGCCGGCCAAAACGGCTCATCCTGACGACCGTAATATTTCCGGCCGACTTAAGAGGAAAGCACATCATACGGGGAAGCTCATGTCCTGTCACCATGGAATCTGTCCTAAGTACGCTGCCGCCGGTGAGGAAAAGCGGCGGAATACCTATCTGCAGATTGCGGATGATTCCCCTGATCACTTCATGATGAGACGCTGCCCTGTTGTTTCCGCCCGGCTGCCACAAAGCCAGGGCAGCCTGTTCGACATCGGTGCCCTTGCCGGAGATCAATCCTTTATAGGCATTTGCGGCCACAATAGCAACGTCATTCTGCTGAGAAACAAAATAACCGCAGCAATCCCAGATGCCATATGAGCTCCCCTCTCTCAGCCTTAAGATCTTGCGCTCAATCAGCTCCCGCGTATCGGATACTTCTTTGTTGACACTCTCCCGTGTCAATGCAGACCCCTGGCTGCTTCCGGACATATAAGCTTGCGTGACAGTATCCGTCACCGCTACGCTGCTTCCATAGGACGCACTGATGTTTTTTGTAAACGCATCTGAATGTGAAGTCCCGACCCCGTTCTGGGTCCCACCGCTAAGCACAATATGTGTATTTAGTATCGGAGCCCCTATTCCAAATGTGTTGCCCCGGGTCTTGAATGATCCGTCCTGAGCGGTAAGAGAGAACCCTTTCTGAAGATTCGTATTGATCGCATTCGAAACAGCCTGCGCGGTCGAGTCCGTTCTGGATGCAGACGTCGTGCTTGAAATCTGCACAGTCGTCTTCTCTAGCGGGGACAACGATGTCGCGATTGATTCCAGGGATACAATTCGGTCCTCGATCTCATTATGCGCATAGGGCGTTGCCATCAGAACGGCCGTGTAGGTCTTGCCCTGCATGGAATCGATATACTTCTCAAGTCCCTGAATATCCACGCCCCGATCATCATATTCCTTTTCCGCCGGAACGACAGACACTGCTGCCACTGTCGGAACAGATCCCTGAAACTGTCCCAGACTGCTTCGGGTCATGATCGTATTAATCGCATCTCCGGTCAGATTCTCATAAACGATACCGGGAAAATTTCCGTCCAGAGACTGCATCAGCGCATTCAGCGCAGTGCCCGGAGCATCTGACTGAATGCCCACATACAGCGTTGTGCCTGTCGGTGTTCCGTCAATGACCAGGAAACAGCTGTTAACCAGCCCGTAAAGTGTCTGATAAACGACGGACATTCTTGCCCAGACAGATTCTTCGCTGTACGCGAGCTGCTTTACTTTCAGCAAACGCATATGAGCCTTGATCTGCTGAACCTCCCCCGGCTGCAAAGGCGCTATCGCGCAGCCCGTCGCTGCAAATGTCTCCAGATATGATCTGTTCAACAGACCTTTCACCATGGAGATTGAATTTTGAAGATTCGTTAAGGCATTCACTTTTTTCTCACCCCTTAATACTTAAAAAACGACCGGAACCCTGTGCGATATCCGACTTTAGTATAAATAATAGGTATTCAGGTAGTAGGCCAGCACTGAGAGTGCAGCGGCGATTGACAGCAGCGCGGCAGGTATCTCATACTTGACCCGCCCAGGAGAAAACTGTCTGATTCCATACTTCCACTTCCGAACGATCCATACAATGCTCATTATAACTGCCATAGTCGTCGCGAGTAATACAAGAGGCGTCTGAATACACAGGATTGCCACAAGAATCAGTGCCGCAATTACGGTAGGCAAAAAAGGCATTGTGACAATGTCCTTTTCCGGGAGGACATGGACCGTTACCCGCTTTGTCGCAAGATAACTTCCGTCATAATTTACTGCCCTGATATCCAGTTCGGTATTGCCCTCGGATACCGCAAAAACTTCCCTGCGGTTATTGTCCCATCTCGCCACACCGGGCTCAACTGAATCAATAACAAGGGAACCGTATGTGCTTCCGGGCGGCAGGGCTGAAACACTGACCGGCACACCGCCATGATTCAGTTTCACAAAAACTTCATTGGGAGCCTGAATATCTTTAGCGGTCTCCAACACGCTTATCTGGATGGATTTACTCACACTCTCCACAGAAAGTGTAATTGTGCAGACGCCCTTTCTGAGAGCCGTAAACCTTCCTCTGCCAAGATCCCGAAGACTTCCTGCCGGAGAAACACTCCATACTGCTTTCGACAAATTCTGTGCGTTTGTCGGATTAAATGCATATCCGACCTGAAAATCAGTGTTTTCCAGAATGGTTCCGCCCGGCGGTGTGAGCTGGATCGATGTGACCCGGTTCACTTTATACACATTAATTGTTCCGTTCCAGATCCTGTCACTGCCGTACTCAATACCGAGATGAGCGGTCCCGGTCCCGACAGCTCGGAATTGATTATTTCCGACATTCTGCAAAATATTGGGTTCATGGATACGAAGATTGAGTTTCTCGTCCGGGAATTTTTCAACACTGAATCTTACCGTATCTCCGACCTCGACCTGCCGGGCCGAGAGAATCAGCCGTGCATGAGGGATATCGCTTCTAAGCATCTCCACCTTGGCCTTCGTAATGAAAGAGGCATTGGCAGAAGCCTGAGACAATAGCTGGTAGCATTTCTCAATAAACGGTTTAAGAACGTACAGATCCGCCAGCTGCGAGAGAAAAAGAGCGAGATCTTCACTTCTGCCGCGGTACAGTAGACATTTGTCTTCCGAGTTGTCGAACCGAAGCTGCCCGCTGCCGCACAGATAGACCGTGTCGTATGTGAGAGCTGCCGTTGTTGCTTCATTTGCATCATCCGTCACATAGACCGTCTGCCCACCTGAAATAAACAGGGTGCTCTTTATACCCTGCATTTTCTTCATGGCATCACCGAGGCAGGTCCGGCAGCCGCCGCTCGCATTGACTCCGATAATGCCTTTGCCCGGGAGTGAAAGGCCCAGTTCAGCGGACGCCTGAGACGCCCATCCGACTCTCGTGTCCAGAGAATAGCGCCCGGTGTTAATGCTGCACGAGACACTCTCACAGTACGCTTCCTTCTCGAATATGCCGGCGATAATCTTACACTCCAGATCGCTTCCGCTGAACCGCAGGTCATAGGCGTTGTTCAGTTCGGCGAAAAGCATCGACGGCAGCTGACGCACCCAGTTGAAGAGCGGCTCATTCTCACACTTCCAGAGCTGGCTCTGACTGCTGACCGGCTGATTATTCAGCTTAACAGAAGCATTTCTTGCCGTAGGATTCATTTTGATATCAAATGTATACGCGCTCACAGTCTGCTTGCCCCCTTTATCATCACTAGTATAAATTATACCCTGTCGATAATTTTGTTTTTTGTATCATTTTTCAATGAACAGGAACTTATAGTTTGCAGAATACGAAACAGATTTCAAACTTTGCGGAAAAGCGCTCGCATAAACAGCTTCTGCGACCAGCCGATTTATAGCCTTTTGATTTCGCTGATTCGGAATATTCACCACGACAGTGATCGCATCGCCGGCTTTCATTTTTCTCACGGTGTCCTTTAGTTCCGCCTTTGATGAAACTCTGACCAGCGGATTCGATAAATTATGGATCCGGGTCTTAGGGATGACCGGCTCATCCCAGGAATAACCGAGGATCTTCATGTCCTCATCGTTTCGCAGGAAACATTTTCTGGCGATTCCCATTCCCTTTCCGGAAACGCCATCCGTTACATCCACATGAGAGGGCTCTCCGTCTATCCAGATCATATTCCAGGCATGATTCCCGCCGTCCAGAGTTCCCGTAACCATGATGCACGGAATGTCTGCCAGATCACACAGGAATTTATACGCACTGGCATTGCCTTCGCAGACAGCTTTATTATATTTGACCACTCCCACTATCGTGTGAGCTTCATACCTCTCGAGCTCGCTGTATACCATATTCTGTGTCAGTACATCAAAAAGCCACAGCGCTTTGTTCAACGTGCTCATGCTCCGCGGAAGCCGGGATGTGATGGCCCGTCCCCAGTTCATGCACTCATCAAGAAGGACCCTTGCCGTGTCCTTATCATACAGATATTGCCCCTTCATCTTAATTGTCCCGGGCATGTTGAATAGTCCCGGTACCAGCATCATCCTGTTTCCGCTGTAGTAATCGACGTAAAAGAGAATAGAGTAATCATTGTGTATCGCTTCAGTGGCTGCCTTCATTGTCCCGGCTGTACCCGGCACAGAAATTTCCGGATACATATGCATCCACTGCGGAACAAGAGCGTCATAGGTCTGTTTTTCAAGATCATTCAGCCGATTCCTGTAATATGTATTAATGTTCATTTCCATAGGCAACTACCTCAGTTACTGCTGTCAGTTCAAGTCGTGCCGCGCAAGGCGAGCTGCTCAATATCGATAAAAGCAGGCTGCCACACTAAGTTTTGCATCAGATAAATATGACTGCGCTCTACAGATGTATCATTCATATTTAAGTACGCAATGCCTCAGTGCGGCAGCCCAGGCCTCACATTGAAGTATACAGATTAAAAAGCGGCCGCTCCCAAACAGCTGCAGTCGGACGTACAGAGACATCAGCTGAATTTGCAAATGCAGCTCTGAACAGCGCCCGTATCTCTCCGCTTGCAAATGCCATCACTTTCGCATCCTCGAACACCGGCACACCCGCGTCAGAGACCATGATGTTGTTCCTGTTCTGCCCGAACGAACCGCAGAATACTGATTTTCCGCCGGTCAACATGCTGAAAAGGGTCTGGGCAAGCCAGAAATCATCTGTCCTTTCGGTGAAGCACGGACTTCCCTTCGCCCCTTCTGCTTCCGGAGCGCGCCGGATCATTTCCGGCATGTCAATGCCGCGTTCCTTATAGTCACATGTATATTTCCTTACCTTTTTCGGATCTACAATATCAAATCGCTCCGGAGCAATGAAGCAGACGCTTCCGCCTTTGGCGATGACAATGTCACTGCTGCAGATATCTCCGATGACAATATGCTTGCTGTGCAGATATTGGACAGCATGGACGAAATTATAGGCGATGCCGATCATGCTCTTCTGTGAACACGTGGGAAAAACTCTTTTCCGTTTTTCCGGATCCCAGATCAGCTCAAAAAGTGTCAGTTCAAAATCGACTTTAGGAAGTATAAAACCCGCGCACCTCGAATTCGAATCAAAGATCCTGGTGATAGGTTTGGAAAATACCCAGTAAGCATCAAGTCTTGCTTCGGCATCCAGATTCATTGCGCCTTCAAGAATCGGCGAAAGATTCCCCCGGAATTCCGGCTTAATGATCTTAATGAGGATTTGATCATTGCCTTTAACACTGTATATCGCACCCGCTATGTCCTCAATCAGCATATCCCCGGGAGTATACTTTGTGCCGGACCAATCCGTATATACTGTATCTTTTATCTCCGGTACGCCTGTCGCCTCTTCTTTATCCGCAGCAAATCCCATTAATGCATCCCAATCAGGCTGGAACTCAGGCAATTCATTAATATTCATATCCCTTGAACTTGACCTCTCTTCCTCCGGCTGTCCCATCTGACTCTGCGTAGGGACGATACTCTTTTCACATTCAGGCTCAGCCCTGACTTCCGGCACCTGAACAGACTCCTCTATCAGCTCCTGCACAGGTTCATCTGCCGGCTCCGGTACAGATTCCTCTATCAGCTCCTGCACAGGCTCATCTGCCGGCGCCTGAACAGACTCCTCTATCAGCTCCTGCACAGGCTCATCTGCCGGCTCCTGAACAGACTCCTCTATCAGCTCCTGCACAGGCTCATCTGCCGGCGCCTCGTCAGCCATCCAGACACACACTGTCTCTGTTTGCGAGTCCGGTTCGGGTTCCGGTTCTTCATGCCATGTCGATATAAGCCGGTGAAGATCATCATTTTCATCATCGGGATCATCCAGGTCGTAAAGCTTAGAGCCCTCTTCACCGGTGATAGAATTATAAAAATCTGTGATGTCCACGTTATGGTTTCCCTCTATCATGGGAGCTTCAGAGACAAGGCTGCTGATTCCTTCAAGAATATCCGTGTCTAATTCTTCAAGGCGGCTCGCCAGAAAAAGCAGAATGTCTCCCGCATTTCTATTCCGTCCAACACCATAGCAATCTCTACCCAGACGCCTCAGCGCTTCCCTGACTGATTCCAGTTTCATCTCACTCATCATCGCCTCCGATTTTCCGAATCTTCAGAGTCGTTTGGTAATATCATTTCAATAACGCCATCTCTGATTATTTCCGCCGCATGGATCCCCATTATTGTGCCATCACGTATTTTTTTGCATGCTGCCGTCCTGTTCTTGAACAGCCATGGTTGTCCGTCATTGGGCCAGGCTGCAGTTTTTCCCATATCTGAAGGGCTTCTTTCATATCCGGGCTTGTATTGTCCCTCCGGCAAACCACCGGTTTCATTGCCCCGCGCCCGGACACTGTCGTGGTTTCCTTCACGGACCCGTGTCTGACTTGCGGTCATATTGTCCGTTCGTTTCTGTTCCGCTCCGGCAAAGTGATTTCCGGCTTTCAATAATTCTTCTCTTTTTTTCCGATACACAGCGGTGTCAGCGTCCCATTTTCTCTTGTCAAATGCAGGTTTTTCAAGAGAGTTGACCAGAGCGTAATTATTGACGACCGCCACATATGTCAGATCATCCGTCACTCTGGCCCTGTAGGATTCGGAAAGAAGCATTTTTTCCTTTGCGGCACAGGCGCGCTCTACGTCCTCAGGTGATGCTGCCGGTTTCGTAAAATCCCGTTCAATAAAGGGAAAATAAATTCTGTTACTCTCGAATTCACTTCTTACAAAACTATCCAGTACCCCGTCAGTACACAGAACATATCCAATGACGTTCTCAGACTTACTGAACTGCCATGTTGACTTGCTCTGCAGTGGATATACGCTGGATGCCTCCTCACCTTTATGACGCACTGTCACCATGTAATAGCCGCCGTTTTCGAACAATGCCACCACTCCGTCGTCCCCGGCATGTCCGATATAAAGATTTTTCCCGTCGTAAATGGTAATTGTAAGAGTGGACTGAAATGAATACGAATTTATTACCATTTCGGAAGCCATCTGTTCGACAGCATCATATGCAGCGGACATCGCCGACCGCAGTATTGCAGCTGCACGCGACACATCAAGTACGTCACATGCTTTGATTTCTGCCTCCATACGATCGAGACTGCTCCTGACGGCACAGTCGGCCCCAAGATCTGACAGTGCGCAGCTTCCGACCCCGTCCGCTACAGCCGCAAGCACGATCCCCCGGTCATCAAGTACTTTCAGACCCGAGCGGTCCTGGCAGGCTGTTTTATTCTTTTTATGCGACTGGCCTTTCTGTGTAACCGCAAAAGCGGAAATGCCCTGCTTCGGGAGATACCTGCACACCGGACCCGGAAGTCCCGGATGATCGATGTCATATTCATCTCTGAAGGCTGCGTAGTACTCCTCAGCTTTCGGCTCGGTATCTTCTTCTGTCTGATCCGCTTCACGCTCCGATATTTCCTCAGCCTTTACCGCTGAAACGTCCGGCACCGCCGTCTCCTCGGCTTTTACACCCGAAGCGTCCGACACCGGCATCTCCTCGGCTTTTACACCCGAAGCATCCGGCACCGCCGTCTCCTCGGCTTTTACCTCAGAGACATCCTGCTTCAATTCTTCTGTGTTTGCACAATTGTTTTTCGGTTCAAGTTCTTCATTTCCTGAAATTGGGATCATAAGCAAACTCTCCATTTACTGTGTTTCATCTACTGCCAGTTTTTGTTTGCGCGTTTTTATATTCAGATCTTTTAAACTTTCAAGAACCTCATCCTCGCTCTCATAAAGCGTCAGGCTGCCTCCGGAACCATATTCACGACTTATAGAAAAGCTTCTAAGTTTTCCCCGGCCATCGACTTTCACGTCCGTAACGGTTATAAGCCCGTATAAATCCTTATATGTTTTTTTTCTGATTTCTCCCGGCAGCAGCGAAATTCTGAAAGCTTCAATCTGCATAACAGACAAATCTGCAGTATATACAAAATACAGGGTATGTTCGTCGCTCTTATCAACGTAGCAGTATGCAGGAATGTTTATATTCGATACGGATCTTTCTGTATTCCTCTCAGATATTTCTTTGACTTTTTTTCCGCTGCTCACAAGAAGCACAGGCGTATCCTTAATCTCCCTTTTCGCACTTACCCTGCAAACATCCCTCAGCTCTGCGACCGCATCCGCATTCATCTCATACGGCTTTCTCAAATGGGTTATTCTAAAACCGATTATCCCCAACAAAACCGCTATCAGTGAAAGAAGGCCGATTTTGAGCAGTCCCGCATATCTGCCTGTTTCTGTTTTTTTCGTCACAGACAAATTCAGCTGTTCTTCAGGCTTGCTCACATTGTTCTGCTGCGGCAAAGACACATTGTCTGACTTTTCCTTCAGGGTTTCCGAAGAGGCTTCCGAGTCGTTATCCTGCTGACGGACCGGAGGCCCGTACAGTATCCTTTTTCTTTGCTCCTCATACCGCAGGCTGTCCGCTTTCCATTTCTCCGCGTCAAATACCGGCTTTTTCTTCATTTTCCTGACGGCTTGCGCGTTTACGACTGCAACATAAGTAAGATCATCCGTGACCATATTTCGATATCTGTCGGATTTCATATAATCATATTTCTGATCCTTCAGCTTACGAACATCCTCCACGTCCTTGATGTCAGCCATGAGATCCTGCTTTATGAACGGGAAGTATACTCTGTTATCTTCTACCTCACTGCGGACAAATCCATCGAGAACGCCATCCGTACACATAACGAACGCGGCGACATCAGGCACTCCGCCGCACTCCCAGGTCGCAGTACTCTGAAGGGGGTATACACTGCTGGCCTCTTCGCCTTTATGTCGTTTTGTCACCATCCTGTATGAACCGTCTCCGAGCAAAGCGACAATACCGTCATCTCCCGCATGACTGTAATACAGGATGTCTCCGTCATAAAACGCCACTGTAAGAGTAGATTGAAAACTATATAACAGGATCTGCATCTCTTCAGCCATCGCGTTCACTTTAAGATAGGCTGCCGAGAGCGCATCCCAGAGCCATTGGAGAATTTCCTTCTCAGCCGGATTTCCCTTATGCGCTCTGATTTTCTCTTCCAAATAATCCAGAGAACTTTTCACGGCACAGTCTGCTCCCAGATCTGACAGGAGGCAGCTTCCCACTCCATCCGCCACTGCGGCTATCGTTATATTGCGCCCGGGAATTATTCGAAGGTCAAATCTGTCCTGACAGCGCTCATCCCTGTCAATATGCGACTTGCCCTGCTGTGAAAAACCAAACGAGCCTACCCGGCCGCTAATAAAACATTCGGGTTCCGGTAACGGCGGGTGAACTATACCGTTCTCATCGATATCCTCCACGGTGTAATTATCCCCGGGGGTTTCATTCTCAGTTACCGGATTTTCTGTCTTTTCATCGACCGGTTCGGGAACCGTCCCTAAGTTCTTATCTCCTGTGTTGACCATGTAAATGCTCCTCACCGCACTTTATGCATTTCGAACAGGAAGTATCACTTATGCCTCCGTCAATTCTTCGGCGTCTGATTCACTTTACCTGCATCTTTAATTTCATTTTTTCTACCGCAGACTGCCGTCTTTTCGGCAGCTGTTCAAGGAATAGCGATTCAATTCCCGCCTTCCATCTCCTGATCGGAAGCTCCCGTAGCCACTCTGATGCATACAACTCATATCCGATGAGCAACTGTTCCGCTTTCTCACAGGGCTCTGAATCATATAAAAACAGGGGATTAAATTTATTCTTCCGCTTATCATCGTAATAATCATCGACTGCATCCATCAGGTAGATCCATTCTCCCCAGTAATAAATGAATGAGTACACAGCTTCACTGCAGGGCAGCCCTTCCGCCTCAGCTGCTGTTCCTGCAATTTCAGCTGACAGCGTCCCGCTGAGGTCGGCAAGAAAACTGATGTACTCTTCCTGCCGACGTTCGGCAGCCTCCTTCTCAATAATCTGAAATTCGGAGTATATCTCTCTGAGCCTGACAGAAAAATCCGCATATTTCTTTTTGATAGGTCCTGCATTCCATTCTGTAAAGCCGAGAATAAGCTTATCAGTCATCTTCCCATCATCAAGAAAATTATCTTCCGCCTCATAATTGGCGATGAGCAAAGAGGCCGCGGAAGCACAGATGAATGAACCAAGTCGTTCTCCGTATTTATATCCCCAGACAAGCGGTGAGACGGAGCAAGGGGTGAAATATCGTATCGGCTCCTCTTCGGTCAGTGACAGAATCAGATAAAGCAGTGAAGTCAGCTCATAATTCAGAAAAACAATACTCTTCACGCCATGCTCCACGCGCATACTATTACACAGACCACAGTAAACTGCTCTGTAATTTTTTCTGTCTTCAGGGGCGAACATCTTCCCGAACGGTCTCATATAACCAATCATCAGCACTTCTCCCGGAGATAGCACGAGTACGGAGGATCTGCCTGTTTTCCTGCATCACAGTATTCCGGTCAATATCTTTTCTCTCCGCTTCGCATACTTTTTAGTGTCCTCATCCCATTTTTCTTTATTAAATGTCGGAGGTTCTGTCATATTTTCCACGCGGGTATTGTTGCTCACAGCCAGATACGTCAGATCGTCGGTAATACGTGCTCTGTAGTCTTCAGACTCCAGAATGCGATTTCTCTCATCACAGATCTTCTGAACATCTTTTTCGGATTTGCAGATAGTCTCAAAGTCTGCCTTAATAAACGGATAAAAAACCCTCTCGTTCTCGCTGCGGTTACGGACAAATCCGTCAAGAACGCCATCGGTGCACATGACAAAAGCAGCAACGTTCTTCGTCATACCGAACTGCCAGGTGTTTTTACTCTGCAGCGGATATACACTGCTGGCCTCCTCCCCTTTATGACGCACCGTGACCAGGCAATATCTGCCGTCCGCAAGAAGCGCTACAACTCCGTCATCACCCGCATGCGCGACGTACAGCACATCTCCGTCGTAAACCCCGACAGTCAGCGTCGACTGAAGTGTATACATATGGACTTCTAACTTATCGGCCTTCTCCGAGACTGCATCATACGCGGCATTCATAGCTGTCCGAAGAAGCCTGCCCATGATCTGTCCCGTCAATGGCAGCTCGACCTGTTCCAGCTGCTGTGCCAGAACCTCCAGCGCAGCATTTACCGCACAATCAGCTCCGATGTCAGATAGTGCACAGCTTCCCACGCCATCTGCAACAGCTGCAATCACAATTCCCTTGTCGGGGAGAGTTCTGATGCCTGAGCGATCCTGGCATCTGGTGTCCGAATTAATGTGCGACTGTCCTTTCAGCGTGATGTTATAGGCTGAGATTCCTTTCCCCGGCATATAGATGATTGACGGTGCCGCAAGGAGCGGATGCTCAATCCCATACTCATCAATGTCGGGCTCTGCTTTGTCCTCGACCTTGACTTCAGCCTCGGTCTTTTTCCTCTCTTCCTCCAGACTGTGAATCAGATATATATAGTTTCTGTATCTTCTTTTATTCGACCATCCGCCTTTATTTATCTGTCTAAATTCCATAGTTTCCTCCGGGACTCTTCCTGCGAACTACATATTTTTATCACTATTATAAAGCATCATAAGGTCTATCGGGCAAAATGCATGTACATTTTGCCCGGATTTTGTGAGAATGAGCAGCCCGGAAAGAACCTTTTTCTGTTTATTTCACATCGCTGCATACCGCCAGAATCATCAGACACGTAATTCCCTGATTCCCAGCCACGCCGATCCAGCTCACCACCTTGTGATTGCCGATTCCTTCTCTGAGCATGTCTCTGATTGCGGTACCGTTGTGATAGCCGTGGATCACGAACAGTTCGAAAGATCCCATGATCAGGTTGATAATATTGTTGATCAGGCGTCTTGCCTTTACAACTTTCAGGCCGTGTACATCGACAATGACCGCTTCAATTATTCCTCGAGTTTCACGATAAGACATTCTGGAAATTTCTTCATCCGTAAAGATCTGAGCAAATCTTGAAATAATATATGACGTTTTCATATACAGCCTCCCGACAGATTTTCAATGTTCTTTGCCTCTTTGTTGATTTAAGTCTAACATTTCGGCTTTCAGAACTTTGGGATTTATTTATACTCGAAATAGCGCACATTCCTCTCGGTGCGCTATCTCTTTCTGTCGGGCATTGTAAAGCTCTATGATGTTATAATTGTTCTACGTCTTAAATGCTTTCGATGAGATCTCCTGCGTTTGTGATTCTGAATACTCTCACTTGTTTTCCGGCTGCGGATTTCATTTCATTGAGCTGTAAAATATCATTTGTCAGGTGCCGGTCCTGAGTGATCAGCACCATCTTGTACTTTAGTCTGTACTGTGAAAAACTGACAAAAATTACGTTATCCGCAAAATTGTCGGTCGGGCTTCCCTTTACGGTCAGGCACCCTTCTTTCAGAAATTTCTCACAGATCGCCAGGCCTTTCCGGGCGGTTCGCGATTTATTAGGATCCGTCTTATTCTCTGCGTGCTTTTTAAGCTCCAGCAAAACTTTCTGGGGAATTATAACCTTTCTGGAACATCTCTTCAGCGCCGGAAGAAGCCTGTCCGAAAAGGCCTCGCATCCATCATGCATGAAGCTGCAAGTATCGATCATGATATGGTGTGTCTGCACCAGATTTACGATTTCTTCATCCGGTTCGTTCTGAGCTGTGTCCGATTCATTTCGATACGTATCCGGTTCATTCCGAAGCAAAACCGATTCCTTCACCGGATTGCCTTCTTTATTATCCGCTTCCGCCGAAGACCGGTTTCCCGTCGCCTCCGCACAGTTCTCCCCGGTCTTCTGCCTCATAGAATCCTGATAATACCTGTAAAGCACTCTCCTCAGACTTCCGAACTCCTCAGGATCAAGCTCTCCATGCACGTCCGGTTCTATACCTGTTTCGCGCAGAGCCGCAATGACTGCCTCTTTCTGAAGCCCCAGTTTTTTTGATATCTCATCAACGGTAAGATGCATATCATTCCCTCTGTATATTACTCAAGCGGTTCATCCCAGCCGGTCACTTCGAACTCATCGAGAGATACATGTTTAAAGGTTCCCAGACTGCCGGAAGATACCTGAGAAATGCTCTTTCCGAGCCATTTGAACAGACCTTTCATCTGTGTCTCCTTAATCCTCATCGGCTTCTGCCTGGGCGAGAGAGAGGCCAGCGTTCCCATGCCTTCATTTGTTCCGATAATGAACGGATAGACGCTCAGCTTATCTTCACTTACCATCTTATTGATTCTCCGGCGGGCGCGTTCCAGTTCCGGAAGCGGTCCGTTATTCTCCCCGTCTGTCATGATGATGAGCCAGGGCTGATAATAATCCACGCCCTTTTCCTTGTACTCTTCCTTTCTCTGTTCCAGCCTGTCCAGAGCGCAATTGACCCCCGCACCCAGATCCGTTTTATCTCTCGTAGTCAGCTGAGGAATCGGCTCTCTGACGTCATTGTATTCCACTCTGGAGAAGTCTGTAAGCACATGTGCCGTATCATCAAACGTCACGACGGAAATTTCCGCTGCATATCTGGCGCTTTCATCTTCATAGACCGCGTCATAAAAGAGCTTAATACCCTTTTGAAGTGTCTCCAGTCTTGTGGTACCGCCCGTCACAACATCGTATTCTCTCCCGTCAATGATCTTTTTTCTGCCTGTTAACGTGCCTCCGACGGTCGTCATCATCGATCCGCTGGTATCAAGGCACAGGCATACCGGAACATGTGTATCCGGATTGTCTAATAGATCCTGTATACGGATAAAATCATTTGCCATAAAGCTGTCCTCCTTTTACTAGCTTTCCATCATAATTTTCTTAGTCCATTCAACCACTTTATATTTCTCAAGTTTGGGACTTTTGTACGAATCCATCGAGCCGGATGATACTTCAACTACGCTCTTCGCGAGCCAGTCGAACAGTCCTTCGATCTGCTCCGGCTCAAGCCTGAACGCCTGCTGTTCGGGAGACAGCGCATACATCTGTTCAAGGCTGCTGTTTTTACCAATGCCAAAAGCGTATACGCTCAGACGTTTCTCCTTGACTAGCATTCGAATTCTGTTCTCCGCTCTCCTGAACTCCTCTTTGTCACCGTTATTATGACCATCGCTCATGATGACAAGCCACGGTCTGTAATAATCGATCCCCTTTTTTTGGTAACGACGGCAAAACTGCTCAAGAAGATCGAGTGCCAGATTCACGCCTTCCCCCATCGCAGTCATACCCTCCGGAACCAGTTTCGGGAATTTCCTCATCTCCCCGGCATCCGTCATGGGAAGAAAGCTCTGTATCAGCTTCGCGCGATCATCAAAAGCAACAATAGAAACAACAGCCGTGACTCTCGCAAGCTCATCTTCACAGACTGCTCTGCAGAACTTATCAAGACACTCCTGCAGAATTTCTATTCGCGAAATTCCGCCCTCTACAACCGGTCTGCTGACGCCCTCTACAACAGCGTGTTCACCGGTGAGCCTTCCTCCCACCGTATATCCCATGGAACCGCTCGTGTCAAGACACAAACAGATTGGCAATACAATCTCATCCTGCATCCAGATATCACTTGCTTTAACAGCATCCCTGCTCATCAGTCACCTCCGATTCTCCGTCGATTTCTGTCTGTTCCGCCAAAGGCTCAGCGGGCATCTCTTTCTCCTGCTCGTCCTTAATTTCTGCTGTCTCGTCTTTGGCTTCCGCCTGACCGGAACCGACAACTCTTCTGTATTTCCCGGATTCATCCTTTACGATATAGCCGAGATCCAGAAGTGTTCCCAGCCACCTTTTCTCAAGGTACCGTTTACTTGCAATTCCGACTGCGGCAGAAATCTCTGAAACAGTCTTAGGATATACCAGCGCGTCCAGGATCTCCCGATATCGCTTTCTGCGTATTAATGCGACATGCTTTCCTGATGCATGAATATCAAAGTAGTCGTCCATCTCTTCAGTATCCATCTCATCGTAAGTTCGCAGACGTTTGGACATGAGAACCAGGCTGCAGTCATCCCTCGTCTTTCTGGATACGACATCCGCAAGGCTTATTTCTATAAAAGGCTCCAGATACTCGGAAGATGTCACACCGAGGCGGTATAAAAGTCGCTGAAGAATCGGTGCCAATTCGTTTCGATGCCGGCTGTACAGACTCGCCTCCGAACCGTCACTCATCATAAGAAATCCGTTGATATCCTCTGACTGTCCTTTTCTGACTCTCATCATCTCATAAGCCTGTGGCGACGTTACAAAATATGTGGTATTTGCAAATTCTCCGTTCTGCGGAGCCGACGCGACCTTCAAATCAGATCCTTTCGTATAGCCGATCACGCCGTCTCCCAGATGCACAATCAAAAAGCTGTCATCCTTGACCGCTACGGCAAGAAGAGTAGATGCAAGTTCATTCACATTGCAATCATGCTGCGCAGCAGTTTTCCCAAGTTCGTCTAAGAGGCCCTCAAGAAGTGTTTTTTTGAGCAGCTGCGGCGTGGCACTGTTATAATACCTTTCAAACCCTTCCGTCAGGATTCGGCAGGCCTCCCTCACCACGGTCTCTGCGCCGTAGTGAGAAAAACTCGCCGATCCCGCCCCGTCGGCAAGGGCTGCCGCAAGCACGCCGTTACGCTCCATAATATAAGTCTTATCCTGACAGGCAATGTCCTGCTGCACGTGGGAGCTGCCTGCGACAGCCCCCTGTACCGCTTCCCATCCGTGTTTTTTTCTCTTTACATCGCTGTCTTTCATGAGCTGCGCCTTCCCGTATCATCCTGCATGGTATTCCCGGAAACCTGTTCTTCGAGATATCCGACCATCGCGATATAGCGATCCCTGCACTTCTCAAGTTCTCCGTCCTGTATCATGTCATAGCATGGAGCAAGGTATTCATCCCAAAGAGTATCGCATATTGCACTGTAATCGGAAGACGTATGCATCTGTCTCACCAGTTCGGGAGCTGTTCGATAATACTCCCGAATCAATTCTTCTCCCCCGGGCTGATATCGAAGCCAGTTATCGCGGAAATCGCGGAAGGCCATAAGCTCCCTGCAGTCGTCCGCTTTTCCGAGATATCCGCATACAGCCGTCGTGATAAAGCATCCACTTTTCCCGGAAGAGCCCTTTCCATAAGTCGATCCGCCTCCGGTCAGGCTGCTCTTTTGCTCGTAAGCACCTGTCGGCGGAGCACTGTACTTCTTCTTACTGCTCAGCACTCTGGGCGAACTGTCTTTTCTGCACTTCGGACATTTTTTGGGAAGTGAATAATTTTGAGACTTAAAATACGCCATATCTCCCCGGGTAATAACGAACACTTCATTACATCCCGGTTCTGTACACCGACGACTCTCAATAATATCGTCCTTCTTTTGCCGACAATCCGGACACATAATAGGAGGTTTCGAGAGCTTTTTGTAATACTTGAGATAATTCGTAAAGACAAACGGCTTGCCACACGAATAACACGTAACAGTCTCACCCTTATTCAGGCATTCCGGGCAAAAGCCCGCTTTCATTCTGTAATCGTCCTCCGGGTATTCGTTCGTGCATCCCTCGCCCCGACATTTGACATATTTTACGCCTTTTATACGTTTCAAAGCATCCGGGTATAGCTCAAGGCTCTTCGGGTCCGCATCTGTAGTGTTCGGATCCTTCTTCAGCTCTCTGCTCCATCTCTCCAGAATGCCACGGTATTCCCGCATCTCTTTCAGCCACGCTTCCGCGCTGAGACGTTCTTCAATGTTATACTCCGAGCTGTCCTCATACTTATTGAAGACTCTGTCAAAGTTCTCTTTCATTCGGCGCGTCAGATGGCTCCAGATGAATCTCCAGGTTCCTTCAGGAACCTTTTCTCCGTGTTTCGTCCCAACAGCATACGGGAAATGCATCTCCAGAATATTATCGACAATATCCTCTCCGCCCTGCTGCGTGTAAGGAGGTTTGCCCGGAAGCATCAGCATGAACATAAGGGTCGCAACAGCAAAATATTCATTTTCCCTGGTTCGCAGGATCTCCGAATATTCATGGAACTCACCTTTGCGATACCTTGCGTGAATTTCGGGAGCCGTAAAAAGAGGGAAGCCCACCGGACACGGCAGGTCATTGATCTGAAAGCTGTCCGTATCTACCAGAAAAACTTCGGTAGGTGACTTGACAAGAAAATTATTGGGATTGATATCGCCGATCAGAATATTATTCTGGTGAAGATATCGAATCGTGCACAAAATTGTGATGGCGCACTGCACAAGATCTTCTTTTTTCCATCCGGGCAGCTTCTTCATGAAAAGCGCCTTTCTGAATATACTGGACTGTATCGAATAGCCCTCCGCTTTGTCCATAAGGTAGCCCACGAACTCGCGATACTGATTAACAAGTATCGCCTTCGGAAAACAGATTCCCTTATAGTTCAGTCCCGCCTGGATCATCAGTTTCAGCTTTTCGAGACGATAATTTGTGCAGCATTCTTTCTTATATATTTTTGCCACATATTTTGTATCGGTGAGATAAATCGAACCTTCTCCTCCATGGCCGATTTCCTCACCCAGCAGAATACTCTGCCACTTATCACCGGCAGCAGCGAAGACCGTATCCCCGGAACAGGGAATTTGATTGACGCTTAGCGCTCTGTCCGGTTCTTTCCTGACTTCAGTGCAAATCCTGAAAAGGCCCTTATCATTATCAGTCTTCGTCAGAACATTGCTCAGATAACCGAAATTGTTAATTCTTCTGACGACGATGTTTTTCCCATAGGCTGATCCCTGCCGATTAAGAGACAAGAGGTCTTCAGCCAGCTGCTTGTTCTGCGTAATGACAAGCAGCGGATTATCCATCCTGAATCTCGAACATATCGTCACAAGATCCGATGCGGACGTATTGTTCCCCATACTCGGCACATCTCTGATGCTAAGATATCCCTCACTCTGAAGCGTCTTCAACTGCTGCAGTCTTTTTTGAGCCAATACCCGACGTTTTTCATTTCCGCTGTCTTTACTCCATGCAGCTATCTGAAACAATGACGATCTGAGAATATTGATTTTCTTTCCGGCTTCAGCAGAAGCCTGAACAATATTCTTAAAGGCCTCTTCTGCATTGGGAACCATAATACTGTTCGTATCAATAAATATATAGTTTTGACTCACCAGCTTCTTCAGCTCATTCCGGGCTTTCGCGTCATTGGTTTTACCCGGCTGACCCGAATCTCCCGCATAGCCGGTCCGGCTGCTCGATTCGGCTGCACCCTGCGTATTTCTGCTGCCACCGACTGCTCGCCCGCCGTTTTTCTGATACACCTGATAGGCCATGATGAGCTTCTCCCGGTCAGCTTCGGACAGAATTGTATCCGGACCGATCCCAAGCCCCGATGCTCTGGCAATATTCTGCCATTGTTCGAGCGTGAGAGCATTCGCTTTTGCATATGCCAAATCCCGTAGTGTCAATATAATACCCCCTCATATTTTTATTGCAGAAGATTCCAGGTATCGCTTTCGAAGCCTGACAGTGAGCCGCTGCCCTCCTCGTCCGGATCTCCATCCGACTCCTGCTCATCCTCAATCCACACAGTCTCATCCGGCGTTGGCGCGTCTTCGCCATACTGAGCCGTATCTTCGAGGTCTTCCCACACAGGCTCTTCCGGTTCATACCATTCGGGCTCGCCTTCAGGGTCCTCCTCAGACTCTTCCCACTCGGGTTCCTCTTCAGGGTCCTCCTCAGACTCTTCCCACTCAGGTTCCTCTTCAGGATCCTCCCATTCCGATTCCTCTACCGGATCTGCCTCGGAAGAGTTGTCCTCAGCAATCAGCTGCGTCTCATCTCCGCTTTGCACGATACCTTCCGGCACGTTCTCTGTAGAGTCGTCCTGCATCGGTTCGTCCTGTTTTGATTCGTCCTCCTGATCTGCCTCGTTTTTCTCTTCACCCCAACAGCAGGCCACGCCTTTACTGTTCACACACCCTATAAGAATGTCATCTCCCTCGATTCCGCTTCGGTTCAGCATGCCGACCGCATCGGCAAGGACATTATCGCAGGTAAAAAGAAGCAGATGGTTGACGGGCTTGAACCGCGAAAATGCGGATACGAAAGTGCTAAGCACCGTGATATCCCCCTCATCGCCTCGGATAGACAGGAGTCCCGCCTTCTGGAGCTTCTGAAGATTACTCATTCCGTTGGTCGCACCCATAAGATCTCCCTCAATGGGATTCTGAGCCATCTTCATAATCGCTGTGACGACCGTTTTGGGGACTGTTACCCGTTTGACTCCGACCTGACCGGCTGCTGCTACGATGACCTTATCAAGAAATTCCGACATTCCCGGTTCGCACAGAGCGCTGGCGTCCATAAACAGATGGTACTTTCCGAGCATCATTTCATCATCTGCAGTGCCTGCTTTCCACAGTAAGCTGTCCGCAAATGCAGGCTCATATTCTATGATCTTACCAACCTTGCTCACCCACTCCTGAAGGAACTGAGTCGCCACGCTGTACATACGATCCGGTTCTTCGGCCTCAAAGTTCTCATCCGTCCGCTTGTTTTCACAGAGATCGCAGGAGTTCAAAACTCCCGTTACAAACGCATTCATCTCTTTCACGCTTAAGCGGCTCTCTCCCTTCGCGGCAGAGCAGAGTTCATCTTTGGTGAGCCCCGATAACATACACACGGTATCTGTCCATTCTCCGTCTCCGGCAACATCGAGAATTTCTTTCACCAGCCCGGCTACTTTTTCAGTCATCTGCGCAGCCAGACTCTCATACATTCTTGTCTGTATATCCTTTTTCATTGTACCCTCCTTACACAGAATTATATCAGACCGGAATATTCTTTTTTTTTCATTTTTGTAGCACACCCCTACCTTATAAATTCACTATTCCTCCGATAACATCATCAATCGGAGTATGTGTAAAAGTAGCGTTGGTCGATTCATAAATCAGTTTAAAAAAGTCATCAATTCTTTCGATTCCGCTTGTCGGCGTATCCTTGCAGAGCCGGAAGACACGGTCCTTATAATGTGTGAGCTCTTCCAGGCGCTTTATGTCCGCAGATACACCGTCTTCCCGCTCGATCCCGGCTGAGATGAATGTAATTTTATTATCATCTTCCCGCTGTCTGATCTCGCTCGCCGCCATCTTATAATCTTCATTGATCTTCTCGACGACTCCCCTGGGGGCTCCGTATCCTGCATCCGGATAACCGTCGGTCAGCAGAAAAACCAGCGGTTGATAATACTTCTCGGCACTCTTCTTCCATTCTATTTTCTTTTCGTCCAGGCGCTCCAGAACATACAGCAGCGCTCTTCCGGTGCTGGTGAAGCCGCTGCTTTTCACGATTGAAACATCCTCCGGATGGACGTCCTCAAGCGGCACGAAGTTAAGAACACACTCATAATCGCTGTCGAAAAAAACGACCAGAAGATCGACGGCTTTTCGGAACGTCTCCTCATGTTTCATCTTTTCAAGCAGTTCATATATGCATTTGTTAAGATCAGCCCTGATATCGTTCGTCGATTCACTCCGATCGATGATCAGTGCTACCGGAATATGTATTCTCGGTCCGTCGTTGCGGCGCAAAACTTTAAAATTCATTCAAACCTCCTGATCAGGGCACAAGCCCCAGAATCCCGAGCCATTCCCCCAACGTGACTTCCCTTCGGAAATGAAACTCGTCAGAAAAAGCGCTCCTTATACGCACGTCCATATCGAACCAGTTTTTCCGTGTCTCTGTATTCGTATTGGGTGAACAAGTAAATGTATCAAATGGAAATTCAGAATTACTCCAGTTAAGATTCCTCTCATCCTCCGGGGCCTGCTGCTGACTGAGAGGTTCAGCATAAAAAATCATCTGATATAAAAGAACGGCAAATGCAAATGCTTCATGTCTCGGCTGACGAAGCAGCGAATCATAATCCGTCTCTTTAATCTCAGGATGCTGATATAATGGCGTCATCCCTCCTCCGGGATAATTGAGCACCTGAAAACTGTCACAATCCACCAGACCTACGCGATCATCCGAATCGATGAGAACATTATTGAAAGAGAGATCATTAATGAGCACATGCATACAGTGTAACTCTGTGATCAGCAGCATGAGTCTTTTCAGTATTTTTTCCAGATCATGATCCTCCCAGCCGTTCAAGATGAACTCCCTCAATAATTTTCCGCCGATTTCCTTCATCGTAAAGGCTGCTATATTTCCCGATTCGTCATAAATCAGATCGATCGGAAAGGCAGCCCGGAGGAACGGAACACGTTTTCCGAATTCTCGAAGAATTTTCACCTTTGCCTTCTGTGTTCCGATCAGCGAAAAGCCTTTGAACCCTTTGATCATCTTTTCCGGTAATTCGGGACTTATGTAGATATTGGCGTTACTCCCACCCTTTCCGGTCATTTTCATATCTCTGCCGGATATATACAGATTGCTGTCATTCACACTCAGGCGTTCCATTTCGAGAAGACGCGCCCTTGCCCTGCTTTTTGAAAGCGTGATTGACTGTCGGACAGAGTATTCTCTGGCAACTTCAAGTTTTATTATACTGGCCTGCCCCGCGACACAGCTCCAGTTGATACTCGGGATCACGACATAACCGTTCACTTCTTTCGATACGCACTCCAGGAATTCGTCCGAAAAATTCAGATCACCGAAAGCATAGATCACAGTTCCCGGATAGAGTCCGGAGGCAGCGCTTCCGGTCGTTTTTTTATAGAGCTGCGTCATATTCCAGGGCCTGTATTTGGAATTATACCGATTTATCCGATCAAGCAGCATTTTTGCCTGATTGCGATAAATTCGAGAGCTGCGCAGCAATCTTAATTCCCTGCATACATCATCCGGAGCGACCCATTCATATCCAAGCTCTGCTGTCCGCTTCAGGTCTTCGCATGTGTAGTTAACACAGCTTGTATGCAGTACCAGCTGTATTCCGGCAGCCTTCTCGGTCGTGTGGAGCATTTCCCACTTTTTCAAACATTCAAACAGCATGGTACTCCCCCGTGTTTAAAGACATCTGATCGTGGAAGGTTTTGAATTGTAGGGACCCTCCTCATCGAATAAATCTATGACAGGCATAAGCTCCTCCGGTAAAACAGCGCAACGATCCGTCTTTTTGATTCGTTTCAGGATACGTATAGACGGAAGATAATTTTCCTGTGCGGATTCAATCAACATCATAAGGCCTTTCTCACGATCCCTCACATCCGGGAATCTTTTATCCCCATAGTAAAGAAGTCTTCCGCAGAGATACTGAGCCAGCGTACACTTCTCTTCCGCAGATTCCAGGATGTTCTCCAGAAATTCCGCATATTCCTCATGTTCCCAATGGATAATTGCTCTGATGCATTGCGCAATACTGTCCCCCTCATAGGTAAGGAGATCCAGTATATCAATTACCTTTGCAACGATCTTAGCATCGTCCTTTTTTTCATGATAGAGACAATACGCATAAAGCCTCTTACAGCCTGCTTCATTTACTCTGCACCCCGCCTCGGCATATTGACTGGCGAGTTCATAATCGTCGACAAGCATCGCTTCTTTAGCGCCCAGAAAATGCGGATTGTCTATGATTTTTCTGTCTTCTTCCGGCACAAGCTTTTCCAGCTGCTCATACAATGCTTCCGAATCCTTATATCGATTTTGAGGGTAGTACTGAACAGATTTCAGTATTATTTCAAGGAACGCTTCTGATACACCTGCCAGCTTTTCCAGCCGATTTTTGCCCTTCCTGAAATAAAGACCGGGATACCTTCCTCCGCTCAATTCATAGTACAGAGTGGAACCTAATGAATATACATCTGAGCTGTACTCCAGCTGCGGAGATATCTTCATATGATTCATAATTTCAGGGGCTGTAAACTCCGGGGTTCCGCATATAGATACAAAACCGGAGTAATTATGCATACGCCTGGATATGCCGAAATCTCCCAATACGAAATATGGTCCTTCCTCGTCCTCCGCAACAAATATATTTGAAGGTTTTACATCCCGATGAAGAATCGATTTTTCCTTGCACGCGTTCAGAGCATGACATATATCTCTCGCCAGTTGAACCATTGTTTTCTCAGTTGATTCGGTCCTGTTCAGATAATCACTCAAAGTCTCAAGTTTATTCATCTGAACAAAAAAGACAGAACGGAAGGTGTTCTTTTCACTCTTTTCTAAAGAGATTTCCACTGCTTTAAGGAGAGAAACAGTGTATTTGCAGTCGCGCAGCTGCTTCATTGCCCAGATTTCATTCAGAAAGTACTCCCTCATGCGTCTGCGGCGTTCTATGTCTTCCGAATAATCACTGTCTCTTGTGCATGCACAGCTCGTATCCATCACTTTGAGCACCTGAGCCGGCTCCGTCCCGGGAAGATCATAGACATCTGACGTTCCGCCGCTGCCTATCTGTCTGCCAAGCACAAGTGAAGAATCATATCGGGCGAGCAATTCCCTCACTTTAAACATGGAAATCCTCATTTTACTTCCTCACTCGTATGATAAGCCTAATTGCTTTCTGTCTGAAGACCACAAACCATCCCTCTTCACCGCGATTCCTGCTATTTGTCGTCTTCCTTGTTCATTGCCGAAAAGCTTTTTCGCGTTCCTCTTCCAGCATAGATATAATACGGGGCTCTGAACTTTCACCTGAAGGTTGAAAATCACTGACGATGACAGACCAGTCATCCATCCTCTCGCCCGGGACCTCCGCCATCTGATTCAGAATATCCGCCAGGTCCTCATTACTATTGATTATTCCGTCCCGGACATACCCGAGGATCTCTGCAGCGGTCCTGTCGGTCTGCCTTATGCCGCGATTGTAAAACATCAGGTAAGGGCCGTCGCTCATCATCAGCACGCTTCCGATCTGCATGCCGCGAACTTTAAAAATACAGATCCTCGCATGTTCCGCCGCATCGCTGCTCACAGAAAAATATGTGGCATTCAGCATTCCCGAGACATTTTCGGGCTCCGACACGTAGCATATATGTCCCTCTATATCCTGAAGAAATACTGCACCGTCTCCCAAATGGAAAATCAGAATGTCCTCCCCATCACATACAGTGAGCAGCACTGTGGCTGAGAATTGCCTGAGGTCGGTACAGTGCAGCTGCTTCGATAAAGCTATGATCGCCCGCTGCAGGCACTCTACCAGATCACATGTCTGACGGTCGGGATTCCGTTTCAAAAACTCCGATAGTCTGACATTCTCAAAGTACTCAATCAGGCTGCTGACAGTGACTTCCGCGGCGGCTTTCGCATACAACGCCGAGGTCGCACCGTCAGATAAGACCAGAATACAGTTTCCGTTTGCCGCGAAGACGCCTCCTGTGCAATCCTGGCATTCTATATTTCTTTTCTCATGGGCAATTCCCCATCCCCGATAACTATAAACAGCTATAGTTGCACCTCCTTATGCAAGGCAGCTCCACGTGATCAAAATGCCGTGCATTTATTAAAGAAGCTGCAGAAACTTTCTGACGCTGTCTTTATCATCACTCTCAAATATATTTGATTCCTCAATCCTTCTCTTAATATATTCCTGCACAGTCTCATCGGGATATCCGTCAATAGCGATCGTGATGCGCTTCATCAGATCATCTTCTTCCCCATCCGCGGATTTAGTTTCCGGTTCATAATCGCGCAAATCGAAAGAAGGATCTACTGCCAGAAGATGTGGGTTAAAATACGTGGGGAATTGCAGTTCCATCTCCTCAAGATAAAAAACAATCATTCCTTCCAGGCGATCTTTCGGGCATAATCTACCCATCCCTGCACATTCGAGCAGCTCATTAATCTGATCTGTACCGAGCGCCAGACGTATTCCGAGGGCTATTAGAAATGCCCGGCTGGGAATAGTGTGATCCTCCTTGAGTTCCCTGATTTTCCGATAATACATATCAAGCCATTTTTTATCTCCCTGAAACATTGTGTTAGCCGTCACTCTTGGCGCGTTTTCAGCCTCATAAAGATCTGACAGACCGATTCTCTGATCTATTTCCTCAACATTGACGAAATATGAATCCAGCTTTTCCATCAGCTTATGATAACCGTCGGCAAAAGAAGGGATCAGCTTCTGCATCATTTCCACGAACTCATCGTCGTTGAAGCGGCTGCTGTCCCAACCGGACAATTCGCCGCTTTTGTCGGCAGATTCCTTAATGACGTCAAACGCGACGTTGGTATCCATTTTTCTGTCTGTGTTATGCAGGCTGTCATACTGTTCGTACAGCTCCTCATATTTTTTCCGATACTGCTCAAAGAGCGCATACGGTCTGTCGCTTCCGCCTCTTTCGATCAGATAAATCCAGATTGCATCATGCGGGTGTTTGGCATACAATTTCTGAAACTTGGCCCACCTTGTCAGAAGCTCATTTGTTTCTTCAATATTTTCCCCGAGCATCATTGCCAGCATGATGACATTTTCACGCTTTGCGGGAATCATACGTGCAAATTTTGCAGCACATGCAGTTGAAACATGACAGCCTTCCGCAACCTTCTTCCCGGTAAGTTTCCTGGCTTTCAGCATCGGAGCAATATGTTTCCTCCAATTAACATATAATTCCCGGTTCTCTTTGACCAGGGCTTCAAATTCTTCTTCGCTCTCACATTGTCCCGTCACAAGACCGTATAAAACAGTATCCATTACCTTCTCTCCTATTCAAGTCTCTTTTCTATTATTCCTATGAATTACCGCACATGCTGCACATACAGGCTATAACCACAATTGTCATAATTGCATAAATCGCCAGAATGATCGCAAACACAAGCACTGAGGTGATGATCGCAGGAACAATCAGTGCATTCGCGGTAAGCAGCAGATACCAGACACTGTTTACCGCATTCTCATACCGCTCATGCGTGTAGTAAGCGACAATGGCAGCATAAATAAACCCAATGACAGAGACAATAATGATAGCCGTTGTATCGGAAAAATAGAGTCCGTACGTTTCCAGTCCGTACATATCGAAGCAATATGGTCCTGTCATAAAGCCGCTGGCTATTCCGAATATTATATACAGCGCATAATAAAGTGTGGCTTCCCTGCGTTTATTTCCGGGTTGAAACGTTTGCTGTGTCGGTGAGGGAGTTGTCGTAGTTCTTCCCTGACCGGTCGGTGTTGGATTTTGAGATGCTTGCTGCTGTGCAGCCTGCGGTCTGTTCGTACCTCCTGCATAAGTCCCCGCAGCATGCTGCCCACTGTTGCCTCCGGTCTGCTTCACTGACTTAATGCGCTGAGCTCTTTCCCTCTCAAGCTTACACCATGGGCATTCGGTATTGTGGCTGGGGTACTTATGCCTGGGATTATTTCTACATGTCGTAATATACCGGTCATCTATCGCGTATTTTCGAAGCACTCTCGCCCATTCCCCAGCTGTCGGCCGATTCTTAATGACATTCTTTTTGAGCGCAGTTACCTCGTTATAGTTAAAAACGCGGTCGAAAAGAGCACGGATGTCATCGGGCAGAAACTCGTAGGGCAGTGAATCATCAGGTATACGCTTATTCTGCAGTACTCTGACGTAGGGACATTCTCCCCTGATGATAGCTTTATTCCCTGTTCCCGCGCTCGATGACGAATTCTTTTTAACACCGATATCTACCGCGCTGAACGGATCCATATTATTCATCAGCAAGCGAAAAATATGCATCGCCAGAGAAAAATTGTCCGACTCGACGGTATGCATACCTTTAAAACTATGCACGCTCTGCAATTCAGGTGCTGCAACTTCGGCGAACGCTACTTCACATGGAAAACTTCTGCCGGTCTTAGGATCAGTGATATCAAAAGAATCACAATCGACGAACACGGCCATTCCTCCATGAGCCCCGTCTATCACAAAATTGTTGGGATTAAAATCCCCGATAATTACATGATTTGCGTGAAGGTATTCAACCAGTTCGGCAATGTTATAGGCAATAATAACTGCGTGCTTCCATCCGTAGTTCGGGAATATAGCATCTTTGTCCTTGTCCTTCTCCCGGCAAACCTTGAAGAGTCGAAGAGTGTCATCGACGGAGGGCATGACAAAACCGACCATATGTCCGTTCTCGTAAAGAATATCCTCAGGAAAGGTCAGTCTTACTATGCCGTTGATCCTCGACTGTATATTCAGACTGATCATTGCCTTTAATTTGTCTTCACGTCCCGGCTTTACGGCCTTGAACACTTTAGCGACCTGGCTATGATTGTTCCGTACAGCATACACATCACCCTCGCCGCCGCTTCCCAGTTTTTTGTCCAGCGTATAGGTCCTGTTATGCAGACCAACATACGTCTTTCCGGTTGCGTCCATCTCTCGTTCTCTTTCCCAGCAGCATCACACTGCTGTTCTTATTGTCCGCCAACACACTGTTCTCTTATACTTTGATTATATCCTATCGGATTTTTTTTATTTTGGAAAACCGTGTATACGGTGCTGTTCAAGCTCCTGCAAAGCAGCCTGCAGGTCATTAAAATGCCGGGCTGACCTATCATCTGTCACATAGTACCCTTCACTGATCGGATACAGACTGCCGTTCCTGCCCGCAAGGTTTCCGGATGCCTGTCTGAGATACATGTCTGTCCCCGCATAGATCACATAATCATAATAGTGCACATCGTCAAGCAGCTCCTCATCAAAATAAAGATACACGCAGCTCCCGTCCTGACGGCTTTGTATATCTGACGCGAAAGACACACATTTGCCGCCGCTTTCGATGTCACATGAGTAGAGACCGGTTTTGCTGACTTCCCCTGCGATATCATTAATGCTCATGCCTATATGCAGTTTCTCAAGGAATGGTCTGTATACCCCTCCTCCCCGATCCATGATCGGGGTATAATTCCACACCTTCTCGAGTTTAGGATCCGCCCTGTCAATACTCAGCACTGAAGTCCCCTGATTCTCTCCCTCTTCATTCCGCACATAATCAGCAGGCTTCAAAAGAGTAAAATCTTTGATTAAAACCATTGCGGGATTTTTATCCTCACAGAAAACATCGACGTAATCCCTGAAGTTGTGATACAGTACCCGAATTATATTCTTGCTCACTGGATTGATCAGCACAGTTACGCAGACATCCACAGGCATGTATACCTCGCCTTTTTTTCTGTCTTCTTTTTTTCTCCCTTCTTCCTCCGGCACCCTTATCGTATACTCAACGTTCTCCCCTGTGGATACGTTTGTCCGGCAAAGCTGATAATCACTGATTTTTTGTTCAAGCGCCTCCGGGCCGGTTACAGTTCCCGAGATCATCTCCTTGAAAAACCCGCTCAATATCTGACGCGCCCGATACAGCCTGGCCTGTGTCTGAATTCGCCACATATCATGCTCGATTGTCCCTACCGATATTTTTTCTCCCGCACTTTCCGGAAAGATCTCTTCCTCAGCGGACTCGGACAGATCTTGCATCGTCTCTCTGTCCCTTTTCGCTCTTCCCTTTTTTTTCAGTTTCGCATAGACTTCCGCCCTCTTTCCATAAAAAGCCGGATTTTCCGGATCACAGACAATCACCCTGTTGATACATTTTAATGCGGTTAAATAGTCTCCTGCCAATAACGCTTTCTCGCAATCCTCCAGATGCTGTTCCATTAGAGACGGTTCAAAATTGACATACCGCATGCACAGAAAGGACAGACGATACGGTTCGGGACACTCGTTCGTCAAATAATAGAGCAGATTTATATCGTTCTGTTTCTCACTCTATGACCACAGTGAAGGCGATCCTTCTGCGCATTTTAGCCAGTGCCCGGATCAGTTCATTCATACGACTCTTAATATTGTTATCTTTAAAGGACATCTCTGCTTCACCGCCCGATCCGATTTTAATTTTCAGGCTCTGTGTCCGTACATAATCGAGCAGTCTGTAGACGGCCCATACCAGTGGAAGCAGGGAAAGAATAAAGAAGATGAGCGCATATCCTTCCAGTTTATCTGCATATTGTTTCGGAACCAGGTTCTCCAGTTTATCAGAATTAAACGCAACAATAAGTGCGGCTGTTGACCACACTACTACAATAATCTCTATTAAAGGAAATCTTCGTCTTGCCGGCACCGCAGATTCCGATACTTCCCGAAGCTCATTGCTCCGGATTCCCGTGAATATCTGCCGTACCAAATCGATCTCCACGTCCTCAGGAGTCTGCATTTTTTTCTGATTTTTGCTGCCTGTCGTCAGCTTCAGATACTCACGGAAAGGACGGGCATGCAAACTTTCATAGGTCAGAACAAAGCTGGATTTTCCTGACGAGATCGGACCGGTGATTGCAATATTGCGAATACGCCGGTCTTTATATGCTTTTGTAAGCTCCCGGCTCAGTTGCCTGAACTGCGAGTCATCTGTGTATACTTGCGGGTTCGTGGAAGTGCTTTTGTCTCTGAGCATCTCCTCACGAAGCTTGCGCTGCTCTTTTACCTGTCCGGACAACTTATCGAGAACATATTCTATCGCGCTTCGAATTATAGAAATATTCAATAGAATAAGACCGATGATCACGAGCATAACAATTGCCGTCACAGGAATATTTATTGTTTCCGGAACATGTATTGCATTCATGCCAGAATCCCCCCTCTGACCAATAAACACAATCATTGAAGACTATATCAGATAAATGATTTTCGCTTTCTGTCTGTAATGTCCGTATTCTGTCTCGCGAGGACATCCTCAAAAGCATTAATACCGTTCTGATCAATGAAGCTTTTTTCAGCATCGGAGATCGGAACCAGGAGGAGCCATGCAATCACCTCCTGGGGAGACTCAAGCTGATGATAACCTTCCCAGAACTCAGGCGTGAGGAGCACAATGTGTTTTGCATCGTATGTATCATCATACGCGGAAACGGCGTCGGAGAACACTTTTCCCCAGAAACAATCCTTTTTGTCCATAACTTCAAATGCGACCGTTGCCAAAATGTTGGCCATTATCTCATCGCCCTTGTCGCTGACGCCGATCAGTTCTACTCCCAGGCGCCGGCTGCCGGCGCGAAGTCCAATGTCTGTCTCGGACAGACCGATCGTTGAGTAGACATCTACTTTGGTATACATGGTATCCGTGCTGGTCATAATATCGATACTTTTAGTTTTCTTTGCATCGTAATAAGCATAAACCTCAGCCTTGCCGCCTACGAAACTGCGCGTAAATCTGTAGATATCTCTGTTATCCATTGTCATCCTCCCTAATCATAATAGTTCTCCGTCTTACTTTCTCCTTTATGGCTGAGATTAGAAGACGGAAGCTCAGGTCTGTAATGCTCAGGATTATTGTGCTCATCAAGAAACTCCTGTCTGCTGATTCCGCGTCTGGCTGCACTTTCCTGATGTTTTGCAAACTCATATCCCGGCTTATGTCCCATATGCCACGGCTGATCCTTCGACATATATCTTCCCGTCACGGGGTCTCTTACTCTTCCGTGCTCATCTTTCGCACTTTCCCATACAGCATCTCTCACGCCTGACCGATATCCGGATGGGCGTTCATAGGTCTTATCAATCTCCGCTTTTCCGGCTGTTGACTCAGATATGTCTTTTTCAATATCGCTGTACTTATCGACAGCTGTCTTTTCCGAGACAATATTTTCCTCGCTGAGAGTATCCTTCTCTGCGCCGGCTTCTTCTATATCGTAGTCCCGACTGACGTCGGCTTTCCCGGAGACTATATTGTCAGGGTTTACTTCCCCGCTCTCCGATTTCTCACTCGCTGCTTCCGACCCGGTTTCCGTTGACTCACTCGTCACCTCCGACCCGGTCTCCGTTGACTCACTCGTCACCTCCGACCCGGTCTCCGTTGACTCGCTCGTCATTTCCGAACTGGTCTCCGTCGACTCGCTTGTGCTCTCGGCTGTCGTTTCCTGGTCGCTTGTCTCAGCGGAACTGTAATCTCCACCTTCACCACTCATATTTTCTCCTTTCAGTGAAGAGGCAGCAATCACTTCCCATACACTCTTATATCTGAGATACAGGTATCTGTATATTTGCTGCCCTCAAAGACGTCATTGATTAATATCCTCATTGAGTCGGACGCAATCGGTCTGCTCAGTTCTACCCACTGAGTTTCTCTGACATCACGGAACCTGACCACCTGATGAAAGTCCCCGATCTGCAGTGTCAGGACCGAAGGTCTCCCATTTTCCGCATACGACACGTCACTGGTTCGGTTTCCGAGGTCGAACGCTATATATTTGACTTTATAGACTTTGTCAAAGCTTATCCGCACGTCCTGCCCAATACCGTAGCCTGCCGCGCCTTCCTGCCAGTTAGTAGACAAATTGTCGTCGAAAAGATTCATCACGGTGTTTTCTTTCGTCAGCGTCGACGCTGCTACCGCGCACGGAACCGGCAGCTCTTTATAAGAACCCTGTCCAATGAGGTCCGAAGCATCATTGTTGATCTTTGCACGAACACCGACGTCTCCTTCCGTGAGCTCTCTAACAACGTCCCCTACAGTCTGTTCTTGTGCAATGCACTGCTGAAAGATTCCTTTCCAGTCAGGAACCGTATCATAGGCAGCACGGAACAGTACGCTGAGTGATCCGATTACGGCAGCAATCAGGATCACAAGGTAAATCAGAAACTCGATCAGGGTCGATGTCAATCCGACTTTTTTCATTTTCACCTCCGTCGTCCGCGACACTCTTACGCCGGTTATTTCCTGTGAAGCCTCACACGAATGAAGTCACAAGAATAACATAGATGCTCTTTAACAGATTACGTAACCAATGAATAAAGGAAATGTATTGCCGCAAATGCAAGATGCGGTATCACAAGATTAAGCAGAGCCATCACATAATACCTTAATGGATTTTTACATTGCCTGAATTTTTGTGCCGACCCCGATGCCATCTTTAAACCGTACAGGATGGACACGATGAGCAGTAATACCCGGATCGTATCCAATCCCCATAATGAGCCGACTAACGTTTTGATCGGGGCTGCGAACATGTATGCTCCGACTCCACCCGTCAAAAGCCACGCCATATAAAGGAATATCGGTGCCCGTTCCAGATATGTCTGCTTTATTTGAGACGTCGTTCCCTTTGTCCTGCTCTGCTGACGAGTACCGTACGGCGGCCAATATTTTGACTGCTGACCGGGCTTCTGAGCTGCCGGCTGCGTGGGGTTCGGCTTCGGCGGCACGGGCTTTGGCCTTGGCGGCACGGGCTTCGGCTTTGGCGGCGGCGCAATTACCGTCTTCTCAAGTCTGCACCATGGACACTCCTTATGATGATACGGATAAACATGCTGGCGATTTTTGCTGCAGATCTTAAGTTCAGTACCCACATTCCCGGCTTCCGCATACTTATACAGTGTTCTGGCCCACTCATCAGCCGTCGGTCTGCTTTTGATTTTTCTTCTCGCACTGATCTCATTGTAATCAAACACGCGCTTGAAAAGTTCTCTGATATCAGGTGGAAGGAAGCTGAACGGAAGACTATTCGGCGGCAGATCCTTTCCCAGAATCGTTCTTACGTAAAGGCACTCACCCTTAATAATGCGCTGGTTGTAGCATTGTCCGACTGAAGAGTTCTTAATCTTACCAACATCGACCGAGCCGAAAGGATCCTGATTATTCATCAAAAGCCGGAAAATATGGACAGCCAGAGAAAAGCAGTCCGACTCTTTAGTAAAAGATGCGCTGCTTAAGAGGCGTGCATTCTGAAGTTCCGGTGCAAGTACCTCATCATATGCGACCTTGCAGTTGTAGTGCTTTCCGTTATAGGTGAAATCAAACGAATCACAGTCAAGAAAAACGACTGCGCCGCCGTGATTACTGTCAATTACGAAATTATTCGTATTGAAATCACCGATAACGATATCCTGCCGATGCATATAATCGACCATCAGAGCAAAGTTATAGGCAATCTGGATTGAGTACTTCCAATTAAAGTCCGGATATGCTCTGCCTTTCATCTTATCTTTTTCTCTCTGTGCATTCACAAGTTTCAGGCGGTCATTAATTTTCGGCATGACGCAGCCTTTGACGGTTCCGTTTTCGTACAGGATATCCAGCGGCCATGAAAGTCTGGCTACGCCCTCAATATATGGATTTATATTGAGGGCAGTCATAGCCTTCAGTTTTTCAATGCGTTCACGGTCTACCGTTTTATGGTATATTTTCGCCACCCGATCGGGCATACCTATAATCTCATAGACTGCGCCTTCTCCGCCCTGCGCGAACGGTGTATCCGACAAATTATATCTAACAGAGTTTCTGCCCGTCAGTATCATTCGATTCTACTCCCATTTGTCGTTATTCATTTCAGTCATTCTCCATTCGGAAGAATTCATCCGGCTGCTATGGCAATAATGATCCGGCACTCAAAGTCAGCACCATGGGCATCTGGCATTATGGGCCGGGTACACATGCCCTCTCGAACATTCTTTGAGATATCGGTTAATTCCCGGTTCACCCGCTATCGGCCACAGCGCGTACATCCACTCATCTGCCGTCGCCCTCTCTGCAATTTTCTTTTTAGCCGTGATTTCGTTGTAATCAAAAGTCTTACGGAACAGCTTTTGAATATCCATCGGCAAAATACTGAGGGACGGCGCATTGGGAGGAAGCCTCTTTCCCAGAACATTTCTCACGTAGAGGCACTCCCCCTTCGCAATAGCCTTATTGGTCGTCATGTCAGAGGATGACGCCTGATACCGATCGACCAGGACGGCGCCAAACGGATCATAGTTATTCATGAGAAGGCGAAAAATATGTATCGCCAGCGCAAAATCGTCGGATTCTCTGGAGAAATTGAACTGCTCAATAACACGGATTTGCTGCGCTTCCGGCGGCAGCATTTCATCGAGTCCGACGGTACATGGGTATCGATGTCCGGCATAAGTAATGTCAAAAGAGTCACAGTCTACCAGCGTCATCAGCCCCTGTCTATTCATCGAAACATTATTGGGATTCAAGTCTCCGACAATGACATCATTCATATGAAGATAATTGACGAGCCAGGCCAGATTGTAAGCCGCCTGAACACTGAACTTCCAATTGTAAGTAGGGAATATCCGTTTTCGGGTATCGTCATTCCTGTACATGTTAAAAATCTTGTAAGCGGAGTCGATTCTCGGCATTACAAATCCGACAAAAGTTCCGCCGTCATAGAGAACATCCTTTGGCCATGCCAGTTTAATATGACCGTCTAATCTATAGCTCAAGCGCTTATCTGTCATTGCGATCAGCTTTTTCTCCATGCTGCGGCGTGCTTCTTCATTTGGAAATTTTTCGGGTTTATATATCTTCGCCACCGATGAATATTCCCCGTTTATACCGTAGACAATACCTTCGCCGCCTTGTCCGATTTCATTTGTTAATCTGTAAATCTTTCCGGACTTTCCTTTATACTGCATAGCCGATATATCCTCCATCTCTCATGGGTTCCCACGTTATCTGATTAACTATCTCCAGATTGTCCGCTTCAACGAATATCCTGCAGCAGCGAACGTTTTTTGATATGGCAATCAGGCAGGCCCCTGCTGATCCGGCAAGGGCACTGCCTGAAATCCCACACCCGGTATTACGGGTAAAACTCAATTCAGAAAACTGTGCAGCTATCAGATACCGACCGTGATTCCCGTGGGCAGATTGGGAAGTGTAACCTGATCTGTGATCTGCGGATTGGAGTTGCTGACAACGCCGATCGATGCAGAAAGCCACTGGAATGCATCTTTGAAATGGTTCTGAGTAGCCTGAAGAACAATTTTCTTGCTCTGGTCATACTCATCCGGATAATAAGACTGCAGGACTGCTTTGTCAGCACCGGCTCCGATACCCATAGGCATGTAAACGACCTTCTTATTGCGGATATAATCCTGAAGGCGTGTTTTCACTTTTGCCTCATCGCCTTTATCGGTGGGATAACCGTCTGTCAGAACGAACAGCCACGGTCTGTAATAGCTGATGCCGGCGGTCTTATATGTTGCTTTGCGGTCCTCGATGATATCGAGACCAAGATCGATTGCGGCATTCATCGCTGTCATACCGCCTGCCGAAAGAGTCGGCGCCTGGTACTGGCTTGCGGGAGTCATGCTGGTAATGACCTTGGCATTGCTGTCGAACGCTACAATTGCCACTTCCGCACGGCCTAACGCCATAGCATCGGCCTGGAGTGCATTGCCGAACTGCAGCAGACCTTCGTTAAGTTCCCTGATCGGATCACCGCTCATGGATCCTGAAACATCTACACAGAGAACACAAGCTACATGACGCTCACCAACATTTTCAGGCATAATATCCTGTACAAATCCTTCGCTCATAAGCGAACCTCCTTTGATTTTGACTTTACTTTTTTATTATGTAAGATTGTTTCCTTGTCACAATCTCATGTTACACTATGATTAAAAATTTTTTTTGCAAAAAAGTGTATTTCTGCAATTCTACGTGTTTGGGCTTTTATTCTCCGTACCATCTTCCGGATCCGGTGGCTTCTCCGCATAACCTTTTTCAAAATTATCAAAGGGCTGCTTCGTATTATTAAGGATTGAAATGACGTCCTCCGCCATCTGGCGACTTGTAAGCTTCAACATACTGTCAATATCATTATGTTGGTCCTGCCAGCCTTGCGGTCTCGGATATGTTGGCTGATTCGGGTATGTCGGTTGATTCCCGGGTATCTGCTGACCTTGATGTGCCGGCATCCCCTGACGGTCCGGCTGTCTCATCGGTGTCTGCATGTTCTGATCCCCCCGAGGACGGGAATAACCAGACGAGTTTCTCATTCCCCCGGGCATCGGTTCGCTGGGCTGCTTAATATACCCCTCGCCATATTTAGAGGAATCCGGCAATTTAGTCGGGACCGCAGTTCTTGGCCTTGTGTTGTTAGCCTGCTTGGTATAGCCTTCCACATATGTTCTGCTGCGTGTCAGTTTTCCCCCTGCAGCCGTCATTTGATCCTCGATCTTTTTTTTCAGAATCCGCTCCTGCTGCTTTTCCAGTTCCCTGACTTTTTCTATGCGTTCCTGTCGATATTTCTCTGTATCAGTCTTCCAGGCATGTCTGTCAAATATGATTTTAGACCGTATTTCCGCCATTTTCTTCTGGTTCACAACAGAAACAAACGTCAGGTCATCTCCAACTTTTTCCCGATACCACGGAGAAAGCAGAATATCGTTTCTCTCATTACACTTTTGGCCCACAGCACAAAAGTCATTGAGTGGTTCAGAAATTTCTTTTTCAATGAACGGATAATAAACCCGATTCATTTCAGTCTCGTCCCGGACAAACCCATCGAGGACGCCGTCTGTACACATAAAGTATGCTGCAATATGCGGAGCCATTCCAAACTGCCACGTTGCTTTGCTCTGAAGCGGGAACACGCTGGAGGCCTCATCGCCCTTGTGACGCACCGTTGCCAGATGGCATCCACCGTCATCGGTAATGACAACGATTCCGTCATCGCCTGCATGACCCATATAAAGATCTGAGCCGTCATAAATGGCTATCGTCAGAGTCGATTGAAACGAATAGAGCAACACGTCATTTTCATCCGCCAGTGCTTCGACTGCATCATAAGCTTCGTTCATGGCACGTCTCAGCAATGTCCCCATTTCTTTTGGATTTATTTCCAGACCGGTGTTGCGCAGTGCCGCCTCGCACACACTGAGGCTCCTGTTAACGGCACATTCCGCTCCCAAATCAGATAATTCGCAACTTCCGACACCGTCGGCAATCGCGCTGATCACAATCCCCCGATCCTCAATCACTCGGATTCCGGACCAGTCCTGACACAATATGTCTTTCCGTTTATGAGATTCTCCTTGCTGAGTTATGCAATACGCTGATATCTCCTGCTCTTCAAGATAATAGACGGATGGGCCGGGTTGAACCGGATGCTCTATATTAATTTCATCTGAATCGTCCGAACCACTGTCTCCGCTATCACCGACAGGTTCAGATTCCTCATAATCTCCTTTATTATCAATTCCTGATTCAGGAGGTGATCCGTCTTCCTCAACACCGGAAATACTCCGTTCCTCTTCAAACAGGTCGATTCCAGACGGAAGATCCTTCGGATTTAACCTATCATCATGATTATCAGCCTGAGTATTTGTATTATCTTCTATATCTATAAACCGCACCGTTTACTTCTCCTTAGTTGCCTGCACATAATTCATAGTCAAATTATACAGCTTTCAGCCGAACATCTTTTGAAAAAAATAACAATTACAATTCGCCAGGAGAGCAGGTCTGTCATAAAACAGGACTGTGGATTTTTCCACAGTCCCGGGTATGAATAGACCTATGACATATAAAGTCAAATAAGATCCCTCACCCCCAAATGACATTAATATTCTACTATACAATCTATAAAAATGCATCACTTTATTGCTTTAAAGCGGTTCATTATCTAAATTTTATTCATCGCTGACATTTCCTGATTCCTGCGGTCTCATTGCTTTCCGAACCTTTCATCTTTGTCAAAATCATGATACACTATCTGAATTTTTATTTTTTTTATTTTCGTACATCATACTCTTTTCATATGCCGATAATCCCCATTACAGACCGCACTGATATAAATCACCTTTCAGTTACATCATACAAAATATTAGCCCTGCGAACAACAAAATGCGGAAGAATCCTCTATTTGAAGATTCTTCCGCATTTCACTGTCTAAAACGGGAATAAACGCGATAGTGCAGAAACTCTAATCTAAAGTCAATGTCTGTTTCAGACCTCTACGCCATCCATAGCCATATGATACATTTCCTTGATGCCTTCATAATCTACCGGCTTGATCTTGGTAATTGTAATAGTCTTAAAGTAGGAAGCCTCCAGCGACAGCTGGTCAAGCTCTTCCTCAGTAGGGGTAATGCCCATCTCCTTAATGCATACCGGCATGCCGATTTCGCGGAAGAAATCAACAGTCCTGCGGATTCCTTCCTCTGAAGCCTTGATATCATCCTCTTCTGTCACACCCCATACCTTGCGGGCATACTGAGAGAACCTGGACGGGCAATCTTTGTACAGATAAGCTGCCCATGCGCTCCAGACAGCGGTCACAGTCGCGCCGTGGACAAGATCATACATACCGCCCATTTGCTGGCCAAGCTTATGAACCGAGAAGTCCTTGCCTCTGCCGCATTCCGTCAGGTCGTTATGGGACAGAGCTCCTGCCCACATAATCTCCGCGTTCGCATCGTAATCGTTGCGGTTCTCTTTCACGATTCTGGCATTCTTAATGACCGTGCGAAGGAGGCCTTCCGCAATCTCATCTGTCAGTTCACACTTGATTCCCGGGATGAAATAACGTTCCATGGTATGCATCATGATATCAGCGACACCTGCAAAGAAGTAATAGTCCGGAACAGAAGGCAGAAGCTCAGGGTTCATAATGGCAAACCTGCAGCGGTTCAGATCCGTGCCGAAGCCCTTCTTTTTACCGTTCTCCTCATTTGTCAAAACTGAGTCCGCGGACATTTCCGAACCGGCTGCCGCGATGGTCAGCACACAGGCGATCGGCAGAGATTTTGTGATCTTGACCTTCTTATACCAGATATCCCAGAGTGCTGCATCGGGATGGGATGTTCCATGGGCAATAGCCTTAGCTGTATCGATAACACTGCCGCCACCCACACCGAGAATGTAATCCGCACCGAATTCCACAGCCTGACGGACACCTTCCTCCGCATGTGCCAGCGTAGGATTAGGCTTGACGCCGCCATATGTCATAGCTGCAAGGCCGGCATCCTCAATAGATTTTGTCACGCGGCCAAGCAGTCCGCTCTTAACTGCGCTGCCGCCGCCATAGACTACAAATACACGGCTGCCGCCATCCGCTTTGATCAGATCTCCTGCCTGCATCTCCGTGCCTTTGCCGAAAACAACTTTTGTCGGTGTATACTGTACAAAATTATTCATATACTATGTCTCCTCCTGATAAATTCCTGCTTTATTGTCAGCCGCAGCGGAATGGCTGCCTGCGGCGCAACAAAATGCTCAATAACACTTATATTTTACAATAACATATACCATGTTACCACTCAATTTGTATGTTATCATTAATTCATTGAGACTTTTGCTCTTCTTTAACGCGACGGATATCGGCAGCCTCTGCCGTTGTACAGGCCGAAAAAACACGGAATGCTTTTTGCTGATTGATTTAGTGCATCTGTCGTTTATAATATAAACAATGAAGTATCCCTGTAAGGAGGAAATTATCATGGAAGAGAACAAAATCATTAACGAAGAAGAGATCGTCGCTGAAGTTGAAGATGTCATCGCTGAAGCTGCTTCGGAAGAGGCTGCACCGGAAGAAGCTGCTACGGAAGAGGCTGCTCCGGAAGAAGCCGAAAAAGAGACAGTCGAAGATGCATTGGATGAGCTCCAGAAAGCTGCCGAGACCACCGTTGAAGAATTGAAGTCTGCAGCCGGTGAGTTTGAAAAAGCCGCCGGAGAAACATCCGAAGAAATAAAGACCGCGGCAAACGACATCGTGGCAAAAATCAAAGCTGTGGTAAAAGATGGCAATGTTACCTTTATCCGTATCCGCAAAAACGATACCGTTGTTCTGAACCTGCCGATGACAGTCGGTATCATCGGGACAGTCCTCGGCCTTGCGGCTGCACCATGGGCTGTCATCCTTGCCACCATCACGACTATCGGTCTTAAATGCACTGTCGAAGTGGAAAAGAAGGACGGTTCAATCATTCTGATTCACGGAAACAACAAGCAGGACAAGTAAAATCACAGATCCATGTGGGTCAGGGGATGCATCCTCTGACTCACTTTTTTGTCTTAAATGAATTTTTCTGCCCAGCTTCTCAGCTCTGACGCCGAAGCGCTCCTGCCGAACCGTTTTCCTTCAACCACCTTAGAACCTTTGGCCAGCGCCCGCATATTCGCCGCGGAATCACCCAGACCGCTTCCGCCGGATGTTGCGAACGGCACAATAGTCTTACCGGAGAAATCATAAGCCTCCATGAACGTATCAATGATGGAGGGCTCTCTGTACCACCAGATCGGGAAGCCGACGAAAACGACGTCATAGTCGGCCATCTGATCGACTTTATTCTCAATTGCCGGTCTTGACGATCTGTCATTCATCTCAACTGAGCTGCGGCTCTTCTTATCCATCCAGTTCAGATCTGCTTTGCTGTATTTCTGAACCGGTTTGATCTCATAGATGTCTGCTCCGATTGCTGAGGCAAGATTCTCTGCCACTTTACCTGTCACACCGCTTGCTGAAAAATAGGCTACCAATGCTTTGCTCATAATTTTGTCCTCCTTTAAGTCCAGTTTCTCGCAAAAATCACTAATCTTCTTGTCATTCATCGGATCCGGCTTAGCTCTCGGATCGATCAGAACCAGTTCTGCCTCCAGTTTCTCTATGCCGAGGGCTGCCTTCAGTTTTTCAAAAGCTTTCTCCGCTCCCGAACCGCTCTGACATGCAAATGCCGCAATGCGCTTCCCGGAAAGCTCATTGTCTTTAATGAACGTACGGATTGGCGGGGTCACATTTCCTGCCCACACAGGGAACCCGAAAATAATCCGATCGTAAGCGGACGCATCAAATGCATACGGCTCAAGTTCCGGTGTTTCAGCCATGACAGCGCTCTTCCCGCCCCAGAAAAACTTCTTAAAACCTTTCCTGGGATATGTCTTGACGGGTTTGATCCGCAGCACGTCGGCACCAAGTTTGGCTGCAATTTTCTTTGCCGCATAATGAGTGTTGCCTTCCAATGTGTAATAGACGATTAATGTTTTCATCTCTCACCTCCCGTATTCTAAGATATTGCCAGTTCAGCCTCCGGATGTCCACAGTATACAACCAAAAGACTGAAATGTCCCGGCATTTCCGATTACTTGTACCTGAATACAGCCTGATCCGGAAAATTGGTTCGGCGATGCCGAATCACATTCCGCCGGCACCATGTGCGTGCTCCTCCCCGCAGATATACATCGGTCAAACCGGTACACCCCTGGAAAAGAGAAACACCGAAATTCCTCAGGCTGGCCGGAAGTTCAACACTTTCCAGACCCGTACATCTTGCAAATGTGTAATTTCCGACTTCTTCAAGCCCATCAGGCAGGACCAGTTTTTTCATGGCCGTGCAGCCGGAAAATGCAAATGTATCGATAGCCCGCAAAGATGCGGGAAAATGTATAGTTTCCAGATTGGTGCAGTTCTCAAAGGCGTCAGGCACCAATTTCATTTTATCGGGAAAGAATACTTCCCGGAAACCGCAGCCATTAAAAGCGCCTCTTTGTATTCTCCGAATGTTGTCCGGAATTCTGAACACCTCTCTTTTATCCGACTGCAGCAGCCTTAATAGAATCCTTTTTTTGCCGGGTTCCATTTCGAAGAGCATACCGTCTTCCATCACATACCGCGGATGTCCTTCTGCAATATCTACTTCTTCCAGTTTCGGACAGCCCGAAAGCGCCCCGATGTACTGTACACCCAGAGGGATTCGCACCGTTTTCAGGTTCTCCATACTGCAGATATACAAGAGTCGGACATTCAGCGAATCCGGAAATATCAGATGCTCAAAGCGGTCACATCCGATAAAGGCTTTCTCTCCTATATGGCTCAGGGCGGAAGGCATGGGGAATTCTTCCAGATTTGCGCAGAAACTATATGCATATGTTCCAATTGAAGTCAGCGAAGAAGGCGGAGCAGCCCTTTTAAGGTTCACACACTTTGCAAAGACGTTATCTTTTATCTCCCTTAAAGAATTCGGCAGATACACTTCTTTCAGATAAGGATTTTTATAAAAGGCGCTGGAGGTTAAGACTGTCACACCTTCGGGTATTGAAAACACTTCTTCTTTTCTGCCCTGCGGATAAAGAATCAGCATCGTTTTGTCTTTACTATAGAGAACGCCGTCCTGACTGCTTAAAAGCCGATTATCCGGGTCAACATCAAACGATTCCAGGCTTTCGCAATTACTAAATACATTTTTCTCCCAACCATTAGGACTCTTTTTCCCGCTGCCCGGAATTCCGGCCACAGCCGGATTTCCTATATTTTCAAGACTTGCAGGAATCCGAATCCTTTTAAGACTTGAGCACTGTTCAAAAACATTTATGGCGATTGAAGTCACCTGCTCCGGGAGAATCACTTCTTCAAGGTCCTTACACCCGCTGAACATACAGCGTTCTATTGACCTGACTTCCGGTGGGAACGTAAAACTCACAAGACCCGATTCATAAAATGCATCCTGGCCAATTGATTTGACACTGTCCGGCAAATGAATATGCTTAAGAGAACGGCAATTCTCAAATGCACGGCTGCCTACATAAGTAATTCCATCAGGAATAATAACCTCTTCGAGCTGCAGACAATTATAAAAAGAATAGGCACCGATACCTCTGATCTGCTTTGGCAGTCGGATGTGCTTCAGCGCGTGGCAGCCACGGAAGGCATATCCGTGTATAGAAATGACTGTATCCGGAATTACCAGCTTCTCAAGAGCGCCCAGTCCACCGAAAGCCTCTTCTTCAATGATTTGCAGCGTTTCCGGAAGAACAATTTCTTTGAGCTTCAGCCGATTAATAGATTTATAATCTATTTCACGAATGTAGGGATTCGGCGTGGCTTTAGTATTGGCAAGAGAACGTGCCAGAAGGCCTATCACCGGTTTTCCCCCCAGCGTATCCGGTATCACCAGCTTCTCATCGTCTCCTTCAAAGCGATATATAAAAGCACCTTTTTCACTCAGGGTGTACTGAAGACCATTTTCACAATAAATCGGCGATTGGTTGTTCATCGTGCCTCCTTTCCGGGATCAATATACAAAATTATATCAAACTCCCAAAATCCTGTCCCTACCCCCTTGCCTTAATACTATTTAATACATTCAGGTAAAAGCTGTCCGATTTTCTGATTCTTGCAATTTCATGATCAGATGCCGTTTCCGGAATAAGCAGCGCGCCTTGCTTAAGGATGGACTTTTCGATGCGCTCCTCATCCCATATTGTCGGGGGTGTAAAGAAGATTGTTCCTTTTTTGTAGTCATCTGCAAGTTTGACAAGGTCCTTTGCGAGTTGTCTGGAAATCCGCTCTTTCTCAAGACTCATTACCGACCCATCCGGATTTAAATAAGGGGCGCTGAATACCAGTGCCGCAAATGCATGTGTCCTCAGCTTTTTTATATCATATATATTGTCCTTTTTATATAACTCCAGGTAATGCTCATACCGATCCCGGTAATATTTTTCATTAAGATCACCAATCCCCCTTCCTTTTACAGTCTGAGGATCATACCAGACCGGAAGGCTTGTCAGCATATTCTCATTCCCGATTTTGATCGGGGGTTCACCGGGGTTCCAGAAATAAGTGCCTTTGACATATTTCGCTTCCGGGATTGCCTGCTTAAAAAGAAACTCTGCGATACTGAGCGTTGACCCTGTCCTGGATACCTCATCAACAATCAGAAGCCTTTTCCCGTCAAGTATCGTAGGGGTCTTCATGATTTTATCAGGGTCTTCCTCCTCAATTCCGCCTTCAATAAAAAGGCTCCTGATGGCGGCAAGATGCCTGTTGGTAAGATTGTCTTTGTTCCTGATAAAATCACTGTACGTAGCCAGTTCCCCGTTGCTCTTTTGTCTTCCGTCATCTGAAACAGCAATCCCAACATGTCTGAACCAGGGTGAACGATCGATATTAACATATGTGTGACGAGGGCGTTTTGCCTGGACGCCATTTTCATCTAAAGCCGCAAAAGATGACCAGAACGAGTTTACAAGCCAGGAGACCGGTCTGGCAGATTTGTCCAGATATACGACATGATCGAAGGCATCCGGCGTTGTAGTCTCTCCGTTGACTGACCCGTCTATTCTGGAAATCAGCAATGCGGTATCTTGCACATAATGCATAATGTTTTCATTGATGCCTATGACTTCGGAAGTTATCTTACCATCTCTAATTACAAAATGTGTTTGTCTGCTCAGTACCGGATATTCTTCCTTATTATGGATATACTGTTCGATTCTCAACGTCCGCACCTCCGTTCCGTTCATCTCTCCGATAGCACATAGTGTTCTAATCAGCTTTAAGATGATATGACCTTATTATATCTCTCACTGAAATATATTTATTCATCGAAATCTCCGTTTTGACATATTAGGCCGTTATCGTCTTACCAGTATGACGACAAATTACTGCACGGTATTGTCGGGCATTCCCTAGATAGCGATACAGTCCTCGGGAGCCACCTACAAGCCATCGCGGGCTGATTTTACTCCGCATATCTCTCCAAAACTCTGCGAATCTTTACAAAGTCCACACTGAACTCCCCGTTCGAAATCATAAGCGGCACTATGTCATTAAATGTGTAGCTGGCAGGGAGCTCATCATGTTCGAAATCATACACTGTAACTCTCTGGCTTTTCGGATCAACGATCCAGTATTCCCGCACGCCCGCCAGCCGATACTTATTCAGCTTCCGAAACATATCGTGGTAACGGCTGGCAGGCGACAGTATCTCAACAATAAAATCAGGTGCTCCGTTAACCCGCCTTTCGTCCATGTATAGCCGATACGGCACACGTATCCCGGAATTCTCTTTCATCCTCTGCAACTGCGATTCTGACCATGGCTGTCCTCCTTACGCAATACTTTCTTACAATACTTTTCCGATATCATACTTCAACGTGCAGCCGATACTCTTTTTTCATACCGTGGGCGCCGAAGATCTGCCACTCTCCCTCCCCGAGCCGCTGGAAAATCGCCTTTCTCTCCAGCGCACATAAAGCCGGGTCCGTGTCGACAGACGTCATGAGGATCGGCGCGTACTGGTTGTACTCCGCCTGCTCCTTCGTAAGTCCCCGGATATTGATGAAAATATCTCCGGAAAAAACGATGTGATGCGCGTAATCAATGAGGACTGTCTCACCTTTCAGATGGCCGCCCTTCCCCTGATAAACTTCAAAATGCATCTCGCCGAAATCGAAAAAGCCGATCTGCGCAAGTGGTTCGCTCTGTTCTTTCGGAGAATTCCACATGGCTGTGACCTTCTCCGGCTTCGGAGGGCCGTAAAGAGTCAGCGCTTTGCATATATTGATGTACGGCTTGTGAAGCGGATTCTGCTCACGGTATGCATTTGCACCTTCCGCTTCAAGAGTAAGACACTCTTTCGTGTCCTCGCTGGCAATAATCTCGTCAAAGAGCGGGAGCAGGCCGCAGTGGTCCACGTCGGCGTGCGTTATATAAATCATTTTCCGCATCGAATCATATTCTGGCAGGAGCTCCCTGAAAATGCTCTCCATCTCCTCGCGGTAAAGCGCATACCCGCTGTCGATGAACAAGGCCTGATCGTTGCTCACAAGAATAATCGTGTTGCTCCCGCAGGGCGGCTCGATCAAAATGATTTCAGTATTATCCGTGATCTTGTGGCGGGTCTTTCGCGGTGAAAAGCGCGGACCCCGGCAAGCCGCCAGCATGTGGGCAAGACGGCTGATCCCCTCAAATGTCTTGTAGGGAGACTGCCCTTTTTCATCAAGCATCTGCATGACGACATTGGTATTTACCATAAGGTCATCCCGGATACTCTCGGTAAGGCCCAGGCACTCTACGAGGTCACTCACAAATGACCGATAAAAGATACTGTTATCGAAGACCTTCTCCGAGTGATTATAATCCAGCACGCGGACCGGACAGAGACGTTCAGCGTCTGCAAGAAAAGCCTTCAGATCCTTCTCACTTTCAATATAGAGACCCATTTTAAAGGCCTGATAGGGAGTTCCGTCTTCCTGCGAACTGATGTAGGATATGTTCAGCCTGTATTCGTGGATCAGCCTGAGCACCTCAGTGACACTGCCCGGATGGTCTTCCAGCATAAATTCCAGAAGAACGATGCTGCTCTCGTTCTTCAGATCCTGCAGATATCCGATTTCAGTCAGGATAGTATCTGCCTGCCGGAGTTCTTCCTCCGTCCCCTCCGCGTCAATGAAAAGGGTGTGTGAGTCGATTGCTTTATTATAGCTGACTCTCGTGATATTGATACCAAGCTTCGCGAAGCACTCGCTCGCCTTGAGAAAAGCCCCTATGTGATCCGGCATCGTTGTTATATATGTTTTTTTCATAAAAATCTCCATTTATCGCAGGAAGATGCGCAATATCATATTCCCGCATATACGGAGCCGTTAGCCGTTGTGACGCTGCCTGCGTAGATACCCGTGCAGGCATATGCACTCGCGGGAGACAGTGCGAGACAAACACAAAGTAGTAGAACAAAACATTTCCATACCTTATTCATGTCAATTACCTATCTATGATATTGATTTACCCACCGCCTGTAGAAGCAGAGTTTCCCCCGCTGAGATAAAATTTAGCCGTACGGCTCAATGCTTTCTTATTGCATCAAATCTGCGCCGTACGGCTAATTTTCTTAATAATGACTTTGTTGCCGCAGAGACACAAGTCCGCTGCACAGCTTGCGCACAATCAAAGATCGCGATGTACGACAACGACAGATTATGATAATCAGATCTCTATTGCTTCCAGATCATCCGGGATCCACAGGTTCCCGTGATAATACGGCTTTCCTTCTTCGCTGTACATAGTCTTTCTGTTCACAAGATTTTTATCTTCAGTGTGATACAGGAGCAGATTCTTAACTCCCATTCTCTCCGCCAGCTCGCAGGCATCTTTTACCGTGGAATGATGCTTTTCGTATGGGTCAAAGATGTCCGCCTCTGAATACAGGCAGAAAGCTTCATGCATCATCCACTCGCTTCCTTTTGCATATTTCTCTAAATCGGCATTCAGCGGTTCATCCCCACAGCAGGTAAGCATCTTTCCGCCATCGAGTTCCATGCGGAATCCATACTGCTTTGCTTTTGTGGACAGGATATCGAAAAACGTCACCTTGTGACCGATGATGTCCATTGAATCACCGTCTGAAATTTCTACAAGATGGAGCCTGTCATCGATAAACACCGTCACTTTTTTCGGAAGGAGCTTGACCGCCATGTCACGAATCAGATCCAGCACTTCTCTGTGAGAATAGATATAGGCCTCGCCTTTATACTCACCATGCCTCATGAACTGGCAGATCATTCTGACCATCCAGATGATTCCCATCAGATGATCTACATGCTTATGCGTGACAAAAATGTGGCGCATATCCATCCAGTTGTAACCGGCATACTTTATCTGGCGAAGAATAGTGTTACCGCCTCCGCCGTCCACCATGAATACCTGCCCGTTATCTTCTATCAAAAAACAGGTGTTATAGCACTCCGTCACAAGAGCATTGCCGGTTCCTAACATAGTCAGCTTCATTATTACATCTCCTATTGTATTCATAAATGTGTCAATATTTAGCTTCTATGACAATTTTATCAGCACTTCACATTCATTTCCACTCAATCTTCTTTCAAAAGAGGAAAACAGGGATTAATTGGAGTATAATGTATGAAATAACACTTCATGCTGAAAAAAGGAGACCCGATGATGACATACAGCGAAAACTATATTGCCAGTGCAGGCCAGACATACGTCCCTTTCTCTGAGAACATCCATGTAAAATTCCCGGCATTTGAACCTCCCGCCAAACCTGAGCCCCCGCTTCCAAAGCTGACACTCACAGCGGAAGCGGTCGGCAAAGGATATGTGCTGCCTTCACAAAAACAACATTTTCTTCCGGGAGTAACGGAGGAAATGATGGACTGGTTCTGGGCAAATATGGAAAAATGTTACTATCTGTGGGCTCCGGGCTCGCACAAGCGCTTCAACTGGGTCAAGACGCCCGCTGAATATGGCATAGAAGATTCTGTCCACATGATTGCCGAGTCCTGCGGAGAAGGGCTTCCGGTTTTCGGAGGAAACGGAGTTGAGATCCACCGTCTTCATCTGAAGGAATTCTATCCGTTCGAGACAGCCTTAAAACATGTCATCTGTGAAGGTGTCTTCAACGATGCCGGAGAACTGGTTGATTCCACGATCCACGAATGGGAGAATGCTCCCGGCGGTCTGGTGCATATAACAGCGACTGTTCAAAATTCCAGAGCTTCCGCACCTCCGGCATTTATCATCGAGATGCTGAAGAAAAATCCTGACGTAAAGATTGTGCCGAACTACGCCACAGATCACGAAGATTTTGAGGCCAGCCAGTGGCCGGTTTTTCTCCCTCGTCTGTATGACCTCTGGAAAGATCATCCGGACCCGTCGCAAAGTGTAAGATGCAATCTCGAGGTTGTAAAAGACGCAGAAGGACGTTTCTGTTACCTTTATGAAAACGGACCTGTAAAGATCTGAAGTTGTTTATTCTCTGACGCAGCATTCTTGTGCCTTTAGCAGCAAGAACGCCGAGGTGTTCTTGCTCAACAACATTTTAAAAGGATGGATGAAAGATGGCTCCAATCATATTACAACAGATAGTAATCATGTCCTTATATATGCTCTGCGGATATTGGCTGTACAAGACAGGGAAAATTACGGATGAAGGAAGCAAATCCATTGCCAATCTGCTGCCCTGGGCAGTGATTCCGTCAACGCTCATCAATAGCTTCCTCATTGAGTATTCAGATGAGAAAATGAAACTGCTGATGATCAGTTTCGGTATGGCCGCATTGACTCTGCTCATAGCAGCTGTCTTAGGTTTCGTTTTTTTCAGGAATTCCGGGATCGAATGCTTCGCAGCCACTTTTTCAAATGCCGGCTTCATCGGAATCCCGTTGGTACAGGCAAGCATTGGATCCGAAGGAGTTTTCTATCTCTCCGGAATCCTTATCCTTTTTAATCTGCTCCAGTGGACTTATGGAATCTGGCTCCTGCTGCGCGGAAGAGACGGAAAATCGGGCAATGTGCCAAATCCCAGCCTAAAGAGTATAATCTTAAGTCCGATCGTTCTCAGCGCCCTTGCCGGGATCCTCCTATTCGTCACAAATACCGGCGCAAAGCTTCCTTCAGTCCTTACTTCGTTCATCGGAGGACTTGTCCATCTGAACGCACCTCTGGCCATGATTGTTTTGGGGATCTATCTGGCCAGGACAAAAATCAGCGCTCTGTTCACAACCGGACGTCTGTATCTGGTAAGCGCTGTCCGGCTTCTGATTATTCCTCTCGTTACAGTGTTTATCTTTATGCTGTTTCCTGTATCCACGCCGATCAGAATGACCATGCTGATTGCAGGAGCCGCTCCGGTCGGGGCGAACGTGGCTGTGTATTCCCAGCTGTATGACACAGATTACGGATATGCATGTCAGACCGTAACGCAGAGCACTCTTTTCTCAATCGTTACCATGCCGGTCATCATATGGATTGCGGAAAGACTGTTTTGAGGCGGGGCAATCTCTGACAACCATCTCATTCTTTTTTATTACGATATCTTCAGTATGGTTTTCCCCTTTGACCCACCGGAAGCCACTTTCTTCAGCGCCTTGTTCACATCATCAAGGCCAAACACCTCATCCACAGAAGCTTCTAGATGAGTATCCTTAAAGATATCTGAAATCCTCTCCAGTCCTGCTCCATCTTCATGGACAAAAATGAAGAAATACTTCTGGTTTCTTGCGGCTGCCATCTTATCATATTTTCCGCCAGCCATCTTAAACAGAATCCGTTTGATGAATGACATTCCGCTTCTTGCAGCAAACTCCCCATTGGGAAGCCCTCGAAGTGATACAAGGCTGCCGCCATTTTTCAATATAGTGAACTCTTTCGCCAGTTCCCGATCACCGAGAGTATCCAGCACGTAATCCACATCCGAAAGAACCTTCGCATAGTCTTTCTTTTTATAATCGATGAACCGATCTGCACCCAGCTTCCTGACGCGGTCTTCATTTGCACCATTTCCATTGGTGATCACGGTCAGACCGAGGCTCTTCGCCACCGGGATTGCCATTGCACCAAGGCTTCCGGTTCCTCCAGAGATGAAAACAGTCTCTCCTGCCTTTGGATGCATCAAATCAAATGCCTGTAGAGCCGTAAGTGCTGTAAGCGGAACGCAGGCCGCTTCTTCATCAGAGAGATACTCTGGCACCTTTGCGATTGCCGAAGAGTCAATCGCGGTATATTCCGCAAATGCTACGATCTTTTTCAGAGGCATTCTGCCGTATACGCGATCTCCGACCGTAAAGTCTTTGACAGCGGCTCCTGTATTTTCAACGATTCCCACAAACTCATTTCCCATAACCAATGGGAATGAATACGGCACAATCAGCTTCACTTCTCCGTGGATGATCATATTGTCGAGAGGATTTACGCCTGCCGTCCGGATCTTTACCAGGACCTCATTTTCTGAAATCTCCGGAACCGGAATATCCCTGATTTCCAAATCGCATCCGTTTTTATCATAACCTTTTAATATCGCTGCTTTCACTGATTACCGCTCCTTTCTATCTCGCTCTGCATCCTGTCCATACAATTTCTTAATGTCGTATTTTTTAATTCCTGTTCCGCCTTCTCTTCTATGATCCGGAATACATCCGTCAAAACAGGTCTGATATACTTCCCGACAATACACTGGTCATTCGGATTCTGGTGCATATCGAATACATGAACCTGTTCTGTCTCTGAAACTGCCTGATACACTTCATGTAAAGTAAGTTCCTCAGGTTTGATCAAGAGCTGGTAGCCGGAGGCACCTTGTCTGCTCTCTATGATGCCTTTCTTTTTCAAAAGCCCTGTGACCTTTCGAATGTAACTGGCATTCGTGCCGACGCTCACTGCGATTTCCTCCGATGTCATCGGAGTTTCTGCCTCTGATATCAGAATCAGCATATGAATTGCTGAAGAGAACTTTGTATCCATCATCTGTTCCTTTCATCAGTTAAGATATAATTTGTTTCACGATTATTTCTTTTACTGAAGAGCCCATAACGAGCATCTCATCTGTACTTGTATCTGATACTGATACAAACTATAGGGATTTTCATCCTTCCTGTCAAGAACAAAAAAACGGCCAGCAGAGAAATGAATCCTTACTGCGCCTACATCTATTCAATACAGACTTCAAACGGCTGTTCAACAAGCACTTCTGTCCCCGTTGCATTCTTTGAAACGATTCGATAACGGTATTCGCCATAATCAAACCAGTCAAATACGGTATTATAATCCAGACCGCTCAGATCATATTCATCTGTCTGTATTTACATAATCGGGATTGAGTGTCTCATGCAGTAAGAACCTGTGCGTAAGTTCTTGAATTTGCCGTAGATATGTACTTTAATGGTTACAAGAAATCACATCCCGCATAACTTCAGGAGACTTTTAGGGATGCAGTCTAAGTTAACCGCGAATTCTGAAGCAACTGGGGCTTTAAAGGCGCTATACTTAGCCCTCAATTGAGAAAGGATAGCCATGAAAATACTGATTATAGGCAACGGTTTTGATCTTGCCCACAACCTACCTACGACATATATTGACTATCTCATGTTCGCAGCCGCAATGAAAAAACTGACAGGGTATGCCGGCTGTGCGGCTGATTTTGATTCGGAAGAACTTTCGCGTAAGGAATACAATACCATGCATCCCTCCGTCAGGAAATTCCTGCTATCGTTGGCGGAACAGTCGGTGAAGAAGGACGGTGCCTTCATTTTCCCTGAGTCCTGGATGGATGAGTATTATCGAAACGCCAACAACATCTGGGAAGCCTATTTTCAAATCCTACACGTTCAGAAGAAGATGAATGGTATTGGCTGGATCGATCTGGAATCTGAAATCAGATACGTCATTGAGTGTTTCGACCGCATGTCAGACAACCTCTATAATGAAATCATCTTCCCCGAAAATGAGGAAGATGCTGGGACCCGCGAGGCACTACAGGGACTTTTCAGGAAGTTCGACCGGGATAAGATAGATGTCTTCTTCAATTTTTTTAAGGACAGTTTTCAAGCTGAGGAGCGCAATAGTCAGCGCTTGTGCTACACAGATCTGCGAGATATTGCCTATGACCATCTGCTGCGTTTTGCCCGCTGCTTTGAGCTCTATCTTCAGCAATGCGTAAGCCGAATCGATGTGACTCTTCAGTCACCGGACATTGCTGCTCTTTATCCGAACAAGGTACTGAGTTTCAACTATACGGATACCTTCGATCACTACTACCAACATGCAACGGTGACGGCTGACCCGGACAGTACTGCCCAGGTAACCCATGGAGCATTGATGCCCTTCACGCAATATATTCACGGTAGAATGGGTTCTGGAAACATTATTTTCGGCATCGATGAATATGGCGTAGGTGAAGAGCGGAACAAACGCGTTAATTACAACGTCTTTAAGAAGTTCGTGGAGCGAATTCTTTTCAACACCGGATTCGAATATCGGGAATGGATCAACGATATTGTAAATAGAGAATACCCCGGGGATGTTTTTGTCTATATATTCGGCCATTCTCTGGATATCACAGACAAGGACATTCTGAGTGACCTTATCACCACCGAGAAAGTGACGACTATCATCTACTACTTCAGCCGAAAGCAGCAGGCAAGTCAAATTTCCAATCTTATTAAAATGATTGGATACGACCGTTTTCTAAAGATGATTAATGCTGTGCCTCCCAGAATTGTTTTCAAGGCGCAGCAAGCAATGGTTCCTTTTGAAAATGAACCCAGTCGAATCAACATTGTCAAGGGAGATATTACTCTTCAAGAAGCAGACTGTATTATTAATTCTACCAATAATTCTCTTAGGGGCGACTCCGGTGTGTCCAATGCAATTTTTGTTGCCGCAGGCTATACATCCATGAAAAATGCCTGTGCCGAATATGGCGCCTGCGCGACCTGTGCCTGTGTAGTGACTCCTGCTTTCAAGTTAAAGGCCAAATATGTCATCCATACTGTTGGTCCTATTTGGAAAGGCGGCGGTCATAATGAAGATCAAAAGCTTTACGAATGCTACCATAATATTCTGGAGACCGCTATGAAGCACGACTGCCACTCCCTGGCCTCGCCACTGATTTCCAGTGGGGTCCACGGGTACCCAATGGAGTCCTTCTGGCCAACAGCTATAAGTGCCTGTACTGATTTCTTCAAGGAACATCCAAAGTATCATTTTGATGTCAGATTCGTAACTTCTAATCATGAAAACGCAGAGCTTGGGAAGAACTATCTGTAAAGCTGCTCTCGAATATGAAGGGACCACGCGTACCATGTAACTGATACTGCGTGGTCCTCATTCGCATTAGAAATTCTATTTTCTCTTCCGGTCTGCCGAACAACGTTCCTTGATATTGCCGGTTTTTACAGATTCGACAACTAATTAAAATCTCCCAGCATGTCTATTCCATAAAATACCAGTAAGATATTTCGTGCTACGAAGAAAACAAGCCAAAATACCAAAAACAAACTGTAAACTACTATTCTTTCCTTATATAGCTTGTGTCCGCCTTTTGATTCAAATACTTTCATGCTTATAATGCATAGGGCAACGATTAATAGCATAATAACAGCTGGATTATAGTAAAGAGATCGAACGGGTTGTAATCTAAATAATGCCTCTGCTGCTCTGGATCCACCGCATCCTGGACAATATATATGAAATCGATTTTTAACAAAACATCCTGATTTTTTAAGGAGGTCCAATATTCTAAAAATCATAACTCATCCTCTGCACACGAAAAGCGTGACTTTTCGCAGCCACGCTCTTTCAATGTCAATCTTAATAATCGAAATTAGAAAATAGGACCATCATCAGTCTCCTTAGTATTTCCACCAGTAATGAATTCTATCTGCGGTTCTGCGTTAAGAAGTTGCTGGATAGCCATCAGCACAGTATCTTTCATGCTGCTCTCCCACACAGCAACGGACGGGCTTAGCTTTTTATAAAGAGAAAGTACCTGCTGCTTCTGATCTGCAAGCCTGGTTCCGCTAGGCATAAACAAAGTATAAAACTTAATATTCAGTTTCTTACCAATACGAGCTACATGAACAAGGATTCCCATCTGTTTACACTCATTAGATTCCACAAGAATTCCTTCCATCTTCTCTTCACCGCTACCCGACAAAGCGATACATTTCTTCAATTCGGCTGTAACAGAGGTTCCATATTCTTCAGCAAAGACAGAATTAAGTTTAGTAAGAATCTTAGCTGTATCTGGAACTCTATTACTATTGGTAATAAACAAGTCTTTATCTTCATCTCTGACAGCGAGAGAATAAGACAGCGTCTTTTCCTGGAATGCAAGATTTTCAAACAAACCAGTATATTCATCATCTTTCCATGTAAGCGCTGACACGTCAAAGTACATATCACTGCTATTAGATGAAACATCAAAACCACTGGGCGCTTTTCCACCACCAGTTGTAAGAGAATGTAGTCTCTCTTGAGTTTTCGCCGGCATCTGCATTCCTGTGCTAAGCATATGCTGGAGAATCATGTTTTCAGCTTGATAAGCATTAATCCACATCAGTGCTGATGCTATCAATGTCAATTCTTTAACAGCATGAGGCGATTTGAGCATATTACGGATGCAATCTCGTAAAACATCTTCTCCACCCATCTGCTTCATTGCATAAAGCTCGGCAATCGTCACATCGACATGTGGTTTCTCAGCTAAACAATTGAACAGATTTACCGCTTTTTTAAAGGAATCTGCAGAATAAGGTTTATCAGTTGCATAGAACCAGACACAACGAAGAACTGCTTCAACATCAATTGCAAAAATTTGAGAATAGTTATGAGAAGACAGACTTCGTTCACAGTTTGTAATAATTGAATCTGCTGTATTCTTATTCATAGAACGAACGGAATCCCAGTATAATTTCTGAATTCCTCCATAATTAGCAGAATCCATCATTCGTGAGTATGGTAAACTATTTACTCTCCGACCAAAAGAATAAAAATCTTCTGCAAGTTTTTTACACCTATTAACTGTTCCAGAATAGTCGTCATTATTTGAAGGATGTCTTTCATTATTTGAAAGATGTCTTATTTCTCTATTAACTTCTTCCATACCAGAGATGCAATTTTTAAATTGCGAGTATGTGGTCAGATAAGATTTGTGAGTACCATTAAAGAAAAAGGAAAGAACGCTATAAAAGCTCTTCTTCTTATTATTAAAGTCATTCTTCAGTAATTCTACCCGTCTGCGGCGTTCCTGATTCTCCTTTTCCGCAGCTTGCCAGATTTTAAAGATAACATAACCAATAATGCAAATAACTACTATCGTACAAATTGCACCCATTGTTCTTCCCCTTTATTCAATAATTTGTATTCTGCATATGGCGTAGGCCAACGGTCGGTTTTGCGTAGCAAAACGGCCGCGGAGCGGAGCGAGCGGCCACCTGTTTATTATAAAAAAGT
>JBGUWZ010000014.1:0-117511 GCA_045221675.1 Lachnospiraceae bacterium | reverse complement strand
CACATTCGGAATCAACAGAGCCTGCACCCGCAGCGAGGCGGTCATGTTCCTGTGGCGCATGGGCGGGAAGCCGGAGCCGAAGAATGCTTCAAAGAGCCCGTTCAAAGACGTGACGAAAGCGCATCCGCACTATAAGGCGATTCTCTGGGCGGCTCAGAAGGGTATCACGAAGGGCTACAGTGATGGCACGTTCGGCGTTGATAAGACGTGTACGAGAGGCCACATCATGACATTTGTATGGAGATTCAAGGGGCAGCCGGCACCGAAGACAGTAGCCAAGTCTCCGTTCACCGACGTCCCGAAGAACCATCCGTATTATAAGGCGATTCTGTGGGGCTCCCAGAAGAAGGTCACGAACGGAATGGGCGACGGCACGTTCGGTATAGATAAGAACTGTACGCGCGGCCAGATTGTGACATTCCTTTACAGAATCAGATAAAGCACGCAATGGGACGGATCTTTTTGCGTTAAATACCAGTTCAGACAAGCTGTTTTACTTGTCCGCTTTCGTCGTAAAGCATCCATCTTCATGAGAAAAGCATTGCAGGTCCATCCCTGTGAGATCAAAAAAGCTTTAGCCTTTTTTAGCTCACAGAAAGGACCTGCGTTTTTCGATGAAGATGATGTTTACGACGGATTATGGAGCTTCGTTACAGCTTGTCTGAACTGGCTCACGCGAAAAGAACCGTCCCCAACTTGTCATCCGACTATTGCAAGCGCCTCATCGATTCTTGCGCGATACTGATCAATGTCTCTTCCAACAACAGGCAGCGTCAGGACCTTGCCCTCGCTGTCCACGAAATAGGTGGTCGGAAAAGCGCTGAGCTGGAGCGTGTTCTGGAGGTCTTCGGTCTGCACGATATTGGTATATGTGACGGCGTTCTCCTCAAGAATCCGTTTCGCTTCGGCAAGAATTGTTTCGTCCCCGCCCAGTGCGTCGTCGCAGAGCCCGACAAGCTGGCAGCCCTTTTCCTCAAGCTCATGGCTCAGCTCCTCCAGATCCGGAAGCTCAATTATGCAGTGAGTGCACCATGTTCCCCAGACGTTGATCATGGTTACCTTGTGACCAGCGAACAGCTCTTCGCTCTTTACAGGATTTCCGTCCAGATCCGTTGTTTCAAATGTAAGTACGTCCCCGATATTGACCGGGATCTCAGGTAATTCAGGCTCTTTTACGGTGATCGCGGCGGCAATCTCATCCGCTCTTTCTGTCAGAGACCGATACTCCGCGAGCATTTCTTCCGAATTCGCATCCTTGTAGGATGCTGCCGCAGCATCCGGATTCATTGCGATGTAGTAAAAACTGTAGGAACCGGCTTTACCGAGCTCGCCGGTCGCTGTAATGTCATCATCACCGAAATAAGGGTCCATGGCGGCATCTAATTCTATGCCATCCTTCAAGCCTGCAACAAAGAGGAATGGAATCACGCCGACGGAATAATACTCATTAGAGATATCTGCCTGTTTCTGCGCCGATCCCTCCGGGTCACCTTCGAAATCTAGACTCTCTATTTCTTCCTCCGCGCTTCTTAGCTCTTCGTCCGTCCGGCCTACATAGCCCAGAGAGGCCCAGACTACGCCCGATCCGAGATCTATTTCACCATAATCTGTGGCCATGAGCTGCCCCTTGCAATCCTTGAAGTCAGCGGGAAGAGTCAGTGTGAATCCGGTCTTTGGAAAATCCCAGGAAGCAGATGTTTTCGTGTAGGATGCCCCTTCACTGGTCGCTTCATCCTCATCCGCTGCCGTATCATCTGCCTTTTTCAGTTTGATTTCAACTGAGCGCACCTCGGGAGTCAGGTCGAATTCCTCCGAGCCTGCATCATATCCCTCCGGCGCTTTGAGAACATGTGCCGTGTAGTTGCCCGGATCTGACTCAAAGACGGCTTTGCCTGTCGCGTTGCTTTTTCCTGTCTGGCATAACGTATCAGAACAAAACTGTACGACAGCATCCTCGATCGGATCGCCGCTTTCCTCATCCAGGACATAGATGACGTATGAGCCTTCCGGCACTTCCGCAGCCGCGGGATTATCAGCCGCGGGATCAGCTGCCGAAACAGAGCTGGCTGTGGCTGCGCCACCTGCAGTTCCCGTGCCCTGCGAGCTGCCTCCGCAGCCGGCAAGAAGAGCTGCGCCCATAGTCAGGATCAGAATCATTGAAAGTATCTTTTTCATGTGTTTTCCTCCTTGACATTTGATCTTAATTTCTTTATGCGGGCAAGCTGCAGGACCGGAGTGCCGCAGCTTGCAGTAGTGTTCAGTATGTATTTATTGTACATCAAAACGAGTTGCCAGGGAACAGCTCGTTGACGAACGATTTACTGTGAAATAAAATTAGAATAAGGAATTATTGCTGAACAGAAGAGGTATCTTTATGAAAAATACAGATTATGAACTGCTGATCGGGCAGGCCGAAGCGCTCATTCAGGGCGTTCCGCATCTGGTGGCAAATCTTGCAAATGTCTCCGCCCTCATTTTCACCACCCTCGAAGACATCAACTGGGCAGGATTCTATCTCCTCGAGGGAGACAGACTTGTCCTCGGGCCGTTCCAGGGAAATCCTGCATGTGTGGAGATCGCCATAGGAAAGGGCGTCTGCGGGACCGCGGCAGCGAAGGATGCCGTTCAGCTCGTGCCCGACGTGCATCTTTTTGAGGGCCATATCGCCTGCGACAGCGCTTCGCGCTCGGAGATCGTAGTTCCGCTGCATCGGAATGGTAAGGTCGTCGGCGTTCTCGATATAGACAGCCCGTCTCTTTCCCGGTTCACGGAGGAAGACCGCGCGGGTCTGTCGGGGCTTTGCGCTATGCTGGAGACAAAAATATGGTAACCGATTCGCAGTTTTTTCGCGGATGCGGATGTGCAGGCTGTTTGGTATTATGTCAGCCGACGCTGACTCGAATCCAGCGCTAAATCTCGCAAGCAAGATTTGAATTATTTTCGGAGGAAACACCATGCGTTATAACGGCGTCATTTTTGATTTTAACGGTACCCTGCTCTTTGACGACCCATACCACGACATAGCCTGGGGGAAAGTTGCCCGGGAAGTATACGGTCAGGATGTGGACGGACATGAGCTCGTGTCCAAATATTCGGGCTATCCCAACATTGAAATTCTTCGCGACATCTCCGGAGGCACCCTCACGGACGAGCAGCTCACGTATTATTCCCTCCGCAAGGAAGCCCTCTACCGCGAGATCGTGAGGAGCGTTCCGGGCGGCGCGTCTCTCGCCCCCGGTGCCGAGGAGTTTTTCGACTATCTGAAGGAGCACCGCATACCCTGCGTGATAGCCTCGGCGTCCATTATTCAGAATATCGAGTTCTTCGTGGAAACATTCCACCTGGACCGGTGGTTCGACATGGACCACATCGTCTACGACGACAACAGCTATAAGAATAAAGAAATGATGTTCCGTGAAGCCCTGCGGCGGATAGGTGCAGATGAAAACATCCTCATATTTGAAGACTCTCTTTCCGGAATCAGCGGAGCTGCAAATGTCGGCGCCTCGGTCGTCGCTATCCGTAAGGAATCGCTCGAATCTTTCTATGAGAAGATTCCGCAGATCATTGATGTCGTGGAAGATTTTCGCGGAGCCGAGAAGTATTTTGAGGAGGATGTCTGCGGAACCGAGAAGTGTGCTGAAGAAGGTTCTATCGGAGCGGCGAAGCATTTTGAGGAGGACAAGCCGACGGTCCGGGTTGTCGCAGCGGTCATCCGCGACGGCGACAGGATCTACGCCACCCAGCGCGGCTACGGGGAGTACAAGGATGGCTGGGAATTTCCGGGCGGGAAGATCGAGCCCGGCGAGACTCCGGAGGAAGCCCTTGTCCGAGAAATCAGGGAGGAGCTGGCTGTCACCATCGAAGTCGGTGAGAAGATAACCACTATTGAATATGACTATCCGAAATTCCACCTGTCCATGGACTGTTTCTGGTGCCGCATTGTGGATGGCGAGATTCATTTGCAGGAACACGAGGCTGCCCGGTGGCTGACACAGGAGGAACTTGCGGCCGTGGACTGGCTGCCAGCTGACCGCAGGCTGATTGCAGAAATGCGCTGCCTTGCGACCGTGGACTAACCGTAGGCTGATTGAGGGCATGTACAGAAAATTTGACTCATACACGTCAGCTGACAATAATCATGTGTGAGATCAATGGACAGAAGAGCGTAGTAAAAGGCTGCCGCAATAGGTGCTATGAGCGCATCTGATTGCGGCAGCCTTCTGTAGTTGGTGAAAGCTGGTCGGATATTTTCTATTTAGCCTTACCTTCGTTAAATTATCCGGTTTAAAACTTATAATCAGGAAGCCGGCAGTCGATCTTGTAAAATAACAGATATATGCAGTGCCCTACGAGGGTTGAATCATATGCCATGGGCAGTCACACTAGCTCGTTCATAAATAAATCCGCTGAAAACCTACTGTGAACATGGGGGGGAAGAAGCAGTCACCTTTATTGATTTTGATAATTGGTGAGGGTAAGACTTACTTATCCCAGGTTTGAACCAGCAGTAGCTTACAGCTGCTTTCATTGATATCTACTGCCCTTCATGTCACCCGGGCAGTCTTGAAACGCCGTTTTGAACCAAAACGACTGAATGTCGGCGTTCTTGCTTTCAGTAGATTTATGTTAATTACAATGATATCTACTGCCCTTCATATTATCCGGGCAGTCTTGAAACGCCGTTTTGAACCAAGACGACTCAATGCCGGCTTTCTTGCTTTCAGTAGATTTAAGCTAATTTCAATGAAAGCTACTGCCCTCCATGTTATTCGGGCAGTCTTGAAACGCCGTTTTGAACCAAAACGACTGAATGCCAGCAGGCTTGCTTTCAGTAGCTTAAAGCTGATTTCAATGAAAGCTACTGCCCTCCGTGTCACCCGGCAGTCTTGAAACACCGCATTCAACCAAGATGACTGCCCGCCATCACTTCTTGCTGTACTCTGTGTAGTCAGTAATCTGGTCGATGAATTTCTGCGCCATTTCAGGTCTTATCATGGTATGTCCTCCGGCGGTTATACTTTTTTGTCGAGATAGGTCTGCCGCATGTACATGCCGACTGGGAAGATCTCGAGCGTCGGATCGGCTTTTCTGACCTCATCAACTAAGTTTTCGCTGCAGGTAGAGCAGAGGAGGGGGAGTCCGCTGATTTTGCTGATGTTATTTGCAAATGCAGCCCCCTCGAGAACGTCCTCAGCCGTCGTCTCTCGAATGAAGTGACTGTTCGAGATGATGCCCGACATGACAAGGCCGGTCGAGTACTGGATTGCCTCTATCTCGGCGAGGACTTTTTCGGGGGTGTCGGTGCCGGGGCGGTTTTTATTTGCAATATACAGCATGCGATAGTCAGCTCCGAAGTGCTTTCTGAACTGGTTCAGGATCATTGCGCCGGTGTTATTGCCGCCGGTGTCCATGATGACGTGGCAGTCGGGATCCTGCACCGGGGCAAGGATTGCCGGGTCGAGGGTCTGGAGCTCGGAGCCGTTCTGCCCGTGGTAAGGGTCGGAATAGACGCGGATGCCCGCCTCGCCCATGGTTTCAGTCAGCTCGCGGCTGCGGAAATACGGGTTTTCGACGTCGAGGTCGCACAGCGCGACGTTCTTGATGTTCGGATTCCCCGAATCGCGCATTGAGGCGAGGGCGTAGGCCAGAGAGACGGAGACCTCGGTCTTTCCGCTTCCGAAGTGGCCGGTGATGATGATGATTCGGGGGCCGCGGGCCATATCTTCTAAGAATTGATTCATATAAAACTCCATTCTGCCGCCCTGACCGGCGGCACTGATTGCATTGAAGCTGTTTACCATGCTTTTTTCTTATTGAGCAGATAGCCGATGATGCCGCCGACCAGTCCACCCACAATGTGGGCCGTGTTGGAAATGTTGTCAGACAGCACGACACCTTCGTAGATCTGCTGCCCGATGAAGATAACGGCGACAAGGATGAATGTCAGCGGGATCTCGCCTTCCCGGAATCCTGTGAAGGAGGCGAGGACGATGAATGCAAATACGACTCCGCTCGCGCCGCACAGCCCGGAATTCCAGAAGAAGACGTAATTTACGAGACCGGTCACGAGAGCCGTGATGCAGATGATCTCCATCAGCGTTTTCGACCCGTATTTCTCCTCGAGCATCGGGCCGAGCAGAAGAATATAGGACGCGTTGCCGATGAAGTGGGACCAACCTGCGTGTCCGAGCACGTGGGTGAAGAGTCTCAGGTATGTCAGCGGATTAAGGAGTGACGAGTGATAGGTCATGAAAAGGAGCTGTGTGCTCTTGCCGCCGGTCAGGTAACCGATGATCATCGTGGCGAAACAGATGAGAATGAAGGTCAGGGCGACCGGGGCGTTATAAGATATTTTAAGCTTTTTCTTCATGTGTGCCTCCATGTCCGGCATTCGGTTTGGAATTATGTCAGTTAGCGCTGACCCGAATCCCGCGCCAAGTCTCGCGAGCAAGACTTGAATATGTGTTAACCGATATTGTACTCCTTGGAGGCGTATGTTGCAAATGGGGAGTCGGGGGCAGTCGCAATCAGTGAAATTAACTCGAATCTACTGAAAGCAAGAAAACAGGTGGGCAGTCATCTTCACTGGAACGGGGTTGCATGACTGCCCGGGTGTAGTGGCAGGCAGTCGCAACCAATGAAATCGACCATAATCAACTGAAAGCAGGAATGATGGCACTCAGTCATCTTAGTTCGAAACGTCGCTTCATGACTGCCCGGAGGTAGTGACAGGCAGTTGCAACTAATGAAATCGACCATAATCAACTGAAAGCAGGAATGATGGCACTCAGTCAACTTGGGTCGAAACGTCGCTTCATGACTGCCCGGATGATTTTGAAGGCAGTTACTATCAGTAAAATGACATCTAACCAAGTGCCGGTAAAAATCTGATATAAGCAAGTCTTACCATCACTTATTATCAAAATCAGCATATGTGACTGCCTTCAGGCCTGGAATTTCACTAAACCTGTCAGCGGATTTATTTAAGAGTGAGTTAGTGTGACTGCCATTGGTATATGATTTCACCCGCGCATGGCACTGCATATGTATGTTATTTTGCAAGGTCGACTGCCGCAACATTTCAAGTCTCTCTAGCGAGACCTGGCGTGGGATGTGGGTCAGCGGCAGTTGACATCTTCTGAACCGAACCCTGCGCATCCTCGCGGTAAAGCCCGAAGAGCTACAATATCTTCTCCATAGGACGCGGCTCAGTACCGCAAGGAGAGGTTGGTCTTCCTGACGGGGACTCCCTCAGGGATACACGAGGTAAGCACCGCATGAGGAGAATGTGCATTGCGCAGACCCGTCAAACCATTGCAGAATTAAATAATTAGCTATAATATATGTATGAAGGGACTTTTGTCATGCCGATATGCTTTGCAGGTGTGGCAGGACTAATATTTTGGGAGAATAGACAAGATGAATAAGAAGAAGTTCAAGAAGGTACTTCATTTTCTCGGAACAGGCGACGCGTTTTCGAGACACCCGAACAACGCATATTTCAGACCGGATGCGGAGACTCTGGTCTTCATAGATCTTGATGCTAGGAATTTTATGCGCGCGAAGCGGGAGATAGAGCGAAAGGTTCCGAAGCGCATATATGTCCTGATCACACACATGCACAATGACCATGTGAGCGGAATCCCGACTCTGGCGGAGTGGCTCAGATACAGATGCCCTGATTACAGCGACAGCCTGTTCATCTGTGCGCCGGAAAAGATTCTCGTGTACATGGCAAAAGAGCTCTTTGAGTATCGTAATCTGTCGGATGATATGGTCACATTTGTCACCACTGACGCAATGTGCCGTGAGGAAAAGTCATGGCTGATTTCCGCTATCCCGACAGTGCATGTGGGAGAGCATTTTGAAGGGCTGTGCTATGGGTACCTGCTGTCGATCGGGTTCCTTCGTGTGCTTTACAGCGGGGACACCAGAACTCTGGATCCGTTTATTCCGATTTCCTGCGACGAGTTCTACTGTGATATGTCCAATTTCAGCGGACCTGACAGACCCCATGTCTGCTGGGAGCTTGATGGGGAGGCCCTCATAAAGAAGGCCGAGGACTGTGACGTGTATGTGATGCATATGAGCAGGGAAGTGCGTGAGGCTCTGAAGGAAGAGATTGAGGGAGCGGGGCTGTTTATCGCCAGGGCGTGATCAGCCTTCATGTGGCGGCGGATTTGCGGAGATTTTCCCTGAAATCAGCTCCGAAAATTATACCTGCGGTTTATTGACCTGACCTGAGTTTTGTGGTTTAATAGCAATGAGTTCAGACTCTTATTAACCAGGGCTTGTACTGGTTTCGACGGGGGTTTTGAAGTCGAGGAAGCCATCCGTGGCCCGGACCACGATAAAACCGGATTTTTAAAATTAAACGCAGACAACGAGTTTGCAGTAGCTGCGTAATCGCAGCCGTCGGCCCGGGCGCACCCGTACGTCCGGTAACCGGCGTCATTATTACGGGAAACGATGCAGGCAAAGCTTTGAGTCTGTAGGCGTATTATGAAGCTACTGAATCCGGAAGGACGCTGCTCGCCGGCCGGATGAGGGAATGTAAAAGGAGTGGCTGTGATGGGAGATGCTTCGAGGGAGAGGCTTTCGGACGCGGGTTCGATTCCCGCCAGGTCCATAAAAGGGTTGCCGCTGTGCGGCGACCCTTTTTTGGTCCTAGAGGGAATCGAACCCAATTCGTCATCAGTCATCGATATCTACATCAAACTTGCAGATTTCTCCGGTGACCGGATCAATATCATAGTTGTATTCTCTGATCCCTACATGGAACTCAACATCAAATACTTTTTTGCCCAGATCGTCATCAAAATCGAGGTGAACATTCTTGCGTGTGACATCGCTCTTTGCAACACCTGCATGCTTAAGCGCAATGTCGAGGGCGCCATCTTCGTTCAGGCCGGCGGCTTTTGCAGCCTCTTTGGTCTGCATGCTCTCCTTGATGGCCTTCATCTCCGCGTAATCTTCCGCATCCATCATCTCACGCTCTGCCTTGATGACCGCACCTGTTGTGGCATCAATATCATACTCAAAATCCTTATCCGCAGCGAAGAAATCCACGTCATATTTCAAAATGCCTCTGTCATCGTCCATGTCCAGAGCAGCCTTTCTAAGCACAACGTCCTTCTCCTTAAGTCCTGCGTGTGCAAATGCAGCCGCCTTCGCATCCTCGACAGAAATCTGTCCGGCTTTCATCGCGGATTCTGTCTGGATCGTCTGTGCTGATTTCGCAGCCGGTGCGTTGGCAGCGCTTACCGCTACCGGGCTGAACATTGTTGCTGCAACCGTGAGTGCAATTATACCTGTCATTAAATTAAATTTTCTCATTATTTTTCTCCTTTTTATTCTGATATCGGTATGTATTCATGTCGGCTCACAAGGCGGACACGTGTAATTATCATTTGTTAATATATTAAGTAGTTTTGTTATTTAGAAACCAATCAGGCTGCCTGAGATCCAGCCGCCGAAGTCCTCGGCACCGAGCACATATACTTCATACCATGTGTAACCGTCTTTGGTCACCTTTCTGCCGGTTGTTCCTACCCAGTCACCGTTATCGAGTTTGCATTTGATAGGCGCATCCAGGCCCGGTTTCGTTCTGAGGTTGGCATAGGGAACAGAAGGGTTCTTGACCTGTACATCCTTGCCGCCTGCTACGTTCTCGAGTTCCTCAAAATTAATTTTATTCATTTCTGTCATGGTTTTAATCTCCTTTATTTATCAATAATTTTGTATGATTTTCTTTTTTATCGGGCTTCCTTTGGCCCGTACATTTATATATACGAGGGCCTTTGGGGGAGGGCTAAAAGAATTTGCCAAAGTTAATTAGAGTTAATTAGAGGTCGATTAGAACAAAATTAGAGCAGATGAAAAGAGAAACACAACAAAAATAGGGCGGCGCGACGACCAGAGTGGCGCCGCACCGCCCTATAAAAACAGCAGACCAAAGAAGGAGGCTGCCAACATGAGAAGGAACCCGCCCCGCAGGCTACTCTACCGACTTCAGCGACTCCGCCATATTGATCCGATCCAGCTTGAACGACATGATCTGGTTCACAAGGAAGGTGAATGAGAAGGTCAGTATGATGGAGAACACGAAGCTGAGCGGTCGTATTTCTTTTCGGAAGTAGACGAGGTCCACGACGATCTGATCGATGACGAAGCTGTGCAGCAGCACGCCGAGTCCGAGGCCCACCAGCATGCCGATCAGGGTCAGGATCATATTTTCTCGGAACACGTAGTCGGAAGTCTCCCGGCGGTAGAAGCCGAGGACCTTGATGGTAGCGATCTCGCGGATCCGCTCCATGATGTTTATATTGGTCAGGTTGTAGAGGACGACGAAAGCAAGGGCAGCTGCGCTCGCGATGATGAGGATGACCACGTAATTGAGGCTGGACATCATGTTGGCTATGCGCTCGCGGAAATCCGCGAAAACGGACGCGTTGACGACGCAGTCGCATTTTGCAAGAGCTGCCTGGGCTTCATATATATCTGTTCCCTCCGGGAAGTTCACGTAAGCCCCGTTCAGGTAGTATTCCCCTGTGGACTCCGCAACCGTCTCTTTCGAGAGGACCACATAGTTGTAGACATGGTTTTCAAATACCCCCGCGACGGTCGCCTTTATTGTCTTCATCTCATCGTTCCGAAGCTCGATCTCATCCCCCACGTCGATGCCATAGCGCCGCGATATGCTGATGCTGATCAGGGCTTCATCGATACCGGGGGCGGGGAGCTTCTCGCCCTGCATGGTCATAAGGCGGAAGAATGAGTCGATGTCCGACCAGTCGTCCGGCGCTATGACCGTTACCCCCTTGACCTGATTTGTCATCAGCAGATCCCACGAGGACTGCTGGAAGAAGAATCCCGATGCCGAAAGATCTGTCATGGCCTTGTCGAGCTCGTCCGGAAGCGCCGCATCCGAAATCGAGTTCCCATAAGTCTCGTTCGGAAGCGCTGCATCCGAGATCGAGTTCCCATCAGTCTCACCGGCAGACATATCCCCATAAATCTCATCCGTGACCAGCTCGACCTCCGCGACCTGAATATTGTCGTACTGTGTGTCGACAAATGTAGCTATGGAATCCTTGATCCCAAAGCCCGTCAGGAGGAGGGCAGTGCAGCCGCTGATTCCGACAACCATCATGAAGAAGCGGCGCTTATAGCGGAAAATGTTCCTGACGGACACTTTGTGCATGAATTTCATCCGGTTCCAGATCGCCGGTATATTTTCCAGGAAGACCCGTTTGCCGGCCTTTGGGGCCTTCGGCCGCATGAGACTCGCGGTCGGCTCCAAGAGCTCGCTCCGGCATGACAGGTACGTGGTCCCCAGAGTGGAGACCATGGAGACGAGGAAGACGGAGATAGCCAGCGTCCAGTTGGTCATGAAGCGCATCGGAATGGCTATATACATCATCTCGTAGGCATACCAGATGACGCTGGGGAAGAGAATGACGCCTAAGGCATAGCCGACCACGCAGCCGAGCGCTGCGGCGAACCCCGAGTAGGCCAGGAAGGTCATCATGATATCACGCCTCGAATAGCCGAGGCCTTTCAGAATACCGATCTGGCCTCTGCGCTCATCGACCATTCGCGTCATTGTAGTCATGCACACAAGGACAGCAACTAATATAAAGAAGAGAGGCAGCACGCGAGCGACCTGTTTTACAATCTCCGAATCGCTCTCGAAGCATGCGTAGGCGATGTTGGTCGTTCTCTCAAGGGAGTAGGTATCAGGCTTTTCAAATGAGGCCAGATCCTCCTCCGCGTCTGCTATCTTTTTCTCGGCATCCGCGATCTCGGTGTCAAATGTCTTTTTGGCATCCTCATACTCGGCGAGACCGTCGTTGTACTCAGCAAGACCATCGTTGTACTCAGCGAGACCATCGTTATATTCGGCGAGACCGTCCTCGTACTCAGCGAGGCCGTCGTTATATTCGGCAAGGCCGTCCTCGTACTCGGCAACCCCTTTTTCATAATCTGCCTTTCCCTGCTCGTATTCCGCTTTTCCGGATTCATACTGGGACCTGGCATTCTTGTAAGCGCTGAGACCGGATTCATATTCGGCGACGCCGGCATCATACTGGGCTTTGCCGCTGTTGTACTGCGCGAGCCCCGCGTTGTACTGTTTAAGGCCGGATTTATACTCGGCTTCCGCCTTGTCATAGGCAGCTTTGCCTTTGTTATATTCAGCGAGACCGGCCTTATACTGGGCAAGACCCTTGTCATACTCAGCCTTGGATTTTTCGTACTCCGCCTTGCCGGCCTCGTATTCGGCCTTGCCCTGCTCGAAGGCTGCCTTTCCTTCCTCGTACTTTGCCTTGCCGGCCTCGTACTGGGCAAGTCCCTCGTCGTAGGCAGCTTTGCCGGCATCATATTCCGCTTTGCCTGCCTCATATTGGGCAAGTCCTTCCTCGTAGGCAGCCATTCCGCCTTCATACTGCTGACGGCCGGGTTCAAGCTCGCCTCTCGCGGCTTCAATCTCAGCCATACCTGCAGCGTAAGTTGCTTCATCAATCATTTCTGCTGCAAATGCGGCTTCAAGTTCGCTCTGTTTACCGTCAAGCTCCGCGTCCGCGGCGTCAATCTGGGCCTTGGCAGCGGAGAGCTCACCGAGCGTTGCATCGAGCTGGGCTTTTGCGCCTTCGAGCTTTGCGGCTGCCGCAAGAAGCTCAGGCTCTTTTTCGTCGAGGGCAGCCTTGGCTGCGGCAAGTTCATCGGCAGCTTTACTAAGCTCATCTTCGCTCTCTTTAATCTGAGCTTCATAGGCCTGGAGCTGCTTTTCGGCGGCCTTCAGTTCCGGTTCGCCCGCATCCAGCTCTTTTTTTGCCGCATCGAGTTCCTTTTTCGCCTTATCCAGCTTTGCTTTGTTGGCATCCAGTTCTTTCCTGCCGCGATCCAGCTGCTTTTTGGTCGAATCGAGCTGCGATTTAGCAGATTTTAAGGTCTGTGAGTTGCTGTCGAGCTTGCTCTTGCCGCTGGCAAGCTCGGCTTCAGCCTCGTCGAGTTTGCTCTTGCCGCTCGCAAGTTCCGCCTCGGCCTCGTCGAGCTTCTGCTTGCCGCTGACAAGTTCTGCGGCGGCGTTACCAAGCTTGATTTTGCCATCTGCCAGCTCGGCTGCGGCATCGTCGAGCTTCTTTTTGCCGTCGATGAGCTCGGCTTCCGCGTCATCAAGCTCCTTTTTTCCGTCCGCAAGCTCCTTCTCGGCGTCGGCAAGTTTCTGCTCGCCCTCAGCTTTTTTGTCATTGAACTCGGTCCTGGCGTCGTCAAGCTCCTTCTCGGCATCGCTGTAGATCCTGTCATACCGCTTGTCCGCGGCGGACTGGATCAGGTCCTCCCATACCGGGCGCAGCTTGTCCATCTGCTCTTTATACGCGTCGGAATAAATGACCTCATCGGAGTCCAGTTTTACATAGATATCTGTATAGTATTCAGCGCTGAAGGATTGTCTGGGCAAATACATGAACCCGTAGACTGTGCCGTTCCCGATCGAGGTGGTCCCTCGCTCGAAATTGATATAGAGGGATGATTCGGCAAATCCGGCTACGGTGTAGGAAGTGTGTGCAAATGCATCGAGGGTGTCGGTTTCATTTGCATCTGAAAAATAGATCGTATCACCGAGAGTGAGACCCAGCCTGTTCTCTGAATCGAGCAGACATTCCGTCTTCGCCTTTGGCATTCTCCCCTCGATGATCTGCAGATAATTGACCTCGTCGGTGATGGAATGGACTTTGTATACTCCGTTCGAGCCGTCTTTTGTCTCGCAGAGCACGTCATACTGCCACGCCCCCTCGGCATAGCGGACTCCGTCCGCACGGGAGAGCTGTGCAACTTCGCTGTCTTCCCATCCGAGGGTCGAGACTGCCCGGTAATCGTATAGCTGGTTTTCCTGGTAGTAACTGTTGACCGTGTTGATCATGACGGGGGTCGTGATGCGGACGCCGGAGAAGAAGCCGACGCCGATGCCGATAATTGCGAACACGGCAAAAAAACGTCCGAAAGTATTGCGGATCTCGCGGAGCGTCATTGTGGCCAGCATGTGCTTTTTTCTGCGCGCGTTCTTCATAGATAAAAACCTCGGTTGTCACAGGCGGAAACCTACCGCCTTCAGGCTGTGGATATCGGTATCCTTTACCACTCGATTTCAGAGATGTCTACACGATTCGTATTGAGATACATTTTTTCGATTTTTCCGCTCTTTACGGTGATGACCCGGTCGGCCATCGCAGTCAGAGCGGAGTTGTGAGTGATGACGACCACGGTCATGCCTGCCTTCCGGCAGGTGTCGTAGAGAAGGCCGAGGACAGCCTTACCCGTCTGATAGTCCAGTGCGCCGGTCGGCTCATCGCAAAGGAGAAGCTTCGGGTTCTTTGCCAGAGCTCGCGCGATCGCAACACGCTGCTGCTCGCCGCCGGAGAGCTGGGCAGGGAAGTTCTTCAGCCGGTCCTTAAGGCCGACCTGCATAAGGACCTCGGCGGGATCCATCGGGTCGCGCGTGAGCTGCGTTGCCAGCTCCACATTTTCAAGCGCAGTGAGGTTTTGGACCAGGTTGTAGAACTGGAACACGAAGCCGATCTCGTATCGGCGGTATTCCGTGAGCTGTTTTCTGTTGTAGGCGGAGATTTCTTTTCCGTCAAGAAAGACGGAGCCGGAGGTGAGAGAATCCATTCCTCCGAGAATATTCAGAATAGTAGTCTTACCGGCGCCGGACGCGCCGACGACCACGCAGAATTCACCTTTTTCGATGATGAAATCCGCACCGTTAAGCGCGGGGATCTCAACTTCCCCGCTCTTGTATATTTTTTTCACATTCCGGAATTCTACATATGCCATACTTATTGACCCTCTGGAGCTGTGATTTTGCCTGCCGTGGCGCCGTTTTGCCTCTTGTGATCGTGGGACCGCCGCGCGCACGGATTGTCCGGATGCCTGCATGTTCTTATTAAATTAGTATAGCAGAACCGGGCCGTCTTTTGGTGAAGAAATCGTGAAGGGTGCAATTAGAGATTGAGAATAAAATTTTGTTGCGGAACTTCTTATAATAGATATAATATGTAACAAGTCTGAACGACTCAAAGTTACCATATTATATCCAAGTGTGAAATGACCTTCCTCTGCGGAGGATTGTCGATGAAGGATTACAACGTGTTAAGGGGGAACGAGATGAGACGAAGATTAATCACAAGAAGTACGGGAAAGTGGTCGGATTTTATTCCGTTCGCGATGGTGCTGGCTTATATTATGGTACTCGTGGGGCAGCTCATCGGCAGCGGCGTCTTCGCGCTGATCGGAGCCGAAGCTAAGCTGACCGCAATCGTGGGAGATGAGGACACAGCGAAGTTTCTGCTCATGTATTTCGACTTTTTCGGGATATGGATCGCGTTTTTTCTGGCAGCCGGTATTTTCAGGGATAACCGGCCGATGCTGGGAGCGCTTGCTTTCCGAAAGGATGGGGTGAACCTTCGCGGGGCAGGAATCGGCCTGCTTCTCGGTTTTGCTGCAAATGGATTTTGTGTCATCATGTCCTGGATCCTCGGAGACATTGTTCTCTCCTTCAACGGATTCAATCCTGCGCTCTTTTTTGCCTTCCTCTTTGTGGTCATGGTCCAATCAGGAGCAGAGGAAATCGTCGACCGATGCTATCTGTACCAGAAGCTTCGCAGAGGATACAAAAATCCGTGGATAGCCATCATCGGCAACGCGGTGGCATTTGCAGCCCTGCACCTGTTCAACCCGGGGGTGACAGCGGTCGGTATTGCGCAGATCGTTGTTGTAGGTATTGTGTTCTCGCTCTTTGTGTGTTATTTTGATAGCCTGTGGGCAGCGATCATGATGCACACCGGCTGGAATTTCTGCCAGAGCATATTCTTCGGGCTTCCGAACAGCGGAATCGTCTCCGCATACTCTGTGTTCAGGCTCGATGCCGCGTCCGCAAGAAACGGCATTTTCTACAATGTGAACTTTGGCGTGGAGGGCAGCGTCGGAGCATTGGTCGTTCTGGTCCTTATCGGAGTGATTATGGTCATTTTAGGAAACAAGAGAGATAAGACGGAAGATCTCTGGAAAGAGATGGAAGCATATGAGGAGGTATAACTTAAATTGAAATCTTTGAAAATTCTGGTATCCGCGATCCTGGCCGGTTTCTGCATCGGTCTTGGCGGGATGTTGTTCCTGGCACTTGACGATAAGGTGATCGGGGCGTCCCTGTTCTCGACAGGACTCTTCGTGATCTGTACGAGCGGTTTTCACCTGTTCACCGGCAAGGTCTGCTACGCGTTTCAGAATGACGGGGCATACGCGGCATCGCTGCCGCTCATCTGGGGTGGCAATCTGATCGGCACAGGCGGCACCGCGGTCATTGTAAGGCTGTCGCGCGCTGCCAATCTTGCGGAAAAGGCCGCTTCGATCTGTGAAGTAAAGGCGGGCGACAGCTATCTCAGCCTGTTCCTTCTGGGGATACTTTGCAACATTTTCATTTTCATTGCGGTCGACGGCTTTAAGAACAATAAGCACGAGATAGCGAAGTACGCCGCGATTTACCTGGGCGTCGTGGGCTTTATCCTCTGCGGTGCGGAGCACTGTGTTGCGGATATGTTCTATTATCATGTGGCAGGTGCCTGGTCGATGGATATGATCATCCGCCTGCTTGTCATCACAGTGGGCAACGCAGCCGGAGGAATTCTGGCTGAGCGCATGCGGACGTATGTCGTGAGCGCATGAGGAGTAAGTGTTTAAGCGTTCCGCTTCTATATAAGAAGAACCGTCATCGTACAAGTTTCGCTCGCAAAACGCGGCACGGGAATACGGTTTGTTTTGGCGGACATGTTTCCGATTCGAATATTTGTGTACAAAAAGGGCTGCTTCGGCAGTCTTTTTTATTTTTGGGAAATTCTACTGCCGCTTTTTAATAGCCTAATGACAGTAGAATCGGGCAAAACCAACTTGACCTACTGTTCTTGATTCCGTTTCCTGAGAATCGCAGAGCTGCGCGAAGGAAGACGCACAGAGTGCATCGCGCAGTTCGCGCGCAATCAGAGATCGCGATTCAATGCATCAATAGCAAAGGATATTTCACATGAATACTCAAAATTGCAACGATGAAAAACAATGGAAATGGTTTGGAAATGAATGGGAAAGAATGACAAAAGACTGAAAATAATTAAATTATCTTGTGCAGTTTTTATCTATTTCTCTGCGCTTTGATTTTTTATAATTTCTTTATGTTAATCACCACGGTAGGACTTAAGGAATTAAGTATACATATCAAAACATCAAGGAGGAAACTAAAATGAAAGTTGGTTTTGTAGGACTCGGCATTATGGGTAGACCGATGGCTAAGAACCTGGTGAAGGCCGGTTACGAGCTGGTCGTCTTCGACTTCAACAAGGCTGCAGTAGATGACCTTGTAAGCTGCGGTGCAGCAGCTGCAGGCTGCGGCAAAGAAGTTGCTGAGCAGTGCCCGGTCGTGATCACAATGGTTCCGAACAGCCCGCATGTCCGCGCGGCAGTTTTCGGCGAGAACGGTCTTGCTGAGGGCATGAAGGCAGGAGAATCTGTCCTTGTCGATATGAGCTCTATCGACCCGGTCGAAAGCAAGAAGATTGCTGCTGACCTCGAGAAAATCGGCGTAGATATGCTTGACGCTCCGGTCTCCGGCGGCGAGCCGAAAGCTATCGACGGATCTCTTTCCATCATGGTCGGCGGAAAGAAAGAGACATTTGACAAGTATTATGACATGCTCATGGTCATGGGCGGCTCCGCAGTTTATGTTGGACCCATCGGCTCCGGCAACGTTGCAAAGCTTGCGAACCAGATGATCGTTGCGATCAACATTGCAGCATGTGCTGAGGCATTTACATTTGCAGCAAAGATGGGCACAGATCCGGAACTTGTATATCAGGCTATCCGCGGCGGTCTTGCAGGCTCCACAGTTATGGATGCCAAGGTCCCGATGATGATCGACGGCAATTACAAGCCGGGCTTCCGCATTGTCCTTCACACAAAGGATCTTACCAATGCCCTCAACGCAGCTCACGCGATCAATTCACCGGCTCCGTTCACCGCTCAGGCTATGGAAATCCTTCAGTTCCTGAATGCTCATGACTGCGGCGCTGATGATCATGACGCGATCGTGAAGTATTACGAGGCTATCTCCGGAACATCGGTTGTAAAGGAAAAATAAGTAAGGCTTAAAAGGTGGTTGTTCCCGGCCGGCCGTGCGCCGGTCCGGGGAAGTAAGGAGGGACAGTCTCAATGTTCGTTAAAAAGTATGGCGATATCTGCGTCAGCATCTTTTTCCTGGTAGTCGGCATTGCTCTTATTATCGGTGCCAGAGCGTTTCCAAAGAGTGCTGTCGTAGAAATCGGTCCTGATTTCATGCCGACCGTCATCGGCGTAATTATTGTTATTCTTTCCGCTATCCTTCTCGCTCAGAGCATCAAGGGTCTGAAGGCGGCAATTGCCAAGGCGGAAGCCGAGGGCCCGGATGACAGCGATTACAAGCGCGTTCTGTCATCCCTGATCCTCTCACTGGTCTATGTGTTCGTACTCCAGCCTGTAGGTTTCATTATTTCAACATTTGTCTATCTGTTCGGACAGATCTTCGTTCTGGCTCCGGATGAGAAACGCACAAAGAAGGACATCATTCTCTACCTTATTATTGATGTCGTCTTTGTTCTCGTTGTTTTCTTCCTGTTCCGCTACGGTTTCAAGATAGTCCTCCCGGCAGGTATATTCACGATTAATCTATAAGTAGGAGGTATTTATGAACACACTATCATTAATGGGCTCAGCATTCCTCAGCGTATGCCAGCCGATGTCACTTCTGCTTATGATCGCCGGTGTCGCAATCGGTATCGTATTCGGCTCCATCCCGGGTCTTTCCGCATCCATGGCGGTCGCCCTGATGCTGCCGATCACCTTCACTATGGAAGCCTCCCTCGGTATGAACGTCCTCGTTGCCGTTTATATCGGCGGTATCTCCGGCGGTCTTATCTCCGCTATTCTTCTGAACATGCCGGGTACAGCGTCCTCGATCGCTACAACATTCGACGGACACCCGATGGCTCAGAACGGACAGGCCATGAAAGCTCTCGGTCTTGGTATCGTATTCTCGTTCCTCGGTTCCGAGTTCTCTTTCCTCATCCTGTCATTCTTCGCTCCGAAGCTTGCTGATATCGCTCTCCAGTTCACACCGGCTGAGAACTTCGGTATCTGTTTCTTCGCTCTGACAATGGTCGCTGTCCTCTCATCCGGCAACATGGTCCGCGGTCTTCTCGCAGGTATGTTCGGTCTGGTCTTCGCGGTCGTAGGTATGTCCCCGATCGATGGTACTGCCCGATTCACCTTCGGCCAGGTCAACCTGATGTCCGGTTTCGACACACTGACCACTCTTATCGGTATCTTCGCTGTCGCTGATATCTTAAAGACAGCTGAAAAGATGAAAGCCGGCGCAGCCAAGACCGTCCCGGTCGAGAAGGTCAAGGGCTTCGGCTTCTCCATGCAGGAATTCGTTTACCATCTGCCGAACTTCTTCAGATCCGCTCTGATCGGTACCGGCATCGGTATCCTTCCGGGTATCGGCGGTTCGACTTCCGGTATGCTCGCTTACGTCACAGCCAAGAACATGTCCAAGAAGCGCGATGAATTCGGCAAGGGCTGCCCGGACGGTATCGTCGCTACAGAGTCTGCCAATAACGCTACGATCGGCGGCGCTATGATCCCGCTTCTCGTTCTCGGTATCCCGGGCGACGGCGTTACGGCTATGATGCTCGGCGGCTTCCTGATCCACGGTCTTTCCGCTGGTCCGCTGCTCTTCGTCAAGAACGCTGACGTCGTTTACGGTATCTTCGCCGCATGTATGGTCTGCGGTCTCATCATGCTCATTGTCGAGTGGATCGGCATCAAGGGCTTTGTACAGGTCCTCAAGGTTCCGAAGCATATCCTGCTTCCGTGCATCCTGGTCCTCTGCGCAGTCGGCGCGTTCGCAACGAACAACCGCATTTTCGATGTTCAGTCGATCATGATCTTCGGCGTTATCGGTTATCTCTACAGTAAGTTCAAGCTGCCGACGACACCTTTCGTTCTCTGCTTCCTCATCGGCAACATGCTTGAGACATATCTGAGACGAGGCATCATGCAGTACAAGAGCTTCGGCGCGTTCTTCGCAAGACCGATTTTCGACGTATTCTTCTTCATCGCGATCGGCGTAGTTCTCTGGTCTGTCTACAAGGAGATCAAGGGCACAAAGAAGGTGGACGAGGATTAATATCCCTATCTGAGCTGCCCCCCTGCCAACGCAGGCGGCGGGCTCCCAAAAGTCTCAGTGGAGGAAAGTCCCCCACTGAGATCTGCGGCAGATCCGCTCTGATCTGCCGGATATAAAAAAGGTTTCATTATCTTCTCGGCAGGGAAGTATTAAAAGAAAAAAGGAGGCACAAAATGAAACGTAAATTATTCGCACTTGCACTCACAGCAACTATGGTCCTCGGACTTGCTGCATGCGGCGGCTCCGGCTCCTCATCTTCAGCAGCTCCGGCAGCAGGCGGCGCTGAGTCTTCGGCAGCAGCAGGCGGCGCTGAAATGACATCTGAGTGGGCACCGAGCGGCACAGTCTCTATCGTTGTTCCTGCAGGCGCAGGCGGCGACACAGACCTTACAGCCCGTACATTTGCACAGTATGCCAAGGGTCTCACAGGCGTTGACTTCATCGTTGTCAATGCCAACGGCGCATCCGGCTCTGTCGCATCCAACCAGGTACTTCAGTCCGCTAACGACGGTATGACATTCCTGTATGGCCATACTCTTGTCAATGTGGCAAATATCGCAGGCATCACAGATTTCAACTACACAGCTTTCACACTTGGCCCGACATTCGCTAAGAATCCGGCTCAGGGTCTCTATGTCAACGCTGAGAAGTATGCTGACCTCAATGCATTCATCGAGGCTGCAAAGGCTGCTCCGGGCCAGCTCAAGGCTGCTACCGAAGTCGGCGCTTACACATACTATGAGATCCTTGCTTTCGAGAAGGCTGCAGGCATCGACCTTGACCTCGTAGACGCAGGCTCCAACTCTGACAAGATCACAGCTATGCTTTCCGGCCAGATTGACCTTATGCCGGGTGCATACCTCAACTGCAAAGAGTACATCGAAGCAGGCCAGTTCGTCTGCATCGGCGCTCCGTACGCAGAAGCATATGACATCACTCCGGATGTTCCGGCATTCAAAGATGAAGGCATCGACTTCGTATATCCGGACTGCGACTACTCCTTCTACTTCCCGGCAGACACAGACCCGGCTATCATCGCTTACTATGATGAGCTCGTAGCTAAGGTCCTTGAGGATCCGGATGCTCAGAAGGCTCTTACAGATCTTCCGGTCATGCCGTTCTATCTGACATCTGAAGAGTCCGCTGCAAATGAAGAGACAATGTACAACACAATCAAAGAGATCGCTGACAGCCTTGCATAAAGGTGACGTGATCTGAACGAAACTGACGCACATAAACAGCCGGCGGGTCGGGACAGCCAGCCCGGTCAGCCGGCTCTTTGCGTAGGCGTGAAACGCGAGATGTAGCAGACGTTTCCGGAAGTTATCTGTCGTGACTGCCTTTCTTATAGAAAGCGGACGACACTACCCGGACAATGGAGGAAAATATGAATACAGATTATATCAAGGGTGTTATCGTCCCTATTATCACTGTCATTGATGAAGATGAGAAGATCGATGAAGCGGGAATGCGCCGCCAGGTCGAGTTCGTCATTAAGGGCGGTCTTCACGGAATTCTTGCTTTCGGCTCCAACGGTGAGTTCTATCAGATCGAAGAAGACGAGATGGAGCGCGGCCTTGAGATCATGATTGATCAGGCTGCCGGACGTGTCCCGGTCTATTTCGGTATCGGCGCGATCAACACGAAGAAGTGCGTGCGTCTTGCCAAAATGGCAGCTGCCCACAACGTTGCAGGTATTTCTATCCTGCAGCCGATGTTCCTGAAGCCGACCGAGGATGAGCTCTACACTCATTTCAAGACGATCGCTGACGCTGTTCCGGATGTCCCGGTCCTTATTTACAATAATCCCGGCCGCACAGGCTATACACTGAGCGGCGGCCTTGTCGAGAAACTTGCCCATGAGGTTCCGAATATCGTGGGAATGAAAGATACATCCGGAGACATGACACAGACGGAAGAGTTTATTCGACGCAATCGTGATATCAATTTCAAGGTCTTCGGTGGTAAGGATACTCTGCTCTATGTCTCGCTGTGCTGCGGCGCAGTCGGCGGAGTGTGCACGGCGGGCAATTTCATGCCGGAGCTTATCACAGAAGTTTATAACAAATTTGTGGAAGGTGACCTTGAGGGCTCGAAAGAAGCTCAGTTCAAAGTGAATCCGGTCCGCCTTTCCATGGACGCGGCTTCCTTCCCGGTAGCCGCCAAGGATATGGCTAATCTGCGCGGCCTCGATATCGGCGTACCGTATCTGCCGAGCAAACCGTCTCATCAGGCAGCTTATGACAAGATCAAGGCCGAGATGGAGAAGGCCGGACTCATCTGATATACAAAGGAGACAACAATGAAAAGACTTATTACTAAAATGGAAGTTTTCCCGGTAGCCGGACATGACTGTATGGAGCTGAACCTCTCCGGCGCACACGGACCGTATTTTACACGTAATGTTGTTATTCTGACAGCTGACAACGGTGACGAAGGCATCGGCGAAGTACCGGGCGGCGAAAAGATCACCGACGCGCTCAACGAAGTGAAATTCCTTGTCGAGGGAAGCAATCTGGCTGAGTACAAGACAACTCTCCGCAAGGTCGAGGAATACCTTGCTGCCAAGGGTGAGGAAGATGTCCGCGGCAATCAGACATTTGACCTTCGTACAGGCGTCCATGTAAAGACAGCAATCGAGGCTCCGTGCCTTGACCTTCTCGGCAAGATGCTCGGCGTAACAGTTTCCGAACTTCTCGGTGAAGGCCAGCAGAGAGATCGCGTCCGCATGCTCGGCTATCTGTTCTTTGTCGGCGACCCGAACAAGACGGATCTTGAGTATCTCCATGAGCCGGATTCAGATTGCACATGGTATCGTATCCGCCACGAAGAGGCTATGACACCGGACAAGATCGTTGAATTTGCAAAGGCTACAAAAGAGAAATACGGCTTCACAGACTTCAAGCTTAAGGGCGGCGTTCTCCCGGGCGACCAGGAAATGGAATGCATCCGCGCTATGAAGAAGGAATTCCCGGATTCAAGATTCGACCTTGACCCGAACGGCGGCTGGCTGCTCGAGCAGGCCGTAGAGTATGTGAAGGGCATGCACGGCATCCTGACATACTGTGAAGACCCGTGCGGTGCTGAAGGCGTTTACTCCGGACGTGAGATCGTTTCCGAGTTCCGCCGCAGAACTGGCTTCCCGACAGCGACCAACATGATCGCTACGGACTGGAGAGAAGTCGGACACGCTCTGGAATCCCAGGCTGTCGACATCATCCTTGCTGACCCGCATTTCTGGACGATGGCAGGCTCTGTGCGCGTCGCTCAGATGTGCCATGACTTCGGTTACACATGGGGATCTCATTCCAATAACCATTTCGATATTTCTCTCGCTATGTTCACTCAGGTCGGCGCTTCCGTACCGGGCTTCTACAACGCTCTGGATACGCACTGGATCTGGCAGGAAGGCATTGAGAGACTTACCAAGGAGCCGCTTCAGATTGTGGACAGCTGCGTAACTGTTCCGAATAAGCCGGGTCTCGGCGTTGAGATCGACCGCGATCAGCTTATGAAGGCTCATCAGCTCTATATGGACAAGTGCTTCGGCAAGGGCGCAAGAAACGACGCTGTAGGTATGCAGTATCTCATTCCGGGCTGGAAGTTCGACCCGAAGAGACCGTGCCTTGTTCGCTAAGTCAACTACAGTTCTCCTGTGAGTTTTGATATGACGGCCGCCGTGCCTCTTCCTCGGAGGACGGCGGCCGGTTTCCGTATCAGAACGTTGAGATAAGGTGTAGACCCGCACGGCCAACGGTCTGCGGGCGATGTGAGATTGTAAGGAGGCATATATGTCCAATACACCTATTATTAAAGAGATGCAGGTCATTCCTGTCGCCGGATATGACAGTATGCTCATGACCCTCAGCGGCGCCCACGCACCGTGCTTTACCCGCAATCTTGTTGTGCTTCACGACAATGCCGGCCATACAGGCATCGGTGAGATTCACGGCGGTGACTATACCTGTGACTGCCTGAATGCAATGAAGCCTTTAGTCGAAGGCCAGCCGGTGTCCAATTACCGTGAAGTCCTTCAGAAGATCCACAAGATCGCAAAGAGATCCTCCGCTGACGATGGTGAGGGTATTCAGACTCTGGATATCTCCAAGCTGAAATTCGTCGTCAAGAGCGAGTGGGCGATCGAGTGCGCCATGATGGATCTTTTCGGCCAGTTCCTCGGTGTTCCGATGGCATCCCTTATGGGCGAAGGCAAGCAGAGAGATGAGGTGGAGATGCTCGGCTATCTCTTCTATGTCTCTGACAAGAATAAAGTTCCTGCAGGCGATATGCAGTATCTCGACGAGAGCGACAGCACAGATCCGTGGTTCAGACTGAGACGTGAGGAGATCCTGACGCCGGAGCGCGTTGTTGAGGAAGCTGAGGCGCTGACAGAGAAGTATGGCTTCAAGAACTTTAAGCTGAAGGGCGGAGTGCTTGCGGGCGCAGAGGAAATGGAAGCCTGCAAAGCCCTCAAGAAACGTTTTCCGGATGCCCGCATTAACATCGACCCGAACGGCGCGTGGAGCCTTGCGGAATCGATTGAACTCTGCCGCGATATGCACAATGTGATCACCTACATGGAAGATCCGTGCGGACCGGAGGCGGGTTATTCGAGCCGTGAGATCATGCGCGAGTTCAAGAATGCCACCCAGTTCCAGGTAGCCACGAACATGATCGCCACAGACTGGCGACAGTTCTATCACACGATCAGCCTCAATGCGTGCGATATCATTCTCGCTGACCCGCACTTCTGGGGCTTCGACGGAGCGATCCGTATGTCCCAGCTGCTCAATTCCTGGGGTCTCACATGGGGCGTACATTCCAATAATCATTTCGATATTACGCTGGCTGCATTTGCACAGGTCGGCTGCGCCGCTGTCGGCGATCCGGCTCCTATGGATACCCACTGGATCTGGCAGGACGGCCAGAATCTGCTGCTTGACGCTCCGCAGATCATTAACGGTAAGCTGCAGCTCCCGGATGCTCCGGGTCTCGGCGTCCACCTGAACATGAAGCGTGTCGAGGAGGCTAACGCGCTCTATAACAGCATGCCGACGCATGACAGAGACGATGCCAAGGCTATGCAGTATCTGATCCCGAACTGGGTCTATGACCACAAGAAACCCTGCCTCGTGAGATAAACTGAAATATTCGGAGCATTATCATCTTCGGCTGACAGTGGCCCGGTAAACGGATGTTTAAGGAAATTTGCTGAAAGATTATACATAATATTGAACTATAAGGGGCTGCCGCATCGCGGCAGCCCCTGTTTTTAGGTTTGCGATGAAGCATTTTGGTTTGCGACCGCTGTCCTGACAGTAGGATGTTGAAGTTTTCTCTTTTGTACTGTTGGCTTTGATCCTGGCTGACAGTTCATATGAGGCTTTCTTGATAATAAACTGTCAAGACCATGTGAAATTGCAGTACACAACCCAAAATGTGCTTCTCATACTGTTGTTTCAAAATATGACTTTTCTAAACTGACAGTAGAGATAGTAAAAGCTTCCGAAAATACTGCAATTTTATCATATTTGAATGGTCTGATGACAGTCGTATTCGACAAAACTAGTCCAGACGACTGCAATTTGAGCTGGAAAGTACTCTAAAACGGCAGTAGTGAGAACTATTTCTGGATTCGCTACTGTCACAGCCAAATAAACAAGTCAAAAACGGCAGTAGCAGGAATCATTTCTGGATTCGCTACTGTCAGAGTCGAGTAAACGGCAGCAGGAATGACTCATTCTTGCTTTCCGCGCGTAATGCTTCAATGAGACCTTGGCGGCGGTGGTGAAATTTACGCGCCGTTTGACCTATTCCTGCTTTTTGCGCGTAATATTTCATTGGGATTTTGTCTCAATACTGAAATTTTACGCGCCATTCCTCCACGACTCGCGTTGCGCGCGTAATTTTTCAGCAAGATTCTATCTCAATAACGAATTGTTACGCGCGATATTTCAAGTCTTCCTTTTTGGCGCGTAATACGACCAGACAAATTACGCGCCATATCGTCGTTCTATGTTATTGGCGCGTAACGCATCAAAGCGGATTACGCGCCGTTTGCTCCATTCCTGCTTTCCGCGCGTAATTGCTTCATTGGGACCCCGGTGACAGAGGTGAAATTTACGCGCCGTTTGACCTATTCCTGCTTTTTGCGCGTAAAGCTTCAATGAGACCTCGGCAGCGGGGGCGGAACTTACGCGCCGTTTGACCTATTCCTGCTTTCCGCGCGTAATTGCTTCATTGGGACCCCGGCGGCGGTGGTGGAACTTACGCGTCGTTTGACCCATTCTACTGCCACAGCCAAATTAAACCTCAGCAGTTGAGGTTTTTCCCTCCGTGCCCTTGACACAGGGAGGGGTCAGAGTAACCAGTCAAAAAACAGCAGTAGGTTGGATATTTTGTTGTTGATGAGGGCTGAGCATGTTAAAATAATCAATAGCGGCCTGAAGATGCCGTGAATCGATACACGGGTGGTCTTACGACCGAACGGAAAATGTGGCAGAGACAGATCTCTAGGGCTGCCGAGGTTGGCCATGAAAGCCGGCAATCTCGAGGGCTGCCGAGGTTGGCCATGGAAGCCGGCAATCTCGAGGGCTGCCGAGGCTGGCCATGAAAGCCGGCAATCTCGAGGGGCTGCCCAGCTGGATGTGATGGCCGATGGTCAATGGCCAATGGGGGCACCGCATAGGCCCTGGAATGAATGGATATAGAGCTTTCGCAAGGAGGATTTTTCATGATAAAGGACAACAGACAGATCATATTAACAGGAGACCGTCCTACGGGAAGACTGCATTTGGGACATTACGTCGGATCGCTCAAGAGACGTGTTGAACTGCAGAACTCCGGCAAGTTTGATGAGATATATATTCTGATTGCAGATGATCAGGCGCTGACGGACAATGCTGACAACCCCGGAAAGATCAGGGACAACATTGTCAACGTGCTTCTGGACTATCTGTCAGTGGGTCTTGACCCGGATAAGGTCACGTTCTGCATCCAGTCCTCACTGCCGGCTCTGCATGCGCTCACATTCTATTACATGAATCTCGTCACGACCGCCAGATTGTCCCGCAATCCTACAGTAAAGGCGGAGATCGCGATGAGAGGGTTTGCTGATGAAGGCCTGCCGGCAGGATTTTTCGCCTACCCGGTGTCTCAGGCGGCAGACATAACTGCGTTTGATGCCAATATCGTCCCCGTCGGTGAAGACCAGCTGCCCATGATCGAGCAGACGCGCGAGATCGTCGAGAAGTTCAACCGCGTCTACGGCGAGACCCTCGTACTCCCGAAGGCTGTCATTCCGGAAAATGAGACGCAGAGACGGCTCCCGGGCGTCGACGGCAAGGCCAAGATGAGCAAATCTCTCGGCAACTGCATCTATCTGTCCGATACAGCCAAGACCGTGAAGAAGCAGGTCAACGGAAAGATGTTCACGGACCCGCAGCACCTTCGGATCGAGGATCCGGGTCACATCGAGGGCAACGTTGTATTCACATACCTCGATGCGCTGTGCAGGGATGATCATTTTGCGGAGTATCTGCCTGATTATCAGAATCTCGACGAGATGAAGGAGCATTATATGAGAGGCGGTCTCGGCGACGGCATCTGCAAGAAGTTCCTGATCAATATTCTTGAGGAGACACTTGCCCCTATACGCGCAAGCCGCGCAAAGTGGGAGCAGGACATCGACAGTGTGTATGATATCGCGCTCGCCGGCAGCGCAAAGGCCCGGGAAGTCACGAATGAAACGCTGGCCAGAGTCCAGAGGGCTATGAGAATCAATTATTTTGAAGATCGGTCAATAATCAAAGACTGGGAGAAGCTGCTTAAAGAGCAGAGATAAAAAAGATATGGGCTGCCGCAATGCGGCAGCCCTTTACAGTTACTTTTATCCGGCACCAGTGATCTTCTGGATAGTAGCCGACAGAATCATCTGTCCCGATACCAGTGCTCTTCCGGATAGCGGCCGACAGAATCATCTGCCCCGATACCAGTAATCGTCCAGATAACGGCCGACGCCATCCATCGCTACGTCGTAGTCCGTGACAGCATTGGTTGCCGCATTCCGGATGCTGGATGCTGGGATGAGAAGCCTGTGGCGGACACCTGTCTGCCGCAGGTAAGGGAGGGAAGCCGGCGGCAGATATCTGTCAGCCGACTACACGGGAAAAATATCACACTTGCAACAGCCCCGAAAAAGGATTAACCTATAAAAGTAATTAGTAACTAAGACTTCCCGCTTGTTGATACCAGACCGTAGCGAAGCGGAGACCGCAGGGATTCGGTTCAGCATTATGTATGCTGACGCTGACCAAAATCCTGCACCAAGCTTCGCGAGCGGGGCTTGAAGAAAAAATACTCCATTAACTGCATGCGGGAAGTTTCGTAAGTATATAAAGGGGGACAGGAATGAAGACAAAAGTGTATATCGACGGCCAGGCGGGGACAACAGGCCTTCAGATTTATGAGAGAATCGGGAAGAGAGCGGATCTTGAGCTGCTCCGCATAGATGAAGACAAGAGGCACGACCTTGATGAGAGGAAGAAATTCCTCAACATGGCGGATATTGTCTTTTTATGCCTTCCGGATGCAGGAGCAATCGAGGCGGTCTCTCTGATCGAGAACCCGGATGTGCGGGTCATCGACGCGTCTACCGCCCACAGGACATCCGACGACTGGACTTACGGCTATCCGGAACTGTCCCGGGAGCAGAGGCGGGCGGTCGCTGAAAGTCATCGAGTGGCCAATCCGGGCTGCCACGCTACAGGATTCATCTCATCTGTCGCCCCGCTCGTCCGTATGGGGATTCTTCCTGCAGATTACCCGGTCACATGCTATTCCCTCACCGGTTATTCGGGCGGCGGCAAGAAGATGATCGCTCAGTACGAGTCGGCCGACAGAGAGGAGAAGCTCTCCGCGCCGGGCATTTATGGACTCACCCTTCAGCATAAACATATCCCGGAAATGCAGAAGGTCACCGGGCTTGCATACGCCCCTGTCTTTATGCCGGTCGTGGACGACTACTATAAGGGCATGGCGACATCCATCATGCTGCACAACCGCATGCTTGCCGGGCAGCCAACTGCGGAGAAGATTCGTGAGAAGCTGGCGGACTATTATAAGGATGAGCATTTTGTGACGGTGACGCCGTATGATCCGAAGCAGGGTACGGTGTATGCAAATGTGCTCGCGGGTACCAATCATTTGCAGCTCGTTGTGTCCGGCTATGAGGATCTGACGACGGTGACAGCTCTCTTCGACAACCTCGGGAAGGGCGCTTCCGGCGCTGCTGTCCAGAACATGAATATCATGCTTGGAATCGATGAAGCGACGGGGCTTGAGTAATACGGACAGGTAACAGCTCAGACGGCTGTTCTTATGCTGGGTTTCCGGCAGCAAAGCATCCATCTTCGTGAGAAAAACATTGTATATCCGACCGAGAGATCAGAAAATGCTACAGTATTTTCTAAGCTCGCAGGAGAGGATATACGTTTTTCGATGAAGATGATGTTTGCGCCGGTTTATGGAACACAGTTACAGCCTGTCTGAACTGTTATGCAGATAGAGACTTGAATTTTACGGTGCTCCACGGCACAGTATGTGGTGTCGTGGAGCCTTTTTAGCTAAAAGCGGAGACAGTAATGACAGAAAGCAGAGTTAAAAAAGAGACAATGGTGACAGATCTGACAACGGGAAGCGTTCCGAAGCTCCTGCTCATGTTCGCCATGCCTCTTTTTGTTGCAAATGCGCTCCAGGCTCTCTACAACCTCGTCGACATGATCGTTGTCGGCCAGGTCATCGGCGGAGCGGGCATGTCGGCGGTCTCGATCGGCGGAGACATCCTGCATCTGATCACATTTCTCGCGATGGGGTTCTCCTCCGCGGGGCAGGTGCTGATCTCTCAGTATGTCGGCGCGGGTAAAATGGATAATGTGAGACGGCTGATCGGGACCATGTTCACCCTTCTTCTCATCATAGCGGTGGCCATCTCAGTTGTATGTTATGTGTTCCGCGGGCCAATTCTGAACGCGCTCAATACTCCGCCGGAGTCCTACGACTACACGATGGACTATATGGTGACCTGTCTTGTGGGGCTCATTTTCATCTACGGCTACAACATCGTCTCCGCGATTCTGAGAGGTATGGGGGACTCAAAAAGGCCGTTCGCTTTCATCGCGATTGCCGCGGTCCTCAACACTGTCCTCGACATTGCTTTTGTAGGTTTTTGCGGGATGGAGGTCTTTGGGGCTGCCCTCGCGACAGTCATCGGCCAGGCGGTCAGTTTTATCGTCTCGATCGTGTATCTGTATCGGCGAAAGGCGGAGTTCGGCTTCGATTTTCAGCCGGAAAGCTTCAGGATCGACAGAAGGATCGTCGTTCCGCTCCTTCAGCTCGGGATTCCCATGGCGATCCAGTCAGCGGCGGTCAGCTTTTCCAAGATCGTGCTCACCGCCTGGATCAACGCCGAGGGCGTCATTTACTCTGCCCTGTCGGGCATTTACAACAAGACGGGCATGATGATCGGCATTGTCTCCAACTCGTTCACTACAGCGGGGAGTTCGATGGTCGGCCAGAATCTTGGCGCAAAGAAATATGACAGAGTGCCGAAGATACTGATCTCTGTGCTCTCCGTGGGTCTCGTGATCTCTACTGCTGTGTCCTGCCTTATGCTGCTCTTCCCAGAGGCTGTGTGCGAGATATTCACAAGTGACGCGGCGGTGCTTGCGGAAGCATCTCTTGTTGTGGTTCCGATCGTTGTCAATTTTTACGGTTCCGCGACCAGGTCGGGGGCTTTCTCCATCATCAACGGGTCCGGCAATTCCAGACTGAATCTTCTGGTCGCTCTGCTGGACGGCATGATAGCGAGAATCAGCCTGGCGGCCTTTATGGGATTTACCCTTGGCATGAGATGCAGAGGCTTCTGGTTCGGAGATGCGCTGGCAGGCTTTATGCCGTTCGTGATCGGGAGTGTCTTTTATCTCTCGGGCAAATGGAGACGAAGTGTTCTTTAATGGACTGACTGAGGAACGTTCTTTATATCCTTAATGGACAGATTGGAGAAGTGTTCTTTATATCCTTAATGGGCAGATTGGAAAAATGTTCTTTATATCATTAATGGCTAGATTGGAGAAGACAACTTATGTTTGAATTTGACTCGCGCATCCGCTATTCGGAATGCGCACAGGACGGCAGGCTCTCGCTGGCCGGTCTCGTAAACTATTTTCAGGACTGTGCGGTCTTCCACAGTTCGGATGTCGGGCGCGGTCCCGCCACGTGGAAGAAGGAGCACTACGCATGGATGCTGGCTTCGTGGCAGATTATTGTAGAGCGATATCCTAAGATGAATGAGATCGTCCGCACGAGGACCCAGGCTTATAATTTCCACGGGTTCGAAGCTGACCGGAATTTTCTGATGTGGGATAAAAAGGGGGAGCTGCTCGCATTTGCCAATTCCAGATGGATCTACTTTGATACCGAGGCGGGAAGGCCGATCCGGGTGCCAAAGATAGAGGTCGAATCCTACGGCGTCGACCCGGAATTTGAGATGGAGAAAGCTCCGCGGCACATCAAAATGCCGCCGGAGGGCATCACTGAAAAACAGCCGTTTAAGGTGCGCGCGACCAATCTCGACACGAACGGCCATGTAAACAACGAGCAGTATATCTCCATGGCGCTTGCCTACCTTCCGGCGGGCATTAAGGTGCGGGAACTGCGGGTAGAATATCTTTCTCAGGCATATCTGGGTGACATTCTCGCGCCGAGAGTGTATCATGATACAGAGGGCTATATTGTCCGGCTCGATATGGATGGGAAGGCTTGTGCTGTCATGCAGTTCATTTTGTAACAGGAACGATATCGTAATAGTAATGGTATTGTAACAGTTCAGACGGGCTGCATCTCACAGTTCGTTTTTCCGGCAGCAAAGCATCCATCTTCGTGAGAAAAACATTGTAAGTCCGACCGAGAGATCAAAACGCGCATGCGTTTTTAGCTCGCAGAGAAGGACTTACGCTTTTCGATGAAGATGATGTTTGCGCCGGTTTATGGAACTTCGCTGCAGCCTGTCTGAACTGTTACCGGGTATTACCGAGGCATTGCTGCACGTTTTTGACACACGGACTTATATGAGCGTCGACTTATGAGAGCGCAAGGTAGGAGACATATGATTGAATTAGGAAAACTTCAGAAACTGACTATTGTAAAAATTGAACATCACGGAGCGTACCTGGGGGAGACTCTGGACGCAGGTCCGGAAGACCGCATCCTGTTGCCGGCTAAGCAGGTCCCGGAGGGGAGCGGTGCCGGCGATGAGGTGAGGGTCTTTATATACCGTGATTCGAAGGATCGGCTGATCGCGACTACCGTGCAGCCGAAGGTCCTGCTCCACGGCGTTGCCATGCTCAGAGTGAGCCAGGTCACAAAGATCGGCGCGTTCCTTGACTGGGGACTAGAGAAGGATCTCCTTCTCCCGTTCCATGAGCAGACGAAGAAGGTTAAAGAGGGGGAGGACGTACTTGTCGCGCTGTATGTCGACAAGAGCAGCCGTCTGGCCGCGACTATGAAGCTCTATCCCTATCTCAGGCAGGATCCGCCATACCAGATCGGAGATACCGTCAAGGGGACGGTCTACCAGCTTGCCCCGAATTTCGGTGTGTTCATCGCTGTCGATAATATGTACTCCGGCATGATCCCGAAGAGGGAGGCGTTAAGCAATGTGCATCCCGGCGACATTCTTGAGCTTCGCGTGACCAACGTGAAGGAGGACGGAAAGCTTGACCTCTCGGCTCACAAGAAGGCCTATCAGCAGATGGATGAGGACGCCGAGGCTGTCCTGGGTCTGATTCACGATGAGTATGACGGAGTGCTGCCATTTGATGATAAAGCGGATCCGGAGAAGATCCGGGAGGTATTCGGACTGTCCAAGGCAGCTTTCAAGAGAGCTGTGGGTAAATTATATAAAGAGAGGAAAATCACGCTCGAGAACGGCGGAATCAGGGAGGTCTGACACATGGAAGAGTTCATCAGTAATATAATCGAGACAGGGCTTGGCTATATTCCGGAATTCACTATGAAAGATATAGTTTTACTTGCTGTGTCGCTGATCATCTGCCTGCTTTTTGCGATGTTCGGTTACAGTCTGCTCAAAGGGTTTGTCGCCTTCTTCAATCTGCTGGTCGGCGCATTTGCCGGCCTGTCTCTCGCGGAGTTCCTGAAGCTGGATGACACGTTTCATCTGGTGCTCATGCTAGTGTTTGCGGTGCTCTTCTCACTGGTCGGATTCTTTCTCTACAAAGTCGGACTCTTTATGGTCGTTGCCAGCTCGGTCTTCAGTGCTGCCATGGCTGTCCTTCCGCAATTTGTACAGAGTGAGTACCTGGTGCCCGCAGCTCTTGTCACAGCTTTGCTGCTTGGAATATTTGCGGCATTCTTCGTGAGACCGATCGTGATCGTGGTATCCGGAATCGCGGGCGGTGTCATATTCGCCAACATTCTCATGGATTTTGCGCTTACGAAAATCAAAGCGCTGGATCCGTCCGGAGCTACTGCCGCTGTGGTCCTCGTGCTCGGGGGGCTGATCGGTATCTTCGGCATTTACTGGCAATTTACGCATACACAAAAGGAATGAGGTAACAATGCCTTTTACACATCTGCACGTCCACACGGAGTATTCGCTTCTCGATGGATCCAACAAGATTAAAGAGTATGTAGCCCAGGTAAAAAAACTGGGCATGGACAGCTGTGCAATCACCGACCACGGTGTTATGTACGGCTGTATTGATTTTTATAAGGAATGCAAAGCCCAGGGGATCCGCCCGATCATCGGCTGTGAGGTGTACGTGGCTCCGCACAGCCGCTTTGACAGAGATAATGTGTCTCATGAGGACCGGTACTATCATCTGGTCCTTCTGGCTGAAAATGATAAGGGTTATGCCAACCTGACCCGCATTGTGTCCGCCGGTTTTACGGACGGCTATTATTATAAGCCCCGCGTGGACAAGGAGATACTTCGCGAATACCACGAGGGCATCATCTGCCTGTCTGCCTGCCTTGCCGGAGAGATCCCCAAGGCCATCACCCGCGGCGACTATGAAGGCGCGCGAAAGGCGGCGCATGAATACAGGGATATTTTCGGAAAGGACAATTTCTTTCTTGAGCTTCAGGACCACGGGATTCCCGAACAGAAGCATGTGAACAGGCAGCTTGTACGCATGCATGACGAGGAGGGGTTCCCGCTCGTCTGTACAAATGACTGCCACTACACCTACAAGGAGGACGTAGACTCTCACGACATTCTGCTCTGCATCCAGACCGGCAAGAAGGTCATGGACGAGGATCGCATGCGCTATGAAGGCGGCCAGTATTATGTAAAGTCGCCGGAGGAGATGGCTTCCCTGTTCCGCTTCGTGCCGGAAGCAGTCGCGAACACCGAAAGAATCGCGGAGCGCTGCAACGTTACGATCACGTTCGGCGAGAGAAAGCTCCCGAAATTCGACGTCCCGGAGGGGTATGATTCCTGGTCCTATCTGAACCGGCTGTGCCACGAAGGAGTGGAGGAGCGTTATCATCCGGTCACGAAAGAGATCGAGGAAAGACTGACCTACGAACTTGAGACGATCCGGAACATGGGCTTCGTGGACTATTTCCTCATCGTGTGGGATTATGTAAAATTTGCGCGTGATAACGGGATCCCTGTGGGTCCCGGGCGAGGCTCCGCGGCCGGATCGGTCGTGTCATACTCGCTGGGAATTACTGACCTTGATCCGCTCCGCTACAATCTGCTCTTTGAGCGATTCCTGAATCCGGAACGTATCACCATGCCCGATATCGATATGGATTTCTGCTTCGAGAGACGCCAGGAGGTCATCGATTATGTCGTGCGCAAGTACGGCAGAGACCGTGTCGTACAGATCATCACGTTCGGCACCATGGCGGCGCGCGGCGTTATCCGAGACGTTGCGCGTGCTCTTGATCTGCCCTACGCTGAGGCGGACGCGATCGCCAAGATGATCCCGAGGGAGCTTAATATCACACTGGATAAGGCTCTGCAAATGAATCCGGAACTCAAATCCCGCTACGACGCGGAGGAGAACGTCCGCTATCTCATTGACATGGCAAGGCGCCTTGAAGGTCTGCCGCGCAACGCGTCCATGCACGCCGCCGGAGTTGTCATTTCCAATCTTCCGGTCGTCGAGTATGTCCCGCTCTCGAGAGCCCAGGACGGCTCGATCACGACCCAGTACACGATGACAGCACTCGAAGAGCTGGGGCTTCTTAAGATGGACTTCCTTGGCCTCCGCACTCTGACAGTCATCAACGACGCGGTGAATCTCGTGAATGAGCACGCGGATGTTCCGCTCGACCTTTCCAAAGTAGACTACAATGATCCCGCGGTCATGGACATGATCGGCCGCGGCAGGTGCGAGGGCGTGTTCCAGCTTGAAAGCTCCGGCATGAAGAACTTCATGAAGCAGCTAAAGCCGCACAGCCTTGAAGATATCATCGCGGGTATCGCACTCTACCGGCCTGGCCCGATGGAATTCATCCCCAAATATATCCGTGGCAAGGAACACCCCGATACTGTCACTTATGACTGCGAGGAGATGAGGCCGATCCTCGAGACGACCTACGGCTGTATTGTCTACCAGGAGCAGGTCATGCAGATCGTTCGGGATCTCGGCGGCTACAGCATGGGCAGGAGTGACCTGGTCCGCCGCGCGATGTCCAAGAAGAAGCAGTCTGTCATGGAGAAGGAGCGCCGCAATTTCATCTACGGAAATGAGGAGGAGGGAGTTCCGGGCTGTCTTGCAAATGGTATACCGGAGCCGATCGCGAACCGCATCTTCGATGAGATGATGGATTTCGCGAACTACGCGTTCAATAAGAGCCATGCGGCTGCCTACGCCGTCGTCTCGTTCCAGACAGCCTATTTGAAGCGCTATCACCCGGTAGAATTCATGGCTGCCCTTATGACGTCCGTCATAGATAACCCGGACAAGTGCGCTGAGTACATCATGCACTGTCGCGACATGAAGATCGATATCCTGCCGCCGTCGGTGAATACCGGGTACGGCAGATTCACGACGGAGAACGGCAAGATCCGCTACGGCATGTACGCGATCAAGAGCGTGGGCCGCGGTGTCATCGATCAGATCATAGAGGAGAGGGAGCTGCGAGGTCCCTTTGAGTCCATAAAGAATTTCCTTGAGCGGACTTACGGCAGTGACCTTAATCGGCGTGCGATCGAGAATCTGATAAAGGCCGGTGCGCTCGATTCCCTTCAGGGGACAAGAAAACAGCTGATGCAGGTCTATATGCCGATCCTGGATTCTGTCGCAAATGAGAGCAAGAACAATATGGCAGGGCAGATGAGCATCTTTGATTTTATGGCGCCGGAGGTAAAAAAACAGTATGAGATCAACCTGCCGCCTGTGGGAGAGTTCAGCCGTGAGGAGCTGCTGGCATTTGAAAAGGAAGTGCTGGGAGTCTACCTCTCCGGTCATCCTCTGGAGGAATATCAGAATCTGCTCGCCGGCCGCGTGAACGCCTACTCAACTGATTTCCTGCTCGATGAGGAGACCGGGGAATCCAGAGTCAGGAACGGTCAGAAAGTCACGATCGGCGGCATGATCACCAACAAGACGATCAAGTACACGAAAACCAACAAAGTCATGTCTTTCATCAACGTCGAGGACCTGGTGGGCTCGGTGGAAGCCCTGGTGTTCCCGAAAGTGTATGAGGACTATCGCGACTCGATCGAGGAGGATAAAAAGGTCCTCGTGACCGGCCGCGTGTCATCTGAGGATGAGAGGGCGAGCAAGCTGATCGCGGACAAGATCATCACATTTGAAGAGATACCGAAGGACGTTTGGCTTGCATTTGCGGACAAAGACGCGTGGAAGGCATATGCGCCCGAGCTCACCGAACTTTTGTCGACGGCGGAGCGGGGGAAGGACAGGATCATCGTGTTCATAAAGAGTGCAAGGCAGATGAAAGATCTGACCGGTGGACGAAAGATTTCTGCCACTCCGGAGCTCCTGGATGGATTTATGAGAATCTGCGGCGAGGAGAATGTGGCGGTCAGAGCCTCGAAGCAGACAATTGAGGATTAGCGGACAGGGCTTTTACTGAAAATGATGTTTGCGCCGAATCTGGACTGCGTCTTCCTGTCGGAATTTCTACAAAAAAACGCCTGCATTTGAGGTATCTATTATAAAAAGTGTTGAAAAATCAACCTTCTTGCTTTAGAATAAAAAGGTAAACATGCACAGCTTTGAGTGATAAATGTGTGCAGGAAACGGTAATTTGTACAAAAATACTCCCGAGGGGGCAATGAAAATGGCTGAGAAAAAGATTAAAGCAATCGGTGTTCTTACTAGCGGCGGCGATGCGCCAGGAATGAATGCGGCAGTCCGTGCAGTTGTACGTCACGGTCTGACAAAAGGGATGAAGGTCTTTGGTATCAAGAGAGGATATTCAGGCCTCATCGACGAGGAAATTATTGAAATGAAGGCCGGCAATGTGTCCGGCATCCTTAGCTTGGGCGGCACGGTCCTCGGGACAGCTCGCTGCAAGGAAATGCGCACACCGGAAGGTATCGCAAGAGCAGTTGAAGTCTGCAACAAGTACGGTATCGAAGGTCTTGTAGTTATCGGCGGCGACGGCTCCTACCGCGGTGCTGAGAAGCTGGCCAATGAAGGTATCAACGTTGTTGGTGTTCCGGGAACGATCGACCTTGACATCGCCTGCACAGAGTACACGATCGGTTTCGACACAGCAGTCAACACAGCTATGGAAGCAATCGACAAAGTCCGTGATACATCATCCTCTCATGAGAGATGCTCCATCATCGAGGTCATGGGACGCAACGCCGGCTACATCGCTCTGTGGTGCGGTATCGCCAACGGCGCTGAGGACGTTCTTCTTCCGGAGAAATATGACTTTGACGAGCAGAAGCTGATCGACAACATCATCGATAACAGAAGACGCGGCAAGACCCATCACATCATCGTCAATGCTGAAGGCGTAGGTCATTCCGCTTCCATGGCAAGACGTATTGAAGCCGCAACAGGCATGGAGACACGCGCTACGATCCTCGGATACATGCAGCGCGGCGGCAGCCCGACATGCAAGGACAGAGTATACGCTTCCACAATGGGATGCCTTGCTGTTGACCTCCTTGCCGAAGGCAAGACAAAGAGAGTTGTTTCCTATGCTAACGGCAAGTTCCGTGACTATGACATCAACGAAGCTCTCGCAATGACCAAGGAAATCGATCCGTATCAGATCGAGATCTGCAGTTCCCTGTCCCACAACTATTACAAGACAGAAGAAGCTGCTCTTGATGCGGACGAGGAACTGTAATAAGGTGACAACGTCATTTAAAGATGTCAAAAATCTTATAAAAAATAAAAAGGCCCGCGATGAGCAGGGCCTTTTTGTGACGGAAGGAATCAAGATATTTTCCGAGACTCCGATGGACAGGGTGGAGGCTGTGTTTGCCACAGCGGAATTTGCAAATGAGCACCCGGAAATGATATCCAGGATTCCTGCCGCCACGGCGCGGGTGCTTGACGTGCGCCCGGATAGATTTGCGGGAATATCCGACACAAAGAGCCCGCAGGGGATTATCGCTGTCGTGAGAAAGAAGAAATACACGCTTGGGGATATTCTGGGGCGCACGGGGCAGCAGAGCGAAGCGCCCGGTGGTGAGGGACGCGGGACCTCTCCGCTCATTGTTGTTCTTGAGAACCTGCAGGATCCCGGCAACGCCGGAACGATCCTCAGGACTGCGGAGGCGGCCGGCGTGTCGGGAGTCATCTTGACAGAAGGGTCGGTCGACCTCTATAATCCTAAGGTCATCAGGTCTACGATGGGATGCATTTTCCGCATGCCGCATCTGGTCGTCGCGTCTGCGGATGAACTGCTCCCGGAGTTTCGGACGGCCGGTATAACGACCTATGCCGCGCATCTGCGTGGCAAGATCTCCCACTTTGAGGGGGATTATACAGGGGGCACAGCTTTTTTTATAGGCAACGAGAGCAGAGGACTCACGGACGAGCTGTCGGGAAAGCTCGATGTGCTCATGAAGATCCCGATGTCGGGCAGGGTCGAGTCGCTCAATGCGGCCATGGCAGCGGGCATATTGATGTACGAGGCAAAACGCCAGCGGATGGCAGCGGGCTGCGAGCTTTCGGAGTGAACCAGGGATGCGAACTGCGATACAGATCACCGGAGGATATGGATGAGAGATAAGAGTTCGGCAGAAGACATTCTGTATATTGTTGTAACGGTCGTTCTGACCATTCTTATACTGGGATCGTTCATGATGATGCTCCTTACTGATGATAAGGGGGTTCCCAGGATCACATTTTTCGGGTTCGGAATCCTGTTCAATATACTCCTGGCTGTCAGCAATCTGACACGTGGCAGGAAGCGGGGGTATGTCTGCCTCGTGGTTGCGGCCATCTGCGCTGTCATGACGGTGGTCGCGGTAACCATGCTTTGATAAGCCCTATCTTTCCGGTCGGAGTGATAGTCTGCGCCTGGCCGGGAGATCTCGTTACAGCCTGTCTGAACTGTCACATGAAATGACCGGATTTTATCGATAGATGAGAGGACAACATGGAGAATATCACACTTTGCGGTGCCAGCTGGTACGAACAGAAATACTATTTTAACCCTGCCTTTGACAAACTGCCCAAGTCGGTTAAAGATGAGCTTCAAATTATGTGCGTTGAGTTCACGGAAGATGTCGGCGGAGTTCTCACGATTGAATTTGAGGAGGACAGGATGCCGCACTTTACTGTGCGCCATATGGAGACGGACCCGCGCTTTGACGAGATCGGAGCGGAGCTTAAGATCAAGAAGCTTCAGCAGGACAAAGGGGAACTCATGGAACAGCTGTCCCTGTTCTACCGCCTGATCGTGTTGGGCGAGAAGCCCTGAGAGCATAAGAAAGAGGCGGCGATGAGGAGGCTGAATGAGTATTAAAAAAGTGAAGATTGGGAATGTTGAGCTGGAGAATCCATTCATTCTGGGGCCAATGGCGGGTGTTACAGATCAGCCCTTCAGGATCCTGTGCCATGAGATGGGCGCTGCCCTTGTCTGCATGGAGATGGTCAGTGCCAACGCTGTGAAATACGGCAACAAGAAGACTTTGGAATTCATCAATATTTCGGATGTGGAACATCCGGTCTCAATGCAGCTGTTCGGACCCGACCCTGAGACGATGGCGATTGCCGCCGAACGGCTGGCGGAGGAGCCCTTCGACATTCTGGACATTAACATGGGATGCCCTATGCCGAAGATTGTGAACAACAATGAGGGGGCTGCCCTCATGCGGGATCTGAAAAGGGCGGGAGCAATCGTACGCGCCGTGTGCGCGGTCATGGCGAGACCGGTCACAGTCAAGATCCGGGCGGGTTTTAATGAGAACGAGATCAATGCCGTGGAGGCAGCCAAAGTGCTCGAGGATGCCGGGGCGTCCGCAATCGCGGTTCACGGCAGGACCCGCGAGCAGTATTATACGGGAAGCGCGGACTGGGATATTATCCGCAGAGTCAAAGAGGCGGTCAGCGTGCCGGTCATCGGTAACGGGGACGTGAATTCGGCCGAGGATGCGGTCAGGATGATGCGGGAGACCGGATGCGACGCGGTGATGATTGCCCGCGGGGCCCAGGGAAACCCGTGGATATTTGCGGACTGTCTGCATTACAGCGAGACAGGGGAGCATCTGCCGCGGCCTTCGATCGAAGAGTGCAAGGCCTTGATGCTGCGCCACGCAAAGATGCAGCTCGAGGAGAAGGGAGCCCATCTGGGTATTCTTCAGATGAGGAAGCATGTTGCGTGGTACACGGCGGGGTATCGGGATTCGGCCGCGCTCCGCAATCGGATCAATCAGGTGACCACCTATGAGGAGCTCGAGAGGGTCCTCGCTGAGTGGTAAAAACAGGACAAGGAGCTGCCGTGAGGCAGCTCCTTTTACATACTCATGATGAAACACCACAGTGGTATCGTGAAAAGTGAGAGCACTGTGGACAGGATCACGCATTTGCCGGCAAATACATAGTCGCCCCCGTACTTGGCCGCAAGGATCGGTGCGGTGCTGCCGACAGGCATGCCTACGAGAAGGACGGACACACCGGTGAGGAGCGGGTCGATGCGAAGCAGCGTGCATCCCAGGAAGACCAGACCGGGAAGCAGCAGCTGACGGACAAAGACGAGGACGAACATCATCGGACTGACAATACTCCGGTAATCGACGTCCGCGACCATAATTCCGATCAGTATACTTGTGAGCGGCGTTGTGCAGGCTGCGAGTTTGACCAGCGTGTTTTCAATCATTACCGGCAGCTGAAACTGCGTCAGCATGAGGAAGAAACCTATGTAGACCGCGACGATGCAGGGATTCCTGACCAGCTTTTTAAAAGTGCCCTTCCAGTCCGCAGACCTTGTGAAGTACGCAATGCCTGCGGTCCACATGACGATCCGCTGAGGGATCAGAAAGACGCTCGCGTACATAAGTCCCTCCGCACCGAGGACGCCCTCAGTGACCGGAAGCCCGAGAAAGCCGGCATTCGAGACCTGCGTTCCGTACTGAAAGACTGCTTTCAGATTCTCAGGCTGTCTGTTCCAGAACAGATTCGCGCAGATCATGCTGATGACCTGAGCGGCAGCGGCGATGATGAGGATGACCGCGAACTTTCTGAGAACAGTCATATTGAACTCCACTTCAAAAGAGTGGATGATGCTTGCGGGGAGAATCAGGTTCATGACCAGATCTGTGAGGACCTCACGGGCATTGTCGGGAAGGATTTTTCTGCGCTTCATGACGATGCCGCAGACCGCGCAAAGGAACATGAGGCCTTCAAGGTTCAATAATTCAGTAAATGATGCCATGTGTATCTACCTGTTATCTCAATCAGAAAGCGGCTTTACTGTTCATCCGGGCGTATTCCGTATTTCTGCATTCTTCTCCAGAGGGTCGTTGTGCTTATGCCGAGTGCCTTCGCTGTAAGCTGACGGTTGCCTCCGTTATCCTGCAGGGCTTCGCGGATCTTCAGACGCTCGCGGTCCGCGTACGACAGATATCGGGCGGGACTGTTTCCGCTTTCTTCAGCGTGAGATTCGGAGGAAACTTTGACCTTCTGCGGGATAATTTCCAGATTGCCCTCTTTGTTGTGATTGAACTGGGCCATAGCTTGGCGTACAGAGATTTCATCAATGGATCTCTTGGTGCTTGTGAGCACAAGCCGTTCCGCAAATACGTGTACCTGGACTTCGTTCCCCGGCCAGCGGCAGTTCATAAGATACTCTCTAGCGCTTTTGGTCATGACGTGGAATCGGCCCTGACGCTCGTAAGCACGCCGGAAGTAAAGCGTGATGTAATGTTCAAGATCTTCCGGGCGCTCTCGGAGCGGTGGAATGCGTATGCGGAGGGCGGCCAGATAGGAGTATGCCTCCTCGCCGATCAGTCCGCGCCGGAACAGTTCGTCAACAGGTACTCTGGAGGTACAGATGATCTTGACCCTCCTCCTTGAAAATACAGGAAGAAGCCTTGAAAAGAAGCGCTCATCTGCCGAATCGATATTGAGGATGGCCAGGGTGCCGTCGGCGGCCGTGTCCAGAAGACCGCCGTCCCTGAAGAAGCGGTCCATCTGCGCGTCTGGTGTCATTGTCCTGCAGTCGCCCTCAATGTAGGGCCTTCCGCGCCTTGGACCGATGTTGTGCATGCTCTGGGCGAAATTCCGGACATGCAGGCCTGCTTCCGCCTCGAGAAGTACAGGGAACGGGGATGTCGCAAAGACCTTCCCGAGCTCCACAGTCCGCTTCATCAAAGGGGATTCCTGAACGATATTATTGAAGTGCGAGGATGCCGCCGGCATAAGGAGGTTAGAAGCGTGCCGGTCGATCGGGCTTCGGGTAACGCCCTCTTCACGCACGCGGTGGCTGGTCATAACGGCACTTTCCACGTGCCCGGAAGACCATACAGGCACAAGCTCGGTGATCATCCTGACTTTATTGATCTGCATGAGGAGCACATACTCCTCGCCTCTGTCGAATACGCGGCGAAGACTCTCGTCCGACAGCTCGGGAAAGACGGCCTGGACATTCCTGTCAGTCAGATTTTCTTCGCGTTCCTCCAGAATATCGCACATTCTGGAGTTCACGGAGAGAATCTTTCTGTTTGGGGCGATGCGGACGATCGCGTTAAAGGAGTAGTCAAGCAGTGTATCGATCTGTGCGGCATGGTTCTTCTCGGATTCCATCGCCCTGTCGAGGATGACCGCATTTTCCATGGCGTTGCGCATCGAATCTTCGGTTGCGGTGAAGAATACTGCCGGTATCCCGTCTTTGCCGGCCATTTCCACGACCAGCTCTCCGCCGATGACGGCGTCGGGTCTCTCATCCAGTGCCATGCGTGCGGCATCTTCGATCCGTTCTCCCATCGGGACAAGGTACCGTCTCAGCTCTATGTCGTATATTTCGTTGAAATAGGACATGTCACTGAACATGTTCTCGAACCCTATTACGGAAATGACCGGACGCTCTTTTTTCACAAGGCGCTTAGCCTCTTTGATCAGAAGAGCCATCTCCTGAGCGGTCATCACGATCTCAACGACCTGTACATTTATACTCTCCCGAATAAGAGAAGCCTGAAGGCCGCGGGCGATAATAATTGTTGTGCCGTTGGCCACAGCCAGATTTGCCTCACCGACGGCGAGATCTGTCCGGATCGTTTTGACTTCCGATATGCCATACGGTTTTTCTGCAAGAAGATTTCGGGCAATCGCTGCCATTTCGGTACGCGGTACAAATAAAGCGATTTTTCCCATAAGTTACAATTCCTTTGATGTGTTCATTGCTTCAGGTTTTAGTAAAGTTACATTGGTGGGATCCGGCTGCCTTACAATCAGGTGATCGGTGCCGGGTTGAAGATACACAGGTCGTTGTACAGACCGTACTGTTCTGTGTAGGGCTTCTTTCTGCCGCTTGCTACGTCGAGGATGTACTCAAAGAGTTCCGTGCCCTGCTCGGCAATTGTTCTCTCGCCGGTCGCTGCGGGACCTGCGTTGAAATCGATGATGTCATACCACTGGTCCTTCATCTCGTTTCTGGAGCACAGCTTGATGACAGGGGCAGCCGCAAGCCCGTAGGGGGTTCCGCGACCGGTCATGAACACTTCAAGTCCCATGCCTGATGCCAGCTGGCTGGGGCCGCAGAAGAGGTCGGACGCAGGTGTGGCTGCAAATATCTCTCCGTGCTTTGTCGGTCTCTCGCCCGGAGAAAGGACTTCGACGATCGGGGACGAGCCGGACTTGGCAATGGAGCCCATGGACTTTTCGATGATATTGGACAGACCGCCCTTCTTGTTGCCCGGAGTCGTATTAGCCCCGCGGTCGACACCGCCCATGCAGAGATAGTTATCGTACCACTTCATCTCCTCGACAAGGCGTGCACCGACCTTCTCGTCCACACAGCGGTGAGCGATGAACTGAACGCCGTCGCGGACTTCAGTTACCTCGGAGAACATGACGGTGCCGCCGCCGCTCACGATGAGGTCGGCAGCGTAGCCGGCTGTCGGGTTGGCTGTGATGCCGGAGAACGCGTCGGAGCCGCCGCACTGCATGCCGACAAGGAGATCGCTGAGCGGCAGAGTCTCGCGCTTTCTCTCGTTGAGAATCTGCAGTTTTTTGTCGGCCATCTCGATGATGGCGTTCATGACATTTGCAAATCCCTTATAGTTCTGGAGAACAATAACGTTCTCCGGATTATTCTTCTCAGGCCACCACTCGCAGAAGCGGTCCGGCGTAAATTTCTCACAGCCGAGAGATACCAGCATGAAGACGCCGCCGAAATTCGGATGCATGGCTATATTACGGATTATACGCTGGGGGACTTTTGCTTCCGGCGCGTCGATCGCAACGCCGCAGCCGTACTGGTGGTTGATAGCGATAACGTCGTCGACATTCGGGTACTTGGGGAGAAGCTCACTCTTAATGCGCCTTAGGGCTACATTGAGGACGCCCGCAACACACTGGACCGTCGTGTTGATGGCCAGAATATTGCGCGTGCCGGCAGGGCCTCCGTTCGGATTCCTGTAGCCTTCCCAGGTCTTTATCGGCGGCTCGGGCAGTTTGGTAACGATGTTGGTCCCGAACTCCATCTGATCGAGATTCGGAGCGGGTGCCATGATGAGGTTCTTCTCGTTGATCCAGCCGCCTCGCGGAACATCACATCCGGTCGTTCCGAGACATACCCCGTACCGATAGATTTCTGTGCCCTTTGGACAGTCTGTGAGGGCGATTTTGTGGGCCTGGGGGATGTCCTCTACGGTTACGACACCGGGCATGATTTCAGTCCCTTTAGCAATATCGCGGATTGCGATGGCTACATTGTCCTTTTCAGTTATCTGGATACAGATTCTTCCCATAATTTGTCCTTTCCACTGACAAAGCGGCCGCAAGCCCCCGTGCGGGGACCATGCGGCCGTTCTTATTCAGTATTGTTTTGGCAGACCGCCCCGGCCTTAAAGCGGTCGTGATTGTTATCTGCAGCATTTATGCCATTTTCGGCATAGGTTCAAAATTGATTTAGGAATTTATTTTTCTGCAACAACAGAGGTGCCTGAGATGGCCTCGTAATACTTGACGATCGCGTCGTGATCATCCGCACCGCATCCCATTGCGTTCAGATACTGGAAGATTTCCATGACTGATGCTGTGAACGGAGCGGGAGAGTTGATGGCGTGAGCGGCGTTCAGGGCGTTCGTGAGATCCTTTGTGTGAAGGCTGATGCGGAAGCCCGGCGTGTAATTGCCGTCGATCATCATTGGGACCTTTGCGTCCATGACATTTGAGCCGGCAAGACCGCCGCGGATGGCCTGATAGACAAGCTCGGGGTCCGTTCCCATCTTTTTGGCAAATGTAAACGCCTCAGAGTATGCTGCAATATTGATCCCGACGATCATCTGATTGGCAAGTTTCGCGACGTTGCCCGAGCCGATCGGGCCGACATATACGACAGATGAAGCCATTGCGGAGAGCACTTCTCTCATAGCTTCGACAGTTTCCTGCTTTCCGCCGACCATGACGGAAAGTGTGCCTGCTACTGCCATCGGTTCGCCGCCGGAGACAGGCGCGTCGATCATATCGATGCCCTTTTTCTCGAGCTCGGCTGCGATCTTCTTGCTCTCGGTAGGATCGATAGAACTCATGTCGATAAGTACAAGTCCTTCGTGAGCGCCTTCTGCGATGCCGTTCTTTCCGAAGACAGCGTCGCGGATGTTCGGGGAATTCGGAAGCATCGTGACAATTGCGTCGCATCTTCCTGCCAGATCTGCCCCGCTTGTGCCTGCCTCTGCACCGCATGAGACCAGTTCGTCAATTGTTGCCTGTTTATGCGTGTATGCAACCACTTCGAAACCTGCCTTGAGCAGATTCTTTGCCATCGGCTTTCCCATTATGCCAAGTCCTATAAATCCGATCTTCATCTTTTTCCTCCTTGTTTTGTTTTATTATGTTAATCAGATTATAAGAAAACTGAAGTAATGAATATAGATAAAAAGTGCACAATTCGACACTGCGTTTTTCTAATATTGCGACAACGTTTTGATTATATTTCATTATTGTTTCAAATTATATTCATTATATGGAAGATAGGAATCAAACTTCGTTTTGTCAATGGGTTATCGTACAAAAGGACTTTTCGGGATTGCAGAAGAAGGCTCACTGAAACAGGAGAATGCATTATGAGAAAAACGGAAAAGGGGGCTGCACGCCCCCTTCTGTCTATTCAGTATATATCATGTTTTGCGGTATATCATATCCTTAATGCGGACGAGGTATTTTTCCCTGAAATCGGTAAAGTTGTCTACACGCTTTTCCCACAGTAACCAACTTGCCCAGGTCTTTTTGTGCGCCATTCCCGAATGCTCGCTTCGATATAATCTGTAATCAATAAAGCTTTTTTTCAGGCTCATACGCATGCGGTCCGGAGTGAGCGGCCCGTAGACTTCATCGTATCCGAAGCTATCGTACAGCTGCAGGAAGTAATGCCGCTCCATGGTTATCTCCAGCCAACGGATGTAGTCTTTGTTCGTTGGCTGAATCTGTTCAGCGAGCCGTGAGAATTCTTCCCCAAAACAGCTCGCGTAGAGCTTCAGCATGAGCCGGGTGGAAAAGGACGCATGGAAGGAAGCCGCCCGTTTGCGCAGCTCTTCCGGATCCAGAGAATACGGGGTTCCGTTCACCAGATCGCCGAGCTGGATATGCCGGCAGTCAAAAAGCCATTTCATATGGTTGTCGGGGTGCTCCATGTTGAAAATGTTGCCGCACTGGTTATGCATCTGGTGGATGAGCATATCCATCGGACATGGCACCAGGATGGTAGTGTCCAGTACCTTGATTGGAATCGCGCGTTTCCAGATCCCGTTGTCCGCATCCCCCTGATTTTTAAAAATCCATTGATGGACATCCAATTCAACTGTTTTCCCGTTGACGGAGCCCAGGACTGTATCTGAATATGTCGTCGTTGATTTAAAACGGTTGTTATTACCCTTCAGGAGATCCATAGCTTCACGGAAACGATTTCGCGGTACCGCAATGTCATAATCCGACATGATCCGGGCAATTCCGGATGTGTAGTAACAGCGCATGGCAAGTCCTTTGATGAACATGACTTTAATTCCGGCAGCCTGCAGGATTCGGACATTTTCCATTAGCCAGCGCATGGCGGCCAGATTCTGGACCAGATAATAGCGATAGATTCCCTTGAGGCGCGGAATGATCTCCTTCGGAAAAGCCTCCCAGTTCATGCGTTCTCCCAGGATGGCCAGCATCAGGAGAAAACTGATATGTTCATTGTCGATACTCATGTAATCGGTCAGCCGTTCGACTGTTTTGCGATATTCTTCGGTCGTCTTCTTTTCTGGCGCCTCAAACAGAAGCGGAAGCAGAATCCGCTCACGTTCAGTAAGCAGCGTTTTCGCAATCAGATTCTCGGCCTCATTGGCGAAATTCTGTTCGTAGACAGATAAGTTCCTGCTCATATTATTATTTCCTCCGGTGCCATTCTCAGCATTTTTACTGTTCTAAGATAATATACTACGGGACCGGCAAGTCCGCCACAATCAGTTTCAGAAAGAATAAAGTAAATCATTTCTTTTACTGGATCCGCTTTGTGCCGCGTAACGCCGACAGATGCCGGCAGGTTGCATGTTGTTCGGAAAAGAGGTATCCTACTAAGTGTATACTCTGTATCTAAGTGTACAAGGAAGGCAGAACAGACAGTGGATGTAAAAATAATAGTAGCAACACACAAGAAATACAGAATGCCTGTTGATGAGATGTACCTTCCGGTTCATGTAGGAGCAGTTGGAAATGAAACTATCAGTGGCTGCCAAAGAGATGACGAGGGAGAGAACATTTCTGCGCTTAATCCATACTTTTGTGAGCTGACGGGTCTTTATTGGGCATGGAAAAATCTTGAAGCGGATTATATAGGACTGGTTCATTACAGGAGACACTTTTTGCGTCGTTTCTGCGGCAAAGGCCTGAGGGGAGCAGTACTTAAAAAACGGGATATTGAGAAAGATCTGGGCAGGATCAAAGTGTTCGTACCGAAGAAGCGCAGGTACTGGATCGAGTCTCTGTACAGTCATTATGAACACACCCATCAAAGCATTCATCTTGATGAAGCAAGGGGCATTGTCGGAGAAAGGTATCCGGAGTATCTGGAAGCATTTGATAAAGCGGTAAAGCGCCGCTCGGGATATATGTTTAACATGATGATTATGGAGCGGGAACTTTTCAATGATTATTGCGCCTGGATTTTCGACATCCTTTTTGAGCTGCGAAAGAGACTTGGCGAAGAAAGCCTGACACCGTATCAGAGCCGATACTGCGGACGCATATCTGAAATAATATTCAATGTGTGGCTGCTGCGGCAAGTGAAAGACGGAAGATTAAAACCTTCAGAGATAAAGGAAATCCCTATTGTTATGACGGAGAAGGTCAACTGGCGGAAAAAGGGCATTGCTTTTTTAAAGGCTAAATACCTGGGAATAAAGTATGATAACCAGGAACCTGACATCTTTTAGAAGCGGAGTTTGTGTTTACTTCAGTGAAAGCGCCCTCATGGCGCAAGGTGAAAAGAATGAAAATCTCATTTGTCATACCGGCGCATAATGCTGCCGACTACATTGTCCGCTCGGTACATTCCATTATAGATCTTGTTCCAGATACAGTACCTTATGAAATCCTTATTGTCGAAAACGGCTCTGAAGACAACACTCTGCAGCTTGCAGCCGGACTGGCGGACGAGTATGCCGGGATCCGTGTGCTCCATTCAGGAACCAGTCTGGCAAAGGCACGAAATGTCGGAATTCGGCACGCGAGCGGTGAATGGCTCTTCTTTGTTGATGCGGATGACCTGTGCGAACCGGGGATGGTAAAAGCCATTCCACTGCTTGAGAAATACGAACCGGAGATCTTTGCTGCAGGATTTCGGAAAGGAAAAGGCACCGTTTACACACGGTACAGGATCTGCAATCAGTTGATTTCCGGGGATGAACTGGAATCCGCAAAAGCGTGGATGATTTCTGCCCCGACACTTCGGATGTCCGCCTGGTCAAAGTTTTACAGCCGCGACTTCCTGATTTCCAATGACTTGTTCTTTGACGAGTCGCTTGCCCGTTCGGAGGATTCGGAATTTGTTATCCGTGCGCTCGACAGCTGCAAAAAGTTATTGATCTCAGATCTTGTCGTGTATAACTATAGTCAGGACTCGTCTTCCATGATGAGAAGCGTCCTGCAGGGAATTGCGCCTTCATATCTTGAGCCGATCCGGAAAGCAGAGAAGACAGCTGTCAAGGGAAGTCCCGGGGTCAGGGCAGCATATCCTGATTTTGTTTATTCAATGATTCTGATTGTGGCGGTACATGACTTTTACGATTCCGCTGTCAGAATTCCCTGGTCCGTCCGCAACCGCAGACTGGTTCGGTTTCTGCGGAAAGGCCCGGTGAAGCGGGCCCTGGCACGCATGTCGCTTCGTGCTCTTCTTAAACCCCGGAACTGGCCTGTGTTTTTCTTTAGATGCGGATTTATCAGTCTGGGCGGAGCGGTCTGTTATCTTCGTTCTTTTTATAACCGGCATCAGTGGCAGGGAGAGGGAACAAAGCCGTGGGCTTAATTGGAAAAGAACTCGGCCAGTTTCCCGGCATTTTCTTCAAAATCAATCTCAAAATGCCAATTCGGTTCCTTGCAGACTTTGTAAGTGTTTTCGACAGGTATCCGGATCGATGGGAACCCGGAATCTTTTGCCTTTAATGCAGAAAGGCCAAGCTCCGCTGTCTGGGCAACCGAAAGGTTCGTTTTGACATGCTTCGTGATCTGAAAGAAGAGTTTTATCTTCTGTGCCGGACTGGATTTCTCCCGCAGTTTTTTCGCCATAGCCTTCAGCACTACCCGCTGCCTGTCAGATCTCGCAAAGTCCGCGCCGATCGCTCTGTTGCGCGCATGCGAAAGAGCAGTGCGCCCATCCATGTGTACCATGCCGGCTTTTTCGATGTGAGGCGGGATAATGCCGTCATTAAACTGTACGGCGAGATCCCGTACCCAGCAGTTCAGGAAGATGCGTTCCATCTCGGTAATCTCGACGTCGATTCCTCCCAGAAGATCGATGATATTGACTAACCCGAGCATATCCACCAAAGCGTAGTACCGGATATTCAGGTTAAAGGCCTCATTGACGACCTTTAAGGTAAATTTCGGTCCGCCGTGGACAAGAGCGCTATTAATTTTGTCCATCCCATACTCGTGAAGATCGACCCAGATATCTCTCATGATGCTGGCGAGCTTTATTGATCCTGTTTTTTTGTCAAGCGATGCAACGATTATGGAATCTGAATTATCATATTTTCCTTCATTGCAGAAATTGCATCCGAGTAGAAGGACCTGTATCTGACTGTGCTTGTGTCCGCTCATCCTTTTTTGTCTATTACCCATAGTATTCTCCAATCATCCTTACCGGCATTTAAGAACAGCGGCCGGACTTGTGCATAATTATGATATTTGTTATATTTACTGTGAATCTTTTTGTGCCATTATGCAGGTTACTATAGCAGGATTATGTTTACAGTGCAACAGGAAGTTTGACCGGCAGATGCGTGAACAAAATCGAAATGTCATGGTATAATCGAAGGGCTGATAAGAGTATGCGGCGTCGGGCCGCGCAGAAATAAAGGGGAAGAAGCATGAAAAAAGGGAGGGATCTGTATGTTTGCTGATAAGGCAGACTGCAGCGGCTGCGGAGCCTGCGCTGCGGTTTGTTCTGTATCAGCCATATTTATGGAGCCTGACAGCGAAGGTTTTCGTTATCCCCGGATCGATGAAGCACGGTGCGTACAGTGCGGACAATGCGCAGATGTCTGTCCATTGAACAGGGAAAGAGAAAAAGGACTGGAAGAGGGAACTGTTGCCTGTGCTTTCCAGCATTCCCGCCCCGGTGTTTTGCAGAAAAGCGCTTCCGGCGGAGCTTTTACAGCCCTGGCCGAGGCTTTTTTCGCAAGATGCGGGAAAGCCCGCGTGTATGGCGCGGTTTTCAGTAAAGGAGAGGTATTTCACCGGTCTGTCGATGATCCCGGCGGAGTGTCCGTTTTCAGTGATTCCAAATATCTTGAAAGCGACTTGCGGGACTGCGTGAGTTCGGTCCGCCGACAGCTTGTCAGGGGTGAAAGCGTTCTCTTCAGCGGGACTCCATGTCAGGTTGACGGCTTGAAATCCAGCCTCTCCGATCTTCCGAAGAATATCATAGATGAGCAGCTGCTTTTGGTTGAAATTATCTGCAACGGGGTCGGTTCTCCGCTTGTATGGCGGAAAAACTGGGAATATCTTAAGGAACAGGAACAGTCGTTACCGGTGGAGTATACCTTCAGAGACAAAAGGGCGCCCATGGGCTACGGGGTTTCCTGGCGCATGGAAGACGGCAGCGAGCAGAGAGAATTTCTTCTGAAAAACTTCTACTGGCGCATGTATATCAGCGGACTGATCATGCGGCCGTCATGTTATACCTGCCATTATTCAGGATATCGCCGCAGTGCGGATATAACGATCGGAGATTTCCACGGCTTTGAAGAAGGTGAAGACCGGAAGCTGTTTTCTGTTAATAAAGGGATCTCACTGGTTCTGGGCAACACGGACAAGGGAAGAGAATTCATCAAATGCCTGAACGAGGCCGGAACAGTTCAAGTCTGTCCGCTGCAGAAAGCAATGCAGCCACGTCTTGAATATCCGGCTTCGCCTCATCCGCTCAGGAAACTGGCAATGAAGGATATCTCTCTTCTTTCTTATGACGTTTTCATGAAGAAGTATGACAGGCTGGCAGGATCACGGAAACCGTGAGGGTAAGAATGGCCTCTACCGGACTATAATCAACGAAACCGAGAGAAATAGTATGAGCGAAATAAAAACAATAGAGCGGGTACAGATCAGGGCGGGTGAAGAAGAAATACAAAGGTTTTTCAACCGTCTGGATCAGGAGTCGGAGAATATGCCGGGGTTCCACATTATGTTCGGACGACATATTCTTCTGCTAAAATTTCAAAATGAAGAGACTGCAGACAGATATCGCGCTTTTCTTAAATTGTCCTTCACCGAATATGAAGGAGAGCCGGATACGACCATCACGATCTGGCAGGGAAAAATCGAGGATTACCTGAACCTGAAAGACAGTCCCGCAAACGCTTCCTGTTGGGAGTATACAGGTGAAGAGGGTTTTATCCGGTATGTGAAATGGCAGGGCAGAATGGTAGCTTATCATGCCCCCGCCGACCGGCATTATATCGTCATGAGCGGTCCGTTGGATGAATATGTACCGTTTTGGGCTCCTTTTCACTGGGAATTCCATAATTTTTCAATGAGCCATGGCTATGCTTTTGTACATAGCGGTGCGGTGGGACTGAACGGCGAGGGGGTTCTGATCTCTTCCGTAGGCGGGGGTGGAAAATCAACAACGGTGCTGAGCTGTCTGCTGGACGGATTTGACTATGTTGCCGATGACTATCTTATCCTGGAAAAGGGGAATGTGGCAGCATACCCATTGTATAACAGCGGACTCCTGAACGGGGATTCTCTTAAGATTCTTCCGGAGCTGAGACCTTTGATATTCTGCGATGATCCCAGGAAGCCGAATCGCTATATTATCGATCTTTCCGGGTTCAGAGAGCAGTTCTGCCGCGGGATGAAAATAAAAGCCGTTGTCCGTCCGCGCGTCCGTAATGCCGATGAACCTCAGGGAGAGGCGCTGATCAGAAAAGATCCTCTCCATGCCGGAAAGACACAGATGCTGGTTTCGAGCGCCCGCCAGAACGGGTTCGTCATGATGAAGGATCAGGATGCTCTTCACAGCCTGTTTGATGCCGTGAGCGGCCTTCCCTCGTATGAGCTGCTTCTGAGTCCGGATCGGCAGTCGAATTGTCGTGCACTCAGAAATCTGCTGCACGATCTGTCAGAAAGAAATTAAGTAATTGTGAAACTCCAAAAGAGCCATAGTTTCGCAATCACCTAAGAAAGAAAACATTAATAAGAAAGAAAACAATAAAAGGAGGAATAAAAATGTATTCACTCAATCTTCCCAGGATGTTCTATGATATGGCGGATGATCATGCAATCATCATAGACTCGGCAACCGGCAATTATTATATGCTGAACATTATTGCTTCCAAAGTTTTTCTGTATATTACCAGGGGTGCAACTCCCGGTGAACTGAGCACTGTCCTCTCACAAGTGTCCGGATGCCCTGAAGATATCCAGAAACGTATCGAAGACTTCTGCACTCAGCTGGTAAACGAAGAAATCCTTAATGTCGCTGAATGGGAGCACTTCAATGGGGAAACAGATGCAGGGGACGCCTGGTTTGCGGAAGGTGCCGAATTCAAGATCGACAAATATGCTGACATGGCAGATCTGATCGCGGCAGATCCTATTCATGATGTTGATGAAGCTTACGGCTGGCCGGTACTCAAAGAAGACAACTGACTATGGCGAAGATTTCCGTTCTCATCGTAAACTATAATTATGGCCGTTTTCTCCGGCAGTGTATTGAAAGCGTTCTTGCGCAGACATTGACCGAAGAGACGGAGATCGTACTGGTCGACGACGGCTCGACTGATGAAACTGCAGACGTGCTCCATGATTTTCCCATGGTCCGCTGCATCTTTCAGGATCATTCCGGCGTTGCTGCCGCCCGCAACCGGGCACTCAAAGAAGCGCGGGGGGACTATATCGCCTTTCTGGATGCCGATGATCTGTGGAAAAAAGAAAAACTGGCGCTTCAGATGAAGTATCTCCGGGAGCATCCGGACTGTGGGATCGTTTTTACGGGTTATGAGAATTTCCTTGAAAATGGCGTATCCCCGGATGAACCATGGGTGAAGCAGAATATTCTCTTCGCAGCGAAGAATAAGACGTGTCTGCCAACCGCCCTTTTTACCCGGGATGTTATGCTTCGCTGCGGGAGCTTTGATGAAAGCTTCCGGCGCGGTGAAGATACGGAATGGACCAGCAGACTCAGGTACCTCGGTATACAGTCCGGTTTTCTGGAAGACAGGCTGCTGATGAGGCGGCTGCACGGAGAGAACATGACCAAAACGGCGGAGACCGCACCTGCCATGGAATCGATGGCAAAGGCTTTCCGGATCATCCAGAGGAATCTTCAGCTTCAGAAAGAACGCAATTCCGCAAGGGAAGGAATCTCCGTCCTGATTCCGGCCTATCGCGCGGAAAACTATATTAAAGAATGCATTGATAGCATAAAAAAGCAGCAGGCACAGCTGCGTGACCTGCTGGTGGAAATCATTGTTGCCGACGATGGATCGGGGGATAATACTTCGGTGATTGCCGCGGAACAGGGGGCGCAGGTGCTTCAGCTTGAGCACAGGGGATCCGCAGCCGCGAAAAATGCCGCTCTCGGCAAGGCGCAATATGAGTACATATTCTTCATCGATGCGGATGACCGGGCGACCGGTTCCGCACTTCGTGAACTGCATGAGGCTATTTTGAAGGATAGGAACTGTATGGCGGTTTTTGCGAAGGCAAAAGATTTCTGCGTAAAGACTGACGGCAGCGGCAGCAGTTATGAACAGTTCTCTTCCCGGGTCTATTCCGGCTGTCTGCCCGGATGCTCCCTGATCCGGAAGCGGGCTTTTCAGAAAGTCGGAATGTTTAATGAAGAACTGAAGACGGGGGAGACCGTAGAATGGCTGGGACGTTTCAGGGAAAGTGGGCTGCCTTATTCTGAGCTTGATCTTGTGACTTTAGAACGCCGGATCCACCCTGAAAGCACGGGGGCGGTGTACCGGGAACAGGAGCAGCGCGATTATGCGCGCATTATCAGAGAACATCTGAAAAGGATGAACCGCGATTGAAGACGCACAGAGTGCGTCGCGCAGCTCGCGCGCGATCGGAGATCGCGATTTACCAGACAATAAAAGGTATCGGAAGATGAAACAAGTCGGCGTAATCACATTTATTGATTCTCGGAATTACGGCGCTGTATTGCAGGCGTACGGAATGAAATGTGCTTTGGAAAAGCTGGGCTGTTCCGTCACATTCATAAAAAACAAAAGAGATGTGCACGCAGCAGCCCCGGAAAACGACCGCCGTCTGAAAGTGCTGGCTGCGCTTCGGCACCGACAGGCGGCTCTTCGCCCGCCGGCAGGACCGATTGCCGGATTTGCAGAAAAGTATTTCAGGATTGAAGAATTGGATGACCGGCAAAGTATAGACCCTGCGTATGACTTTTTCATCGCCGGGAGCGATCAAGTGTGGAACGCCGAGATCACCGGGTTCGATCCGTTTTGGTTTCTGGATTTTGCATTGCCGGAAAAGCGTTTTTCTTATGCTGCCAGTTTTGGCCTGGAGTGTCTGCCGGAGAGCTGGCTTCCCTGGTACAGGCAAATGCTGGCAGGATTTGCAGTTCTTTCTGTCCGCGAAGAATCAGGACAGAAGATTATTTGGGAATTGACCGGAAGAGAAGCAGCTATATGCCCGGATCCCGTCCTTTTGCCGGAGCGCCGGGTATGGGAAGACATGATGGATCCTGTCAAAGAGGCCGTCGTATTATACATGACGGAATTCGATGCGGAGCTTTATCGTTACGCTAAAGAGGATGCTGCCGCAAGAGGACTTCCTCTTACCGTATTAAATTCCGGTAAGCTTCCTATACCGGAAGAGACAACGATCTGTTCACCTGAAAGATGGCTTGGCAATATCGCAAATGCCGCTGTGATATATTCGAACTCCTTCCATGCACTGGTTTTTTCTCACATCTTTCACAAAGAGCTGCGGATACGGCCGCTGACCAAAATGATGAACAGGAACGGACGTCTTTTCTCTTTTATAGGGTCAATGGAAGAAACACTCCTGGAAGAGGAGAACAGACCCGGCCTGTTTCGCCTGAGTATTTTTGGCGGCTGGGAGGACGTGGATTCTCATCTGGATGCATTTCGGCATTCGGGGCTGAACTATTTGCAGAAAATTATTCAGGCTGCTAATTCGGATGGTCACTGATACTGTACCGGAGAGAGGGCAAAATTCAACGTAATTAAATACGGTTTCCTAACTGAATGAGCATATTAAAGGGACCTGACGCCATATTGGCGCCAGGTCCCTTAGCGTTTGAGCAGGAGACTGCTCGATTCGATTGCTGTTATAGAAAACTCTGCTTAGCTTCTCAGCTCAGCGTCATGCCGGCAGCGAAGCTCATGATCAGAATGGCCAGGATAGCTACCGGAGCGACATACTTGATGAGAATAGCGTAAACTTTGGCAAGACCAAAGCGAACGCCGCACTGCTCGATCTCAGCGATGGCGCTCTCCGGTTTCCATACCCATCCGACGAAGATGCAGCAGCCAAGAGCACAGACGGGAATCATAATTCTGTCTGTCAGGTATTCCATGAAGTCACAGAATGCGGGATAAGTAACACCGTTGGCAGCGTCGAACCAGATGCCCTTCAGCGGGACAGCGGCCTGCGTGCAGGTATACAGGCATCCGATGAGGAACATGATCACGCAGACGATAATTGTCGTGCGTGTGCGCTCCCATGAAAAATGCTCTGTCAGGAAAGCCACAATACTCTCTACCAGCGAGATGCAGGAGGTGAGAGCCGCGAAGAGGAGCAGCAGATAGAACAGCACGCCGAAGAACGTTCCGCCCGGCATCTGATCAAATACCTTTGCCAGAGAGACAAATGCAAATCCGCCGCCCTTACCGATCTCACTTTCGCCGAGAGTCGCAAAAACTGCGGGGACGATGATAAAGCCGGCGAGGAATGCGACCATTGTATCCATTGCGCAGATCAGCACCGTATTCTTGGCAATATTCTCCGTCTTCGGGAGATATGAACCGTACGTGATCATGATGGCCATACCGATGGACAGGGAGTAGAAAGCCTGACCAAGGGCTGCGAGGAATGTGCTGAAATTGACTTTACTCCAGTCCAGAGAAACCATATACTGCAGACCTTCCGCAGCACCGTCCAGAGTGACAGAACGGACGAGCAGGATCAGCAGCAGGATGAACAGAGCGGGCATACCGACCTTGTTAAAACTTTCAATACCGCTTTCCACACCTCGAATAATGATGATGGCATTCAATGCCATGAAAATCGCCGCAAAGAGAATGGCCACCCACGGGATGGATGTCGTGCCGTCGCTGTGATAGCCAAGCATGTTGTAGAAATAGCCGAGAGAATCCGAGTAAATACTGGGAGATTCGGTCGCGTAGCCTACGACATAGCGGAGTACCCATCCGCCGACATGAGCGTAATAGCATGTGATGACAAAAGCGCCGATAACGCCGATCCAGCCGACCCATGAAAAGTTCTTGTGGCCGAGCTTGTGGAAGACGCCGACGATGTTGGCCTGGCTTGCCCGACCTACGGAGAGCTCCGTGAGCATCATCGGAGCGCCGAGGAATATGACAATCAGGAGGTAAATCAGCAGGAAACATCCGCCGCCGCCTTCAAAAGCCCTGCCGGGGAACTTCCAGATGTTGCCGAGACCGACAGCAGAACCAGCCGCTGCCAGTATGAAACCGAGTTTGCTGCCCCATTGGGCGCGTTCATTTTCCATAATAATTCATCCTTCTCCTTATATAGTAACAATAATGAATGCGAAGGAGCAAACATGCAGTATCACGTTAAACTCCTAAAACGCAATATTGGTATTATAACGCTATCATTGCACTATTTCCAGTTAATTAATATTATTTATCCGGAAGAATATTTTTGCCAGGGCAGTATAAACAGCTGCAGTGATTCTGAAACTAATTGCTTCTTTTCAGTTTTGTCACGTACGAAGATTTGTAATAAATATTTATGTTATCGTTATCAATAATCTCGACGGTGAATGTCAAAACATCCTGCCATAAGAAATTTTTACAGGACAAAATCCATTGCCCGTCTTCCTGATAGAAATGATATGTGTCGTATGGGCTGTAAAAATTACAGTGTTTTTTATTGAAAGTCACGGTTGCGCCCGGCTGTGCCTGTCCAAAGCCCCAATCACCCACGCTTTTCCATGAACCGATAAGAGTAAATTCCTGTGAAGGCTCTCGTTCATCCGGAGGGTTATCGGTAGTTGAAGAGACTTCACTTGATCCGTCTGTATATCCTGAGAGTACGTCAATGAAAGTGTAAAGATGGTGCTTAGTAAGATTTAATAATTTAATACCGGCAATTTCTATATAACCTAAATCTTCTGACAGTGTGCAATCATAGTAAATCCGTTCGCCAATATGTGATAAGTCATGAAGGACAGAACGATCTTTTATCCAACCATCGCTTACATCATCGCCTTTTACGATGTAATTAACAATATAATCCCCCATTTTTTCTTCAAGGCGATGGATATTACTGAGTTTTGAATCCGAAATATTAATTATTTCTATTACACCCAGGCCGTTAAAGGTACACACTCTCAGCAACCTGTTTTTGTGACCTGCATCAACGATTGCTTCAGCCCCCAGATATGCCAACCGGCCGCCCAGCGAATATCCGACAACATAATTATCAAGGACATAAAATTGTTCTGATTATTTATTGCCAATGCTGCGGATGACACTTCCCAGAATTTGTCCAATTATAATAAAAATAATAAACCGCAATATTAACGGTAGATATTGCCGCCAGAAATATGCTTGTGTGATATTACCGTAGCGATACACTGCACCCGCAAAGAACAGGCATATGATAACAGAGCTCAGTATTGTAAGCTTCAGGATCCCTTCTCGGTTCGCAGAACGGAGAGCCTGAGCAAAATTCAGCAAACCGACAGATGCACTTCCAAGCAATATATACTGAGAAGCATACATCTGCAGCTCACCCCTGGCCCAAAGCATCCCTTTTACAAAACGGAAAATAAAGAACCCGAATATAATCCATGCTGCGACCAGAAGCAGTGTCTTCCCTGCTTTTATCGCCTTGGCAGCAGCAGCTTGTCTTTTTCTGTTTTTTTCAGCAGCTTGTCTTTCTCTCTGTTCTTGAATTCGTTTTACTACAGAAGGATCATTCTGATTCAAATGGTAATTCTTCCCGCCATCAATCAGGAAGGCTTCAAGAACACCATTAATATGATTTTCCTCCAGAAGCAGATCTATCTGAATTAAATCCTGCTCTGATGGAGAAATCTCTTTGGTTCCATGATCGATAATCTCATAGCTTTTAAAATTGTATGGTGCCGGGTCTGGAATTTTGAACCATAATTCTCGCGTAGACTTGGAAACAAGCCGGCCGTCACCCATCAGTCGATAGCTATCCGTATCCGTCCTTTCTTCAACACTGCTGTTTGGATACATATCTTTCTCATAATACTGATATAATTCCCAGCAACGATCATTTGATTCGCTAAAAGGAACCTTCCCTTCCGTCAACACCCGCGCAGCTACTTTTGCATAGTTTAAAATTATCTGTTTATCTATACCGTTCGGATATTTTTTCCGGAGAAGATTTTTGATTTCTGCCTCTCTTCCGGCATTCGTTCTCTTTTTTAATCCCATTATTTTCCTCCTGTTTATGTGTTACTGTCACACCGGCGCAGTGTTTCGGGCAAATGAAACGGATGTCCCTTGATCAGTTCGCAATGCAAAGCATTAAAATGATAAGATTATTATACTGTTTTTCCGACGTTATCACCCCACACAAAAGGACAGTAGAAGAATAAAAGCATTACAAAAATGCAGTATCAGACGTTACTCCACTGATATGTTGGAAGATATATATACATTAGTACTTTGGCAGCACCAGCCTTTTTTCCACCACTTCGGCCACCAGCTGTATAGTACTTCTGAACCCGGTCTTCTGCAGTATATTCTTGACGTGGTACTTGACAGTGTTGATCGACAAATGCAATGTATCCGCCATCTCCTCATACCGGACGCCCCTGACCAATTCCCGGATCACAGCAAATTCCCGATCCGTAAATTCTGAGCTTTTAGCCTGGCCGATCATGATGACAGGTGAACTTTCCGGCCATACTTTTTCTCCCCTCATGGTCCGCTCGCACACTTCGCGCAGAGAAATATTGCCGTACTCTTTATACCAGAAACTGTCACATCCGCTGTCCTGAGCTTTTTTGATGAACGAATGCTCCGGCATGGATGTCATCAGAATGATCCTGACCCGGGGATAATTCTTTTTGACCCTGGCAGCCGCACGGATTCCGGATTCGTCATCGGCCGTGCACACATCCATCAAAATAAGGTCGATTTTATTTGACATGCAGGCGATTTCCGCATTTGCGGCGTTTTCAATAGATGCGATTACGGAATACTCAGGGAAAGAAGTTATTTTTCTCTCAAAGGCTTCCCTCGATACCCTTGAGTCCTCTACAATTAGTACGTTAACCTTCATTTTTTCCTCCCGGAATCGTTACATACATGACAACACCGACACCATCCTCGATTTTCATAGTAAGCTCTGCACCCTCCTGCTCCAGACGGCGCCTCAGGTCACTCAGGCCTCCCCGCTCATGGATCGTGGTCACATCGGTCCGGCCGTTACAGGATATCCTGACAAAAAAGCAGTTATCCCTGTATTTCGTTTCGACTTTCAGCCGGTTGGCATGTGCATGACGCACTGCGTTTGTGAGGGCCTCACGTATAGCGGCATTAAAAAGCAGAACAGTTTTTCTTTCTTTTGGCTTATCACCGACAATGTCGATATGGCATTCTATCATTTCCGCAATTTTCAGCAATTCGTTTTCGGGCGAAGCGGAAATCGCAATCTCTCTTCGACTGGCATTTTCCATATCGGCTATGACATCTTCCCAGGCCCGAAAGAGTTCCGCGTCGTCTTCTGCCGCTTTGTCATTAGCTATTCTGTTTCTCGTCATGACCAGTAATCTTCCGAAATCATCATGGATCCTGATCTTTGCGCTGAGCAATTCCTTTTCCATATTATTCTGGACGATATTCTGGAGCAGAATCCTCTGTCTTTTATGCATTTCCTCGGCCCTGCGGTTGTTCTCGACAAGTCTGGTCCTGTACTGATAGAGTTCGGAAACATCTGAAGCTTCATACTGAATTACGGGAGATGAGTTGATGAGTAACTTTTTGCGCTGGAACTGCCACACCCGGCCATTCGGAAGCCGGCAAAGGATCTGCTCCGCATCTTCGGAGTTTTCCTCATGCATACCGGAAGGCATATCTGTCATTTTAAGCTTCGTCAGTTCTCTCCACATGTGTTCCGCATTCACAACAGTCTGACCGGTCAGTTTGTAACAGACATTATTGATTTTTCTGTTGGCCAGGATAGGACGACCGCCGGCTGTCGCAAAACAGATCCCGTCAGGATATGTGTTGATCGCCTCGCGGATCAACATGGCCTTATGAAGCCGTTCACCGATGCGCATCGACATAGGCAGCACCTCCCTCGAAAAGATCTACTATATAACCATGCGAAATATCTGATATTTTGAAAGTATATTGGTCGGAAACAAATGAAAAGACTGCTTTATTGGGATTTTCGTCGGTTCTTAATACTTCAAAACGTACCCCGTAAGGACTTATCCGGATTTGTAGCTCATCAATCAGATACTCTTCGTATTCCAGAATGTTCTGCAGCGTATCAAAAATAAATATGGAAAAGTCCGATGAAAACTTCGCTTTGTTCCAATCAAATGCGGTTCGTATATTAGAGATGTTCAAAGCCTGCATCATATTCTCCAGGCTGATGACCAGGTCTTCGAAATCAATTTCTCCCGTTTCCTGTTCAATCAGCCTGAGATTACAACGCCTTTTTACATACGTCCCCAGAAGATGGAGCATGCACAGATTTTTTTCCTGATCCGCGCCCCGGTCTCTATTGGCTATAATATCTTTCATTTTCCGGAGCTGTCCGGCAACCTCCCCGGACAATGTATCATAAATCTGATTCTTGGCGGACAGACCTGCTTCTTCATTTTTTGTCCTGAGTTCTTCTCTGAGGAGTAGTCCTTCCTGATCGAGCTGTTCCGCGATTCCTTTCAGTTCATCTATTGTCTTCGTCATCAGGGAAATGTCTTTGTTCCAGAGAAAGTATCCGTCAGAGAGTTTGTGCAGATGCAGTTCAAGCCCGTCTTCCAGAGCAACATACTTTTTCTCTTTAAGTTCCTCCAGTAACTCTGATGACACACACGCCGCATTATGTGAAGCAAGTCTGTTGCTGCTTCCTATGAGCTGCATACCTACGGTCGACTTCTCAAAAATACTCTGATACTCTGTATTGACCGGAACAAGACCCATATAAATGTCAAATTCCCAGGTAAGGACCTCCATGTAATAAATCTTGGCGAACAATTCGATAAGTTCAATGTTGACGAAAGGGGGTATTAAATTGAGGGAAGTCATAAAATAGGGAAAAGAGAATATGACCATTAAGATGGGCTCGATACATGGAATGAAGAATCTCAAAAGACCGCTTTCCTGAATACCTTTATTCCTTTTGTAAATCAGGATCACCCGAATGACCATCAGGAAAACTCCAAAAGCCGTAAGCAGAAATGTTCCGTAATACGGATGGAACATCAGATTAGGCTGAGCCTCTGAGGGATCAAGAAAAAATACGAAATGACGCTGTTCATCCGTTACAATTATAAAAATTGTGAACGCCACCGGGATAAGAAGCCAGAACCATTTTCTCTCTATATGATATTGATTGATTTCGCCTATACCGAAAGAGGCGTACAGTCCCAAAAGAAGCATGGGAGTAATTGTCGCTGCCAGCCACAGGCCGCTCGCGCGCACAAGCGGAATGTTCCCGCACCAGAAGGTATCCTGTAGAAATCGCACCGTCAAACCAAAAAACATAATACCCGCTTCGCAGAGCATATAAATACGCATATTCTTTTGTGATACACGGATAAATATTGAATAACTCCAGAGGGTAATAAGGAATACATAGCAGGCATACAGTATGTAGGTCCTCAGGAAATCATCGGGCATAAATCTCAGACTGAGCTGTCTGTATAACGACACAAGGCAAAGAATCAGAAAGGCAGCCGCATTGATTCTGACTTGTCTTTTTCGTACGGACATGGCCTGCGCCTCCTTTCTTGTTTACTGAACAGTATACAGGTGTCTTGTCCATTATGCCACAAAGGGTATACGAAAAAAAGACCGGCGTCAAAAGACATCGGTCCCAGTTATCATTTATCAGACTTTTCGAAGATGTCGCCTGAGAAGACAAAATGGCAAAGCAGGCGGAGACGCATTATCGTCTCCGACCGCTCTGATCCCTCATTTTGATATTATTCACGAGCCGACATCCCTAAGTTTTTATAGTATACACACTTTTTCTTCGAAGCGCCCCACACAAAAGTGTAGTTTTTGCTCGTTGCCGATCGAATGATCGTACGCTGCTATACGCACTTCTCCAAATAATTTTGGAAAAGTGCCCCTGTGGTTCTCTTAATACAGCTTCGCCCCAGCCGGAATCGCGTCGCTCACGATCATGAGATTGAGTTTCTCCTCGCCGTCCTCCTTGTGGACCGCGCTCATGAGCATGCCGCAAGATTCGACTCCCATCATCTGTCTAGGCGGAAGGTTCACGATAGCCACAAGCGTCTTGCCGATGAGCTCTTCCGGCTCGTAGAATGCGTGAATTCCTGAGAGAATCGTGCGGTCTGTGCCCGTGCCGTCATCCAGTGTGAACTGAAGGAGCTTCTTGGACTTCTTGACCGCAACGCAATCTTTGACTTTTACGACCCTGAAATCGGACTTGCTGAAAGTCTCGAAATCGACAGTTTCCTCAAAGAGCGGCTCTGTCTCGGCGTTCTCCGGAGCGACTGCCTTCGGAGCTTCCGGAGCCTTTGGAGCGGCCTCTTCGGCAGCCTTTTCAGCAGGCGCGTCAGATGCAGCTTTGCCGCCTAAGGTCTTCATTGTCGGGAAGAGCAGTACGTCCCTGATGGCTTCCGCGCCGGTCAGCAGCATGACAAGTCTGTCAATGCCGTAGCCGATGCCGCCTGTCGGAGGCATGCCGATCTCGAGGGCGTTCAGGAAGTCTTCGTCGGTGTGATTGGCTTCCTCGTCGCCTGCTGCAAATGCTTCCTCCTGCGCTGCAAATCTCTCTCTCTGGTCGATCGGATCGTTCAGCTCGGAGTAGGCGTTGCACATCTCCCAGCCGTTCATGAACATCTCGAAGCGGAGGACCTTGCCCGGATTCTCCGGATCCTTCTTTGTCAGCGGTGAGATTTCGATCGGGTGGCCGGTCAGGAATGTCGGCTGGATCAGATGCTCCTCGACATACTCGTCGAAGAAGAGATTCAGAATGTCGCCGATCTTGTGGTGCGGCTCATAGTGGATTTCGCGAGCGTCGCAGAGGGCACGGGCTTCTTCCAATGTCTTCACCTCATCGAAATCGACGCCGGAGTACTTCTTGACAGCTTCAGTCATGGTGATGCGCTCGAAAGGCTTTCCAAGGTCGATCACCTTGCCCTTGTAATTGAGAGTGGTCGTTCCGAGAACTTCCTGGGCGACCGTCCTGTACATGTCCTCAGTGAGTCTCATCATGCCTTCGTAATCTGTGTAGGCCTGATAGAGCTCCATCAGAGTAAATTCCGGATTGTGCTTTATATCGAGACCCTCGTTGCGGAAGACGCGGCCGATCTCATAGACTCTCTCAAGGCCGCCGACGATCAGTCGCTTCAAGTAGAGCTCGAGAGAGATACGAAGCTTCTTGTCCTCATTCAGAGCATTGAAATGCGTGGTGAAGGGGCGGGCTGCGGCGCCGCCGGCATTTTCAACCAGCATCGGAGTCTCCACTTCCATGAATCCGCGCTCATCGAGGTAGCGGCGGATCGCGGAGATGATCTGGGAACGCTTAACGAACACGTCCTTGGATTCCGGGTTCATGATGAGGTCGACATAGCGCTGGCGATAGCGAAGATCGGTGTTGGTCAGACCGTGGTACTTCTCCGGAAGAATCTGGAGGGACTTGGACAGAAGAGTGACTTCCTTTGCGTGAATGGAAATCTCGCCCATCTTTGTTGTGAATACGATGCCCTTTACGCCGATGATGTCGCCGATGTCGAGTCTCTTGAATGCTTTGTAATCCTCACCGAGGTCATCGCGGGACGCATAAATCTGGATGGTGCCCTGAAGGTCCTGAATGTGACCGAAGGAGGCCTTGCCCATGACACGCTTTGACATGAGACGGCCGGCGACGGAGACTTCCTTGTCTTCAAAAGCCGCGTAGTTGTCCTTGATTTCCTGCGAGTGCTGTGTCTGATCGTAGGTCACGATCTCAAATGGATTCTTACCTTCAGCGACAAGCTCCGCCAACTTTTCTCTGCGGACCTTGCGAAGCTGGTTAAGATCCGGCTCCTTAGCCTGTCCCTGCTGCTTACTCTGATTCTGTGCCATTTTTCATTCTCCTCCTGAGACTTGTATGCGCTGTGCCAAGCCTTTTTTATGTCGGTATTAATAAAGCCGCGGTCTCTATGACTTACAGGACCGCGGCCGATGAATTACACGTTTCTTGTGATTTCAAGGACTTTGTACTGGCTGGTCAGGCCATTCGGCATTTCGACCGTGACGACCTGGTCCTTTGTCGCGCCGATGAGTGCGCGGCCGAGCGGAGATTCGTTGGAAATCTTCCCCTTCAGGCTGTTGGCTTCTGTGGAGCCGACGATGGCGAATTCAAGGTCCTCATCATACTCGATGTCATGGATCACGACCTTGCAGCCGACGTTGATTGCGTTGGTGCTTGCCTCTTCCTCAACGAAGACTTCCGCGTTCTTCAGGATTTTTTCGATCTCCTCGATACGCGCCTCGATGTCTCTCTGCTCGTCCTTGGCAGCATCGTATTCAGCGTTCTCGGAAAGGTCGCCCTGCTCGCGGGCCTCTTTAATTTTCTCGGAAATTGCCTTTCTCTGATTTACCTTCAGGTCGAAGAGCTCGTCCTCGAGCTTTTTGAGTCCGGCATAAGTAAGTATATTTTTCTTTCCAGGATTAACGTCAGCCATCTTTATTCGCCTCCACTTATTTCTATCTTAACTGCAGAAAGCAAATGGGCACACTAAGTGCGCCTATGCCCGCAATGTATTTATGGATTATACTGATAAGCCCCCGAAAAGTCAAGGAGTCTTGCACTATAATCTGATAATGATAAACCGTCAAATAAGCAGGAGAAGATGTAAATTCTTAAATATATATTGACAGTGGTCCGCTTTCCTGCTACAATCACTTTTGTTCGTTAAAGAGCAAAAGCGCCGAAACGGCGCACACAAACCAACATATAAAGACTATGACGAAGACGGTCGGGACTTATCCGGAGTACAGAGAACCTGCATTTGCTGAGAACAGGCTGAAGGAAATCCCAGAACTATCACTTCCGAGTCGGAGCGCTGAGCGGCCCTGCCGTTAGGTTCTCCCGCGAAGGCTGCGTTAATGCCAGGGACTTGATGGAGTCTTAGAGAGGCGCCGCATGGCGCAATTTGAGTGGTACCGCGAGTTGATATTTCAGCCCGTCTCAAAGCAATTTGAGGCGGGTTTTATTATGCAAACAAAGCCTGCCTCCGCACATGCCGGATGAACTGCCTGGCAGATATCCGGTATACTGGACTCTTGAACAAGAAGCATCAATACCGCTCGTTATCGAACAATCATCTTACTGAGGAGGTTTTTGTAATGTCGGATACTGCTGTAAAGAATAGGGCGGCACTGGAAATGGAGAGGGAAGTTGCCAATCGTATCATGGCGCTGCGTGTTGATAGTGGATACACACAGGCCGAGATGGCTGATATGACAGGGTTCTCCCTCGAGGACTACACGATGTATGAGGAGGGCGGCGCGGATCTTCCGTTCTCGTTTATTCACAAATGCGCGTCTGTCTTCGATGTTGAGATCATGGAACTTCTCGAAGGACGTACTCCGCTTCTTACAGGCTACACGCTGACCCGCGCGGGCGGCGGCCAGCTGACGTCTGTGGAGCCGGGCGTTCTCATCAAGAACATCGCGCCGCTGTTCAAGGACAGAATTGCGGATCCGTATTTCGTTGTTTACAACTATAACGAGGAGCAGCAGCACACGCCGATCGAGCAGGTCACCCATCCGGGTCAGGAGTTCGACTACGTCCTGGAAGGATCCATGAAGATCAGGATCAAGGACAATGAGGAAGTCCTGCATGCCGGCGACAGCATTTTCTATAATTCTTCCAACCCGCACGGCATCATCGCCGTGGGTGGTCAGGATGTCCGCTTCCTCGCGCTCGTACTGCCGGAGGAAGGCGCAGATGTCGTCTGGGAAAAGGGTCGTCTCAGATCCAGAGAAGATGTAGATGTAATTAAAAAGGAAGCGTCCCCGGATGCGCTCAAGGCTCCGAACTTTGTATCGAATTTCGTCTCTGTCAAGGAGAGGGAAGACGGATATCCGACGGAAGTCACCTTTAAGAATACAGAGAAGTTCAACTTTGCGTTCGACGTCGTAGACGCTATCGCAGAGAAGGAGCCGGATCGTCTGTGCATGATCCATCTCGACAAAGACAAGAATGAGCGCCGCTTCACGTTCCAGGATATGAAGAAAATGAGCGCCCGGGCTGCCAACTATTTCAAGGCTCAGGGCATCAAAAAGGGCGATGCCGTCATGCTGCTTCTCCGCAGGAACTGGGAGTTCTGGCCGATCATCGTCGGTCTCCACAAACTCGGTGCAATCGCGCTCCCGGCTACAGACCAGCTCAAGCAGAAGGATCTGGAATACCGCTTCCAGACAGCTGACGTCAAGGCTGTCTGCTGCACGGCAACAAGTGCCTGCGTGGAAGAAGTCGAGTATGCCGTCAAAACCTGCCCGTCCGTCAAGCATCTCTTTACGACGGGAGGAAAGAGAGAGGGCTGGCATTCATTTGATGATGAATACGAAATGTACTCCAGCCGCTACCGCCGAACAGGCGATTCCATCCGCGGCAATGATACGATGCTGATGCTCTTCTCATCGGGAACATCGGGCTATCCGAAGGCTGTTGTCCACAGCTGCAAGTACGCGCTCGGCCACTTTGTCACAGCAAGATACTGGCAGTGCGTACACGCCGAAGGCCTGCATCTGACCATCTCCGACACCGGCTGGGGCAAGGCGCTCTGGGGCAAGCTGTATGGACAGTGGATGAACGGCGGGGCAACATTTGTATACGATTTTGACCGCTTCCATGCGGACGACATCCTTCCGCTGTTTGGCAAATACAAGATCACCACATTCTGCGCGCCGCCCACAATGTACAGATTCTTCATCAAAGAGGATCTCAGCAAATACGATCTGTCCTCCATCCGTCATGCAAGCATCGCGGGTGAGGCCATGAACCCGGAAGTATTCAACCGCTTCAGAGAAGTGACCGGCATCTCCATCATGGAAGGCTTCGGTCAGACAGAGACCACGCTGACGGTCGGCAACTTTATCGGCATGACTCCGAAGCCGGGCTCAATGGGCAAGCCGTCTCCGATGTACAAGGTCATGCTGATGGCTCCGGACGGAACGGAAGCACGGGTCGGCGATCCCGGCGAGATCTGCGTGCGCTACGGGGCTGATGAGCCGTGTGGCCTCTTCAAGGAATATCTCAATAATAAGGAAGCGACGGACAACGTAAAGGACAACGGCTGGTATCACACCGGAGACCTTGCGTGGAAGGACGAGGACGGCTACTTCTGGTATGTCGGCCGTACGGATGACATCATCAAGTCCTCCGGCTACCGCATCGGACCGTTCGAGATCGAGAGCGTCATCATGGAACTTCCGTACGTCCTCGAGTGCGGCGTATCCGCCGTCAAGGACGATATCCGCGGTCAGGTCGTAAAGGCAAGTATCGTTCTTGTCAAGGGAACAGTGCCGTCTGATGAGCTGAAGAAGGATATCCAGCAGTATGTCAAGAAGCGCACCGCTCCTTACAAGTACCCGAGAATCGTCGAGTTCAAGTCCGAGCTCCCGAAGACGATCAGCGGAAAGATCATCCGCAATCAGCTGTAAAAGCGAAGGGATTCGGCTTGGAATTATGTCAGCTGGCGCTGACCCGAATGTCGCGGCAAGTCTCGCGAGCGAGATTTGAACTGTCAGTCAGGCTTCCCCTGAAAGCTCAGGCAAGAGGAATGGCGCTTTACATGTTCGATTTTTAGTACTATCATATAAAGAACCTATCTGCCGGTCTCCGGGGGTGCTCTGATGAGCGTCCCTGCGGGGCGGGCAGTGCTGTGATTAACAGGTAATTGTATTACAAGTACCCGTTTTGAATAATCAACAAAGGACACACGAGTGTGTTAAAGCTGCGAAGCAGATGTTTACATACTCAGTGATCCGACACCTGCATGTAAATGCAAAAACTATTTTTACGAGGAGACACCAGGTTATGAAGAGAAGGTTCAAGGTTGTATTCAACCGGGAAAAATGCAAGGGCTGCGAGCTCTGTATTAACTTCTGTCCTAAGGGCATTTTAGCCCTTGATCCGGAAGTCAATGCCAAGGGCTATCATCCGGCCGGCATCGTTGATCAGGAAAAGTGCATCGGCTGCGCAAGCTGCGCGACCATGTGTCCCGACTATTGCATCAGTATCTATCAATTAGAGGATGGGGAAGAGTATGATACTTCCGAGTCCCAGGCAAAACAGATGTAACGGGAGGAGAATGATCATGTCAAGAATCCTGATGAAAGGCAACGAGGCCTTTGCCGAGGCGGCTATCCGCGCAGGCGTCAAATGTTATTTCGGTTATCCGATCACACCGCAGAATGAAATTCCCGAATACATGTCCCACGAGCTTCCGAAAGCCGGCGGCGCATTCATTCAGGCAGAATCCGAGCTTGCAGCAATCAGCATGGCTTACGGCGCTGCAGCCAGCGGCGGTCGTGTATTTATTTCCACAAGTTCTCCGGGACTTGCCCTGATGCAGGAAGGCATCGGCTTTATCGCATCCTGTGAAGTTCCGCTCGTAATCCTCAACGTATCCCGCGGCGGCCCCGGCGTCGGCGGCATTCAGCCCGGCCAGGCAGACTATCTGCAGGTAACGCGCGGCGGTTATAACGGCGATGTGAAGGTGCCTGTATTTGCACCGTCCAGCATTCAGGAATGCGCAAATCTTATCTATGAGTGCTTCGATATCGCCGAAGAGTACCGCAACCCGGTCGTCATCCTTGCGGACGGCATGCTGGGCCAGATGATGGAGCCGGTAGAACTTCCGGAAGCCAAGGGAATCGTTCCTGTTGAAGATATCAACAAGGGCAAGCCGTGGGCAATCACAGGCACAGATTACCACGAGGGAAGAAACGTCGTTTATTCACTCCGTCTTCAGCCGCAGGTCCTTGAAGATCACGTCGAGCACCTGTTCAAGAAATATGACAAGGCTGAGAAGGAACTGGTCCGTTGGAGCGATCAGGGACTTGAGGATGCGGAGATTGTATTTGTTGCGTTCGGCACAATGTCCAGACTGTGCGCCGAGGCATGTGAGCTGCTCGAGGAGCGCGGAATCAAGGCCGGTCTCATCAGACCGATCTCCCTGTGGCCGTATCCGGAAGCTGCATTTGACAAGATTGGACCGAACTGTAAGGTCGTTATTTCCACAGAGCTTTCCATGGGCCAGATGATGACTGACGTCAAGGCTGCTGCCAAAGGACGCTGGCCGGTCGGCCTCATTCACCGTACCGGCGGTATGGTCCCGTCCTCTATCGAGATCGCGGACCGTGCGGAGAGCGCATTAAAGGAGGCGATGAAATGAAGACAGTATTTGAACCGACAAGGGGAATGATCCCGACTGATACATCCTACTGCCCGGGCTGTACACACGGTATAGCACACCGCATTATCATGGAAGCTCTCGAGGAGAGAGGTTCTCTCGGCAACACGATCGGCGTCGTACCAATCGGCTGCTCCATCAATGCGCATCACTTTATGAACGTTGACATGTGCGAATCCACTCACGGACGCGCTCCGGCGATCGCCGCAGGCATCCGCCGTGTCCATCCGGACCAGGTGGTCTTCACATATCAGGGCGACGGCGACCTCGCTTCCATCGGAACCGCTGAGATCATCCACGCCGCTCACCGCGGTGAGAAGTTCACCACATTCTTTATCAACAACGCTATTTACGGCATGACCGGCGGCCAGATGGCTCCGACGACACTGATCGGCCAGAAGACAACGACATCTGTCTACGGCCGTACAGTGGAGCAGGCGGGTCTTCCGCTCCGCATGTGCGAGATTCTTTCACAGATCGACTGCGCTGTATTTGTTGAGCGCGTCATGCTGAATAATCCCGCAAATGTCAGAAAAGCCAAAGCAGCAGTCAAGAAAGCTCTGGATATCCAGGATGCACGGCTCGGATTTACATTTGTCGAGTTCCTGTCCTCCTGCCCGACCAACTGGGGTCTCGCTCCGAAGGACGCGCTCACATTTGTTGAGAAAAACATGGCAGAGTACTATCCGATCAGGAATTTCAAAACGCCGGAGGGATTTTGATTATGAAGAAGAAATTATTTTTTGCCGGGGCAGGCGGCCAGGGCGCCCTTGCGATCGGACAGATGATAGCCAAAGCAGCAATGGATGAAGGCCTGGAAGTTACATGGCTCCCGTCTTACGGCCCGGAGATGCGCGGCGGTACAGCCAACTGTACAGTAGTCGTGTCCGACCGTCCGATCAGCTGCCCGCTGATCAATGACGCGGACGTGCTCGTCGTGATGAATCTTCCTTCCCTTACAAAGTTCCAGTCCATGGTGGTCCCGGGCGGCACGATCTTTATCAACAGCTCGCTTGTACCGATTACATCTGACAGAACAGACGTCAAGGTCGTCGAGGTTCCAGCCAATGAGAAGGCTCAGGAGCTCGGCAATGAGCGCGCTTCCAACATTGTCATGCTGAGCGCGATCCTTAAGGAGACAGGCATCGTCAAGGAGGAGACTGTCCGCCATCAGATCGAGAAGACGTTCAGCGGCCGCAAGGCTAAGTTCCTGCCGGCCAACCTGGCAGCGCTGAAGACATATCTGGATTGATTTAAGAATTTTGGGCTGCCGCACTGGTGCGGCAGCTTCTTTTGCCCATGAGTTGGGGTGATTTGGGGACGGTTCTTTTCGCGTGGATTTTCTCACGTGAAAGGAACCGTCCCTTTTGCGTGCTCTGCTGCCTCCGCCGTTGACCTGATGAAACCCGCTTTGGTCAAAGGCAGCAGACATGCCTTGGGAAGCAGGATTGTGCTGCTTCTGCCGAGGACCCGATGAAACTCGCTTTGGCCAAAGGCAGCAATCACCCCAAGAAATCAAGAATTTGTTGCTTCCGCCGTTGACCCGATGAACTCGCCAGGAGCAAAGGCAGCAGACACTCCTTGAGGTCAGGAATTTGCTGCCTCCGCCATTGGCCCGATGAAACTCGCTTTGGTCAAAGGCAGCAAACATGTCTTGAGGTCAGGAATTTGCTGCCTCCGCCATTGGCCCGATGTAACTCGCTTTGGTCAAAGGCAGCAAACATGCCTCGGGAAGCAGGATTGTGCTGCTTCTGCCGAGGACCCTATGAAACTCGCTTTGGTCAAAGGCAGCAGACATGCCTTGGAATCAAGAATTTGCTGCCACCGGCGTTGATCCGAAGAAACACGTCTCATTCAAAGGCAGCAATCGCCCCAAGAAATCAAGAATTTGCTGCCACCGGCGTTGACCTCAAGGAACACGCCTCGATCAAAGGCAGCAATCACCCCAAGAAATCAAGAATTTGCTGCCTCCGCCATTGACCTCAAGAAACACGTCTCAGTCAAAGGCAGCAATCACCCCAAGAAATCAAGAATTTGCTGCCACCGGCGTTGACCTCAAGGAACACGCCTCGAGCGAAGGCAGCAGACATGCCTTGGAATCAAGAATTTGCTGCCTCCGTCATTGACCCGATGAAACTCGCCAGGAGCAAAGGCAGCAAACACGCTTTGAGGTCAGGAATTTGCTGCCACTGGCGTTGACCTCAAGGAACACGCCTCGAGCGAAGGCAGCAATCACCCCAAGAAATCAAGAATTTGCTGCCTCCGCCGAAGACCCGATGAAGCCCGCCAGGAGCAAAGGCAGCAAACCTGCCTTGAAATCAAGAATTTGCTGCCTCCGCCATTGATCCAATGACTCACTTTGCATAAACGGTAAGATAGGTAAGATAGGTTTTTAAGTAGCGAAAAGTTAGACCTGGTATTATAATTATCGTATCAATAGATAGTGAAGGGGATATCTCAGCGTGAGATGCCGCCTTTGCAGAAGACGAGCGATACTTGGTTTGAACGCCTGAATATATACAAAAAACAGAAAAAAGGAGATAATTATATGAAACTAAAGAAACTCACAGCAATTATCACAATGTTAGGATTATCGGCACTTGCACTTTCCGCATGCAGCGGAACAACACAGGCGGCAGCGCCCGCGGAGGCAGCGGCTGTGGAATCTACAGTAGAGTCAACAGCGGTAACAGAAATGGAGTCTGCTCAAGAGACAGCTCAGCCGACGGATGAATCGGCAGTGGCGGAAGCACTTAAGGAGGAAGTTGCAGCAGATTCTATGTATGTGCTCCATCAGGAGAGAGTTGCTTCTCCGGAATGGGTCACCAAACTTCCGGCAGCACAGGATGAAAACGTAAAGCAGCTCTTCGTAGTTGCAGGTCTCGGAATGGACAAGACGACAGCGTCGATCTCCATGCATGAGAGAAGTGAAGATGGCAAATGGGAGCAGATCCTCTCGACACCCGGCTTCGTTGGCAAGAACGGACTCTGCCTGGATGCAGACCACAAAGAAGGCTGCGGCCAGACACCGGTCGGCGTTTACAAGTTCAACAAGGCTTTTGGCATTGCCGCTGACCCGGGCTGCGCGATTCCGTACATCCAGGTAACAGACGACACATACTGGTCGGGCGATATTCGCGAAGGATACCACTACAATGAGATGGTCAATCTTTCCGATTATCCGGACCTTGACATGGAGAACAGCGAGCACATCGTAGATTATATCTACCAGTATCAGTACTGCCTCAACATTAGCTTCAACGAGGATGGCACAGCCGGCAGAGGCTCCGCGATCTTCCTTCACAGCTTTGGCCCGACAAAGCCGTACACAGGCGGCTGCGTGGCTCTTCCGGAATACATGATGAAGATGGTCATGACCAATGTTGATCCGGACTGCGTTGTAGTAATTGACACACTGGAGAATATGGGCGGAGAGCTTTAATCTTCCGCACTTCCCGGAGATTTAGGATAATAAACTGGAATCCTCGGTTATTCAATTGCTAAGTAGTTCGCTTCCGGCACTAAGTAAGTAGACAACTAAAAAACGATGAATGAAAACCTCCCGCACTCTTCGAGAAATTCGAAGCGGCGGGAGGTTATTTTGTGTTACAATCACTGAGAGGACGGCAGTGGATTCATCGACGAGCCTCCGGAGAGAGACTTTACTTACGACATACAGGAGAGAAACGTTATGAAGAATCTCAAAGATATAGTATACAGACAGCTTGCCATCGATTACTGTCTCGATGAGGATGAGCTTGCGGGCACAGAGAATTGTTTTCACACATTTGAAGCGCTTCCCGGCAGGCGCCGCTTTCAGCAGGACGCCGAGTCATTTCTCAGGATCGCAGTCATAAAGAACCGGCTCCTGTTTGCCGGGGACCCTCGCATCATTGATTGGTGCAGGCGGAAATACGAAAAGGAAGAAGGTGCCTGGTTCTTCGAGCCGCAAGTGCTGCGGGAACTCGACCATGAGCTTGCCAGATACGGGTACGGGGTGGACCACATGCATCCATTCTATACATCCGTCGAGCCTTCCGAACCTACGCCTTGCCCGTACGAGATCCGCATATATCGGGGATCGGAGATTGAGAAATTCAGGGGTGACAGAAGATATTGCAACGCATTCACCTTCAAACCTGAGGCCCCCGACATGATTGGAATTGCGGCCTTCAATGAAGGAAAAATCATCGGCATGGCAGGCGCGAGCGCTGACAGCCCGCTCATGTGGCAGATTGGTATCGATGTGCTGTCGGAAGCCAGAGGGCGAGGTGTCGGTGTCATGCTTGTTGAGAGAATTCGAAATGAGATCCTGAAGGAGGGTGTGCTTCCCTACTACGGAGCGGACTTTTCGCACATGGTCTCGCAGAATATTGCGATTCGGTCGGGCTTTACGCTGGCATTTGTGGAGCTGACGGCTGAGAAGCTAGCAGAATAGAGATTTCACAAGGAAAAAGCTGCCGCAGCCGCGGCAGCTTTTTCGATAATGGATACGAGATAGAGTTATCTTGTGATGATGTCTACAGGTACGTTGAAGATCTTGGCGACCTTGAGGATCGTGTCGATATGTCTGCCGACAGCGGCTGCCATGTGGTGAGTCGGGCCTGCCTCGCTCCACTTGTTGCAGAACTCTCTTGCTCCGCATGTGAAGCGCATTCTCATGTTGGTGTCGCCGAATGTGAAGATCGGACCTTCCTCATTGACGCCCTCAGCTACGACGAACTTGAAGTGACCGTCGCGGTCCTGAGTGATGCCGAGGTATGTGATGTCGCCTGTCGGCGGGTAGAACTGTGTGAGGTATCCGCCGCCTGTCTTGCCGTGGAATACCGGAACGATCTTCATGGTAGGCTTCTTAGCCTGGGAGATATCGGCGTCGCCGGAGCCTGAGTGACCGATTATGCAAATGTCCTCATCGAAGTCAATGGAGTACATCTCGGAGAGTTGGCCTGTGCCGGAGATGACCTTGAGGATGCCCATAGCCATAGCTACCTTGATATCGCCCTCGACTGCGCAGGCTGTGCCCTGCTTGATCAGCATGGAGAATGCCGGGATCAGCATACTGTCGAGCTTGCCTGCGATACCCTGTGCAAATCCATCATAGTGGGAAGCGATGAATCCAAGCTGCTCGTCCTTGACCCACTGCTCAAACGCCACAACATATTTTGCCATATCCCAAACTTTTTCGATGCTTCCACCGCCCTCGATTTCAAATGTATCAAGGATATCCTGAGCCTTTGCACGGATAGCATCCTCATCTGTGATATTGTCGGCGATCGCCCACATCTTTTCCCAGTCGAACTGCTTTGTGTACAGCCACATTCTGTGGTAGAGATTTGTCTCGTCGATATAGAGGTCCATCATGCCCGGGTACGGTCTGCCGATCTGGGCAAGATTGGTCGTGCGGAATCTTCTTCTGACCTGGGCAGCGCGGCACCAGTCTTCAATCTCAGCCTTGACCTGCGGGTCTCCGCCTTCAACTACGCCTGTGATGACAGCATGTCTCTTGCCTGCTCTCTCAAGGTCAGCGACCATTTCGCCGACAGCGCCGCAAGCATAGAGTTCGCCGAGCCATGTGGGGGTGTCTGTATTTGCATAATCCGGAGCTTTCTTCTTCTGAACATTTACGAGGACGACCGGAACATCCAGATCCCTTACTGCCGGGAGCATGTTGTAGGATGTTGCGTATGTGAGAAGCTGGAGGATGACAAGGTCAACGTCAGCAGCGCGGAACAGATCGCCGGCTTCCTGAGCCTTTTCCTTTGTTGTCACCATGCCGCCGTCGATGATTTCGACTGTATCCGGGATATTTGTTTTCTTGAAATCTTCGTACTGAGCTTCGAACTCGGGAACGAGCTGCGGGAACTGGGGAAGATAAGCGCCGAGCGCGATTGAGAAGACACCAACTTTTGCTTTCGTATTAACTAACATGATTTACCTCCGTCAAGATTAATTTACGTATGTTTCATGGTTAAGTTATAACACACACACCTATGTCTAGTGAATGGCGGCACTTTTTTGAAAAACTGGCTTTTTTTGAGCGGGAGTGAGCTTGCCCTTTCTCTGGCCCTCTGGACCAAAGGCAGCAAAAAACCCGAGAAATCCAAAAATCGATGCCTTTCAAGATACATGGGACAAGAGTCCTTAGACGAAAGGCAGCAAAAAGCCCGAAAAATCCAAAAATCGATGCCTTTCAAGATTTATGGGACATGAGCTCCAGGACGAAAGGCAGCAAAAAACTCAAGAAATCCATAATTAGTTGCCTCTGAAAAAATCGTCCAAATAAGAATTCTTCTGCAAAGCCGCGGCGCATCTGTTATACTTTAATTATTGAAACTACCCACTCGCAGTTAGATAAGCAACCTTATTGAACATGAAAGTTTCACAAGGCACCGTCTTGCCAAGCGGGCAGTTTACATCAGCATTATTACTAAAGACTGGAGGATTATGACTGTGATTGAGAATAACGAGATCATCCGGATCTACGGAACCGAATTCAAAGAAAATACGAAGAAGCTGCTGGTCGAAGCCGACCTGGCGGACATGATACCGTCGAAAAAATGCAGGATCGCGATCAAGCCTAACCTTGTATCGGCCTCTGAGGCATCCTGGGGCGCGACCACTCACACGGAGATCCTGGCCGGTATCATCGAATATCTGCAGGAGAGGGGTTATAACAACCTGGTCATCGCGGAGGGATCCTGGGTCGGTGACAAGACATCCGTATGTTTTAAGGTCTGCGGCTACGACAAGCTCTCAAAAAAGTACGGAGTTCCGCTGTTTGACACGCAGAAGGACAGCTCACACACGGTCGACTGCGCCGGGATGAAGCTGAAGATCTGTGACTGCGTGGATACGTTTGATTTCCTTATTAATGTGCCGGTCCTCAAAGGCCACTGTCAGACACGAATGACGTGTGCTCTTAAAAATATGAAGGGTCTCATCCCGAACTCGGAGAAGAGGCATTTCCACACCATGGGACTGCATAAACCGATCGCGCATCTGTCGACGGCCCTTCACCCCGATTTCATTGTCATCGACCACATCTGCGGCGACCTCGATTTCGAGGATGGCGGAAATCCTGTTGTGCGCAACTGTATTATGGTCGCGACGGATCCGGTCCTTGTCGACACCTACGTGTGCAATATGCTTCACATGACGCCTCGCGATGTTCCGTATATTCCGATGGCGGCAGCCCTCGGAAGCGGAAGCATGGACCTTGAGGGAGCTATCATCCGCACGCTGGGTGAGGACATGACCAAAGACCTGCCTGCTGAGCGCAAGATCGTTGCCCTTCAGGATTCCGTCGAGGAAGTTGAATCCTGCAGCGCCTGCTATGGCTACCTGATTCCCGCCCTTCAGAAATTGAAGGAGGAAGGGCTGCTCGACAAGCTGCCGGAGAAGATCTGCATAGGCCAGGGCTACCGGGGAAAGACCGGAAAGATCGGCGTCGGCAACTGCACATCCCACTTCGATTTCTGCGTGAAGGGATGTCCGCCGGTCGAGTCCCAGATCTATGAGGAACTCAAGAAATATATCACCGGATGAGATGCTTCTGCTGCAGCAGAAACTTGAAAAACAGCCTCATCTGCGAGTGTCGATTTCCCACGACCATAGCGGAGACTCCGCATATTCGGTATTGGATTATCAAAATACGCCACTTTTTTAGCAAAATAGAGTCCTTTTTTTCTTGAATCAATAAGTGTAAAATGTAATCAATAAGGATAGTCTCACAAGAGGCAACAAACAGGAGGTACAAGAATTATGGCAGTTAATCGTTTTGTCCTTAACGGAATTTCATACCATGGCCATGGCGCTATCAAGGAGATCCCGGGCATTATCAAGGCAAGAGGCTTCAAGAAGGCTTTCGTAGCATCCGATCCGGACCTTGTAAAGTTCGGTGTCACAGCTAACGTTACAAATCTCCTTGAGGAGAACGGCATTCCGTACACACTGTACAGCGACATCAAGCCGAACCCGACAATCGAGAACATTCAGCACGGCGTTGAAGCTTTCAAAGAGTCCGGCGCTGACATGATGATCACCATCGGCGGCGGCTCCTCCATGGATACCGGCAAGGGCATCGGCATCATCATCAATAATCCGGAATTTGCTGACGTTCGCTCACTTGAGGGCGTAGCTCCGACACAGAAGAGAACAGTATTCACGATCGCTGTCCCGACAACAGGCGGCACAGGCGCTGAGTCCACAATCAACTACGTTGTAACAGACGTTGAGAGAAAGAGAAAGTTCGTCTGCGTAGACCCTAACGACATCCCGGATATCGCAGTTGTAGACCCGGATATGATGTCCTCCATGCCGAAGGGCCTCACAGCTTCCACAGGTATGGACGCTCTGACACATGCGATCGAAGGCTACACAACAGCTGCTGCATGGGAACTTTCCGACGTTCTCAATCTTGAGTCCATCAAGCTCATTGGCAAGAATCTCCGCAAGGCAGTTCAGAATGATCCGGACGGCCGCGAGGGCATGGCTCTGGCTCAGTATGTAACAGCTATGGCATATTCAAATGTAGGTCTCGGCATCGCTCATTCCATGGCTCACACACTCGGCGCTGTCTATGACACACCGCACGGTGTTGCATGCGCTATGATGCTTCCGATCGTTATGGAGTTCAACGCAGAGTACACAGGCGAGAAGTTCAAGGCTATCGCTGAGGCTCTCGGCGTAGATACAGAGGGCATGGACCAGGCTGCATACCGCAAGGCTGCAATCGACGCTGTCCGCCAGCTCTCCATCGATGTAGGTATTCCGACAAAGCTTGAGAAGCTTAAGGAAGAGGATCTTGATTTCCTCGCAAAGTCCGCTGCAGCTGACGCATGCGAGCCGGGCAACCCGAGAAGAGCTTCTATCGACGAGTTCAAAGATATGTTCCGCAAGCTGATGTAATCGGCAAATGAATACTTTCCGTAAACACGGGACATTCCCTGTTGTACGGAAAAAGACCTGTCTGGTATAATAGGACCGGGGCTGCCATATGCGGCAGCCCCGGTTTTGAGCTTCAGATAAGGAGACAGTATATGGATTACACAGAAGATATAATTAAGCGTGTTTTTCAGATCATACTCGGTGTATGCTGCTGCGCGGGTGCCTATAAGTTCTTTCTTGCGCCTGCAGGTCTCTATAACGGCGGATTCACCGGAATCGCTCAGATCATCCGAAATCTCCTTCAGGAATACGCCGGGGTCACTTTCCGCTCGGATCCGACCGGTATCCTTGTCTGGTGTCTCAATATTCCTCTTATGATCATCGGGTACAAGGTACTCGGCAGAATGTTCATGTTAAAAACGATCGCTGTCATCTCGATGCAGTCGATGCTCATGACGGTCATTAAAGGACCGGAAGCACAGCTCATCTCCGACCACGCACTGAACTGTGTGTGCGGCGGTGCCCTGAGCGGCTTCGGCATCGGTATGCTGCTTCGGAGCGGGGCTTCCGGCGGCGGTACAGATATTGTCGGCATGGTCGCGGCCAAGAAAAAACCGGGAGTTTCGGTCGGTTCGATTTCAATGTCGATCAACGTCTTTATATTCGCTTATGCGGCCATTACCCGCAGCTTTGAGATCGCCGCCTACTCCGCGGTATATTCGCTCATCACATCCATGATGATTGACAGAACTCATTACCAGACGACCAAGGTCGTTGTGTTTGTCGTTTCCAAAATCCCGGTCCTCGGTCCGGTCATCTCCGCCGAGATGCACCGCGGCGTCACTACCTGGAAGGCGGAGGGGCAGCACAGCCATCAGCCCTATAACGTGCATATGGTCGTCATGAACCGCTACGAGCTGCAGAATTTCCGCCTGGTCCTTCGCGCGGCGGATCCGAAGGCTTTCATCTGGACGGTGAAGCTCGACCAGGTCATGGGCAATTTCAGCCAGCACCTCGGCGTTTGATTTATCGCGTCACCCCGGTCTGCTTCGGGATCCGGACTTCGACCTCGGTACCGCTGCCTTCCTCAGAGCGGAAGGTCAGACCGTAGCCGTGTCCGTATAAGAGCACCAGCCTAAGGTGGGTGTTTGTCACTGCGATTCCCGAACCGTTCACAATCGCGGATTCTCCGGCGGCGGTCTCTTTTTCCACGGTACTGCTTTTCGTGCGGGTCTCCGCGTTTTTGAGAGACTCGTTCAGCTCCCTGAGCTTTTCATTTGACATGCCGACACCGTCGTCGGAAATGGTAAATACGATGTCCTCTTTTCCGGACACTTCGTTCATTTCTTCCCATGCCATGACAACGACCGTTCCCTCGCGGGTGTTTTTCTCGAGGATGCCGTGGAGCAGGGCATTTTCAATGATCGGCTGCAGGACCAGCTTTGGAATGCTGCACTCCATGATCTCATCCGGCACATCAATAATGAAGTCGATCTTATCGTCAAATCGCATATTTTGAAGAAGAACATAGAGATCAATGTGGCGAAGCTCATCCTCGATCGTCACATAGATCTCTTTTTTTGACAGAGACAGTCTGTAGAACTTTGACAGGTTCTGCACGGCCTCCGACACTTCCCTGCCGCTGCCTGACAGAGCCATCCAGTTGATCATATCAAGCATATTATATAAGAAGTGAGGGTTGATCTGAGCCTGCAGCGCCTGAACCTCCGTCACGCGCAGCTGGTCAGCCGTCGCCGCCTGCTCATCCATCAGCGTCTCGATCTGGTCGATCATTCGATTATAGGTTCCTGCGAGCTGACCGATTTCGTCCCGGTCTTTCGTATCCGGCAGCTTTTCAAGCGGACCGACCTGTTCGTCCGCCGGATGAACTGTCATCTTTGAGCTGAGATCCGTGAGCCTGGTCGTGAGGGATGTAGACAGGATGAATTCGATTGCAAGGGCAAGCGCGGTGATTAACAGGTAGATCCAGAACTGGCGGATGAGGACTTCCCGCTCCGCCGATGTGATATCGCTCTCGGGTATGCTGACGACGAGCCTCCAGTCCGCTTCTCTGATCGGTCTGTAGGCCATAAGCAGCGACTGCTTCAGGATCATGACCTTTCTGAAATCCTCATCGCTGCCGATCTTTGCGGGAATATCGGCGTAGGAGAGATTGTATAGACCGGCGGCGCCTTCATTTGTAGCCGCGACCAGACTGTCTCTGCTGTTAATGAGATAATATATTGTATTGCTGTTGTTCTCGCGCTGGCGCATGATGTCTGTCAGTGTATTTTGAGAGAAATAGACGACAATATATGCGTCCGACATACCCGACTTGTTCCGGCCGCCAAGTCTTTTTATGAAAGCGAGAGAACCGTTTTCTCTGATTTCGTGTTTGGTCAGATAAAAAGAAGGGCACCACAGCTGGTTGAGCATCGGCTGTCCTGCAAATATACCGAACCAGTAACCGCCCTGAATTTCCGATACAGGCAGGAAAAGACCACCCTTGTCATATGTGTTATAGACGTATTCGTAGTCCGGGCTTAGATAAATGCGTATGTCCGTCACGATCTGGGTATCCTTCAGAGAGGATATCGTGTTATAAAAATCGCTGGCATAGATGGAGGTATCTTCACCGGCAAGGAATTCAGCCGCATTTTCGCTGTAAATGAGCTGATTGAGAAACGGAAAAGATGTGATGGTCTCCGATATTGTGGATACTTCGTCGACGGTGGCGGAGAGTGTATTTGCAGACTGAGTGATCAGCGCTTTTTCTGCGGACAGCGTATTTTCCCTCACGGCAGTCGAGGCGCGGAGAATCAGTATGGCGGACACAATGAGTGTTGTCGCCATTACAAGAAAATTGATTACAAGGAACTTGACCCGGATCGGAAGATCCCGGCCAAGTATCTGCCATAAAGAATGCCCCTTCAAGACGCACCTCCCGGCGCGGACTGCTCCCTGTACTCAGACGGAGACATGCCAAACGCCTTGCGAAATGTCTTCGAAAAATAATTGCTGTCGTTGTAGCCGACCTGCTCGGCGACTTCAACGATCTTGTTGCGCGGATCGTCGAGGAGATCTTTCGCCCGTGCCATGCGGAACTCCGTAATATACTGATTGAGAGTCCGGCCGGTCTCGTTCTTGAACATCGTGCACATATATGAAGTGGACAAATGAGCGTAGACGCTTATATCCTTGATGGACAGCCCCGGATCGGAATACGTGCGGGCAATAAAATTCTTGATATTGTAGACCGCCTCCGATTCCCCTGACGGCGTCTCCATTGCTTTTATGACGGAGGAGATATTCCCGGCCAGCAGGCGATCGAGTTCATAAATTGTATTGCATGAATTTATGTCATTCCAGATCACGCTGGAATTCATGGCTTCCTGCGGATCGAGCTGCATGGATCTTGCTGTGGACCAGAGCATAAGGTGAAGACGATAATAGAGGTCCTTCACCTGGTTGGGGAGTATACGCTCCTTTTCCTCGGTAAGCGATGAGAGAAGTTCACCGGTATAATTTCTGAGACCTTCCGTGTCGCGACCGGTCAGCAGGTTCTTTAGGTTGTTCCCATAATTAACCTCATCCAGAGGACGAAAAGTGTTTTTTTCGGGAGAATTGCTGCTCAAAAGATATGTGTTGACCGGCAGGAAAAAAACTGTCTGAAGGCTTATGACCGCAGACGCGTAGGACTCGTAGAGATTGTGATAATCCCTGACCTGGCGGCCTATTATTACGTGGAAACTTCCGAGGTGGTCTGAAAGCTCGCCGGCGATGCGTCCGCCGAGATAGTCTGCCTGCTGATCGGACAGAGGGAGTCTGGAGAACATCTGGAATATGAACAGCGGACTCCTCGGGGCATAGAGCCAGTCGAGTGACATGTTTCGGAAAAGCTCGGTAAGCTTTCCGTTTAAAAGCCTTGCGCTCTCCTCAGTCGTCATTCCGCCGAGATCATAGTTTCGGATGAGGATTGTGAACGCGCTCTGAAAAGATTCCGGCGGACTGCGGAACCATGACGGATCAAGAAATAGATCCCCTCTCTGGTCCGGGTACTGCGTGAGTTCAAATGCGGTCGCTTCTTTGCCGCGTATGCGGCTCCGGTTCTCATTTTCAACACGGACCACAGCCTCCCTGAGCGCAGCTGTGATCTCGTCGAGACTGATCGGCTTTTCCACATAGCTGACCGCGCGCAGGCGGATCGCAGCCTTAAGATACTCTTTGTCGGAATATCCGCTCATGATGATAATGGAGGATTCCGGGCACAGCTGCTGGATCTGTTCCGACATCTGTATACCGTTCAGCTTCGGCATGCGGACGTCTGTGAGGATCACGTCCGGCCGGAACTGTCTTCCGATTTCCAGCCCGTGCAGCCCGTCGTCCGCGCAGCGCACATCCGTAAATCCGAGTCCGGTCCAGTCTATCTTGTCTCTGAGCCCTTCTCTTGTCAGTTTTTCGTCGTCTACAATCAATACTTTCATGTTATTTCTCGGTTCTCTGCAAGTGAAAGCCGATCAGAAATTAATGCAGTCTTTTGATCAGCTATGAAATCTCATCTTTTGTTCAGCGTTCGTCATCTAAACAGGTGCAGATGCCTTAAGCTATGTTGCCAGAGCTGTACTTTCACTTTCCCGGCAGGATAAGCGGTGTGAAGAAGGCGGGCAGCAGTTAGAAAAAGTGTGGCCAACTTGTCTTATAAATTATACCACATTAAAAAAGAATTTCCCCCATATCGAATAAATTTCCCCTAATGCGAAAAAGAGAGAATTTTTATAATAATTACAGATTCGAAAGGAGGAAGCACTCGTGTCAGAAGATTTAATTCTCGAACTTAAGGGTATAACTAAGATTTTCCCGGGCGTCAAGGCACTCAACAATGTGCAGTTCCAGCTGCGCAGAGGCGAAGTCCACGCGCTGATGGGAGAGAACGGTGCCGGAAAATCGACTTTCATCAAGGTCATTACCGGTGTCCACGCAGCTGAAGAAGGCCACATGTATCTGAATGGACAGGAAGTTCATTTCAAGGGTACGCAGGACGCACAGGCGGCAGGTATCGCGGCGGTCTATCAGATCCCGACATCCTACCCGGAACTCACGGTCACGGAGAATATTTTCATAGGCCACGAGATCATTAAAAACGGAATGATCCAGTGGAATGAGATGAATAAGGAAGCTGAGAAGCTTCTCTCCAGACTGCACGCAACATTCAAGGTCACCGAGGAAGTCGGTGCCCTGACAATCGCTCAGCAGCAGATGGTCGAGATCGCAAAGGCTCTCTCCACCAATGCCAAGATCATTCTTCTCGATGAGCCGACAGCAGCTCTTACTGCAAATGAATCCGAGGAGCTCTACCAGATCGTCGACGAACTCCATGCGCAGGGAGTTTCCATCATTTTCATCTCTCACAGAATGGAAGATATGTACCGCCTGGCTCAGAGAGTCACGGTCTTCCGCGATTCACAGTACGTCGGAACATATGACGTCGATGCAATTACCGAACCGGAACTCATTAAAGCCATGGTCGGCCGTGAGATCACAGACATGTATCCGAAGCCGCAGGTAACCATCGGCAAGGAGCTGTTCCGCCTTGAGAACCTTTCAAGGACAGGCTACTTCAAGAACGTTTCCCTGAATGTCCACGCCGGAGAGATCATCGGCCTCACAGGCCTTGTCGGCGCAGGCCGCACAGAGACTTTCCAGTGTGTCTGCGGTATCGAAAGAGCGGAGTCCGGAAAGATCATTCTGGAGGGCAAGGAACTGAAGATCAGAAATCCGAGAGACGCCATGAAGGCAGGCCTCATTCTTCTTCCCGAGGACAGAAGACGTCAGGGCCTCATCATGAGCTGGGGACTCGGCGATAACGTAACACTCCCGATCCAGGATGAGCTTGCCAAAGGCTTCTTCAATGACGTACAGAAGGAGAGAGAACTTTCCAAGCAGTATCTTGAGGATGTCGATACAAAGGCAGTTTCCATTTTCGACAAGGCGAGCACGCTGTCCGGCGGTAATCAGCAGAAGGTCGTTGTCGCCAAGGCTCTTGCCCAGAAGAACATGAAGATCGTCATCATGGACGAGCCGACAAAGGGCGTCGACGTCGGCGCGAAGGCAGAAATCTACGCGATCATGGGCGACCTCGCAAAGCAGGGCTATGGCATCATTCTGATCTCCTCGGATATGCCGGAAGTTCTCGGCATGAGCGACCGCATCTACGTCATGTGCAAGGGCCGTGTGACCGGCTGCCTTGATATTAAGGAAGCTACACAGGAGAAGATCCTCGAACTTGCAATGGAACAGACGGGAAGGGAGGTATAAGGCAGTGAAAAATAAGAATTCTTTATTGAAAAAAATAACCGGCTCACGTGAAGCCAGCCTGGTCATCGTCCTGGTCGTGCTCCTCGTCGTTATCTCGATCATGAGCCCGTCATTCCTGAGCCCAACAAATATCGGACAGATCTTCAGAAACAACGCGCTCACACTGCTGATGGCTCTCGGTATGCTCTGCGTCATGCTGACATCGGGCATTGATATTTCCATCACATCGACGCTGGCTTTCACCGGCATGACGATCGGTCTCCTTCAGAAGTATGATGTGATCCACAATACACTGCTTCTCTTTGTGATCGGTACTCTGATCGGTCTCATTTGCGGAACAATCAACGGTCTGATCATTGCAAAAGGCAAGGTCGCACCGATCATCTGCACAATGGGCTTCATGTACGTATGGCGCGGCATGGCCTACGTTATCTCCAATAACAACTGGGCATCAGGCGCGGACGTTGCAGGCTTCTCCGACTTCGGAAAAGACGGCTCCGTAGGCCCATACATCATTCTGACTGTAGCATATATTATCTTCTTCATTGTCATGAAGTGGACAAAGTTCGGACGCAGCATTTACGCTGTCGGTTCCAACGCTGAGGCAGCAAGGATCTCCGGTATTAACGTAGACCGGACGATCATCTCCGCATACTCCATCATGGGCATGCTTGCCGGCCTCGCAGGTGTTCTCTCTGTTTCCATCTACGCGTCAGCTCAGCCGAACATGCAGTACGGCAAGGAAATGGACGTCATCGCAGCCTGCGTCATTGGCGGTGTCAGCATGAGCGGCGGACGCGGCTCTGTCGTCGGCACATTCCTCGGCGCTGTCATCATCGCTGTTATCGCGAAGGCCCTGCCGCTCGTCGGCATCGATGCTATCGCGCAGAATCTGGTCAAAGGCGCAATCATCCTGTTCGTTGTTGTCCTTAACGTAATCACACAGAGGACGATGGACAAGCAGGCGCTCATGAGAAGGGAGATGTAATTATGGCAGGAAAATCCGGAAGAACTATTTCCAATACTCCCGCGGGAGGACTCAAAGAAAAGATCATTTCCCTGGAAGGCGCTCTGGTCCTTGCTCTCATTGCGGTCAATGTGCTCGGCGCATGCCTCTCCAGTACTTACAACTTTACAAATATCATGCGTGAAAGCCCGCGTTACCTGGCTGAGATATTCATGCTGTTCGGCATCGGCTTCATCCTGGTCCTCGGCGATATCGATATCTCCGTCGGCTCAATCGTCTGCCTCGCAGCGACAGTCGGCTGCCTCAGCAGCAACGCAGGTCTCCCGATCGGTCTGGTCATCCTGATCACACTCGCGACCGGCCTTGTCTGCGGCATGATCAACGGTTTCTTCGCGACACAGTTCACGGAGCTTCCGACCATGATCATCACGCTCGGCACACAGATCATCTTCAGAGGCATCGCTGAAGTTGCCCTCGGCAGCGGCGGCAGCGCTTCCATGAATGACATCGCCGGCATCGGCGTCCTCAGAGTCAAGGTGGGTCCGTTCCCGATCTCCTTCTTCCTGGTGGTCATATTTGCAGCTCTGTTCATCACAGTGCTCAGCAGAACGACATTCGGCAGAAAGCTGTACGCGATCGGCTCCAGCAAGACAGCAGCCTACTATGCAGGCGTTGACGTTCAGAAGATCCGCTTCTTCTGCTACAGCCTCCTGGGCTTCCTCGCAGGTATGTGCGGCCTCTTCCTTCTGGCTTCTACCTACGGCGCAAACACGACCACAGGCCAGGGCTTCGAGATGGAAGTCATCGCAATGTGCGTCTTCGGCGGCATCGCGACGACCGGCGGCAAGGGCAACCTGATCGGCGCGTTCATCGCTTCCTTCATCATTGTCTGCCTGCGTATAGCGCTCGGCCAGATCAATATGAACACACAGCTCATCCTGGTCATCATCGGTGTCATGCTGATCGTCTCGGTCCTGATCCCGTCCTTCCGTGACCTGCTCTGGAAGAAGAAAGCGACGAAATCGTAATAAAAGTCAGTAATACGAGTCCCGGCAGTGGGGTTTCCCCGCTGGGACCGGAATGTTGCAGGCAGAAATTCGAGAGGTGGGAAATTTTCTACTGGGAAAAAATTTACCGGAAATCAAAAGATATTCCTGTACTCGCGAAATGTCTGCTCCGATACAATTAACATAACGAATACAGCGCAGTGGCGTATGTATAAAAAACAAGGAGGAAACCAATATGAAGAAGAAACTTTTCAGCGCACTTCTGTGCGCAACCATGGTAGTTGGCCTTCTGGCAGGATGCGGCGGAGGCTCATCCTCATCCCAGGGTGGCGGCGAAGCGGCCGGCGGCGATTCATCTGCCCGCACATATGCGATCGTTACCAAGTCTGCAGGCAACCCGTACAATGAGAGAGAAGCAGCAGGATTCAAAGAAGTCATCGAAGCTGCCGGCGGAAACTGTGTCGTACAGAATCCGGAATCTGCAACAGCTGACGCTCAGATCTCCGTTATCCAGTCCCTGATCTCCCAGGGTGTCGACTCCATCGCAATCGCTGCAAATGACTCCAACGCCCTCGCATCCGTCTGCCAGGAAGCACTCGATGCTGGTATCAAGGTCGTCACACTTGACTCCGATGTCAACACAGCCGTAAGAGCTTCCTTCTGCAATCAGGCAGGTGTCCAGGAAGTCGGCCAGGCCCTCATCGATGCCGTTTATGATATCTGCGGCGGCGAAGGCCAGTATGCAATCCTTTCCGCAACATCACAGGCAACGAACCAGAATGCATGGATCGATGCTATGAAGTCCGTACAGGAAAGCGATGACAAGTATTCCAAGCTTGAGCTTGTAGAAGTTGCTTACGGCGATGACGAGCCGCAGAAATCTACAGACCAGACACAGGCTCTTCTGACAAACTATCCGGAACTCAAGTGCATCTGCGCTCCGACAACAGTCGGTATCGCTGCTGCAGCTAAGGTCCTTCAGGATCAGAAGTCTTCTGTCAAGCTTACAGGCCTTGGACTTCCGTCCGAAATGAAAGAGTACATCGGTGCTGACGATGCTCACAGCTGCCCGTATATGTTCCTGTGGAACCCGATCGACCTCGGCAAGCTTGCTGCATATGCATCCATCGCCCTTGTTGACGGTACAATCACAGGCGCTGTCGGCGATACATTCGAGGCTGGAGACATGGAGAACAGCCCGTACACACTGAGCGCAGTAGCAGGCGACGAGAGCGCTTCCGAAATCATCCTTGGACCGCCTTTCAAGTTCGATCCGGACAACATCGAAGAGTGGGCTGCTGTATATTGATTATCACTGACTGATAATAAACTTAAATATGACATCATTGACGTGACATAATGAATCGGGCTGCCGTTCTTCGATCAGGGGATGCGGCAGCCCTGATATTTTAAACCGTTGGTTTCAAGCAGCACTTGTAATAGTTCAGACAGGCTGCAGCGGAGTTTCAGGATCCGGCGCAAACATCAGAACAGCCTGTCTGAACTGTTACCGACACTTGAGAAACATTTTTTTAACTACGAGGAGGATCACATATGGAACGTTACGCATGGAAAGGAAAAGTAGCTCCGGGGATGCACGCTGAGTATAAGAAGCGCCACGCGGAGATCTGGCCGGAGATGGTCGCAGTGCTGAAGGAGGCGGGTATCTGCCACTACAGCATCTGGATGACAGGCGATGAACTTTTCGGCTACTATGAGTGCGAGAAGGGCATCGATTACGCAGCCAGGGTCCAGGCGGAGAGTGAAGTCGTGAAGCGCTGGGACGAGAGCATGAAGGGCATCCTTATCATGGAGAAGGACCCGGTCACCGGGGCACAGCCGCTGCTTGAGCAGGTGTTCTGGCTGGAGTGATCCAGGTTCAGAGAGAACGCAGTGAAGATTTGGGCTTGGTGCAAACCTTCGAGGCAGGCGATTGGCTGTCTTTGATAAAATGAGATGTAAAGCAAGGGGCATCCGCAACAGAAAGTTGCGGCTGCCCCTATTTTGCGGCTGCCCTCATTTTACTGGTGGTGGCGGTTTTGGTGAGCGATGGCGATTTTGTTGAGCGATGGAGGTCATTCTTGTCTTATGTACCCTGTCTCGACTGCCGTAGCGGCAGTAGGAAGCTGGATTTTTCTCATATGAACTGTTGGTCATGAAATAGCTCTGCAGTACATATTTCACTTTTTGTCTTTTCAACTGTTGGGTGATTGTGAAATGACAGTACAATAGCCAAATGATTCTTTCTGTACTGCCGTTTCAAAGTATGATTTTTCTTAATTGACAGTAGGCAAAGGAATAAGCAAAAAAAATACTGCAGCTTTTATCGTTTTCCAGTAGTCTGATGACAGTAGAATCGGACAAAACCAGCTCCAGCGACTGCAATTTGAGCTGGAGAGTACTCAAAAACGGCAGTAGCAAGAATTATTTCTGGATTCGCTACTGTCAGAGTTGAGTAAACGGCAGTAGGAATGACACATTCTTGCTTCTCTACTGCCACAGCCAAATTAAACCTCAGCAGTTGAAATTTTTCCCTCCTTGTCCTTTACACAGGGAGGAGTTCACTCTAAACGGCAGTCATAGCTGCGCACAGACTTGATTAACAAAAGAGGCCGCCGCTTTGACTAAAACTATTTTGGTAAATATCTGCCTACGGCTGCATCCGTCAAAAATGCGAAAACTCACTGCGACGGCTGTCACATCAAATTCATTCTTGACACTTGTTCCGCCAATGTTTACAGTACATCCAAGAGAATTATCCTGCGATTCAGACTACAACAGCTTTAGCGGCTTTTCATCCGGCTTGCGAGACGAATGAACGAGAAGAAATAGCAAGATGAAAGCTTGAGCCGAAAATGTGAACTGAATGCACAAGAAGGAATAGCAAGATGAAAGCTTGAGCCGAAAATGTGAACTGAATGCACGAGAAGGAATAGCAAGATGAAAGCTCGGGCCGAAGGTGTGAGATGAAATGCGAGTCGAATGTGAGGCACGTACAGTCAATAATTCATGCTGACATGATCCGGACAGAGAAGCTGTCTGAGAGACAGCGAGATCAGAGCCGTCATAGGAGGTACTGTGAAAAAAAGAAAGAAGAGAAATAAGATCCTGCTCACTATATTACTGGTTCTTGCCCTCGGCGTGATTGGTCTTGGCATCGGCCGCATGGCGGGAAGACTTGTAGATTTCCGCCCGACAGGAAGCGAAGGACAGGAAAACCAAGGGCAGGGAAACCAGGGACAGGAAATCCAAGGACAGGGAAGCCAGGGGCAGGGGAGCACAGGACAGGAAGGCGGTATTGATGATGCCGAGATGAGCGGAATATCTGATCTGTTGTCAGCAGAGGCATCATCAAGGACGGAATCCGGGAAAACGAAGGAAGAATCCCTGTCAGGAACCTCGTCGTCAGCTTCCGGACCGACGCCATCGCCGAAGACGACTCCGTCCCCGACCTCATCCACGACCCCCACGCCCACGCCCATGCCGACCCGTGAATCCCTAAATGATATCAGCGTGCAGGACATGAGCGCATATCTCGGGGAGATGCCGCCTGACGGAACAGACATTGTCGGAACCGACACGGTGGATTACACTTATGAGGAGGTAGCGAAAGACCTGTATTTCCTGACAGTGCGCTACCCGGATCTCGTGAAAGTCAGGGTGTGCGGCGAGTCCGTAGACAAGCGCGCGATTTACGAGGTCGTCCTCGGAAATGAGGCAAGTGAGAACCACATTGAGATTCACTATGCCATGCACAGCCGCGAATATATCAACACTCTGCTGGCCATGCGCCAGATTGAGGAGTACGCGAAAAATGCGGTCGGGGGCGGCACGTACAACGGGGTCTCGATCCGGGACCTGTTTTCTAACGTCTGCATTCATCTCCTCCCCATGGCCAATCCGGACGGGGAGATGGTCGCAATGGGAGGTCTTGAGACGCTGCGCCTTCAGAGTCTCCGGGATATCGTTCACTGGTGTTGGGAATCTGACACGCTGCTCGGGCGGACTGCTGCAGATCTTGATACGTATCTTCGCACTTTTAAGGCAAATGCCCACGGCTGCGATCTCAACAAAAACTTCGATGCCGGATGGGCGGAGTACAGCGACGGCGTGCCTGTCCCCTCAACAGACTGCTATAAGGGGACCGGCGCGGCTTCCGAGCCGGAGACCCAGGCGATTTTGAAGGTAGCCCACGAGAATCCCACAAGGTGTGTCATCGCGTATCACTCCGCAGGCAACACGATTTATTGGAATTATGAGGTGGAGGATGAGCTGCTCCTCAACGCCGACCGGGATCTTGCCGCGGGTCTTTCCGAGGTGACCGGCTACGCGACAGCTGTTTCCCCGAAGTATAATGTCCATCTGGCGGGAGGCTGTTCTGATTATTTCATGTGGACTGCCGGTATCCCGGCGGTGACGGTCGAGACTGGACAGGGGACCTGCCCACTCACAATCTATGAGTTCCCTGCGATATGGGAGAGCAACAAGAACGTCCTGTATAAGCTGGCTGAGATGTACGGCGGCTGAGCTGGACATAAGAACCGGTAACAGTTCAGGCAGGCTGTTCTTATATTACGTCTTCGGCAGAAAAGCATCCATCTTCGTGAGAAAAGCATTGCATATCCGACTGAGAGATCGCAACATGCGAAGCGTGTTGCAAGCTCGCAGGGAAGGATATGCGCTTTTCGATGAAGATGATGTTTTCGCCGGATCCCGGAACACGGCTGCAGCATGTCTGAACTGCTCTGATGTGGACGCGCTATGAAGGCCGATTTTATTGTTTATTAAGCTGAATTTTATAAACACTTTCGAAAAAGAGCACAATTTGTTCACATTTTCAGCTTATTATAAACAATGTCAGGACGAGGAACACGAACCTCGGGAACAGACACAGAGACAGACAAACAACTTTTTCTTTTTCGTTATCCGTCGGGAGACGGAACTCCTTCCCCTTTTGATGAGAGATGGCCACCCAGCTGGGTGGCCATTTTTCAGTTGCAGAATACAAACTTGCGGATTGAGTGGTATACTAATATAAGTGAAAGAGGCCCCGTTGTTCACCAGACAAATCGGAAAGAGAGGAGTCCTTATGGAAAAACTGATTGACAACTGTATAAAACTCGGCTTTGGTATGATGCGTCTCCCCAGAATATCGGATGGGGAAAAGGAAATTATTGATATAGAGCAGACGAAGGACATGGTCGACGCCTTTATAAATGCGGGTGGCAAATACGTGGATACCGCATTCGTATATGAAGGTTCAGAGGAGGCCACCCGCAAGGCTCTCGTCGAGAGGTACCCGAGAGATTCCTATTATCTTGCAACGAAGCTCAACGCGTCAGAGTTCGCCGCTAAGGATGAACAGGCGGCCAAAGATGAGCTGCGGATCAGCCTCGAGCGCACCGGGGCAGGCTACTTTGATTTCTATCTGCTGCATGCTCTCGGAAAGAGCAATGTTGACAAATACAATGAATACGGTCTCTGGGATTATGTCCGCCGGCTCAAGGAGGAGGGGATCGTAAAACACTGGGGATTCTCATTCCACGACACGGCGGATTTCCTCGATGAGCTGCTTACTGAGCATCCAGACGCGGAGTTCGTTCAGCTGCAGCTCAATTACGCCGACTGGGAGGATAAAGATATCCAGTCCAGAGCCTGCTACGAAGTAGCGGCGAAACACGGAAAGCCGGTCGTTGTAATGGAGCCGGTAAAGGGAGGCATGCTGGCGGATCCGCCGGAGAGCGTCAGGGCTGCATTTGCAGAAATCAATGAAAAGGCCTCACCCGCATCGTGGGCGATCCGGTATGTCGCATCGCTGCCGAATGTTATGATCGTTCTCTCAGGCATGTCGAACAGGGAGCAGATGGCTGACAACCTTTCCTTTATGGAGAACTTTGAGCCGCTTAATGAGGCGGAGACGCGCGCGGTCGACAAGGCTCGCGAGGCTCTTAATGCAATCGATAAGATTGAGTGCACCGCCTGCCGCTATTGCACGCCGGGCTGCCCGATGGAAATCAATATTCCATCCCTCTTTAAGGCTATGAATATTTACAAGATATACGGCAATTTGAAGAGGGCGAAATTTTCCTACAGAGAGAGAGCAGGTAAAAGCCCCGCATCCGTCTGCATCCAGTGCGGCCAGTGCGAGGGTGCATGTCCGCAGAAGCTTCCTATTATTGAGCTGCTGAAGGAGACTGCGGATACGCTGGAGGAGTGACAAAATAATCTCCCTGAAAAGCAGCAGACCTGCGTGAATCCGATCAGAAAGAACAGGGAGCCTGGCAGACGAGCGGAAATTACAAATGCGCAAGGAAGAGAGTCAGAACGAGCGGAAAATCATCTGATACACAAGATATGTAAAAATGAGTAAAGACGATTGGAACAACACTCATTAACCCATATCGTTTCACCAAATTAACATTCATTTTTCGCAATTAGTCCGCTAGAATTTTTACTTGAAAGAAGGTATAGATGACTATGGGGAAACGATTAATAGGGTATACAAAATCATGGAACTTCACAGCGCTTGAAGATCTGGCCAATTCCGGCTCGATCGGAATGATCTCAGGCCTGAATCTTGATTACTGCGGCACGGAGATCTGTGACGCAGGGCATTTATACGGGCCTTCGGTCAGACACTCGTATGTGATTCATGTGATCCGTAAGGGCAAAGGGATATACCGGTTCGGAGGAAAAGAATTTCATCTTTCAGCAAATCAGGCCTTTCTTATTCCGCCGGGAATGGAAGTTGTATATGAAGCTGATAAGGAAGATCCGTGGGAATACATGTGGATCGGCTTCCACGGCTACACGTCGGATCAGGTGATCAGAAAGATCGGATTTACCAAGGAGGTACCGTATGTGCTCCTTGACAATACGGACGATCTTTACGAGATCATACACGAAATGCTGGAGGCTTCTCAGCTCACCTACTCGAATTTTATGATCCGTCTAGGCGGAATGTACCGTTTTTTCGGCACTTTGATCGAAAAAAGCGAGATGAAGAAGGTGGAGCGGACGAAATATGAGTATCCGCAGGGCATTTATGTCAAGCAGGCCATGATGTACATGCTTTCAAATTACTCTGAGAAGATAAAGATCGACGCCCTTGCTGACCAGATCGGAATCACCAGGAACTATCTGGCAAAGAGCTTTCAGAAAGAGCTGGGCGTCTCGCCGCAGGAGTTCCTTATCAATCTCAGGATGGAGAAGGCTGCGGACCTGCTGTCGAACACCAGCATGCCGATCAACGAGGTCGCGTCGAAAGTGGGCTATCCGGATCCACTGGCATTTTCCAAGAAATTTAAGGAGAGCTACGGGATGAGTCCGAAAGCCTACAGAGAGTCAAGCCCGGAGATATCCGCGCAGAGCGCCAAGGGCGGGTTCGCCCCGTCATATCTGTAAAAAAGTGAATTGGGGACGGTTATTTCATGTGGAAAAAGCCACATGAAAATAACCGTCCTTTTTGCGTGAATCACGCGCAAAAAGCCGCCCCGTCCTTTGTCTAAAATGACACATCTTCCCATATATTGAAACCCAAAAGCCATGTAATAACTGACAAAGAAAATTTACAATTATAGCAAAACTTGGTAAATGTGCCTGAATATCCAGAACGCTGTCCGTGAAAGCACATCGGATGTGACGGCACCAAAAAGAAGGGAGAACCTACGAATGAAAAAAGTATTGGCACTTACACTTGCAGGTCTCATGGCAGCTTCCCTCGCAGCTTGCGGCGGCTCTTCAGGCGGCGCAGCAACAGACGGTGGTGCTTCCGGCGGATCATCCTCAGGCGAACTTCAGGTAAACATCTGGGATAACAACCAGCTGGCAGGTCTGCAGCAGATCGCAGACGAGTGGTCAGCAGAGTCCGGCGTCAAAGTCAAGATCAACGTCGTTGACTGGGACAACTACTGGACACTCCTCGAGGCAGGCGCTTCCGGCGGCCAGATGCCGGATGTTTTCTGGATGCACTCCAACACAGCTCAGATGTACATGGAGAACGACCTGCTCCTCAACCTCGACGATTATATTGCAAATGATGACACAATTGACATGTCCAAGTTCTATGAAGGCGTCGTCGAACTGTACAACCGTGATGACAACGGTTCTCAGTATGCTCTTCCGAAGGACCATGACACAATCGCTCTTCTGTACAACAAGGCTATCTTCGACAAGTACGGCGTAGACTATCCGACAGATGACTGGACATGGGAAGATGTCCGTGACGCAGCTGCTAAGATCACAGAGGCAGGCAAAGCTGACGGCGTTTACGGCTACGCAATCAACACATCCAACAACCAGGATGGCTGGTACAACATCGTCTACGATTACGGCGCACAGGTCATCACAGATGATCACAAGGGCACGACAATCGGTTCCGATGAAGGCAAGGCCGGTATGGAAATGCTCCGCCAGATCCTTGAAGTATCTGCTCCGCAGACAGTTGTCGCTGAGACAGGTACAGACTCTCTGTTCAATTCCGGTCTCGTCGGCATGATCACACAGGGCTCCTGGATGATCAACACATTCTACACAGCTGAGAATCACGCAGACTATGCATGGGCAATGCTTCCGTACGCTGATGTAAACGGCAACGGCCAGTGCGATGCAGGTGAGCGCTACTCCGCATACAACGGCCTTGGCTGGGCAGCTGCTGCCAATACAGCTAATCCGGATGCTTGCTACAGCCTCATCTCCTACTTCTGCTCCGAGAAGGCTCAGAAAGAGCAGGCTCAGCTCGGCGTCACCATGGGCGGCATGAAGGGCGTTTCTGAAGATTTCGCAAACGCTTTCGAAGGCATGGATGTTTCCGCATTCACACGCGCTGAGGAAGAGGGCGACCTGTTCTTCCGTCCGTACACAAGAAATACAACAGTTTGGGAAGATGCTCTTCAGCAGAACGGCGCATTCCTCGATGCATGGCTTGATCCGTCCAATCCGGAGACAATGGCTAAGGCTTGCGAGAATGCTCAGAAGATCATTGAGGACGCAATCGCGGCTGAATAATCTGCTTAAAATTTAGCACAGGCAATTAAATGCTAATAACAGGTGCCGGGCCTTTGGTAAGTCCGAAGACCCGGCTCTTTTACACCTTAAATGAAAGGGGAATCCATGAAACAAAAAATGACGGCGGCTGAGAAGCGCGAAGCAAGATGGGCATACGCCTTCGTCTTCCCGACAATGCTTGGCCTCATTGTTCTAAATTTCTACCCGTTCTTTAACACGATTTATCAGTCTTTCTGCAAGACAGGCGACTTCGGAAAAGGAAATATATTTGTCGGCCCCGCCAACTATCAGCAGGTCCTTACCCGAGCTGAAACCTGGCAGTCTCTTTGGAATACAATCAAGTACGCAATCATTGAAGTTCCGTTCGGTATCGTCATCGCTCTGCTTCTTGCGGTCCTTCTGAACAAGAAGATCGCCGGACGCTCTATCTATCGTACGATCTTCTTCCTTCCGATGGTCTGCGCGCCCGCAGCTGTCGCCATGGTCTGGAAATGGCTGTATAATACGCAGTTCGGTCTTCTTAACAATATTTTCCACACAAGGATCGAGTGGATCTCCAATCCGAAGATCGCATGGATCTCCATCGGTATCATCGGTGTCTGGTCCATCATCGGCTACAACATGGTCCTTTTCATCGGTGGTCTTCAGGAAATCCCCGGAGATTACTATGAAGCGGCTTCCATCGACGGCGCGACAGGTATCCGTGCATTCTTCAACATCACGCTGCCGCTGCTTTCACCGACAACATTCTTCATCGTTCAGACCCGTATCATCGGCGCTCTGACAATCTTCGACCTTATGTTCATGGTCATGGACAAGACGAACGTTGCTCTGCCGAAAGTTCAGTCGATTGTTTACCTGTTCTATCAGTACGCATTCACGAACGGCAACAAGGGCTACGGCGCAACGCTGGTCATGGTTCTGGTCATCTTCATCATGATTGTCACGTACATTCTGCAGCGTGCTGAGAAGCACCTGGTCTATCACGCTTAAGGAAAGGAGGACATATTAATGGAAGGTTACGCAGCTAAACAGGCAAGAACAAAAGCTCTCATGCACATTATCCTGATTATCATGTCCTTCATCATGCTGGTACCATTTGCATGGATGATCCTTACAGCTTTGAAGACAAAACAGGAATCAATCTCCGTCTCCCCGTTCTATATCTTCCCGCATAACGGATGGCACTGGGAGAACTTCGGAACAGTATGGAAGAGCTACAACTTCCTTATTCTCTACAAGAACACACTGCTCATGATCTTCTGGCGTGTTGTGTGCGCGGTCCTGACAGCTACTATGGCCGGCTACGCATTCGGACGTCTGAAGTTCCCGGGAAAGAAGTTCCTCTTCACTCTGGTCCTTGTCCAGATGATGATCCCGGCACAGATCTTTATTATCCCGCAGTACCTGATGGTCTCCAAGATGGGTATGCTGAACACTCAGTTCGGTCTGGTCTTCCCGGGTCTCGTGACGGCTTTCGGTACATATCTTCTGAAGACAGGTTTCGAGGGTCTTCCCAAAGACCTTGAAGAAGCGGCCATGATCGACGGCTGTAATATCGGCCAGAGATTCCTCAAGATCATGATGCCGCTGACAAAGAGCTCCATGGTCTCCCTCGGTATCTTCACCGCAGTCTTCGCGTTCAAGGATCTGATGTGGCCGATGATCGTCTGCACCAACGCAGCGACGACAACTCTTTCCGCAGGTCTTGCCAAGATGCAGGGCCAGTACGGCAGTGAATATCCGGCAATGATGGCAGCCGCTACTCTTGCTGTCTTGCCGATGGTTGTTATCTACGTTATTTTCCAGAAGCAGTTCGTCGAAGGTATTGCTACTTCCGGCGGTAAGCTGTAAACTCAAACACATGAGCACTGGACCCGGAATATTCCCTGTGGGTGTTCCGGGTCTTTTCTTTCAAATGATTTGCATCCCGCGCAGGGATCCGGTTTGAATTTTGTCGCCCGACGCTGACCTAAATCCTGCGCCTGGCTTCGTGAGATATTTTTGTATGCCGGATGGAGGGCAGCAGTATTGAATTATTTAAAACGTACAGCCGAAGAGATAAAATCCGGCACAGCGGGAATGACGCGGAAACAGAAGCTGCGTTATATCTGGGAGTATTACTGGCTGCCGATTGTCGGAATTACAGCCGGCGTCTTATTCCTTATATATTTTCTGTACCATCTGCTGTTTGCCACCAAGGAGTACTGGTTCTATGTGACGTTTGTCAACATAAGGCCGCAGACCGGTGTCGAGAGCGAGCTCATGGAAGAGTTCGTAAGCGACCGGGGATATGACCTGTCGAAGAAAAATGTGTTTTTTAACGACGCCTGCTATTTCGATGCCACGTCCTATTCCGGAACCAACAATAATTATTATCAGATGTTCGTCGCGACGGTCGAGGCAGGCCATCTTGATGCTGTGGTGATGGAGGAGGAGAACCTTGTTGCCCTCGGCGCAAGTGGACGTCTGCTTGATCTTGAGGCGGAGGCAAATGCAACATACTTCGACAAGTACAAAGACCGATTTGTCTACGCCGTTCCCTTCGACGAGGAGTATTCGACCGAGCCGGTGGCGGTCGGGATTGATATAAGTGACAGCCGGCTTATGACAGAGTATGAGCTGTATGATGACACATGCGTGCTGGGTGTCGGAGCCTATACGCAGCATCCGGAGGATGTTGTGGCTTTTCTTGAATTTATAGGAGTTGAATAAGACAAGTATGAAACAGCGTTTATGGAGCATATTTAATAACGAGAGCGCCCTCGGGCGGGCGATGAATGTGTGCGGGATTGTCATTGCCGCCAACATCATGTTCGTGCTTGTGAGCATGCCGGTCGTGACGGCTGGTCCGGCCTTCGCTGCCATGTACCATGTAATGCTGAGATTTCTGAGAAGTGATGGGGAGATCAACCCGTTCAAAGAATTCTGGACCGGTCTTAAGAATAACTTCAGGCAGGCTATTATTGTGTGGCTGCTGTTTCTGGTCATCGTGATCATTGGCATTATGGACATACGATTTGCAATGTACGCGAAAGGCGTGATGACGATATTCAAATATCTGATCTATCTTATTTTCGGCATCGCGCTCATTCTGGTGTTGCATATGGCTCCGGTGATGGCTGCATTTGCAGACACCATCCCGCACCTTGCACGGAACAGCGTATTTTTCGCATCAAAGAATCCGGTCAGAGCTCTCGCGATTGCCGCTCTGAACATCGGTCCACTCATCCTGACCTACTATGATCTTCAGAGACTGCCGCTGTATGCATTCATGTGGGCTGTTTTCGGATTTGGGGCGATCGCGATGATCGTGTCTAAAATGCTTATAAAGGATTTTAATGTGTATCTGCCGGAGCTCGATGAGTTCGGATATCCGGTCGAGGAAGGTCAGGAAGATGGGGAGATGCCCGATCTGTAATATTTTGATATTGCGTACAGCACAATAGATTTGAACCTAACTAAAAGGGAGGACAATATGCCGATTATTTTTCATGAGGAGCAGAGGATTTTCCATCTGACCAACAAGTATGTCAGCTACATTATTCGCGTGATGGAAAATGACCAGCTGGAAAACCTGTACTATGGCAAGCGAATCCATGACAGGGAGGATTTTGCAAATCTCCATGAGACATGCTGGAGATCTCAGATGTCCATCGTGATGCCCGATCCGTCGAATCTGTCTATGCATTACGCCCGCCAGGAGTATCCGTTCTACGGTACAGGTGATTACCGTGCGCCGGCAGCGACTGTTCTGCAGAAGAACGGCAGCCGTGTGGTTGATTTTAAGTTTGAATCATTCTCCATAAGTCCGGGAAAGCCGGAACTTCAGGGATTGCCGGCGACATATGTCGAGTCTGCAGACGAGGCTGACACGCTGGAGATCACGCTGGTGGACAAGCTTTCCGGAACAGAACTCGTTCTCTCTTACACAATTTATGAAGATTATCCGGTCATCACAAGACATGCAAGATTCCTGCAGGTCGGCGATGACCCGGTCGTGCTCGAGCGCGCCCTCTCCATGAGCGTTGAGTTCCTTGATATGGACTATGAGATGGTCCAGCTCAGCGGAGCGTGGGGCCGTGAGAGATATGTCCACACAAGAAAGCTGGATATGGGAATTCAGAGCATCCAGGGACTTGCGGGGACGACGGGCGGTGCGGAGCAGAATCCATTTGCAGCATTAAAGAGAAAAGATACAACAGAACAGGCGGGGGAAGTCTACGGATTCTCGCTCGTCTACAGCGGAAACTTCCTCGCCCAGGTCGAAGTGTCCACGTTCGACATGACGAGGGTCACGATGGGAATTCATCCGGAGAATTTTGCCTGGAAACTTGAGAAAGGTGAGACGTTTGTCACGCCGGAAGTTGTCATGGTCTACTCCGACAAGGGCATGAACGGGATGAGCCAGGTCTTCCACAGGCTGTACAGAACGAGACTCGCCCGCGGTGAGTGGAGAGATAAGGAGCGCCCGATCCTGCTCAATAACTGGGAGGGGACCTATTTCGATTTCACGGAGGAGAAGCTCCTTGCGATGGCGAGGAAGGCCAAGGAAGTCGGCGTTGAACTCTTTGTCCTCGACGACGGCTGGTTCGGCACAAGAAATGATGACTTACGAGGCCTCGGTGACTGGTTCTGTAACATGGAGAAGCTGCCATCCGGCATAAACGGTCTTTCGGAGAAGATGGAAGAGATCGGAGTCAAGTTCGGTCTATGGTTCGAGCTTGAGATGGTCAATAAGGACAGTGATCTCTACCGCGCGCACCCGGACTGGATCATCCATGTGCCCGGGCGCTACCAGTGCCAGGCAAGACACCAGCATGTGCTGGATTATTCAAGACCGGAAGTGGTCGACTATATCCACGATATGGTCGCCAAACTTTTATCCGAGTCAAAGATTTCTTATATCAAATGGGATATGAACCGCTACATGACCGCCCCATTCAGTCTTGCGCTGCCTGCAGACCGCCAGGGTGAGATGATGCATCGGTACACACTTGGTCTTTACAATCTGTACAGCAGACTTACCAGTGAGTTCCCGCACATTCTGTTCGAGTCCTGCGCGAGCGGAGGTGCCCGCTTTGATCCCGGTATGCTCTACTACGCGCCGCAGGCCTGGTGCAGCGACGATACGGATGCGTCCGAGCGCTGCAAGATCCAGTACGGTACGACCTATGTTTACCCGGTATCCATGATCGGTTCTCATGTCTCGGCGGTCCCGAACCATCAGCTCCTTCGTACCACACCGCTTGCCACCAGGGCAAATGTAGCCATGTTCGGCACATTCGGCTACGAGCTGGATCTGGAAAAGCTGCCTGAGGAGGAGATTGAGATCATTAAGGAGCAGATCCGCTTCATGAAGAAGTATCGCCGCCTGATTCAGATCGAGAGCGATTTCTACCGGCTTGTGAGCCCGTTTACGGGCAACGATACGGCCTGGATCTGCGTCTCCCCGGACAAGAGGACAGCGCTTGCCCTGTTTTGCCAGAGGCTGAATAAGATCAACGCTTCCTGGCTGAGGCTTAAGCTGGCGGGGCTGGCGGAGGATATCCGTTATAAGGTGAGCTACACTGTGGACGGCACGAAGACGAGCTACGCCGCCTACGGCGATGAGCTCATGAGGGTCGGCATTCCGATTAAGAGGGAAATGGGGATTCCAATGGGCAACGAGAGACGCTCGGCGCTCGGAGGGGATTTTGCGTCAATCGTGTTTGAGATATTAGCCGAATAAATTAAGTTTGATGCTTAGCTTGTGTGATGAGGGCAGCCGCGGCGCGGCTGCCTTTTGGCTTCAGATGCGGCTGCCTTTGACCCGATGATGAATCAATTTTTGTCAAAGGCAGCCATTTTTCTGTGGGAGGTGGATTTTAGTTGCCTCTGCCGTCGACCTGATGAAATCGTGCTTGGTCAAAGGCAACTATATGACCTTGGAAGCAGGAATTTGGTTGCCTTTGCCGAGGACCCAATGAAATCACGCTTGGTCAAAGGCAACTATATGATCCTGGAAGCAGGAATTTAGTTGCTTCTGCCAAGGACCCAATGAAATCGCGATTGATCAAAGGCAACCATATAACCTTGGAAGCAGGAATCTAGTTGCCTCTGCCATTTTGATAGCAAGACATGGCTAAGAACAAAGATTAATACAGGGTAGCCATTTCCTAAATTTTGTCGTATAAATAATTGTAGGACGAAAGACGACAGTGAAAAATGAAAATAAAAGCATATTAGATAAAAAGGAGACACCATGGCAGAAAATAACAAGATAAACGCAGAGGAACTCGAAGAAGTCACAGGCGGAACATCAGCATTATTCAATGATACAATTGACACAAAGCCTGAAAAGAAAGCGCAGGGTAAGACAGTACAGCCGCTGGTCAAAGTTGCGCATCCGTCCCTCGGAACGCTCAAAAGATTACTTGAGAAAAGAAAAGACGGAACAGAGATTTGATACACAAAATATGAATTAGTTAAGCGCAGGCCTTTTGGGTCTGCGCTTTTTAAGAATATCTTAATATATTTACCTATAGCTTCTTAAAAGGCGTATGCTTACAATAGTCGTTAAAGAGAAGACCACATGCAGCGCGTACGGCTGCAGCCCCTTAATACAAGTCTCGATTGCGAGGCTTGGCGGAGTGAGGATCTCCCTGAGATAGAGTGAAGCTCTCCCTGAGATAGAGGAAAGTTCTCCCAAAGATAAAGAGTGGTCTTCCTCAAATAGAAATAAAACCTGCAGGAGATACTATGGATAAGATTTTAATATGTGATGATGAAAAAGATATAGTAACAGCAATCAGAATTTACCTCGAGACGACCGGATACGAGACCGTGTGCTGCTATAACGGGCAGGAAGCCTTTGATGCGCTCCGCGCGGACGAGGACATCCATCTCGTTCTGCTCGATCTCATGATGCCGGTCATGGACGGCTATGCGTGCATGCGGGAGATCCGGAAAATCAGCAACGTTCCGGTCATTCTGCTTACCGCCAAGAGTGAGGACACGGACAAGATCGAAGGACTGACCCTCGGGGCCGATGACTATGTGACAAAGCCCTTCAACCCTATGGAGCTTCTTGCCCGCGTGAAGTCGTGCCTCCGCAGGTACACGCTTCTCGGCGGTGTGAACGGTCAGCTTGAGGAGCAGGATGCAAATGTCCTCTCCTGCGGCACCATCTCCATCCACGATGATTCGAAGGAAGTCTTTGTGGACGGTGAGAGAGTTGCCCTGACGCCGACGGAGTACAACATCCTGAAGTTCCTTGTGGAACACCCGGGCACCGTATATTCACCGAAAGAAATCTACCGCGAAGTCTGGCATGACGCCGCTTTCGAGGCTGAGAATACGGTAGCGGTTCACGTGAGACATCTGAGGGAAAAGATAGAGATCAACCCCTCGGAGCCCAGGTATCTGAAGGTTGTGTGGGGCAGAGGATATAAGCTCGAGAAGAACTGAGAATCCGGTGGAGGATGAGCCAATAGACCGGCAGGCATGTGGGCTCACTGGGTGTGAAGTTAAGAACTGTATCCTGGCAGGGGGAGCCTGCCGGAAAGGGGAATCGATGAGTATTAACAGCTTAAAAAGGAAGTGGTGGGCAAAGCTCATTGCCGCGCTGCTCTTGTTTATAATGGGAGTCGGCTGCATAGCCGGTTTGATCGGAGCGTATTACTGCAGCTCGTATGGGGTTTATGATACAACCAGGGAAGGGCTCCGGGAGAGAATGAACCGTGAAATGCTCAGCAAGTACTCCGTGACCGCAATGGCCAACTATGCGGGGGCTGCGGACAAGGAGCTGAGCCCGAATTATCATTACGCTATCTTTTTGGACAGCGGTACGGGCGGAGTAAAGGTCGCGGGCGATCTTGAAGCCGTGCCGGAGAATGCGGTCATTCATGAATTTGCCATATCGGATACGACATCATACCGGCTGGCAGACTCGATGTTCAATAACGCCTACGTGCAGGGCGGTTCTGAAGATAGGAGCTGGGAGGAGCAGATCCAGAAATTCTATTTCTGCCTTACCCCAGACGAGAACAACACGCAGGTCGAGGCAAATACAGCCGGTGCAACTGCAGGAACGACAGTTGAAAGCGTGCCAGTCAATGCCACTGCAGATATAGAAAACCAAACCGCAGCAACCGCACAGGCAGCAGACAGCCAAACTGCAGCAACCGCACAGGCAGCAGACAGCCAAACTGCAGCAGACGCACAGGCAGCAGACAGCCAAACTGCGGCAGCCGCACAGGCAACAGACAGCCAGACCACAGCAGCCGCACAGACTGAAGCCGCAGATACCCAGATTACAGCCGTAGAAAATCAGGCAACTGCCGCCGACTCAGAAGAAACGGCTCCCAAACAACCAATCGAACTGTACGTCACAGGTCAGGATACTGACGGAAGCATTCTGTACCGTGTGGATCCGAAGCTCTACAGAGTTGATGAGAAGAAGGGAATGCTCTGGCTCACGAGAAATGTTGGCGGAGAGGTGGGTGTTCCCGGCTCGAAAATCGAGGAATTATCCCCTGAGAATATCGACATCATGATTTCTCCTTATACGGTCGACAGATTTTACTTCGACGATTCTTATGGCGGACAGATCGAAAATGCCTGGTTCCGCGCCGGCTCCCAGGAGGTGGGTACGGTCTATACGGTTGCAGGTGTCGTCGCTGATAAGCTTGTTCTGACAGGCAACTGGGTGACCGCAGACTTTTTTGAGCAGGTACAGATTCTTCTCGGATTGCTCTATAAAATCAGATTTGCGGTGTTTGCCGTGATTCTTATCTGCTTTATCCTCGGACTTCTCCTGTTCATCTTCCTGATGATGGCAGCAGGTCACAGAGGGGGTTCCGGTGAAGTAAGCCTTCTCCTGATCGACCGCATGCCGATGGATCTTGCCCTGGCAGTAGTTCTGCTCTTTAGCTTCATGTGTGCAGCCCTTGTTCTTGAAATGTGGGATATTCGGGCAAGCGCAGAGAAGACATTTTGCGCGTTTGGTGTCGGCCTTACTTTATCCTACATCACGATCCTGGCCTTCTGCATGAGCTTTGCAGTCAATGTGAAGGTAGGCGGCTGGTGGGGGCGGACAGTCATTTGCAGACTCTGGAAGCTGGTCGGACGCTTCTTTAGATGGCTTTGGAGAATGCTCGGGATTACGTTCAGAGCATTCAGGGAGACGATGGCCGGAGTCAAGATGGGAAGGCGCGTGTGGGCCCTTTTTATCCTGTTTGTCTTCTGTGAGTTCGTCGGTCTGGTGATCTTTCGGCATGAGCCCAGCTTTCTTCTGTTTTTCTGGCTGATCGAGAAAATCATTTTCTTCCTTGCGCTGATGAAGATCCTACTGGATTTTGGAAAGGTCAAGCAGGCAGGAGCGGAAATCGCCGGCGGAAATCTGGAATACAAGGTCGAGACGGAGAAGATGCTCATCGATATGGCGGACGTCGGTAATTCGCTGAACACAATCGGCAACGGAATCTCTTCGGCCGTCGAGGAGCGCATGAAATCCGAGCGCATGAAGACGGAGCTGATCACCAATGTCTCCCACGACATCAAGACACCGCTCACATCTATCATCAATTACACAGACCTTCTGACAAAACTTGACCTGAAGGACCCGAAAGCACAGGAGTACCTGGAAGTCCTCGGCCGTCAGTCGGCCAGACTCAAGAAGCTCATCGAGGATCTGATTGAGGCCTCCAAGGCTTCGTCCGGAGCACTGAAGCTTGATATGGAGAAGGTGAATGCCTCAATGCTGCTCATGCAGGCATTGGGAGAGTATGAAGAAAAGTTCCGCCGGAAAGGACTGGATCTCAGAGTGACTGGGGAGACATCGGAGATGATGGTCCGGGCGGACAGCCGCTATCTCTGGCGGATATTTGACAACCTGATGTCCAACATGCTGAAGTATGCACAGTCAGGGACAAGGGCTTATATTGATATGAGCTGTGAGGCAAGTGAGGTCAATATCATATTCCGGAATATTTCGGAGACACCGCTTCACATATCCGGTGACGAGCTGATGGAACGCTTCGTCCGCGGAGACAGCTCGAGATCCACCGAAGGCAGCGGGCTTGGGCTTTCGATTGCCGACAGTCTGGTCGCTTTGATGGGCGGCACGATGGAGATTGTTGTGGACGGCGATCTTTTCAAGGTGGTCGTGAAAATGCCGGCTGCAGGTTAATTGCATAAGCAGAAGAGGCTGCTTTGAAAAAGGCTGTTCTGATAGTTTGTTTCCGATAGCTACCTTATCTAGGTTACGCAGCTCGCGGGCAATTAGAAATCGTGATTTACGAACACGCTGAAAAGGTAGTTTTGTTGGGTCGACTGTGTCTTATGGAACCAGAAGAGTGTAGTTGTTAGAGAGTAATAAACTCTGACAGCTACACTTTTTTCGATGAGAAGAGTAAAGGTCTTAGGTTTCTTCTGCGCATTCCTGAGTATTAGGCAATTATTCAGCTATGATCTTGCTCCTGCGTGCCTGTCTCCTGAGGGCAGTCGATCTCGTAAGATTATACCTATGTGCAGTGCCATACAAGACTCAAATCATGTTCCATAGGCAGTCATACCAGCTCGTTTATAGCTAAATCTGCTGATTTTCCGACTTGAACTAGAGTCTATAAAGCAGTCACCTTTATTGATTTTGATATTTGATGAGGGTAAGTCTTGCTTATACCAATTTTTTAGCAGCAGTAGATAAAAGGTGGTTTCAATGTTGGCAACTGCCCTCTTCACAACCCGGGCAGTCATGAAACGCCGTTCAGAGGTAATGTGACCGAAAGCCCTCAATCTTGCTTTCAGTAGATTGAAGCTAGTTTCATTGTTATCGACTGCCCTCTTCACAACTCGGGCAGTCATGAACGCCGTTTCGACCTAAGATGACTGAAAGCCATCAATCCTGCCTTCAGTAGATTATAGTTGAATTCATTGTTGGCGACTGCCCTCCATATCACTCGGGCAGTCATGAAGTACCGTTTCGACCTAAGATGACTGAAAGCCATCAATCCTGCCTTCAGTAGATAAAAGCAGATTTCATTGTTAGCAACTGCCCACTTCTCAACTCGGGCAGTCATGAAGTACCGTTTCGACCTAAGATGACTGAAAGCCATCAATCTTGCCTTCAGTAGATAAAAGCAGATTTCATTGTTAGCGACTGCCCACTTCTCAACTCGGGCAGTCATGAACGCCGTTTCGACCTAAGATGACCGCCGCCCCTGCTGGGTGGATCTTCAATTGCCGAGAAGGCACCTGTCTGGACCGGGAATACTGGAAAAAGTGAGACCTATGCGATATAATTAGTCATCGATTATTGCAAGTGAGGCCTTGCAGGAACAAGAGAAGGAGTGAAACGAATTGAAGAGATCTTCGCTGCTTATATTTTCAATATTAATGTGCCTGTTCCTGGCATCCCCGGTCTCCGCCGGGGACCGGCCCGTTCTGACAATCGGCGACAGCACCAGTCGTTCCGGACCGCGCTATGAAGAAATGAAGGGCGTGTGGCACTATCTGGAGGATCTTCTGGACGTGGAAATCCGGTATGTTTATATGACGGAGGAGGAGTATGCGACAGGGCTTGCCAGCGGCGACCTGCCGGATCTTGTGGCTACCGAAAAGAATCTCTCCACGATCCTTGAAAACGGCGTAGCGTTCAATGCTGACCCATATCTCAGGGAGTACTGCCCAAATATGCTTAAGGGGGACGCACGGCTGACCTATGACGTCTTCAAAAAGCTCGGTAATGAAGGAGATGGATTCTATTTCTTCCCTGCCAGAATCGGATACAACGGCGTTGGTTTTCACAATGAGACCAGCACTCGCGGTTATATAGTCCGCTGGGATTATTACAAGGAGCTGGGTTACCCGCCCATCAACAATGAGGATGATTATCTGAATGTGCTTATGCAAATGCATAAAAACCACCCATACACGGAGGAAGGATATCCCACCTATCTGTATGGCAATAGCAACTTCTCCGGCTATGATACCGCTTTCCGCTCTGAGCTGAATCTGGATTACTGGGCGCCGTACAAGTATCAGAATAATATCTTTACAAATGAAGTCTACGACGGCTACACAGATCCGGCACATTCTATGTGGTGGGCGTCCGTGGCATGGGAAAATAAAGTTTACCGGGCTGGGAAAGAGGACGGGTCTTTCGATATGGATCTTTTCACTCAGACCCCGGAACAGTTCGAGGCCAAATGCGACCGCGGCCAGTATATGGGACGGCACAGCCTCTACAGGGGTTTATACGATATCAGCGTCCAAAAGGACCCGGATACGCTCACCGGATACGCTACGGTCCCGACAGCTGCCACGAATTATTATACCAATGTATATCAGCTGATGGGGAACGGTCCCGGCTACATGTGGTTCATATCAGCGAACAGTGAGCACAAGGAGGAGGCCTTAAGGCTCTTCAATTATATGTGTGATCCTGATTTCGTTCGAGAGCTTACGCTGGGCCGCCGTGGAGAGACCTGGGATTATGACGAGGACGGTGTTCCCCGGATGAACGAGTATGGTCAGGAGCAGCTTGACGCCTACAGGGCAGGCAGCACATCTCCGGATAACTATTTTGTCAAGTGGGGAAGCTTTGGCACAATGCCGAGCAACTGGCCGGTCCTGCGTGACAATACGATGCATCCGGATGGTTATATGGTGGATTTTGCCACGATCACCCGGGAATACGAAGCGGCTACCATGACCAATAACATCCAAAAGGATATCTGCGAGCATTACGGCGGAGAGCTGCCGACAGACGCTTTCTATAAAGCCGGCGGACTGGATTTCCGCAATGACTGCGGAGAAGCGATTTCATCATGTCTCAGCAGTCTGAACCGGAACCAGCTCCATATTCTTGCAAATGCAGACGCGCTCATGGAGGATGTTCTGGTGGACATGGTCCTTGCGGAAACCGACGAGGAGAGGCTGGCAATCCAGGACGAGACAATTAAGAAGCTGATTGATCTCGGGGAACCGGAGGTATTCAAGGAATATCAGAAAAAGTGGAATGAAGCGGCAGACGTCATCGTTCCGCTGGTCCGGGAGGCCCAGATCCGGAACGGGGTTGAACCTTATACACCGGAAGATTACGCAGATCGGATCAAGGGCAGTACGGAGGAACAGAAGCCATGAAGCAACAGTTGAAATCACTCAGGTTCCGAATGCTGCTGCCGGTGGTCTCCATGACACTGTTCGTCGTCATTCTGCTGACCGTGCTGTTTTCCCGCGCGTACACCAATATGATCCTGCAGCAGGAGCAGGAAGTGAACGCTGTCGGCTTTGAATCGGTCTCTCATTCGGTCACCCCGCTCATCGATACATCAATCAGTGCAGTTCGGAGTATCCTGACAGATGCCCGGGTCACTGCCTACGCAAGACATGAATATTCCTCCGGAACCGATATGATCCATGCGAGGATTAAATGCCGGGATTATCTGCGATCGGAAATGACGCGGCATGACGGCATATTCGGTCTGCTTTTCATGCGAAAAGACGGAAGCATGTTCGGGACGCTCCCCGAGGCTAACTTGTTTATGGACGAGCCGCAGGAAAACCCGCTTCCTAAAAATATGAAAACACAGATTCTGAACGCGCCGCGCGGACAGATCGTCTGGGTCGGCCCGCTTTCCGGGAATTCCATCTACGGATTTGAAAATGAAGGCACGCCGCAGCACATCATGATCGCCGCATGGAAAACCGTGGATGTAAGCTACGGCGAGCTCTATGCGATGATGTTGATGGACGAGTCGATATTTGCAAAACTATTTGACGCGCTGCAGGACGGGAAGAGCAGCTGGTACCTTTTTACAGCGGATCAGACGGAAATCTACCACACAGGTACGGATGCATGCACGGATCCGGACCGGTTGATCAGTCAAAGCAACAGCGGAAAAGTTTTCAAAAATGAAGACGGAAACCCGGTCTGCGCATTTTCCATGACGATGAACTCCCCCGACTGGACAATTGTCCGAGAAGTTTCCATGGAGAACTATGAGCAGGTGATTCGCCGCGTGCGTATTACAATAGTGCTTATCGCCGGAGTGGTCTTCCTGATTGCGCTGGCATTCTACCGGCTGTGGCTCAAAAAGTTCATGCGTCAGTTCAACTCGCTGCTGAACGGAATCGTCCGCATGGGAGAAGGAGAATTGGAACCCATTGAGGCCAAGCCTTTCTCTATCGGGGAATTCGAAATCATGCAGCAGGAGATCGACCGGACCAGCCTTGCCCTGAACCATCAGATGGATACGATCCGCCGCATGGAGCGGGAGCGGATGGAACAGGAAAATATGATAAAAGAGCAGGAAAGGATCGTAAAGGAACTGAGTACCGCAAGGCAGATCCAAAGAAGCGTGCTTCCCCATATATTCCCGCCGTTTCCGGAGCGAAAAGAGATCGATCTGTACGCGTCCATGGATCCGGCACGTGATGTAGGCGGTGACTTTTACGATTTCTTCTTTATCGACGAAGATCACTTATGCCTTGTCATAGCGGACGTCAGCGGGAAGGGAATACCGGCTGCCCTGTTCATGATGTTTGCCAAAAGAATTATTGAGGATTTTGCCAGGATGGATCTTGGCGCAGGCGATATCCTGGAGCAGACGAACGAATTGCTCTGCGACAATAATCAGGCGGAAATGTTCGTCACTGTATGGCTCGGAATTCTTGAGATATCGACAGGCAGGATGACGTGTTCAAATGCAGGACATGAGTATCCTACCATTTGCAAAAAAGACGGCGCTTTTGAGCTTTACAAAGACAGGCACAGCTTCGTCATTGGCGGAATGGAAGGTGTTCCATATAAGGAATACACTCTTTCGATGGAGCCGGGAGACAAGCTCTTCGTATATACGGACGGTGTTCCGGAAGCAATAGATAAGAACGATGAGATGTTCGGTGTGGCGCGTATGGTTGAAGCTTTGAATAACAATGCGGCCGGCAGACCGGAGGAAATCCTGAGGAACGTAAGAAGCGCCGTCGACGCTTTCGTCGGCGACGCCGAAAAGTTCGATGACCTCACCATGATGTGCCTGGAATATCGCGGATCAGAATCCTCGTCTCTTTAAATCCGCGACAAGCTGCACGTAGAATTCTCTGACATCGAAACCGGATATATTCTCCCTGCTCAGATCAATCATGTCCGCATGGGAGATGCCTCTTGGCAGATCCATGTCGAGAAAAGCATATTTGGTGCCCCAGGCAAATGACGTCTCTCCGACAAGCCCGTCATTCCTGCCGTCGAATAATTTGACGATCGGATAGGTGAAGTTCAACGGGAATTTTCCCGAAGCGGCCTTTTTCTGTACCGAACCGACCCACTGGTAGAAGACAGTGGGTCGGTCGGGTGTAGATTCATTAAATCCGGCGCATGCCGATGCGGTCAGGTCTTTGACAGCGGCAAGAAAATCGGGATCGGTATCTCCGAGCTTCGAGGCTGCGGCATTATATTTTCTCGCGACTGCGAGCTGGGCAGTTTCGGGAATTTTGTTCAGGAAATAATCTGCAAATTCACAGCCTCTGTGAGGCGTGTTGATTGTCGTGAGGGAGGCTATGTACTTCTCTGCGGATGTGTGCGCGATGGCGGCCCGGGTATCCAGGCCGCCTTTTGAATGCGCAATGACGTTCACTTTCTCGCAGCCCGTCTCCCGGACGATCTCCAGAATTCGTTTTTCCAGTTCTTTCGCGCTGTCAGCCACTGCGGCCGCGCTGTTGTGCTGCCCGTAGTAGATGACCGCTCCGTTCTTTTTCAGCTCACCCGGGATCCTTCCCCAATAGTTCAGCACTTCAAAATCTCTGAAGAATACTCCGTGGACAAGCAGCAGAGGGTACTTCGTTTTACAGATCTGTTCGCTTTTTCTGCTCTCGTTGAGCTTGTATTTTTCTGTCTCCGTGCGTATTTCGCTGCCGCAGATGCGCACGATTTTGAGCAGCATATAAATATTTGCAAATGGGACCCAGCCGAGAGCAATTCCCAGAATCCGCTGCTTTAGACCGAGCTGGATCGATGAGATGTACACGAGCACGATTCCGATCCAGAAAATTCCCGCCTCTATGAGGCCGAGGACGACCGCAGCGGCAATCCACGGCGCATAGGATTCCGGCCGCTTAAGGATGAACGCGGCGACAAGAATAAAGTCTAATATAAGCAGGGCAATAAAGAATTTCAGAAGCGCGGTGCCCGCTTTGAGCAGGCGGATGTTTTTGGCCATGTGTCCCTCCTCAATACGAATTCTTTCCGTTGGTTCTGTGTTTCGAACCGGAGACCTGAATTATCCCCACTTGGCAGTCGCCAGAATATCTTTCCAGATCTTGGTGCTCTCCTCCTTTAGTTCTCTGCGCATATAAATGTGCAGATAATAGAGGACTTTGTTGTGCTTGATCACACAGGTCTCCCCGTGCATGGCGATACCCTGCGCTTCGTATTCGTAGCTGAAGCCGGGAGCTTTCTCTCCGTCAATGTCCTCGGCAAATGTCTCACGGAACCTATAGCCATACGGCTGCATCGCCTGACTTATGGCCTTCTGCGAGTTGTCGGCAGCGTCCTTGGAGCTGACGAGCAGTGCAGGAAAGAAGCCGAGTTCCTTCCAGCCGATGGAGATTACGATGTGTTTTTCCGGGGCTGTAAGGCACTCGCCGGGACCGTCTGCAAGCATCTTCAGTTTTTTGCGTTCGTCATTATTCATAACGTGGAAGTCGTCAGGAAATGAAAGACTCAGTGTGTTGTTGAAATGTCTCTGTATACCCATAGTGCGTCCTCCGTACATTTGCAATGAACCTCCACCCCCATGCGGTGCGGCAGCTCCTATGGACGTGGTACTTTGCAGCTACGCTTCATAGAGGTGCAATAGTTACTGCGACCAATAAAGCTGCATATCTTATTTACATCAGGTCACGAGCTCCCAAGTCTCAGCCTCTGTAACTGCCTGGAGGCCCCTTCTTTCTCTACGATTTCATTTTATCAAAACGATACACTATAAGCAAATTATGAGAGGGACATTATTCGAAAGCTGCTCCGCCCTGCAGCGCGAGCCGCATATGGAAGCACGTGGCTTTATCAATGTGAGCTTCACGTAAAAAGTAACCTGCGCAGCGGTGGACAGCCCTTGTCAGAGTGGACGATTATGATAAAATAATAGTATACAGTTGGCCGGGCCCCCTTTAATAAGGGGGCTCATCGGCTTGAAGAAAAAGATGCTGCGGCGATAAAAACGCCGAATGGAGGTGAAGAGCATGCCACTGCTTGCAGGATATATGGTCCCGCACCCGCCGATCGCTGTCGCGGAAATCGGGCGTGGGGAGGAAAAAAAGATTCAGGCGACGCTCGACGCATTTGATACAGTTGCCGCCGATATTGCAGCGCTGAAGCCCGATACAATCATAGTCACATCCCCGCACTCAGTCATGTACCGCGACTATTTTCACATTTCACCCGGAAAGAAAGCCCTGGGCAACTTTGGCAGATTCCGTGCGTCTCAGGTCCAGTTCGAGCAGGAGTACGACACGAAACTTGTCGCGACGATAGAGGATTTGTGCGACAGGCAGCGTTTCCCTGCGGGAACGATGGGGGAAGTGGACCAATTCCTTGATCACGGAACTATGGTACCCCTCTATTTTGTCAATAAGAGATATAAAGGCTATAAGCTGGTCCGGATAGGTCTGTCTGCGCTTCCGCTCGAGCTGCACTGGCAGTTCGGGCAGATCATCAGGAACGCGATTGACCGTCGGGGCGAGCGTGTTGTCTTCATAGGCAGCGGCGATCTCGCGCACTGCCAGAAGGAAGACGGCCCGTACGGCTATCGCCCGTCCGGCCCGGAGTACGATGAGCGAATCATGGACGTCATGGGGAGGGCGGATTTTAAAGCCCTGCTGAATTTTGATGAGAAGTTCCTCGATGACTGCATGGAGTGCGGGCATAGGTCGTTTACGATTATGGGAGGAGCATTTGCAGATGACAAAGTCAATGTGAAGAAGCTGTCCCATGAGGCAACGTTCGGGGTCGGATATGGGATTTGCATTTATCATCCGATGTGAGGACTGTAACTTCTGCCTGAAACTCTGTAATTTCAGCTGGAGGGGTACGCGAAATTCAAAATAAAAAGCAATGTATTAACCGATATTCGTAAAGGAGGCCTGCTATGGATCAATATGTAAAGCTTGCTAAAAACACGATTGAAACATACATCCGCGACCGAAAAATCTACCGGCCGGCCGAGGATGAGCTCACTGATGAGATGATGAACAGCCGGGCGGGCGCATTCGTGTCAATCCACGAGAACGGCGAGCTGCGGGGCTGCATCGGGACCATTGCCCCCTGTCAGGATAAACTTGCGACAGAGATAATCGCCAATGCCATCGCTGCCTCCACCCGCGACCCTCGCTTCCCGGCGATCAGGGAGAGCGAGCTCCCATTCCTGGAGATCAATGTCGATGTCCTCGGAGAGCCGGAGGATATTTCCTCCATGGACGAGCTCGATGTGAAGCGGTACGGCGTGATCGTGACCAAGGGCAGACGGAGAGGGCTCCTGCTGCCGGACCTTGAGGGGGTTGACACGGTCGAATATCAGGTGAGGATTGCCCGCATGAAGGCCGGGATTCGCGATGAGGAGGAGGGTGTGCAGCTTTCGAGGTTTGAGGTTATTAGGCATACTTAAGGGAGATATATAATGGATAAGATCGTATGTCCGGTGTGCCCCCATCACTGCGCGCTCCGTGAGGGAGCGGTTGGCAGATGCAGGGCACGGAAGTGCGTCGGTGGGAAGATTACATGCATAAACTATGGAAAGATCACATCCTTAGCGCTCGACCCGATTGAGAAGAAGCCTTTGTATTATTTTTATCCGGGCAGCAGAATCGTGTCGGTCGGGAGTTTCGGGTGCAACCTCAGCTGCCCATTCTGTCAGAATCATGAGATTGCGGCAGCGGGGGCTGGAGAAGCTCGCTATGCGAGAGATATGACGCCGGAGGAAATATGCGAGATTGCGGAGGAGACAAGGGACCGCGGGAATATCGGCGTGGCCTACACTTATAATGAAGCCCTGGTCGGATATGAGTTTGTGCGGGACACTGCCAGGCTTGTCCATGAGGCAGGCATGAAAAACGTGCTGGTCACGAATGGAACAGCCGAGCTTCCGATTCTCGAGGAGCTTCTGCCATATATCGACGCGATGAATATTGACCTGAAGGCTTTTCGCCCGGAACTCTATAAGTGGCTCGGCGGAGATCTTCAAACTGTGATGAACTTTATCACCCGGGCTGCGCAGGAATCTCACGTGGAGCTCACGTCGCTGATTGTCCCGGGGAAGAATGATTCGCTTGAGGACATGGAGCGGGAGGCTTCTTGGATCGCCGGCATTGATCCCGACATTCCGCTTCACATTACAAGATATTTTCCGCGGCATCGGATGTCAGAGCCGCCGACAAGGATTTCTCTTATGCGGGAGCTGAAGGGCGTGGCGGAGAGGCATCTGAATAGGGTGCTGCTTGGAAACGTATAATATAGTAACGAATATCATAATTTTAGGGCGTGCTTTCCGGAGCACGCCCTTAATTTTGTGAAGCTAGCAAGACCGAAGGCAACCAAAAGCCTATTAGATGAGTCATTCAGTTGCCTCCGCCGTTGACCCGATGAAACTCACCAAGCACAAAGGCAGCAACCATACCACAGAAGCAGGAATTTGCTGCCTCCGCCGAAGACCCGATGCCACCAGCTTAGTAGCCAGGGAATATCTCTTATAATGCTTTTGACGACGGAACAAGTCTGATGGTGCAGGCTGGCCAAGGGGCTGTCCAGCATTTTTACGGCTCCGGAGAATTCCGGCGGGCGGA
>JBGUWZ010000013.1:0-94073 GCA_045221675.1 Lachnospiraceae bacterium | reverse complement strand
ACAGTGACATTTCTCGTTTCTGTAAGAGTTAATGCCACTGTTCGAAAACCTTTATTCAGAGTGGAAATAAACTTTTCACTTCAGCCTTTTCGGGACCATGGTCCCATACCTTCGAAAAAAAGGATCAAATACTCCATCCTGCGCTGGCATTTTGCAGCTGCGTCATGTGCCTGAAAATGCTGTCCTCTTTGCTGAAAAGCTCTGCAGGACTTCCCTCCTCAGCCACCTTTCCATCTGCAAGGACAACGATCTTATCGGCAGCCTCAACTGTGCGCATCCGGTGGGCGATGACCAGCACAGTTTTACCGGAGAGGAGACGGGACAATGCCTCCTGTACCCTGGTCTCATTCTCGACGTCCAGAGATGCCGTCGCCTCATCCAGAAGCACGATAGGCGCATTCTTTAAAAGGGCACGGGCAATCGAAATTCGCTGACGCTCACCTCCGGAAAGCTTCGCTCCGTTTTCACCGATGGGCGTTGCATAGCCCTGCGGCAGCTTGTTTACGAACTCATCGCAGTTTGCCGCCCTGGCAGCTGCCAGGACTTCCTTATCGGATGCGCCGTGTTTGCCCAGACGGATATTCTCCATCACCGTATCGTCAAACAGTACCACATCCTGAAATACCATGGAATAATCCGTCAGCAGCACCTCCGGGTCGATTGTCGAGATATCTACACCCCCGACACGGATGGTCCCCTGATCGATATCCCACAAGCGGGCTGCAAGTCTCGCACGGGTACTCTTGCCGGATCCGGAGGGACCTACAAGTGCTGTCACCTCGCCGTCATTTGCAGTAAAACTTACACCGTGAAGGACCTGTTCATTGTCGAATCCCAGGTCACCCTCTCTCCCTGCTTCGCCTGGGTTCATCTTGTAGGAGAATCCGACATTCTCAAAAACAATATCATGCTTTTTCGGTGCAAATCGAGCTTCACCGTCAGCAGTCTTCGTGTCGTATATCTCCATCAGTCGGCTGGCAGAAACCTGGGACATGAACATTTCCGCGATCAATGCCAGTGCCTGATCAAATGGCGCATAGACTCTCGTAATCACCAACAGGAACATAAACAGCAGCATGAAATCGATTTTTCCGGAAAGAATCATACTCGTACCTGTGAGAATCGTTGTCGCTACGCCAAGACGCATGATCACGCTGGCTGAATTAACAAAAATGCCGGTAGACAGCTCTCCCTTGATCATTGTCTTTTCATGGTAATCAATCTTCGAATTCAGTTCATCAAGGAAACGATCTTCCTGGTTTGTTGCCCGGATCTCCCTGATGTTTTCCAATGTTTCCTGAATGCCGTCAGACACCTGGATGCCTGCCTTTTTTGTAATCTCGGAATTTTTCTTTGCCAGCTTACGACTGCCGAAAAGCAGGCCAAAAGCTACCGGAACACCCCACAGGCAGGCGATAGCAAGCCGATAATTATAGCAGAAAAGTACGATGGCTATGAGCGCGGTAGAAATATAGGATCCGTACAGGTATCCCAGGCAGTGGGACCAGACGTGCTCGAGCCTATTAACATCCCCCATGATGGTCTCTGTTAGATCTGCCAGATCACGTTTCCCGAAATAGCCAAGAGGCAGCTTTCTCAGGCGCTCGGCAATACTGATCCGGACCGCCTTTACTTCGCCGTATACCAGACCATAAGTGGCATGATACTGCTGCATATGCGTGATCAGAGAAAGAATCACGAAGGCAAGCACCAGCAGGATAAATATAAGGGCATTTGGAAGCGGAGCGCCGGATATTAACGTATTCATGAGCTTCGACATCAGGAAGTACAGGATGCCCATTCCGCCCATGACTACAAGATTCACTATGACGGTAAATAATGTTCCCCGTTTTGTATTCTTAACACCTTGGTCAGTCAGAGCATATTTACGCTGAAAGTCTTTCCCGAACATTACTGTACCTCCGTTTCTGCAAATGTAGGCATAACCGCATCTGCCTGAGTAATCCGCCATTTGACTGCCTGATTATATTCACCCCACATCCGAGCATAAAGTCCATTTGCCTGCGCCAGCTCAGTGTGCGTTCCTACCTCCTCCACTTTTCCGTTATTTAATACGATGATTTTATCTGCGCCGACGACGGTAGACAGACGATGCGCAATCATGATGACAGAGCGTCCCTTTGTCAGCGCCGCAAATGCCTTCTGGATCATAGCTTCGTTTTCAGGGTCGGCAAATGCCGTAGCCTCGTCGAGAACAACGATCGGTGCATCTTTCAGAATTGCTCTTGCAAGCGCTACTCGCTGCTGTTCGCCGCCCGAAAGGTAAGTCCCCTCCGTCCCGATGACTGTATCCATGCCATCAGGCAGTTTTTCAAGAATATCATCACACTGTGCCGCAGAGAGCGCCGACTCCACTTCCTCACGCGTTGCTTCAGGGCGGGACGCTCTGACATTCTCCAGTATACTGGTCTTGAACAACCTGTTATTCTGGAAGACAAAAGCCACCTGATCCATCAATACATGAGGATCGGCATCCCGTACATCGACACCGCCGACAAGAACGCTGCCGGAACTGACGTCCCAGAAGCGCGGAATCAGGCTAGCTGCCGTCGTTTTTCCGCCGCCGGAGGGGCCGACCAGGGCTACTGTCTGTCCGGGTTCCACTTTAAATGACACATGGTCAAGTGCCGGAACCTCTGACCCGGCATAAGTAAAGCTAACGTCCCTGAATTCCACGCTGTTGTCTTTCGGAGCTTTCGGATGATCTGTTATCTGCAGTGTCGGAGCATTCATAACTTCGCTGATCCTTCCGAGCGCCGTGCTGGCAAGCATCATGCCGCTGGCGGCAAACATAATCTTCGCCAGAGCTGTTGAGATTATGGCGGAGAATACTGCATAGAAAGCAAAGTCTGTCACAAAACCGGCAAAACTTCCGGAAGCAAGCGACGCCGGCGCCAGCAGGAGTACCACAGGAACCAGGAAGACAAAAGCCCCTTCCGTAAAGGTCAGATTAACGGACTGGGGCACTTTGCAGACATCTGCCTGAAAATGCTCTGCCTTGGCACTGTAATCTTCAATAGCCTTCTTAAATGCCTTAAAGGAATATACTGTCTGCTGGAAGACCTTGACCACAGGAATACCGCGGACATATTCCGTTCCGGCTTTACTCATTACATCCTGCGCAGCCTGGTATTCTGCCATTAATCCGGCATTCTTTCCGGTCATCATGACTGACATGGCGACAACGGAAACAACCGCTGCCAGCAGGCAGGCGGCTCCCATGCGCCAATCAAATACAAACATCAGCACCAGCATAGCAATAAACATGGCAATCGTTCCTACGATATCGGCCAGATTGTGGGCAAGCAGCGTCTCAGTTTCGGAGGCCGCGCCGTCGAGTCTGTTGCGCAGCAAGCCGGAGGCATTGGAGTCAAAAAAGCCCAACGGTGTATTCATCAAATGCTTCATTCCGGCTTTACGTATATTGGAAGCAGTTCGAAATGCAGCCAGATGGGTACACATCAAAGCCGCAAAATAGACAGCGATTCCGGCAACTGCGAATCCAAAGGACATCCAGCCGTATTTGGCGATTCCCACTGCTTCTTTCCAGTTCGGCGCGACTGCGATCAGATCCCGCGCCACCAGCCAGATGCAGATATACGGGAGCATTCCGAGCACCATGGCAACAGCCGAAAGGCCCAGACCTATGAATGTCAGGGCTTTATAACTGCCTGCATATTCAAGCAGCATCGCCAGATCACTTTTCTTCTTTTCTTTCACGTTGTTACCTCCACAAATCTTTTCACTTCTTCAGCAAACCGCTCCGGAAACATCATCACCAGCTCCGCATGAGCCAGACCTTTGAATTCTCTGAGAACGGTCTGAGGATAGGTCCGACAAACGAATTCAATATCGTGTTCCTTCTCTCTTGCCCGTTTTTCCTCCTCTCCGTACCAGTACTCTATTTTTGTGTTTACCGTTGGAACATCATCCGGCATGGAGTAATTATCCGTGGACCATAAAACGTTATAGATCGTTCTCGGTGAGTAGTGCTTCTTATAGAATTTCAGCAAAGCCCGATAGTGTTTCTCCGGGTCCTCACCTTTAGGAGTCCACCTCTCCGGCGGACAGGCGAGCTTCATCATCCGAAGGGATCTGGTACCCAGCATGATCATGATCCAATCCTTGACAGATATCAGTCTGCAGATCAGCTTTGGGTACGGATACGGCGTTATCCCGGCATCGATGATCGCTTTCCCGACAGGGATATCCTCCGTCGCCAGAAAGCGGATCACGGCAGCGACGCCCATGGAAACGCCATACATCGCGTCTACCCGGCTGATTCTTCGCTTCCTCAGATACTTCGCAGCGTCGCCGGCATATTTTTCCAAAGAAACAAATTCGGTGCCGAGCCCATCATGACCGTCCGCGATAAAGAGATATACATGATAGTCCTTTGCCATCTCCTCGGCAGAAGCCTTGAACACCCACCAGGGTTCGACCGCGCATTGAAACATGACGAACAATTTCGTATGTTCTTTTCCAAACTCATATACTTTCATTTTTTAATACCTTCCTCATAACTGCCACAGCGCAGGGAATGCGACCGTCAGCCAATGAGACCTTCACATCGGAATACCCTGCGTCCAGGAAAAACTGCTTATAACTGTTCACAGTAAACTGCCTCTTAAAATCCGCGCCGGCTTTTCCGACAGCTCCGGCAAACCCGCTTGTTTTTCCCTTGACGTCTTTATTCATGTAGGTCGGAATAATCAACATACCGCCGTCTTTACAGACTCGATTCATTTCACTCAGCGCTGTCAGCGGGTTGTCCAGCAGGTGGATCACGTTTCCGGCTACGACCTTATCGAAGCTGCCGTCTGCATAGGGGAGTGCCGTGATGTCGGTCCTGGCATAAGTTATGTTGCGGAAACTACGACAATTCTTTTCAGCTTTCTTCAGCATCTTCTCAGAGAAGTCCGTTGCTGTGAGCTGCCTGCATTTCGGTGCGATAACGGCGCTCAGAAGCCCTGTTCCGCAGGCACATTCCAGCACAATATCACAAGGCTCGATCAGGTCCATTACTATTTTCTTCAGCTTCTGATGCGTCTTCCTGTTAATAACATTGACGAAAATGTCATATACACCGGCCACTTTATCCCAAAACATCCTGTTGCCTCCTGATAAAATCGGACACCAACATCGGCGCAAGAAGCAGTACAATAGAATCCTTCTTGTTCCCGTATTCATTGATAAACATAATTTCTCCATTATATTAGCATCAGCTAACCTCAGGGCAAAAAATTACTTCCTCATGTTCTCACCGGTATTACCGACAGAAGAAGACCGCTTTGCTTTCACCCCCGGAGCGAGCCGCTTCGGTTTTATTGCATTCTCCGGAACAGCCCAGGCATGTCCAAAGCGTTCGCAGCCCGGTATCCTTCCTTCCAATATGTACTGATTCACCCAACGTACAGAGACTCCCCATTTGTCGGCTGTCTGCTGAACTGATAGATATCCTTTCAATCTGCACCTCTTTCTGATAAAAAGCCTGTGAAAAGACCAAAACAAAAAGGCGGGTTAGCAACATCTAACCATTAGTTAATTATATTCCATGAGGGGAATGAAATCAAGGGGGAAACCGCTGACAAAATGCGTGAAGTGAATGAATGCCGAATTGAGCGAGGATGACCGTCGCCGGTGGCACGCGTTTAGCACCGACCGGAGCGGAGCGCAGACCGAACCCGCGAGCGGCGCTGCGTGCCAGTGGCACGCGTTCAGCGCCGACCGAAGCGGAGCGGAGACCCGATCCCCGTCATATAAAAAAACGCAAAAAAAGAAGCGCGAGACGGGGATCGAACCCGCGACCCCCACCTTGGCAAGGTGGTGCTCCACCGCTGAGCCACTCGCGCATCTGTCAGCACCGCTGACATTGATTACTATACACCATTTAAGGACACGTGTCAAACGTCTTTCTAAAGTTTTTCGATTTGTCCTTATTTTTTATATTGTATATACAGATTAACAAATTTAATGACTACTATCCCGATCACTCCGCCTTTATCAGCGCCGACAGAACATACTGGCTGCTCCTGAAATTCTTCTGACTGATATTCTCAAGCCTGATCAGGTCGACGTCGAGCCACTGCTCCTCCGCCGTCACCAGAACATGGGCGAACAGGCACCCGAAACTGAACTCATCCCACTTGCCGAACCGGTCAATATCCCGCTTCTTGGAAAAGAAATGAATCCTGCTCTTCATAATAACGAACCGCCACGGCTGCGAATTCATCGCCGACGGAGCAAGGCGCGCGGCCTCCATGACATCCTGCGTCCAGTGGCGCGGCTCCTCCTTGAAAATGCACAGCTCGTGCATAGGTATTCTCTTTGCCTCGGTCGCGCGGCGCGTCAGTGCACCTGCGCTCTTTCCAAAAGCCATGATAATGACGGGTTCAAGGTCATCGCGTTTCTGCCTGTAGCTTACACCTCCGAGGAAACAGCTCCCGAGCCCCAGCGTGAGCATGTAGAGACTGAGCTGCTCCATAATACAGCCCGCATTCATCATAAAGCGGTCTTTCTTCTCGGAATATATAGTCAAATAATACGGCGCACGCACTCCGAAAAATCCTTTTGGCGCATGCTTTCCATCTGTGTTGTCGGTAATGCCGATTTCTGTCCGAATACCCGGAAACAACGAGGGCGCCTCCTCATAAAAAGCGCCGATCGCGGCAAGCTTGGAAGCTTCCACCGGCTCCATCAGATATTTCCGTGTTGATTTTCTCTGGAAAATAGCTTCATAAAGATTCATGCGATTAAGTTTACAGCAAGTTTTGGTGAATTTCAACCTAACATTTACAATTTGGCCATTGATTGCCGAACAGAACAAAGATGACAGCCACTTCTTCATCGAATTAACGGGGTAAAGTACAGATTTTTATTTGACATCAGAATTCTGAGGACTATAATGGTAAATGTTTATATTTATTGTTTAATTAATCCGCTCTCACAATTCACTGCGGATATTAAAGCAAAACTATTTTATGAAAAATTGATGGGAGGTAGACAATGGCAAAGCAGAACATTGACTGGGGCAGTCTCGGCTTCGGTTACATTGCTACAGACAAGCGTTATGTTTCAAACTTCAAGAATGGCGCATGGGATGAAGGCGGTCTCATCGACGATCCGATGGTACAGATCACTGAGTGCGCCGGCGTTCTTCAGTATTCCCAGTCCGTATTCGAAGGACTGAAGGCATACGAGACAGAGGACGGCCACATCGTGTGCTTCCGCCCGGACCTCAACGCATCCCGCATGGCAGATTCCGCAAGACGTCTTGAGATGCCGCCGTTCCCGGAAGACCGCTTCGTGGAAGCAGTCAAAGAAGTGGTTGCTGCAAATGAATCCTGGGTCCCGCCCTACGGCTCCGGCGCTACACTGTATCTTCGCCCGTATATGTTCGGTTCTGACGCTGTCATCGGCGTCAAGCCTTCAAATGAGTATCAGTTCCGTATCTTCTGCACACCGGTAGGCCCGTACTTCAAGGGCGGTGCAAAGCCGATCACGATCAAGATCGCTGACTTCGACCGTGCAGCACCACGTGGAACAGGCCACATCAAGGCCGGTCTTAACTACGCCATGAGCCTTCACGCAATCGTTCAGGCTCACAATCAGGGATTTGCTGAGAACCTGTATCCGGATTCAAAGACACGCACAAAGGTTGAGGAGACCGGCGGCGCCAACATTATCTTCATCAAGGGCAACAAGTTCGTCACAGTAGGTTCCCCGACAATTCTTCCGTCCATCACAAGACGCTCTCTTGAGTATGTTGCAGAGCATTATCTCGGCCTCGAAGTCGAGGAGCGCGATGTTCCCCTCACAGAGCTCGGCGAGTTCGAAGAGTGCGGTCTCTGCGGCACAGCTGCTGTCATCTCCCCGGTCGGCAAGATCGTGGACGGCGACAAGGTCATCGCATTCCCATCCGGCATGGAGAAGATGGGCCCGACGATCCAGAAGCTGTACGATACACTTACAGGCATCCAGATGGGTCGCATCGAAGCACCGGAAGGCTGGATCTGCAGAATCAAATAAAGATAAAAAGCATTTTTTAAGGGATTGCCAAATCGGCAATCCCTTTTTTACTACAATCCCGGCAGAGCGGGTCACACTCATATTAAAGTTCTTCTGGGGCACAGGAGCACACCGCGTTTGATGCGGAGTATTCGTGTGTGAAGTACTCGCCATCACTGCATCGGATTCATCGATGTAATAAGACTTCTGACCTCGGCAAGATCATTGATATCCTCCTGCGTCAGCTTCAGATTATAGTGGAACGTCTTCCCGTTCGGATCTGTCACCTTGATATCGATGATCGTTCCCTCTCCGATCGCCTGCGAACGAACTGTCCGGAAAAACGGGACAAGCTTCGGATGGGCCGCGCAGAACCGATCCCAGATGCCCTTAATTTTAAACATATCCATTGGATTTACTGCCATACATATCTCCTTCGATTACTTGCCGTTCCGGAACAGGCGGATCTTCTCGAGCGCCTGCACCTTCATCGAGTACACCTCATACTGAATGATCTCCGGCATCTGATTGAAGCCGCTGTTGATTGCAAATATAGCCCCCTGGCCGCCCGCAATATTCAGATCAGTAAAAATGTTGATCTTACTTATTCCGTTGTCGATTGCTTTCCTGAAATGATTCTCCGAGAGGCCGGAACCTCCGTGCAGGGTGAGCGGCAGCTGTGTCGCCTCGGAAATTACCCGGATCCTTTCGAAATCGACTTTTGGTGTGAACGTGTACTGCCCCTGGGCAGTTCCGACGGCGATTGCAAGCGCGTCAACTCCTGTCATTTCCACGTAGCGCTTCGCCTGCTCCGGCGTCGTATGGTAATCTTTCTTCTCCTCCTCAGAGAGGTTTACTGCCTCGGGCACATGACCCAGTTCTGCCTCCACACTTGCCCCGTAGGCATGCGCTACACGCACCAGTTCAGCAACTTTCTCCGCATTCTCCTCCATGGAAAGCTCGGAACAGTCATAATTCACGGACGTAAAACCGAGTTTCATGGCTTCAATGCATTTTTCAAATGTTCTTCCCCTGTCAAAATGCACAGCCACATCCACTTTGGCTTTTTTGGCCATAGCGACCGAAAATGCCGCAAATTCGTCTATCGGGCATATATCAAGCTGCCTCTCTTCTATTCCAAGGATGACCGGCGCACCGGCCTCCTCGGCAGCTCTTATGACCGCGCGGGCCATCTCCACATTCAGCGTGTTGAAGTGCCCGACTGCATAGTGCTGCTCTCTGGCAGGTTTAAGTATCTCCTTCAGGTTTACCAGCATAAAAGCACCTCCTTTTTGTCTTCATTCTGTACCTGTCACTATTTATAAGGCAATTATAGCATGAATTCAGACAATTATACAGAGGCAAAAAAAGAGCTGCCACATTATGCAATGCAGCAGCTGCAGATTATTACAATGTGAAAACTGATTAATGGTGGAACAGACGTATGCCTGTGAAGGCCATAGCCATGCCGTACTTGTCGCAGCACTCGATGACAGCGTCGTCTCTGATGGATCCGCCCGGCTCTGCGATGTACTTGACGCCGCTCTTCTTCGCGCGCTCGATGTTATCGGAGAATGGGAAGAAAGCATCGGAGCCGAGAGCGATGTCATGAGCCTGATCGAGCCATGCGCGCTTCTCTTCCGCTGTAAAGACTTCCGGCTTAACCTTGAAGATCTTCTGCCATGCGCCGTCGGCCAGAACATCCATGTACTCCTCACCGATGTAGACGTCGATCGCGTTGTCGCGGTCAGCGCGGCGGATATCGTCGACGAACGGAAGCTCGAGTACCTTCGGGCACTGGCGGAGCAGCCAGTTGTCAGCCTTGTTGCCTGCGAGGCGTACGCAGTGGACGCGGGACTGCTGTCCTGCACCGACGCCAATCGCCTGACCGTCGTAAGCGTAGCATACAGAATTGGACTGTGTATACTTCAGGGTGATGAGGGAGATCACGAGATCGCGCTTTGCGGATTCCGGGAGGTCCTTGTTGGCAGTGACGACATTTGCAAGAATGTCATTGTTGATGACAAGCTCGTTGCGTCCCTGTTCAAATGTGATACCGAAAACATCCTTGTGCTCAAGCGGTTCCGGAACATATTCCGGATCGATCTTGATGACGTTGTAGTTTCCGTTTCTCTTGGAGCGGAGAATCTCAAGAGCTTCCTCTGTATATCCCGGAGCGATGACGCCGTCGGAAACCTCACGCTTGATGATCTTTGCCGTAGAGGCATCGCATACGTCAGACAGAGAGATGAAATCGCCGAAGGAGCTCATACGGTCAGCACCGCGTGCTCTTGCGTATGCACATGCGAGCGGGGAAAGCTCTTCCATGTCATCTACAAAATAAATTTTCTTCAGGACATCGCTGAGCGGAAGACCTACAGCTGCGCCTGCCGGGGAAACGTGCTTGAAGGATGTTGCTGCCGGAAGGCCGGTAGCTGCCTTGAGGTCGCGGACCAACTGCCATCCGTTGAGGGCATCCATGAAATTGATGTAGCCCGGGCGGCCGCTCAGTACTTCGATCGGAAGATCGGAGCCATTATTCACGAAAATCTTAGACGGTTTCTGGTTCGGGTTACATCCATATTTCAGTTCTAATTCTTTCATTTCCGATTGTTCTCCTTATTACTGGTTCTTGTTGACGATCTTTGTCTCGTACTTGCCTGTTGCGATGTCAATGTAGCGGACGAACAGAGAGACCTTATTGTCCTCGTTGAGATTGGTCCAGATGATGTCTGTCAGCTCGTCAATGTCGTTCGGAAGTTCTACCGGGATCGGTTCACCCTCAAAGCTCGGAATTGGGCTGCCGTCATCGATGTATGTGCTGATGAAGTGTCCCTGTCCTGCCAGAGCCGGTGAGTAGCTGTATGTGAAGCGGTGATCGCTGTCCGGATTTCCGTCCGCGCTCTTTAAAATCGAGAGAGCATAATTGAAAGAACCGTCCTTTAAGCGGATGACGCCTGAGATTCTCGGTGTCCAGTTCGGACCGTCCGGCTCATACCTGCGTGTCCGAAGGCTCTGTTCAAATGTGAACTGCTTGTCCATGCCCTCATAGATCGTGTCTGTCTGATCGCCGTTGGAAACGATCGTCTTCGATCCGAGAACTCTGACCGGTGCGTAGATGATGAGGCTCGGGTCTTCCATCTTTGATTCATCAAATGCCTGTGTGCGGATACCCTCGCCGTCAGCGACGAAGATGCGGTTGCGGGAGTTGGCGCTTCTGCCCATGATAAAGTATGCGGCTACCGCGCTTTTTCCGTCAGCACTCCTGCCGAGAACGATGCCGCGGCCGGGATATGTCTTTGATGCCAGAAGCTCTCCAAGATTCTGAATTTTCATGGTTTTAATTCCTCCTCTAAAACCCTGTGGAGATCCTTTTTGGGCAGGCTGCCCGTCGGATCAGCATAAAACTTCGGAGATTCTCTCAACTCTATGGCTCACAATACACATTGAGTTGAGCCTCCGGCAGTCCAAATACCGCCGGAGATTAATGTCCTCTCTTGGTCGAATACAATATAGCGTAAAAATCCCGTTTCGGCAAGCTTGAGCTTAATAATCCGGGAAACTTTGGAAGAATCCAATAAAAATGGATTTTTAATCTTCCCTGCCCATGTTTATTATCCTAAATAATTTCGACTCAGACAGAGCTTCGGTAAAATCAGATGGGACAAATAGTACAGATGCTCTGTGCAAATGTGTATATACAATCTATACACATTTCGTATAATAGTATCACTAGTATATTATCGAATTTTTGATATATCAGTAAGTCATCGGGGTCTTCCAATGAGCAACACGGGCGACGAGATGCTGCTCTATCTCGCCAAGAACATCAATGGGTTTCTTAGTGCCAACAATTGCACTGAGGCAGAGGCAGCGCGCGGGGCGGGGCTTAATCTTACGACCATCAACAACTGGGTCTGTAAGAAAGCCTACCCGAGATGGAAAAATCTAATAAAGCTTGCCGACTATTTCGGCTGCCCGATCTACGAACTCATCGAGGATCCTGAAAGAAGGGATAAAGGGCAGCGATTCCTCACACAGTGGCAGCGCTCGCTTCTTGCGGCGGATCAGGAATCACCGAAAATCCACTCTCTGCTCATGGAGATCTGCAAAGTCGGTGACGATCTGGATGAAGAAACTCTGGAAAGGATGCTCGGTTACATCAAATCTCTTAATCAAAGCAGCACATAGTGCCGAAAGAGACCCTTAAAGACCTCACGAAACACACTTCGCGCGACGTCTTAAACGGGTCAGAAAAAAAGGGACTGGCGCATTAAGCGACAGTCCCTTTAGTAGCAGGCAAAATCATCTGTATAATCTCCGATGTCCACGCAATCACCCAAGAAGTCATTTCTGCGGCATGACACTCACTTCGCCGCTGCTCACATTCTCATACGAACCGTCCTCATAGCGGATGCGAAGACTGAAGTCATCGTTCACGGCCTCACAGAATCCGTGTTTTGCAAATGCTCCGGTATGGCGCGCGTCCGTCACCAGAACTTCACGCCCGATGCTTATGCACATTTCCCTGTAAGCCCTGAGATAATCTGCCCTGCCGGAAGGCCAGTCTCTGCGCAGATTATCCATCTCCTCGATCATACAGGCTGTGAGTCTGGCTCTCCGCACAGGGTGACCGACAGCCATTGCAATCGACCCGGCAATCCCGCGGATCTCCTCCGGAAAATCCGAAGTCTCCTGATTGACGTTCACTCCTATGCCTACCACGACATACTGAATCGTCCCGGTCTCGCTCTCAACAGACATCTCTGTCAGAATACCGCAGATCTTGCGGCCGCCCATCATGAGGTCGTTGACCCACTTGATATCCGGCAAAATGCCGGTCGTGCGCTCCACTGCCCTCGCAATAGCAACAGCCGTCCAGGTCGTTATCTGGACGATCTCAGATGGCTCGCAGGTCGGCCGAAAGAGGGTGGAAAAATATATTCCCGTATCTTTCGGCGAATGGAACGTGCGGCCGAGGCGTCCGCGCCCGGCGGTCTGCTCATTTGCAACCACTGTCAGACCGTCCGGAGCCCCGCTCAAAGCCAGCTCCTGCACGCGTCGGTTCGTGGAATCTGTCGTCTGAAGGACCTGTACCGTCTGCATGCGCTCCGGACCGAGATAGCTCATAACATCTCCGACTGTCAGACGGTCCGGGCTGCTGATGAGGCAATACCCCCGATTAGTCACCGAGGCGATCTCATACCCCTCTTTCCTCAGGGCTTTGACAGCGACATTGACCGCTGCCCTGCTCACTCCGAGCTGGCTGCTGATCTTTTCGCCGGACACATAGCCCTGCGCATTTTTCAGTATTGAGTAAACTTCGTCTTTAGTCATAGTCTGCTCCGATTAATCTCTGCATCGCCCTCATGCTATTGTGCCTACAAGTATTATTCCTGAACCGTGATGATATAGCCGGCAATATTATCACCCGAGACCTGATAATCACCGTTTGGCTTCGGGATAGAAGTCTCTGTCGTGTACCATACATAATAAGTACCGGAAGAAGTGCTGACTGTCAGCGGATTCTCCGCGCTCGTCTGTGAACTGAGGTATTCCAGATACTCTTCAAGACACAGATTATTCTGCTTCATATATACTGCGTGCGGGAGACCGACATAGCGAAAATGCCATTTTTCATTGCGGATGCCTGTGATATCAACTTTATCCTCGGCATAGCGGCGAACAAATCCAAACTCGCTGCTGTGTTCATCCATCCAGCCCGCATTCTGGCTCTCAGAGAAACTTCCCTGTGAACCATCGGAGTAGAATATGCCGATGTCGACCGCAAGTCCTGTATGATGCTCACTGTAGCCGGGTATCGCGACATAAGCCCTCGCATAGTCCTCACCGCTCAGTTCAACTGTCGTATCCCAGACATTCTGCTGGTATTCATAGGAGCGATAGGCTGAAGTAATACCTGTCTCGCTCGTACCCATGGCCGCATCACAGGCAGCTATCATCTGGTCAAGCGAAGGCAGCATACGCCCCGAAACTTCATAGTCTGTCTTTTCGACCTGATAATAAAAACTCTGCGAACCGCGGATATTCACAAGATCGATGCCGCTCTCATTAGCCGCAAAATCATAGGGATAGCTGCTGTTCACGAGGATGAGGTCCCCCGTGTGGATCATATCCTCAGTCAGAATAATCATTTCCGGAGCAGGCGTGGCATCGGGTTCTCCCTGACCATCCTGATCTTCCCGGTCAGTCAGTAACGCAGCGCTCACGGACACCGTGCTCCCACTCTCTGTCCCTGCAGGGCTGTTTTCTACAGCCCGAAAGAAAGTGCGGCCAAGAAAAACGAGACACAGGGCTGCCAGTACAAGAATGCAGACTGTCAACAACAGCTGTGGAAGTCTGCTTCTTCTCCTTCTTTTCTTCCTTCTTCTTTTATCTGATGTACTTCTTTTTCTCTCGCTCATAATCACAGGCGGAGGGAATAAGCCCGCCATCTATCCGCACTGCTGACGAGTATTGCGCAGCCGACGCGGAAATCCCTGAATCCTATAGGCGTAGGCAAGTCCGTCTACGCATGAAACAGCTGCAGACGGGATAAGTCACCCACTGCAGCCGGTATTTGCAGCCCGCAGCCTCACGAGGCGGAGCATCGCATATTATTCGGTTACAATAAACGGCGCGAGATCCTGTGTGATCTCATCACACTCGTCTGTGTGGATAACACACAGAAGCTTGTCTTCCAGGTCAAGGCTCAGGACTCCCATGATCGATTTCGCGTCGGTGATATACCGGCCTGTGACCAGATCGACGTCAAAAGTATACGCATTGACGGCTGTGACAAAATTCTTCACGTCTTTGATATCGTTGAGCTTAATAGTAAACTGTTTCATAACCTTCCCCTTTATCATTTGTGAGGTTCCTCTCAGGAAACCCGGCGTCGGATCCGTATAAGCGATCGCTTATAAATGCCAGACCGTATCCGATGCGCAAAACATCATATACCAATTTCAACGATTCGTCAAAGGATGTTTAGTTTTCGTAAAACCTTCTCTGCAGTTTCCGCTTCATGTCTGCCAGAATGGTCGGATCCTCGATCTGCATGTAGACGAGACGTTTTTCCCCGCCCTTGACGATGACATACGGAGGTCTCTGCGCGTCAAAAGCAGAGTAATCGGTAACAGTATAACCTGTCTGATACGGGGCAAGGGCCGGATTGCCGTACGGAGCGACACAGTCGACATCCTGCAGATTAAAGACCTCTTTCTTCTTTCTCTTCTGCATTGAATATATAACGTCAATATCGAACTCGCCGTTCACATAGGAGTATTCATACTCGACATTAAAACGCGGAAAAACAAAGTAGCAGACGACAGCCAGAGCAAGTGCCAAATAGACCAGAACTCCGTTCACAAAAAGTCCGCCGAGAGCGAACACGACGACCAGAGCGGTCAGAGCGTATTTGAGGAACTGTTCACTCGGCTTTTTCTTGCGCTTCACGAGCTGCTCTGCAAATATATCTCCCATAAGTATTCCTCCTTGCAACATGTAATGAGTCAATTTTACTACAATTTTAAGCAAATTAAAAGAGGGCCGTCATACGACAGCCCCCTATATGCAAATATCTTTTTACATCATGCCCATTCCCGGGTTTGCCGGCATCGGCGGCTGCGGCTCCTTGATCTGAGCGACAGCGGACTCTGTTGTCAGCAGTGTTGCAGCTACAGAGTTGGCGTTCTGCAGAGCGGATCTTGTGACCTTGACCGGGTCAAGAATACCTGCATCCACCATGTTGACATACTCGCCTGTCAGCGCGTTGTAGCCGATTCCCTCGCCTGCTTCGCGGACCTTATTGACGATGACGGCACCCTCTTCGCCTGCATTCTCAGCGATGCGGTACAGCGGTGCGGAAAGTGCTCTCTGGATGATCTGAGCGCCGGTCTTCTCATCGCCTTCAAGGCCTGCAATCAGTTCGGACAGCTCGTCAGCTGCGTAGATATAAGCTGTGCCGCCGCCTGCGATGATGCCTTCCTCGACTGCTGCACGTGTAGCGTTCAGAGCGTCTTCCATACGATACTTCTTGTCTTTCATCTCAGTCTCTGTCGGAGCACCGACGCGGATAACTGCGACGCCACCAGCGAGCTTAGCCAGTCTCTCCTGAAGCTTCTCGCGGTCGAAGTCAGACTTTGTCTCAGAGATCTGAGCCTTGATCTGGCCAACGCGCTCTGCGATAGCTGCCGGATCGCCCATGCCGTCGACGATGATCGTGTTGTCCTTGGTTACCTTGACGGATTTTGCACGGCCGAGCTGAGCCATTGTGACATCCTTGAGCTCAATACCGAGTTCATCGGAGACTACCTCGCCGCCTGTCAGGATTGCGATGTCGCGAAGCATGTCTTTTCTTCTGTCGCCATAGCCCGGAGACTTGACAGCGACAACATTGAATGTGCCGCGCAGCTTGTTGACGATCAGAGTCGTCAGAGCTTCGCCTTCGATATCCTCAGCGATGATGAGAAGCTGAGCGCCGCTCTTTACGATCTGCTCGAGTACCGGAAGGAGATCCTGAATGTTGCTGATCTTCTTGTCAACGATGAGAACGAACGGATCCTCGAGGTTTGCTTCCATCTTCTCCATATCGGAGCACATATAAGCGGAAATGTAACCGCGGTCGAACTGCATACCTTCAACAAGGTCGAGCTCTGTGAGCATTGTCTTGGATTCTTCGATTGTGATAACGCCGTCTTTGGAGACCTTCTCCATAGCATCGGCAATCATATCGCCTACTTCGTCATCGCCGGAAGAAACTGCGGCAACGCGAGCGATCTGAGCCTTGCCGGATACCGGCTTGCTCATGCGTGCAAGTGTCTCAACTGCAGCGTCAGTAGCCTTCTTCATGCCTCTGCGCATAACGATCGGGTTCGCGCCTGCTGCCAGATTGCGCATGCCTTCGCTTACCATTGCCTGTGCAAGGACAGTAGCTGTTGTTGTGCCGTCGCCGGCAACATCATTCGTCTTGGAAGCAACTTCCTTGATGAGCTGTGCGCCCATGTTCTCGAAGCCGTCTTCAAGGTCGATCTCTTTCGCGATCGTGACACCGTCGTTAGTGATTGTCGGGCCGCCATAGCTCTTGTCAAGGACAACATTTCTGCCCTTCGGGCCGAGAGTGACACGGACAACATTTGCAAGCTTATCTACACCGGCCTGCAGTGCTTCTCTTGCTTCTACGCCGTACTTAATATCTTTTGCCATGATTTAGTCCTCCTCTACAACTGCCAGAATATCATTCTGACGTACTACAATATATTCTTCCTCGCCGAGCTTTACTTCTGTGCCGGCATACTTGGAATAAATGACTTTCTGACCGACTGCGACATTCATCTCGACCTTCTCACCGTCGACGATACCGCCCGGGCCTACTGCGATTACTTCAGCCTGCTGCGGCTTCTCTTTCGCCTGGCTTGTCAGGATGATACCGGATGCTGTTGTCTCCTCAGCCTCGATCTGCTTAAGAACGACTCTGTCGCTAAGTGGTACTAATTTCATAACACTGCCTCCTCGTAAATGAATTCTGATTTACTGACCTGTGCCGTAGACATTGTTCTTCGAACCCGTCCGGCAGATCTCCTTATATGTAATTTCAGGTGTAGTCAGTTTTCTTATTAGCACTCATTTATATGGAGTGCTAACATCTATATGGTAATATACTCTCCGCTTCGTATAATGTCAACATTTTTTTTCAATTTGTGTGCCGGGGAGCGAATCAGGGTCCATAGGCATCTTTCCGGCACTCATATCCAAGTCTCGTGACAGTTCGGACAGGCTGTAATAAAATTCCATAATCCGACGCAAACATCATCTTCATCGAAAAACGCAGGGCCTTCCCTCCGAGCTTGCGCAGGCGGCTCACCGCCTACGCGATCTCTCAGTCGGACCTGCAATGTTTTTCTCACGAAGATGAATGCTTCGCGCCGGAAACGAACTACTGAAGCAGCCTGTCCGAACTGTCGCTAACCTGAATCGTGCCGGAAAGATGCGCATAAATCCTAATTCGCACACCCGAGTACTTTCATTTCACACTCTAAAGAACCCGCTTTAACATCGCAATCACAAACCAAACATCTTTATTTTTCGTATTTGCATATAAAAACTTCCCGCTCTGATGACACAACATTGTCGTCAGAGCGGGAAGTTCTATTCCATTATTATATTGTATCCAAACCGAATACAATTACTGCTGCTCACGTCTCAGCTTGATATCCTCCAGTTCCTCAAATATGTAATCATTGAGGACCTTGATATAGGTGCCCTTCATGCCGGAGGAGCGGGACTCGATGATCCCTGCGCTCTCGAACTTGCGAAGCGCATTTACGATAACAGAGCGGGTGATTCCGACTCTGTCGGCGATCTTGCTGGCTACGAGAATGCCCTCGCGGCCGCTGAGCTCGTCGAAAATGTGGATGATAGCTTCAAGCTCCGAGAAGGAAAGTGTGGAGAACGCGCTCTTTACGACCTGCTTCTTGCGTGCTTCCTCAGCATTCTCCTCATCTACAGAACGCATCATTTCAAGGCCAACGACTGTCGTACCGTACTCGCTGACAATGATGTCCTCGATGTCGAACGGATCCGAAGCGCGGTAGCAGAACACTGTTCCCAGTCTCTCACCGGCTATATCGATCGGGTTGATGATGGCCACATATTTGCTGATATCCGGGCTCTCAAAACCGAGAGTCATCAGATTGACGTTCTCCTTCGTGGAAAGGACACCGAGGAACCTCTCGTTGAGAAGCGGATCAATGAACTCTCCGACTGTTCCGGAAAGAAGTTCTTCAATTTCAGGGACACCGTCACTCCGGCCTACGCCCAAGACTTTTCCCTTCTTGCTGATCACCAAAATATTGGACTTAAGTGTTCCGACCATGACTTTGCAAATGTCGTTGAAAACCACTTTGGAACTACTTGTATTGTGCAGCAGCTTGTTTATTTTTCTGGTCTTATCCAGCAGCTGAACGCTCATATGCAACATCTCCTTCCTGAAAGCCTCTGAGGCTGAAAAATACTTATGCTTTGGGCAAATGCCCTCTTTCGGGCACAATTTCGCCCTAATATCATCTCTTTATTGATATTAGCATAAAATTATCTACAAATCAACATTTGTACTTTTGTTTTCTGATAATTCTAACTACTTACAAATTTTTAACCTAAACAGGCAGGATTTTCGTAAAAGTTGCACAAAAACGAGCTATAACTGCACGATATCTTACTTTGGCGCGTCCTCACGGTGTCCGCAGGCTTCGTTCGTGCACACCAGCTTATTGCCACGCTCCGTCATATAGCTGCCGCACTCCGGACAGCGCTTTTCCACCGGCTTTGACCAGGACATGAACGTACACTCCGGATTGTTCTCACAGCCGAAATAGCGTCTGCCCTTCCTCGTCCTCTTTAGAATGACCTCACCGCCGCACTCCGGACACTTTACGCCGACCTTTTCAAAGAACGGCTTTGTGTTGCGGCATTCCGGGAATCCCGGACAGGCCAGAAATTTTCCGTGGGGACCGTACTTGATGACCATGTTGCGCCCGCAGTTCTCACAGATGACGTCACTGATCTCATCCTCAATTTTGACTTTCTCCAGCTCGCCTTCTGCCTTCCTGACAGCTTCATCAAGATCCGGATAGAAGTTGCGGACAATTGTCTTCCAGTCGACCAGACCGTCAGCCACACCGTCGAGAAGCATCTCGAGATTGGCCGTGAAATTCACATCAACGATCTGTGCGAATTCCCTGCACATAATACTGTTGACGACGTCACCGAGCTCAGTGATATATAAGTTCTTCTGCTCTTTAGTGATATAGCGCCTTGCCAGGATCGTTGAAATCGTCGGTGCGTAGGTGCTGGGGCGTCCGATGCCGAGTTCCTCCAGCGCTCTGACCAGCGATGCCTCTGTGTAGTGGGCAGGCGGCTGTGTAAAGTGCTGCTCGGATACAAGCCTGCCAAGACTAAGCTCTGTATCTTTCGTTATGCTGCGCGCAAGTGTAAGGCCGCCCGTCTTCTCATCCTCATCCGTCGTGTAGACGTCCAGAAAGCCCGCCTTTTTGATCTTGGAAGCGGAGACGTTGAAATAATATTCTCCCGCCCGAATCTTGACCGAAACAGTGTCATAGACCGCATTGGCCATGCGGCTTGCGGCAAATCTCCTCCAGATCAGCTGATAAAGCCTGAACTGATCCCTGGACAGCGAGCCTTTGATCTTCACCGGCGTCCGTGTTATATCTGTCGGCCGGATGGCTTCGTGAGCATCCTGAGCATTGCGGCTCTGATTCTCACTGTGGACATGACCTACTGCATCCTCGCCGTATTCGGCAGCAATATATCTTCTCGCAGCGGCATCCGCCTCGTCCGCGATTCGTGTCGAATCCGTACGCAGGTAAGTGATCACACCGACCGTGCCTTCACCGTCTATGTCAACGCCTTCATAGAGCTGCTGAGCTATACGCATTGTCTTTGACGTAGAGAAATTCAGTGTCTTCGCAGCTTCCTGTTGAAGTGTACTGGTCGTGAACGGAAGCGGAGGCTTCTTGCTTCGCTCGTTCGTCTTTGTGTCAGCGACCTCGTATTTCACTCCGTCAAGCGCCGCCAGAATGCCGTCAAGCTGCTCTTTCGACTCAATATTGATCCTCTTGTCTCCGCCGTAGAAATGGGCAATCAGCGGCTTTTTCTCACCCGCAACTGCCAATTCCGCGTCAAGAGTCCAGTACTCGGCCGGAATAAATGCGCCAATCTCGGCTTCCCGGTCCGCGATGATCCTGAGGGCGACAGACTGAACCCGTCCTGCTGACAGACCGCGCTTTACTTTTGCCCAGAGGAGCGGTGAGATCTCATAGCCGACCATACGGTCAAGCACCCTGCGGCACTGCTGCGCGTCGACAAGATTCATGTCAATATCCCGCGGCGTTTTCAGCGATGCCTTGACAGCGTTCTTGGTAATCTCATTAAATGTGATGCGGCGAACTTTCTTCTCATCCAACTTAAGAGCTGTGATGAGGTGCCATGAGATCGCCTCACCTTCACGGTCCGGGTCGGTTGCCAAATATATATGCGACGCGCCTTTTGCGGACTTGCGAAGCTTTGCCAAAAGCTCTCCCTTGCCGCGGATCGTGATGTACTTCGGTTCAAAATCATTTTCGATATCGATGCCCATCTGGCTCTTGGGCAGGTCGCGTACATGTCCCATAGACGCAGCGACCTCATAATTTGAACCGAGGAATTTTTTAATCGTCTTCACCTTGGCGGGTGACTCGACGATGACCAGATTCTTAGCCAAAACAAAACCTCCTGATGCGGAGAGCATAGTCTCCGTATTCTGACAGTTTCAAACTATACAATAAATCAAATTCCCTTGCAAGCCCTATTTTGCACCCTCATTCTTTTCGTTAAACGTAAGCGCATAAGTTCCCCAGGTTCTGACTCTGACCCATCAGGACAAAAACAGCTTGCCGAAACTTTGCCGAAAAGTTATAATTATCTCATTCAGGGCGTTCTGCCCACTTTCTTTTCCCTATTTTTAATCGCATAACGCAGAAAGGACTTACTATGTTCACCAGGATCATGTCCGCTGCCATCGTCGGGATGGATGTCATTCCCGTGCAGGTCGAGGCTGATGTCAGCGATGGACTGCCTCATTTTACTATGGTCGGTTTCGTTTCGAGCCAGGTGAAGGAAGCCGGCGACCGTGTGCGCACTGCACTCAAAAACATCGGATCCGCTCTCCCGCCGAAGCGGATCACGATCAATTTATCACCGGCGGATATCCCCAAAAGCGGTTCAGGTTTCGATCTCCCGGTCGCCCTCGGCATGCTGGCGGCGGAGGAAATCTTTTCCTCCGATTGTCTCCGGGGCATCATGGCCGTCGGCGAGCTCAGTCTTAGCGGTGAGATCAATGCCGTTGCGGGCATTCTGCCTTCGGCCATGAAAGCCCGGGAAATCGGTGTTGGAACCATGCTCGTTCCCAGTGCCAATCTTGCGGAAGCGCGGCTCGTTGACGGCCTCACTGTCATCGGCTGCGGTTCTCTCCCGGAAGTCATCGATTTCCTTCGGGACGGCGTCCTGCCGGAATGTGACATATCCTTCACTGAGCAGGAGATCAATTCATACGACGTGGATTTTTCGGAAATACGCGGGCAGGACGGAGTAAAGCGCGCAGCCGCCATCTCCGCAGCCGGCTTCCACAATCTCCTTATGATCGGTCCTCCGGGTTCCGGAAAGACCATGATAGCAAAGCGGATTCCGACGATCATGCCGCCGCTGACCCGGGACGAGAGCCTGGACATCACGAAGATCTACTCCATAGCCGGTCTCCTGTCACCGGATTCCCCGATCATGGGCACCCGCCCTTTCCGCTCCCCTCACCACACGATGAGCCCTCAGGCTCTGGCGGGAGGCGGTCGAATCCCAAAGCCGGGCGAGATCACGCTCGCCCATCGCGGCATCCTCTTTCTCGATGAGATGCCGGAATTCTCCCGCAGTTCACTCGAGATACTGCGCCAGCCTCTCGAGGATCGGGAAATCATCATTTCAAGACAGGCCGGCACATTCCGTTTTCCTGCCGATTTTCTTCTGCTCGCAGCCATGAATCCCTGCCCTTGCGGCTACTTTCCCGACAGATCAAGATGCAAATGCACTCCCCTCGAAATAAACAGCTACCTGAACCGAATATCACAGCCTCTGCTTGACCGCATAGATCTGTGTGTTGAATGCCCGGCGGTCTCCATCGACGAGCTGACACTGGATACGCCGTCAGGAAAATCTTCTCATGAGATCCGTGAGGAGGTCATGAAGGCCGTATCCATACAGAAAGAGAGATACAAAAACGCCGGGTTCCACTTCAACTCGGAGATACCGTCAAGCCGCATAAGTGAGTTCTGCCCGATGGAAGAAGCCGCCGGCGTATTTCTCAGGAAGTCTTTCGACAGACTCGGCCTCACAGCACGAAGTTACTTCCGAATCATCCGGGTCGCAAGGACAATTGCCGACCTGGCCGGATCTGATCTCATTCTGAAAGATCATATAGGCGAGGCTGTGAGTTATCGTACGGTGGATAAAAAATACCGGGCAATGTGACTGCTTTTGGCAGAAGAAAGGGGGCATAAATGGCTGAGACTATACATTATATTAGAAGAAACAGCGATTATTTTCCGCTGAGATTCGAGGGACTCTCTGATGTGCCCATGGGCCTCTACTGCATCGGGAGCCTTCCGGATGACAATATTCCGTCAGTAGCAGTGGTCGGCGCAAGGAGCTGCAGCAGTTACGGCCGAAAGACGGCATTTGCCCTCGGGAAGTTCCTGGCTGAGCACGGAGTTCAGGTCGTGAGCGGCATGGCCATGGGCATTGATTCGGCTGCCCAGGAGGGAGCGCTCGCTGCGGGCGGAAAGACATTTGCAGTACTCGGATGCGGAGTGGACATCTGCTATCCGAGAACAAGCTATGCAGTATACGACGCCCTGGCAGTCCGGGGCGGGATCATCGCGGAGGTCGAGCCCGGCACAAAACCACTGGCCTACAACTTCCCGCGCCGCAACAGAATTATAAGCGCCCTCTCCGACATAGTGATCGTCGTTGAAGCCCGGGAAAAATCAGGATCTCTAATTACCGTAGACTGCGCACTCGAGCAGGGGCGGACTGTCTATGCTGTTCCCGGCCGCGTCGGTGACAGACTTTCCGACGGCTGCAACTACCTGATTGCGCAGGGAGCCGGGATTCTCTGGTCCTTCGATGCTGTGATGGATGAGCTGGACGGCATGGCTGCGCTGAGGAAGACAAGGGTGAGGACAATGCCATCCTCAAAATCTCAGGTTCCGAACAGGCCACATCAGATGGCTGCAGAATCCGAACCGCCGGTGAGGTTTCATCAGATGACCCTGACATTCGACAGCGATGAGGCGGAAAAGACCGTGCAGGAAAACATCCTGCTCTCACCGGCTGCCAAAAAACTTTACGCCTGTCTGGACAGTGACCCCAGAGGAGCGGACGAGCTCAGCCAGAAGACCAATCTTCCGGTGGCGCAGGTCATGTCCGCCGCCGTGGAGCTTCTCATGGAGGGCTGCATCCATGAGGTGGGCAAGAATCTGTTTGTGCGGGGCTAGGGGGCTACAGCCTGTCTGAACTGTTACGACAAGCCGAATATTTGCAGGAATTTAAAGAAAGATTTGCTGTACAAGAAAAGAAACTGGTGATATTCTTTCATGTGGTGCATTTGTTCTACACTTTTTGACATCAGAGGCCGCAGATCAGAACAGAAAAAAGTCAAAACTTAGCTGTACCGGTCAATACGCGGCCCGCGTAAAAGAGGAGGAGGTTTATTTTGAGTAACACACCAACTGAGAAAGATGGAGCCATCTACGACGCGAAACAGCTCGGTATGCCGAAAATGCTCATTCTCGGCCTGCAGCATATGTTCGCAATGTTCGGTGCTACGATCCTGGTCCCGATCCTGGTCAATTCCTATTTCCACGGTGAAGGGCTTTCCATCCAGGTCACACTGTTCTTTGCTGGCATTGGCACGCTGTTTTTCCACATCTGTGCCAAATTAAAAGTCCCGGCTTTCCTCGGTTCATCATTTGCGTTCCTCGGCGGATTTGCAACTGTCGCCGAGCTTGACTCAGGTATATTTGCAAATATGACCTACGGCGAAAAACTGCCGTACGCCTGCGGCGGTATCGTCGTGGCAGGTCTTCTGTACCTGGTGCTCGCGCTGATCATCCGTCTTGTCGGCGTAAAGCGCGTCATGCGTTTCCTTCCGCCGGTAGTCACAGGTCCGATCATCATCTGCATCGGTCTCTCTCTGGCAGGCAGCGCAATCAACAATGCGCAGACCAACTGGTTCCTCGCGCTTGTAGCGCTCATTGTCATCATCGTATTCAACATCTGGGGCAAGGGCATGTTCAAGATCATTCCGATCCTGATGGGCGTCCTGATCTCCTACGCAGTAGCGCTGGCCATGCAGTTCGCAGGCATCACGAATCCTGACGGAAGCACGATCATTGATTTCACTTCCACAGCATCATCAGCCTGGGTCGGCCTTCCGGATTTCATTCTCTGCAAGTTCAACCTGACGTCAGTCCTTGTCATGGCTCCGATCGCAATCGCGACCATGATGGAACATATCGGCGATATGTCCGCGATTTCCGCGACAGTGGGCGAGAACTTCCTCGAAGATCCGGGTCTCCACCGCACACTGATCGGTGACGGTCTCGCGACCGCACTCTCCGCCTGCTTCGGCGGTCCCGCCAACACGACATACGGCGAGAATACCGGTGTCCTGGAGCTTTCCCGGGTATTTGATCCGGCGGTCATCCGAATCGCGGCTGTCTACGCAGTAGTGCTCAGCTTCGTGCCCAAGTTCGCAAGCATCATCGGCTCCATGCCGGCTTCCATCATCGGCGGCGTAAGTTTCATCCTTTACGGAATGATTTCCGCAATCGGTATCCGTAACGTTGTCGAGAACCGTGTAGACCTCACAAACAGCAGAAACCTCATTATCGCAGCCGTCATTCTTGTCTGCGGTCTCGGGTTCTCCAGCGGTCTCACATTTGAAATCGCGGGTACGTCCATCACCCTCACATCTCTGGCTATTGCCTCTATCGCAGGCGTTCTGCTGAACGCAATTCTGCCGGGTAATGATTACGAGTTCGGCGTAAGTCCAGAGGGCGATATGAACCGCGGTGTCACACTGAAGGCAAGACACAGACAGGACTGATAAAACATCATACTGACACAACAGTGAGGGGACTGCCGCGTCTTAATGCGACAGCCCCCTCACTTAATTTTGGTAACAGTTCAGACAGGCTGCAACGAAGTTTCAGAATCCGGCCGCAAACATCATCTTCATCGAAAAACGCAGGTCCTATCTGTGAGCTAAAAAAGCTAAAGCATTTTGATCTCACAGTGAAGGACCTGCAATGTTTTTCTCACGAAGATGGATGCTTTGCTGCCGGAAGCGAAATACAGAAACAGCCTGTCTGAACCGTCACATTTTTTGAATTAAGGCAGCTTGAAACTTTTCTGCTGCCCTCATCAATTCTGCTTGCGCAGTATATCCCACGGCATAACTTCCGCGTCAATCTTTATATGGAGCTCCTGCTTCGGATGCGGCGCCGATTCCATCTCATTGCCGTCCGCGTCATAGATAGCCAGCACCGGCACCTCTATGTTCCTGCCGTCAGGCTTCATGACTTCAATCACGTCACCCACGCAGAACTTATTCTTCTGCTCCGTCACTGCGCAGCCGCTCTCGTCGTTTTTTCTTACGATACCAAGGAATGTATAGGCATTCACATAGGTGTTATTGTCATAGATCTGATCCTCTTCAGAGGGTTTGCCATAGAAAAACCCTGTCGTAAACTTGCGATAGGTGCAGTCAGCAATCTGCTCGCGGTACCAGGGGAGATTCTTCTCATAGAGAGCAGGATCCTTCTCGTAAGCATCCATGGCCAGCCTGTAAGTCCTGGCCGCAGTCGCTACGTACAGAGCAGTCTTCATTCGGCCTTCGATCTTGAAGCTGTCTATACCGGCATCGTACAGATCCGGCAGATGCTCGATCATGCACAGATCCTTGGAATTAAATATGTATGTCCCGCGCTCATTCTCCTCGATCGGCATATACTCGCCCGGCCTCGTCTCCTCGACCACCGCGTATTTCCAGCGGCATGGGTGAGTGCAGAGACCGCGGTTCGCGTCGCGTCCGACCAGATAATTGGACAGTAGGCATCTGCCCGAGTAAGAGATACACATAGCGCCATGAACGAAGACTTCTATTTCGAGATCATCCGGGATCCTCTCTCGGATCGCTTTGATCTCGCGGAGCGAGAGTTCTCTGGCTGTCACTATGCGGGAAGCGCCGAGACTGTGCCAGAAAAGGCAGGTCTCGTAGTTCGTGCTGTTGGCCTGTGTGCTGATATGAAGCTCAAGCTCCGGGGCGATTCTGCGGGCAAGCGCAAACATGCCCGCATCAGCTACGAGGACCGCATCCGGCTTTATGTCTTCCGCAAGCTCTCTGAAATACTTTTCAGCCTCCGCAAGATCGCTGTTGTGGGCATAAATGTTGGCGGTCACGTACACTTTGGCTCCGTGCGCGTGTGCAAATGCAATGCCCTCCTTCATCTCCTCTCTCGTAAAGTTAGTCGCCTTAGCCCTTAAGCTGAAGGCTTCTCCTCCGATATATACTGCATCCGCTCCGTAGAGCACAGCCACTTTCAAAACATCAAGACTCCCTGCCGGGAGGAGCAGTTCCGGTCTTTTCATAAATCCTCCATTATTCATTTCTTAACAGATATCGCGAGCCCGTCTCCGATCGGGAGTATAGTCGTCACAAGATCGTCCCTGTGGGTGATCTCATGCAGATATTCTCTCATCCGCTTATAGATCGTCCGATTCCTGCGCTCCACAGCGTAGTGGGACTCAAGAATATCCCCATTTTGCAGCACATTGTCGCTGATCAGCATGCCGCCGGGAGCAAGAAGCCGCATGACTTCGGGCAGAAAATGTATATACTGTCCTTTGGCCGCATCCATAAACACCAGATCATAGGGTCCGTCCAGTTCCGGAAGAACATCCTGTGCATCTCCAAAGATAAGGTCAACGCGGTCGCTCACTCCCGCTGCCCTGAAGTTCTCTCCGGCCGGTCCTATTCTCTTTTCATAATTTTCAATCGTCGTAATTCGTGCGTCAGAATTCTCACACATAAGAATGGCGGAGAATCCGACAGCACAGCCCACCTCGAGTATAGTCTTCGGCCTCACCGCCGCAAGCAGGACCCGGAGGACACTCTGGGTTTCCCTGCGTATGATAGGGACGTACGAGGCTGTGGCCTCCTCCTCAAGTCGGTTCAGAAAATCCGAATTACCCGTATCCATGGAGGCCAGAAAAGTGTGCATTCTCTCTATTCTATCCATTGTAGACCCATAAGAGTTCCGGCGCTCCTCTTTCCCGGCTGCACTCCGAGCCACGAGTGTTGCTCCGGCACTCAACTTTCCCCGTTACATTGCAAGGACGGTTCCGCTGCCCCTGTACCATCTTCCGTGCACAGGTCCTCAGAACCGTCCCCATATTATTTCTCCTGTTCTTCTTCTCCGGACGAGCCTGATCCCGGCTGGCCCTCAGTATCTATCCCTGCGAGTATCCGCATCATCTCCGTGGGTTTCTCGGATGTGTTGAGAAGATACGTCCCGCTCTGGAGCTGACCGTGATATGAGGACAGCCTTTCCTGAGCAATAAATATCCATCTGCTCTCGACCAGGTCATTCTTTACCAGAATATCAGCGATCTCCCGGGTCGAAGCCCCCTCGGGAATTTCGACCAGGACGTCCTGCCCCGGCTCCGATGCAATTGCCTGCTCATTAAAAATCGAATACCCGAAAACATAGGACATTCTCGCTATAGAAATAAAGAATATGGCCACAAGGACATACAGCAGAATCCTGATGACCCCTTTTGCGCCGAACAGCGCGACAGCATATCCCACATCTCTGTTTTTCTTTGCCATAGAATCATCCTCTCACGTTCAGGCTTCCGGTTCTTCCACTCCGGTCTCACTGATCAGCCGCTGGTAAATCTCTCTCACCATACGACAGATCTCTGTCTCCGCGTCAAGATAAGCATTTACTTCCGGAATTTTCTGCATGCTCTGGAACTTCTTCTCAAGTATGTCGGAAGTATCGATGAGATCCTCATCTGCACCTTCCTCATACAGCTTAAAAATATCCGTGCGATATTGATTGATCTGTTCTTTCAGGTCAGGACGCTTATCAAGATTTTCCTGTGCCCTTATAAAACGGCGGTAAGCGCGGCTTTCAAGTATACTTTTTACCAGCTTATCCGTACAGGCGTCAACACTGCTTTCCATCTTGAACCTTCCTTCTGTACAATAGAAATATGACAATATGATAACAGAACAGACTTATGCGTGCAAGGGCTAATCAGAGCGTCGTCTCCATGATGATCGGCAGAATCATCGGCCTTCTCTGCGTGCGCTTCCACACAAAATCACTAAGCGCATCCTTGATCTCGAGCTTGATCTTCGACCAGTCTGTGACCCCGTAGTCCAGACATTTCATCACAGCTTCATAGGCCGTCTGATTGGCCTCCTCCAGGAGTCCCTCCGACTCTCTGACGTAGACGAAACCACGAGATACAATATCCGGACCTGCCAGCAGCTCGTTCGACCTGCCTTCCAGCGTCATGACGACAACGATAATGCCGTCCTCCGCAAGTCTCTGGCGGTCTCTGATAACAATGTTCCCGACATCTCCGACCCCGAGTCCGTCGACCAGGATCGTCCCCGTCTGGACTTTGCCAATGATCTTGGCATCATCCTCACCGATCTCAAGCACATCACCCGAGTGCAGGATAAAAGTATTCTCGCTCGAGATTCCAAGGCTCTTGGCAAGGGCTGCCTGCGCACGCAGATGGCGCATCTCACCGTGGACCGGTATAGAATACTTAGGCTGCACCAGCGAGTAGATCAGCTTGATGTCTTCCTGGCAGGCGTGGCCGGATACGTGCGTATCGCCGAAGACGACCGTCGCTCCGATCTCCGCAAGCTCATTCATGACGTTGGAGACAGCCTTCTCATTGCCGGGAATCGGCTGAGACGAGAACACGATTACGTCTCCGGGCATGATCTTTATCTTCTTGTGAATGTTGGCTGCCATGCGGGACAGGGCTGCCATGGATTCTCCCTGACTGCCGGTCGTAACAAGCACCGTCTTCTCCGGCGGATAATTCCGGATCGTGTCGAGATCGACAATGGTGTGGGATGAATCTTCGATGTATCCCAGCCGGATGGCTGTGCCGATGACGTTGATCATAGACCGACCTTCAAGACATACCTTGCGGCCGAACCGGGCTGCGCAGTTAATGATCTGCTGCACGCGGTCGACGTTGGAGGCAAATGTAGCTATGATCAGCCTCGAATTGACATACTCCGCAAATATCTTCTCAAATTTCTCACCGACTGTCCTCTCCGACATCGTATAGCCGGGCCTCTCGGCGTTGGTGCTGTCGCACATGAGGGCAAGAACCCCGTTCCTGCCGAGCTCAGCAAATCTCTGCAGGTCGATCGCGTCGCCGTAGACCGGTGTGTAATCGACCTTAAAGTCGCCGGTATGTACAATAACGCCGGCAGGTGTGTGAAGAGCGAGCGCGGCCGCATCCTGAATACTGTGATTGGTCTTAATAAACTCAACGCTTATGTCCCCAAGCTCCACGAACTGCCCGTAGCTGACGACCTCGCGTTTGACCAGGTCCAGCATCTCATGTTCCTCGAGCTTGTTCTCGATCAGGGCCATCGTAAGTTTTGTCGTATAAATGGGTACATTAATTTTCCGGAACACATATGGAATCGCTCCTATGTGGTCCTCATGCCCGTGCGTTATTACAAATCCCTTGATCTTGCTGTAATTCTCTTCAAGATAAGTTATATCCGGCAGCACGATATCAATTCCGAGCATATCGTCTTCCGGGAACGCCATACCGCAATCCACGACAACAATGCTGTCCCTGTACTCAAATGCTGTGATGTTCATTCCGATCTGCTCAAGTCCGCCGAGCGGAATGATCTTCACTTTCTCCTTTCTGTTGTCTTTGCTTTTCAAATAAAAATATCCCTCCGTTCTTTTCTGGCGATACCCAGATGCCACGTTCTTATCACTGGATATCTATGTCGTCCAGCATCTCCTCAAAGATTTTCATGACAGCAGCCAGTTCGCTTTCGTCATCTACCGGAACGTAGGCTGCCTCCTCATTGGAATCTTCTGATATATCTTTTAAAATGAGAGCTTCCGCGTCGCCTTCCCGGGCCGTAGAGACAAGGATATAATTCTTCCCGTACACACGCGTCTGCTCCTCAATATAAAATTCTGCTTCATTCCCCTCATCATCGATCAGTATGATTTTGTTCGTATCCATGTGATGCCTCCGCAGCTTTCATTTGCCTTCATGTGAGTTCATATAATCCTGCAGAATGATCGTCGCCGCGATCATATCCACGTACTTTTCACGTTCGCTTATCTTTATTCCGGCATCGTCCATGATTTCGATGGCCTCTACCGTGGTAAGACGTTCATCGACAAGAAAAACAGGTACAGAAAGACGACGCTCCAGTTCTTTTTTGAATTCGAGTGTCTTTTCTGCCCTGTCCCCCATCGTATCATCCATATTAAGCGGCAAGCCCAGCACAATTTTTTCCACATCGTACTGTTCACAGAGTTCCCTGATGCGCTGAAATGTTTTTCGCAAATGGTTCTCTTTCTGCCTCCGGATAATTTCTACGCCCTGCGCTGTCAGCCCTAACGGATCGGTAACTGCCACCCCGACAGTTTTCGAACCGTAATCCAGTCCAAGGGTCCTCACTTACGCCTCATCCTCCCAGGACTTATTGCGAATGTACGCGCGAAGAAGTTCTTCAACGATCTCGTCGCGCTCCACTTTCATAATCATGCTGCGTGCACCCTTATAGCTGGTAATATAGGTCGGGTCACCGGACATTATGTATCCGACAATCTGATTCACAGGGTTGTAACCTTTTTCTGCCATAGCTGTGTAGACAGTGCTGAGCACATCCTTGACGTTGAGCTCAGGGCCGGATTTCACCTTGAAATATTGTGTGTTTCCCAAATCTGCCATATTTACTCCTTGCTATATGTTTTTTCTGCTCCATAAAGGGTCGTCAGGAGACAGTCTTCCACATTTACATACTTGTCTGTATTCTACTCTTTTTTTCAGCTTTAATCAACTTATTTTAGTATAATTAAGATAATGGCTGCCTTGTGATTGCTGCATGAATGCCACGTAGCAGTTCGGACAGGTTAAGATTATTCACGTAACGGTTCTGACAGGCTGTAACGCTGCTCGCAATCCCGGCGCAAACATCATCTTCATCGAAAAACGCAGGTCCTTTCCTACGAGCTTGCGCAGGGCGGCTCGCCGCCTCTGCGCGATCTCTCAGTCGGACCTGCAATGTTTTTCTCACGAAGATGAATGATTTGCTCCGGTAACGTACTACAAGTACAGCCTGTCTGAACTGTTACTTACCTCATGATGAACCCCGCCAGGACCAAAGGCAGCAGCCCCTCCTCAGATGCAAGATTTTGCTGACTCACAGCAGAAATTCCGCCAACACCGAGTTACTAATATCGATTCCTCTGGATGTAAGCTTGTATCGATCACCATCCCGGACCAAAAGCCCCTCAGAAATCAGGCGCTCACACGCCTCCCCGAAGACACTGTCAAGATTGCAGCCGAATGCTTCGGCAAAGTCGGCACACGACACCCCCTCCACCATTCTAAGCCCCAGGAACATGAATTCTTCCATCTGCTCACCGACACTAAGTTCCTGAATTTCCTCCCGAATGTCACGAAGGCTCCCGCTGCCGGACAGATATCTCTTAAGATCGCGCGTATTACTCCACCTCGTCTCATCAAGAAGGGAGGCTGCCCCTATACCGAACCCGACGTAGGGCGAACGCCTCCAATAGCGTATGTTATGCCGGCACTCGTGACCAGGCAGGGCATAATTGCTGATCTCATAGCGATGGTAATCACACGTCTCCAGAAGCCGTTTCGTCAAGTAGTACATCTCACGCTCTTCATCCTCGCCCGGCAGATCCAGCCTCTCATCCTCATAAAGAGCGTAAAAGGGAGTCCCCTTCTCGACAATCAGGCTGTAGCAGCTTATATGCTCCGGTCTCAGTCTCAGAACGCGGTCAAGAGACCGCTCCCAGGAGGTCAGCGTCTGACCGGGAATGGCTGACATGAGATCGACATTGATATTTGCGATTCCCGCATCCCGGAGGGTGCCATAGCAGCGCTCAAACTCTGAGTACGTGTGAATCCGTCCCAATACCAAAAGCTCCCCGTCATCCGCCGACTGCAGACCGAGACTGACCCTGTTTATGTATTGTTGTACAAATGCCAGAAGTTCCTCTCTGAAAGTCCCCGGATTCATCTCCATAGAGATCTCAGCTCCGGGAAGTACGTCGAATGTCTCACGCACTGTATCCATGACCCGGGTCAGATCCTCCGGATCCATCACGGACGGAGTTCCGCCGCCGAGGAAAATGGTATCTACCGGAATCTTCTCATCACGAGAGAGCGTTTCCCGCATGCCATACTCTCTGCCAAAGCTATAAATCTCGCGGCAAAGGGCATCCGCATAGGCCCTCTTTGTTCCATGATCTGCCGGACCCGATAAAAAGTCGCAGTAACTGCACTTCTTCACGCAGAACGGAAAATGAAGATATACTCCGACCGGTTTCCTCACCCTTTTATGCTCCTTCCTTTACATATCCGGTTGACGCAATAATCTCCCCTTGCGGAGTCACGGACACTGCCCGAACGTCCAGAATCCGGTTCATGAGATTATCCTCCGTCTCCATAAGTACAGGGACATATTCTCTTGTGTAGCCGGTGAGCATGCTCTTGCCGTCAGCCGTTGTTCTATCCTCAAAGAGTACGCTGACAGTTTCGCCTACAAAGCTCCTGGCGTAGGTCTCTCTCCGCTCTCTATCAATTTCCAGCAGCACTCCGGATCTTTCTGCCTTGGTCTTCTCCGTATTCTGACCGGGCATCCGCTCGGCAGCCGTCCCGCGCCTCACTGAAAACTTGAATATGTGAGTCCTTGCAAATCCCACCTTTCGCACAAACTCCACCGTCTGCGCAAATTCCTCCTCGGTCTCCCCCGGAAAGCCGGTGATGATGTCCGTTGTGATCGAGGGGTTTGCGAAGTGGCTTCGAAGAATCTCACATTTGTCCATGAAATCGGCTGTGCTGTACTTTCTCTTCATGCGCATGAGGGTCGCGTCGCAGCCGCTCTGCATCGACAGATGGAAAGACGGACAGAACTCAGGGATCTTTGCGAGCTCCGCCGCAAACTCCTCTGTGATGATGCCCGGCTCCAGCGATCCGAGGCGAAGTCTCATGACACCCGGGACTGCCGCCACATCCTGCATGAGTCCGAGAAGATGCCTGTTCGTTCTTGCCTCGGAAGCATAGGGTGTCTGCCTGTTCTGACCCGGAAAATCAAAGTCAAGTCCGTAGGAGCTGATGTGGATTCCTGTAAGTACAAACTCCTGATAGCCACGGCCGATCAGATCGCAGATTTCTCTCATCACCTCTCCAGGTCTCCTGCTCCTGACACGGCCTCTGACATAAGGGATCATACAGTAGGAGCAGAACTGATTGCAGCCGTCCTGGACCTTGATAAAAGCTCTCGTATGCTCACCGTCCGGCACAAAATGAAGCTCGTCATACTCCCTCACCCGGTTGATATTCGAGACAGCTGTCGTCTTGCCCGACTCCCTGTTCCGGAAATACGCGTCAAGTATCTCGGGCAGGCGGCTTTTCTCATGATTTCCGACAATGATATCGACAGCGGGATCCGCAGTCAGCTTCTCACCGGCGTCATGCACGTAGCAGCCCGCGGCGACAACGACCGCGTCGGGATTCATCTCTTTGGCTTTGTGGAGCATTTGCCTGGACTTCCTGTCAGCAACATTGGTGACGGTGCAGGTGTTTATCACATAGACGTCAGCACCGGGCGCAAAATCAGCGTCCTCATACCCTGCATGCAGGAGACTTTGCCTCATGGCATCCGTCTCATATGAATTAACTTTGCAGCCGAGGCTGTGAAATGCAACTTTCATCTATAAGTTCCTTTCTTTTGTCTTGACCTTGACCCTGATTCAAGCTAAGATTGATATACAGCAGATAAAGCTGCCCACATAGATAGTTATTGGCTATCCACAAGGAGGTATTTCATAAATGAAAACTATCAAGGTTTCACTTAATTCTATTGACAAAGTAAAGCAGTTTGTCAACGATATCAACCGCTACTCATATGACTTTGATCTGGTTTCCGGCCGTTATGTAATCGACGCCAAGTCCATTATGGGAATCTTCAGTCTTGACCTTTCCCAGCCGATCGACCTGAATATCCATGCAGAGGGTACAGATCTTGAGGAAGTTCTCAAAACTCTCTCAGCATACGAAGTCGAATAAATACATATTCATAAAAGATTCAGAGGGGCTGCCGCATCGCGACAGCCCCTTTATAGTACTTGTGAAATATGCAAATGTCAAGCAGCCCGCTCTCACCGTCCTACTCTCTTCTCAGGGCTTCGATCGGATTAAGGTTCGCTGCCTTGATCGAAGGCAGCAGCCCGAATATGATGCCGATCAGCATCGAAAAACCGACACCGAGGATGATAGCCGGCACAGATATGGCGACAGGAGTCCCCGTCATCCGCGAGACCACGTAAGCAAGAATGATCCCGGCAGCGACTCCCAGTACTCCTCCTATGCTCGTCAACATTGCGGACTCAGTCAGGAACTGCAGAAGGATTACTCTCTTTCTGGCTCCTAAAGCCTTCTTCAGTCCGATCTCAGCCGTCCTCTCCGTGACCGATACCAGCATAATGTTCATGACTCCTATTCCTCCGACAAGGAGTGCTATGCTGGCGACCCAGATCAGCAGGTTGTTGGTGCTGGCTGAAAGCTCCTGCTTGTTCCTTGCTTTTTCAAGGAGGTCCTCCGCCTTGTATTTGATATCAGCACCGGACGTGACCGACTGATTCATGATTCTCTCAGCGTCTTTTCCAACCGCACTCATCCCCTCAGTAGTCTTGGCACGAACCACACAATTCTCAGGTTCATCGTACGAAAAAATAATTGACCAGACAGCGGAAGGAATTAGCATTGTTCCCAAATCTTCCTGATGATAGGTCATATAATCCGAGAAAGAATTAATGACCGGCTGAAAATTATCCGACTTGCGTATGATGCCGACCACAATGAACGGCTCCCCGTGCACTGTTATAGTGCGGCCGAGTGGATCCCTGCTGTCGAATAGGCTCTTCGCGATCTTATCATCAATGAGAATGACTTTACGGAAATCCCTGTAATCCTTCTCCACGAACGGCCTGCCCGAGCTCACGATATAACCGCATGTCGAGAGATAATGCAGATCTACCCCGTAAATACTTCCCATATTCAGCGTATTCTCGCCGCTCTCCACGCCGTCCAGATAGCTTCGCTTCACATAAAACGACGCGTCGGCGGCATCCGGCAGACTGCGGATGGCTTCCTTCTGCTCATCCGACGCTACAGTGACACCGGCAGGCAGACCGCCGTCCATATAATACTCGGAATCGCCCTGCATGAGCGAAATAGTCACCGCGTTATTGCCCGCGCCGATCAGGTTCTGCATGATCTGATCATTTGTTCCCTTGATCGTCGACACAATTGCGATAATCGACGCTATGCCGATGATCACGCCGAGCATGGTGAGAAACGACCTCAGCTTATGCGACCAGATACCCTGCACAGCGTATATAAGATTTTCCAGCATGTCCGTCCTCCGTATCCGGTATAAAGTAATAACCCCCGATTATAGTGTCCCGGGCATTTGTGCTCTGTCCATGCAGCATCACATTCCGAGTATGCGCGATTGCCCATACATCATCACATGCGGACATTCGCGATTGCCCATACATCATCACATGCCGGACATTCGCGATTGCCCATACATCATCACATGCGGACATTCGCGATTGGCCCACGCATCATACATGCCATCAGCTAGCATAGAGCTCATCTATGGTGCCCTCGCGGGTCTTTGCCCCCTCTTTCACTTCCTTGCCGTAGGGGAAGGCCAGGTAATCATCCGTCGTCACGCCGGACAGGATCTCATACCCTTCTCCGGATATCTTCCCGACCTCTATATACTGCTTCACCAGCAGCCCATCTTCGCCCCTCTTCATGACGTACATCTTCCCATCCTCCTCTCGGATGAACGCGTTGTACAGATACAGCATGCCCATACTGTCAGTCATGGATTCCACACTGCTGTCGCCGGACGGTTCATAGGTCACCATCACCCACTCACCGTTCTTTATTTCACCGCTTCCGGCTGCAAATGACACCGTCATCGGATATTGAGACGCCATCGGGTCGCCGTACTCTGAAATTAGCGGATATTCGGAGATGTCCCGCACACGACCTTTATAGCTCGTGCCCGACTCCCATGCCACAATGTCGACCGTGTCTCCTACTTTCACTTTTCCGTACATTTTCTCGCTGAGGTATGTCTTTACGTAGAGACCCTCCTCTGAGGTGACGGAAAGGAACGGTGAGCCGTCATTACTGATATGATTTTTATCCCCGACTGTCCTGACGATTCCGTTCATCCTCGAAAGGACCGTGCCTTCGTTTACAGCTTTCTCAGCCGCTTTGATGGCAAGGAGACATTCGCGAAGGTCCAGTCTGAGCGAGGCCAGATTAGCCTCCTCCTCTTTCCTCCGCTCCGCGATCTCCTCCTTCGTCATTTTTGCGCTGCTCTCGATGAGGCCGAGAGCACCGGCAATTGCGTTTTCGGATTCAGCCTTTTCTTCATTTGCCAGATATACATAACCACGGTCTGAAACTGCTACAATTACAGCCTCACGGCTCAGTGCAGGCATATATCCGCCGTCGGATCCTCTACCGTCGAAAGCGACTGTTCCTGCGCCTGTACCTCTGCCTGCGTTCGAGGCTATCCCTGCGCCTGTTCCCCTGCCCTCGTTCGAGGCTGTTCCTGTGCCTGTACCTCTGCCTTGGCTCTGAGCTGTCAACCCCGCGCCGGTTTCTCCGCCTTCGGGCGGAGATGTCACACGCGGCGCATCCGACTGTCGGTCATCACTGCCCGCATCATCTACGTCGGAAGGCGCGTCTGTCACGGTCGGCTCAGGCTGCTTTGTCACGGTCGGAGTCGGAGTCACAGAATCCCTGCCTGCGTCAGACGGAGCATCCTCGTCCTCGTCTCCCTCGCCTGGCTTTGGCGTCGCGGTAGGAATCGGGGTTGGAGCTGCCGTGACATAGGGCAGGTCACTTTCCGGGGCTTTTGTCGGTTCCCTTTCCGGGTCCGTCACGAGCGGATACAGATACAGATAACGGCTCCAATCCTCCGGGACCCGGTCGAGATAGGCTGCATTCAGGATCCAGGCAGCAAGGAGTCTGCCGTCCGCGTTGTCCCCATCATATATCTCGAGGGAAAAATAAACGTCACGGCCTCCTTCTTTAGCCATCTGACGCATCATCTCAATAAATGCCGCGGTAATCTCGGTCCCGTCTGTACACAGGAATCTGTAGGGGTTCTCGCGGGTGCCGACGTTGGATTCTGACGAGTTAAAAGCTTTGGCTGACCCGTCCAGGACCTCGTTCACAACAGTCTTTCCGTACGATGGTGTGGGAGTCGCTTTTGGCTTTGCTGTCGGGGTAATCTCGCCCTCATCCGGAATCTCATCATCCGGGAGTTCCTCGTCCCAGTAATCTCCTTCTTCCTCTTCTCCTGAATCTTCGGGCTCGGAAGGTTCCTCCGTCGGGGCGATCTCGCTGCTTACCGGCTTCAATCTTTTCAGGGTGACAAGGTTGCGCCGCGCGACATCGATTTTGAGTTCGATCTGCTCCCTGTTGATCTTCTCTTTCTCGAGATTCATGCCGGTCTTCACCGTATCATAAGTGAGCAGCTTGTCCCCGACATACACTCTCTGGCCTTCCGTCACAAAGACTTCATCGACCGTCTGTGTGCTTGAAATATAAATGTCCTGAGAGACGTCCGCCGTTATGGTCCCGTCCATAGTGACGGAAGCATCAAAAAAGCCTCCTCCATAGTTAAGAGAACTTGCAGAAATGACCATTACGGTCTTCTCCTGGGATTTCTTTACCGCATAGACGATTCCCATGGTCGCGAGCAATACCGCACATGCAGCCAGAAGAGGCACCAGTATGCGCTTTCTCTTCATACGGCGTCACCTCCACCCGCATCATCGCAGTTCTCATACTCAACATCTTCCTCACTCGGCACTGCATCATGAGTCACAGCATGGTATTCCTCTCCCGGCATGCCATCGAGTGTCTCTGTGCTTCGCTCCTCCCTCAGAGCCTCATCGAAAGTCTCTGAATTTCGCTCCTCCCTCAGTGCCTCATCGAGGTTCTCTGTGCTTCGCTCCTCCCTCAGCACTCCGTCGCGGATTTCTACTATGCGGTCCGCATGAGAGGCGATTTCGCGGTCATGCGTGATCATGAGGATCGACACACCCTCCCTGTTCAGCTGGCGGAATATCTCCATGACCTGCTTGCCTGACGCGGAATCGAGCGCTCCGGTCGGCTCATCAGCGAGCAGGATCTTAGGATTATTTACAATAGCCCTCGCTATGGCCACTCTCTGCTTCTGCCCGCCGGACAACTGGGACGGCATAAAATTCACTCGATCCTCAAGTCCGACTTTTTTCAGGGCTTCCATTGCCATCTCCCGCCTCTTTTTCCTCGGAACATGGGCATATGAGAGCGGCAGCTCGACATTGGAGAGAGCTGACTGGCGGGAGAGGAGCTGGAAGGTCTGGAACACGAACCCGATCTTATAGAGACGAAGATCACTCATCTCATTGTCACTGAGGCCGGCTATATCCTGCCCCGCGATCAGGACTTCACCTCTTGTGGGCACGTCAAGACAGCCGATGATGTTCATCAGCGTCGATTTGCCCGAACCTGACGGTCCCATGATGGCAGTGTATTCGCCCTCAGCCATCCGGAAATTCACATTCCGAAGGACCGGGACCTCCATTTTCCCGGACAGATAGTTTTTATATACACCTCTGCACTCGATAACATTTGCCATAGATGTTTCCTTCGCCACTCCTTCGCTGTCATTACTATACCGGCAGCAGCTCGTTTGGATGCTCCGACGCCGGAAGGAAATTATGTCAACCCTTCTATATTTTCCATCTCTTCCATATCATCTATCTCTTCCGGATTTTCCACTGTCTCTTCCCCGATTGCAGAGGCTGAATCTATAGTGGTCATCCCCTCGTGAAGCGTGTCCTCCGGAAACGCGATAAGATCCGATTCCGCAAGGCCTTCAAGGATCTGCACTTTGCCAAGCTCATCATCCCTATCACCGAGCGTGACAGACTTCTTTATAAGTTTTCCGCCGTCATCAGCCCAGACGAACGGGTCTCCTGTCTCATCAATATAGTAGGCGTCGAGCCAGATACCCTGATGGGCTTCCGCATCATTCTGGCCAAGATCCGGCTCAAGATATACGTGCTGTCCCATCATGAGGCCATCACTGCCGGAAAGTTCCACATAGAAAGGATAGTTCGAGCTGGAGCCTCCATCGTTTCCGAACATACTCGCATATGGATTGCCCTGGGCGTTCTCCCTGTCGATTTTTGTGACCGTACCGCTCCACATAAGGCTCTCGTCCACACGGCTGTGGATAATCACCGGAAGACCTTCATAGATCTGCCCAATATTCTGCTCGTTGACAGTTCCCTTCACACGAAGATCACCCGTCTTCATGATCTTGATGAAGCTGTTGTCAGTTCCACCCGAGTTCTCAGAAGAACCGCTCTCGTTGATCGACTGAACGACGCCTGATATCTTGCTGTATACTGTAGCATTGTTGATATTATCCTGTATCTTCGCGATGTCAGCGCGTTTAACTGTTATATCGTACTCTTTCTGTTTGCGTTCGAGTTCCTGCTGCTTGATCTGGATCGTGTAATTGGCCTGCTGATCCTTCTCGGCTTTTTTCTGCTGTTTGGACAGAGCTGCAATCGTATCATCGAGCGCATTACGCTCGGCGTTCAACCTCTCAAGCTCTATCTGAGCTTTTGCCAGCTCGTCCTGAAAAGCATTGACGTCGTAAGTAAAGAGAGCCTGCCCCTCGCTCACTTCCTGCCCTACAGTGACAAGTATCGCGGCGACTTTGTATTCAGAATTCGGGTCGACGGACCAGGTCTCCGGTGATTCCACTACGCCTCCGAATCTGTTAATAGCGCCGCTTACATTTGCACCTGTGAGATAGGCGACAGAAGTGACGTAGACCTCCTCGCCGTCATCAGTAACCGCCGCATTCCTCATATGTCTGTATCCGAAGAAACCGGCAATGCACACACAAGCTGCCAGAATGATCAGAGCGGCCGCTTTGGCCGGTGTCCATACGCCTTTTTGTTCCATCTGTGCTAAGTCCCTTTCCTGGAATGAATCTGGTACACCCAGCCGCCCTGAAAAGGGCGGCTCCATCTAAGATAATACACCATATAAAGCTTTATTTCATCTACAATCCAAAAATGTGCTCCTCCTTCCGGGTCGGCATCGGAACATCAATCATCATGCTCATTTCGTTCCCTCAGGGAATTATGCTCCTCCTTTCGGACCGGAATTATCGCCTCTATCTCACATTTTTCGCCGGGTGACAATGAGAATTGCGTAAAAAATCCGCCCCGGCCATTTGGCCGGAACGGATCCTCTTTCGACAACAGTATTATTTTGCAATCACGACCTCAGCCGTGTCGATCGCCTCTTTTACGAGCTCATCGATCTTCTCATTGAGTTTTCTCTCGTTGCGCTCAATGACCTCAATAATCGGCTTCGTGACCGGATGCTTCGCTACGAAAATCGTGCAGCAATCCTCGTACGGAAGGATGGATGTGTCATAAGTGCCGATCTCACGCGCGATCGCTGTTATATCGTTCTTGTCAAATCCAATCAGCGGTCTGTAGACCGGAAGCTCACAGACAGCGTCCGTGCAGCGGAGAGACTGCATGGTCTGACTTGCGACCTGGCCGATGCTCTCGCCGGTGATGAGACCGAGGTCTCCCTCCTCCTTTGCGAAGTGCTCCGCGATCCGCATCATGTAGCGGCGCATGATAATAGTGAGCTCTTCATGCGGGCACTGGTCATAAATATACAGCTGAATATCCGTGAAATTGACGATATGAAGTCTGATCGGTCCTGTGTACTTAGCCACAATCTTTGCGAGATCAACAACCTTCTGCTTCGCTCTCTCGGATGTGTAGGGCGGAGCGTGGAAATATGTCGCGTCAATCGTAACACCGCGCTTAGCGACCATCCAACCCGCGACAGGAGAATCGATTCCGCCGGAGAGAAGGAGCATAGCCTTTCCGGCAGTCCCGATCGGCATGCCGCCCGGTCCCGGGATGACCTTCGAATAGATATACACTTCGTCACGGATCTCCACATCAAAAAGAATCTGTGGATCGTGAACGTCGACCTTCATGTCCGGGAAATTCTCGAGGATAGCCTCGCCGAGCTCCGCTGCAACCTCCATGGAAGTGAGCGGGAACTCCTTGTCTACACGGCGGGCTTTGACTTTGAAGGTCTGCGTGCAGTTCGGATGCTCCTCGCGGACATACTGGATCATGTCGGCCTTCATTTTCTCCACACCGTCCTTCTCGTAGATCACGACGGGGCATATACCAACGACACCGAACACATACCTCAGCACATCAATTGTCTCATCGTAGTTCCAGTCGCCGCCGCAGTTGACATAAATTCTTCCTCGGATCTTCGTGACTTCGAAGTCACCGTCAATCCTCTTCAGCAGCGTGCGAATCCTCTTCGCAAGCGCATCCTCAAAGAGATGGCGGTTGTCGCCCTTGATGCCGATCTCACCGTATTTGATCATAAATGAATTGTACATAATAACTCCTCCAAGCCGGCAGGACTCCGCTGCCTTTTTTCATTCAAGTCCCGCGCGAGACTAGGCGTGGGATTCGGGTCAGCACCGGCTGACATAATTACTTTCTTCTGTATCTTCTCAGCATCGGCAGCATCTGTTTAAGATATGCCAGGGCTTCATCGACCTCTTCCTCCGTGTTGTTTTCCGCAAATGAAAACCTCACCGAAGACTCCATCTCCTCCCTCGGAGCATCTATCGCTGTGAGGGTCGGTGAGCCGGCTCTCTTGTGAGACGAGCAGGCAGAACCGGCAGAGACATAAATTCCCTGATTCTCCAGAGTGTGCTGAAGTACTTCTGCCCCGACGCCGACAAAAGCCGCATTGACAATGTGCGGCGCACCCTCATCACCGGGCATTCCGTGAATAATAACATTGTCAATCTCACCAAGTCCCGCAATCAGTCTGTTGCGGAGACCTCTCATGTGCGCAATCTTAGCGTCAAAATCTGTGTAGACTTCCTCAGCCGCAACGCCGAGACCAGCAATACCCGGCACATTCTCAGTACCGCTTCTTAATGCATTCTGCTGACCGCCACCGTAAATGAGAGGCAATAACTTGGCAGAGTCCGCTTTATACAGGAAGCCTGTCCCCTTAGGCCCGTGCAGCTTGTGACCACTGACGGAGAGCAGGTCGATTCCGAGCTCTCTCGGGTAGATCACATACTTGCCGTAAGCCTGGATGGCATCGACATGATAGAGGGCTTTAGGGCATTTGATCTTCTTCAATCTGCCGATCTCCGCGACCGGAGTCACCGCTCCGATCTCATTATTGACGTACATCATGGAGATCAGGATGACGTCCTCCGTCATCTCATTTTCGAGCACCTGCATGTCGAGTCTCCCCTGGCTGTCGACAGGGATGGTCACAATCTCAAAGCCCTCGGAAGCGAGCATTCTGAGCGGCTCCGATACGGCCGGGTGCTCCATCGGGGTGGTGAGGATCTTATTGCCGGCGCGCCTGTTGGCCCGGGCTCCGCCGATCAGCGCCCAGTTATTTGACTCTGTCCCTCCGGATGTGAAGTAAATCTCATTGTCCGAGACCTTCAGCGTCTTTGCAATCTGTCTCTTTGCATTCTTTATGTACTTCTCAGCATCGACACCCTTCTGGTGGAGTGACGACGGGTTGCCATAATCGCAGGTCATCACATGCATGACAATTTCTGCCGCCTTCTTAGAGACGACAGTTGTAGAAGAATTATCAAAATAGATATCTCTCACGGATCGTTCCTTTCCGTTTCTTAAGATTCCGGCAGTTTTGGCACATTGCCTTTTCCCTGTATCCGAACAAGACTCACGCAGTTTTGTCTTACTGCATTTTTCCTGTATCCGAACAAGACTCACACAGTTTTGTCTTACTGCGTTTTTCCTGTATCCGAACAAGACTCACGCAGCTTTGTCTTACTGCTTGTTCCTGTATCCGAACAAGACTCACGCAGCTTTGTCTTGCTGCGTTTTTCCTGTATCTTGTCAGGCTCTCAGCACTGCTGCCTCATGTAGTTGACAGCGAGACATTATACCATACAGACCGGGTGGTGTTTAGTGTTTTTTCAAAAAACTTCTCAAGAATACTGTCTCATACATAGCTAGTAATCAATAATTCGTCAGCATTCTTGCCGCGTCGCAATATGCTGCGCTGTCATGTGTCAAGAATGGTATTTTACGCGCGGTTCTATCATTGAAGTGATCTGGCGCGTAAAATATATTTTGGATTCTGTCTCAATAAAGAAATATTACGCGCCATTTTGCCTATACTCAGATCTAGCGCGTAAATATAATTCCAGATTCTGTCTCAATAAAGAAATATTACGCGCCATTTTACCTATACTTATATTTCGCGCGTAAAAACTACATTAGACTTTGTCTTAATAATGAAAAATTACGCGCTATTTCAAAATTCATTGTTATCGGCGCGTAATGCGTCGCAGTAAATTACGCGCCGTTTTATCCTTTCCTGCTTCTCGCGCGTAATAGCTTGTCGAAAGACGCGGCGAAAGCTTTATGCCTTACGCGCCATCTCGCACTTTCCCGCTTCTCGCGCGTAATGGCTTGCCTTAAGACTCGGCGAAGGCTCTATGCCTTACGCGCCATTTCTCACTTTCCTGCTTTTCGCGCGTAATGGCTTGGCTTAAGCCTCGGCGGAAGCTCTATGCCTTACGCGCCGTTTTATCCATTCCTGCTTTTCGCGCGTAATGGCTTGTCTTAAGCCTCGGCGAAGGCTCTTTGCCTTACGCGCCACTTCTCACTTTCCTGCTTTTCGCGCGTAATGGCTTGCCTTAAGCCTCGGCAAAGGCTCTATGCCTTACGCGCCATTTTACTCATTCCTGCTTCTCGCGCGTAAAAGCCTGTCTAAAAGCCGCAGCAACGGAAGCTTTCAGTTATATCGGACCTCCATCAGGGTCAGCCCGCAGGCAGGCGCAGTGGGTCCCGCAAGCTTGCGGTCACGAGCCTCAAGAAGAGCATCCATGGAGCGTGGATCCCGCCTTCCCTCGCCGACCTCGATCAACGTTCCGACAAGGATCCTGACCATATACTGGAGGAAGCCCTCACCAATGAATTCAATATCAATTTCATGCTCATTCTCGCGAATATGAATAGCGAAGAGTTTGCGGACAGTAGACTTTCTCATGCGGGGATTCCCGCAGAAGCTCTTGAAATCATGCTCGCCGCGAAGCTGTATCGTCGCCATCTTCATGGCAGCGACATCCAGCGGCTCACCCCGGTACTCATAGATATACTTGCGGTCAAACACATGGTAGGATTTGTCCTTGCCGATCCGGTACAGATAAGTCTTCTGGGTCGCATTGAACCGGCTGTGGAAGCGCGGCGCGGCTACATCGACAGAGAGCACACCAATGTCATCCGGCAGATATGTGTTCAGATAGTCGCGGATTTCACCGGTCGACAGCTCCGTGTCAATGCGGAACTGGGCCACCTGTCCTTTGGCATGCACGCCGGCATCCGTACGGCCTGCTCCGTGTACGTCGACCTGATCCGCGCCTGTCATCCTGCACAGAATAGTCTCCAGCTTCTCCTGTATCGTGTTGTCCGTATCTCCCTGCTTCTGCCACCCGTTGTAGCGGGTCCCATCATACTGCACGAGCATCCGATAATTCTTCATTAAAGACCTCCACGTTTCTTCACACTGATCGTCCCACGCCGAGTGAGCAATGAAGCGCTCTCGTTTCGAGCCTGACATTCCTGATTCGCATTGCCATCTGAGCTTAAGTACCCTAGCTCCATTTCTACGAAAAAAGCTGCCGCACAAAACAGCCGCAGCAATGAGTGCTCCACCTGGTAAAGCCCCCCGCTTCATGCGGCTCTTTTATGCAGCAGCCATATATCTAGGTCGGAGATGCCCCCGCCTCTACAGGCCAAAAGGCCGCGTGCGTATCATTCATCCGCGCGCTTCTTTCTCTTGAGACTGATTTTCTTAAATTTCGCAACAGAATCCTCTGTCACAGAACCGGCAGCTTTCTCGGTGACGGGATCGGCAAAATCAATATCATCATCCAGTTCGCCCGCGAAGGAAGACGTACCGGACTGAATCTCTGAGCCTCCCGATACAGAAGCGGAGACGTCTGCGTTTCCCCCGTCGTCAGGCATAATATAGCCTGTGTTGCCATATGTACCGCCCGAGTTACCGTATGTGCTGCCTGTATACGCAGTATCCGAAGATCCAACCGTCGCCTCTTCCGGTTCCTCATCCTGCACAGTTTCTGCGGCAGCAGATTGAGATTCATCCTTCTTAGATGACCAACCCCACTTTTTCTTCTTCTCGGTTTCAGCCGCGCCGACTGTCTCTTCCTTTGGAACCGGTTTTCTGAACATGAACCTGATCATAAAGATCACGAGGACCGGATTAAGGATAAAGAACAGACAGAAGAGGAGCCTGTACCCCATAATCATGTTTGCGAGGATCGTCATATACATGCCGCACACGCAGGCGGCGATACTGACGATCAGGGAAAGTGCGCAGATAAGAATTTTCTGGATTGTAAGCTTCATAGTTCACATTTCCTTTCTCAGAAATCACCTATATCATAGCACAGATGGAGCCTTTTATGTGAGATAATCTTTCACTCAGCGGGAGATAAAATCCCTCACTGAGTCTGACTTCCGTCGGATTGCCGGTCATAATTTCAAGTCTCGCTCGAGAGACTTGGCGCGGGATTCGGGTCAGCGCCAGCTGACATAATTTCAAACCGAATCCTGCCGTGATCCCGGCAAATTGCGATGACGGTCTCAACAAAACTCACGGTGTCTCGAACATGAACATCAAAATGGCAAGAGTGCTGATTGCCGCCGTCTCCGTGCGGAGGATCCGTCTGCCCAGGGTAATCATTTTGGCACCGGCGTCCGCTGCCGCCTCGATCTCCTTCTCATCGATCCCACCCTCGGGTCCGATGAAGACAGCCACAGATTCCCCATCGCCGATTCCGGAAATGATCTCTCTCGTCCTTGTTATATCCTCTGCGCACTCATAGGGCACCAGTATATGGTCGAGGCTCTGCGCTTCCGCAAGGGCCTCCCTGAAGGTGACCACCTCACCGACCTCCGGTATGACAGCCCTCTTGCTCTGCTTGGCCGCGGCTTCCGCGATCGCCTGCCATCTGGCAACCTTGACCTTCGCTTTCTTAGCGTCGAACTTCACGACCGTGCGCTTCATGCTCACGGGCACGATGCGGTAAGCCCCGAGCTCCACAGCTTTCTGGATCACAAGCTCCATCTTGTCGAACTTGGGCAGACCCATATAGAGAGTGATCTTATTCCCCAGCTCGACCCCTGACTCCTCCACGAACAGCACATCCGCGATGATCTCATCATCCGTGAGTTCTCTGAGACTGCAGGTCGCGATCCGACCGTCCGGCAGGACCGCCTCAACCTCATCCAGGGGCTTCATTCTCAGCACGTTTTTAATGTGATTGACGTCGCCGCCGCTGATCGTGAGCTCCTTGCCGCTAATCTGCGACTCGTCAACAAAAAATCTGAACATAAACGTCTCTCTTTAATCCAGACGGGCCACAATACTCTCCCACTCGCCCATCTCATTTTCTTCAATAATTGTAAATCCTGCCGCCGCCATGGCATCGCGGACGACCTGCGCATGAGTGATCAGAATTCCCGATGTGATATAAATTCCGCCCTTCTTCAGGTGGTTTGGCACGACCGGGGTGATGCCGGCGAGGATTTCGGCGATGATATTTGCAACTACGATATCATAATCGCCGCCCGCGTACTCCTGTATGGCCGGATCATCCTGTATGTTTCCGATCACGTATGCAAATGACTCCGGATCCACTCCATTCTTCTCTATATTCTCGCCTATGGCTTCCAGAGTGTTCACGTCAAGATCAGTCCCGAGCACATACCCGGCACCGCTCTTTAGAGCTACGATACCCAGGATACCACTGCCCGTTCCGATATCCAGAACGCGCATCCCATCCTTCAGGTACTTGCGAAGCCCGCGAATAGCCAGCTGGGTGGACTCGTGCTTGCCCGTCCCGAACGCAATGCCCGGATCGATGCGCAGCACCATGGAAGCTTCATGTTCCGGCTCCGCGTCCTCCCAGGACGGAATAATCAGGATGTCATCGACCATGAACTGATGGAAATACTGCTTCCAATTGTTGGCCCAGTCCTCCTGGGCAGTGGTCGTAATGTCGATCTGGGCACTTCCAATTCTAACGCCCATATTCTGAAGATCGAGAAGGCCCCTGCCGACCTTCCTCAGGATCTCGTCCTCATCGAACTCGGGATCATCCTCGGGAATTTCCTGATAGAAAGAAACCTTTGCCGTGTGATCATCGAAACCGAGATCCGGGACCACATCGCCAAAATAGCCTCCGTTCTCGTATGGAGAAACGGGGGCTTTATCTTCTATCTCGACATTCATGATGCCGAAGTCATTAAGCATGGAGCAGACAAGATCTTCGGCTTCCTCTGTCGTATTAATGGTATATTTCATCCATTCCATATCAATACCTCTACGGAATTATGTTGTAAAACTCAGATCACTGCCTCCCGGCGCCTTAGCGCCGGAGTTAAAGAAACGAGTCAAATGCCGGGCAGTTTTACAGCGTTTCGCCCATAGCCTCGGCGTACTTTTTGAGTGCCTCCTTCTGCGCGCGGTTCATCTTCTTCGGAACCTGTACGACAAGAGTGACATAGTGGTCGCCGCGGCGCTTCGGGTTATTGACAGCCGGAACTCCCTTGCCGCGCAGACGTATCCTTGTATCTGTCTCTGTGCCGGCTTTGACCTCGTACTCGACATCACCGTCGACGGTCTTGATCCGGATCTTTCCGCCGAGAGCGGCTTTGGCAAATGAAACTGCCGCCGTCGAATACAGATCCGTATCGTTCCTCTGGAAAAGCGGATGACGGGACACGCGGACTTCGACCAGCAGATCACCTCTTGCGCCGCCGTTCGTGCCCGGCTCACCCTTGTCACGGACCCTGACAGACATGCCATTGTCGATACCTGCAGGGATCTGAACCTTGATTTTGATCCGTTTTGTCTTGTATCCGCTGCCATGGCATTCCGGACACTTCTCACGGATTATACGGCCCTGGCCGCGGCACTCCGGGCAGACCGTCTCTGTCTGCATCATACCAAAGATCGACTGCTGCGTCTGGAGAATGCGACCCGTGCCGTTACAACGGCTGCAGGTCTCCGGCTGGGTTCCTTCCTTAGCTCCCGTGCCGTGGCATGTCTCGCACACTTCACGGAAATTAAGCTCAATCTCCTTCTCGCAGCCGAAAACTGCCTCCTCAAAGCTGACATTGACGGAGGTGCGGACATTTGCGCCGCGCATCGGACCGTTGTTGGCCCTGCGGGAGTATCTCGTGCCGCCTCCGAAAAGATCGCCGAACAGGTCGCCGAAAATATCTCCCATTCCGGATCCGTTGAAGTCAAAGCCTCCGAATCCGCCGGCTCCGCCATTTTCAAATGCAGCATGCCCGAATTGATCATACGTTCTTCTCTTGTCCGGATCAGACAGGATCGAGTACGCTTCGGATGCCTCCTTGAATTTCTCGGCTGCCTCCTCACTCGGGTTTACGTCCGGATGGTATTTTTTAGCCAGTTGGCGGTATGCTTTCTTGAGGTCAGCATCGGTTGCGTCCTTCGCTACGCCGAGCACCTCGTAATAATCACGCTTTTCTGCCATATTCTTCCCCAATCTAATTCTCAGTGGTGGGCCTCAGGCCTGCAGCTGCCGCCCGATGGATGCCCGCTCAAAAGACTTATTTTCTTCTTTGCGGTAACAATCCCGCAAAACGCCAAAAATGAGGCTCCCACTCCGCGAAGAGCGGGAGCCCCAAAAAGTCAGATTTAATTATTTGATGCAATTTGCAGCTGTCTCACAGTAAATGCGACCCCCTGCAAAGTAGTGCCATTATACTTCAGTATAGTCAGCATCGACAACATCATCGTCGCCGCCGTTATTTCCGCCGTAGCTGCCGCCACCGAAGCCCTGCGGTCCCGGACCTGCCTGGCCCTGCGGAGCTGCCTGCTCGTACATCTTGGCAAATACCTTCTGTGCGGAATTCATCAGCTTCTCCTTGCCTGCTTTCAGCTCGGATACTTCAGAATCGGAAAGGTTCGGTACGTTCTTGACTCTCTCGACTACTGCCTTGAGAGCATCAACGTCTGCCTGAACAGATGCCTTCTCATCGCTGCTGATCTTGTCGCCGACTTCGTTCAGTGCGTTCTCGACCTGGAATACCATGGACTCAGCTTCGTTCTTGGCATCGACGCCTTCCTTGCGCTTTCTGTCCTGAGCCTCGAATGCCGCAGCTTCCTTGACTGCTCTGTCGATATCAGCATCGGACATGTTGGAGGAAGATGTGATCGTGATATGCTGCTCCTTGCCTGTTCCGAGGTCCTTAGCGGAGACGTTTACAATACCGTTGGCATCGATATCGAACGTAACTTCGATCTGCGGAACACCGCGGCGTGCCGGAGCGATGCCGTCCAGTCTGAACTGGCCGAGGGTCTTGTTGTCAGCTGCGAACTGTCTCTCACCCTGAAGAACATGGATATCAACTGCCGGCTGATTGTCAGCTGCTGTGGAGAACACCTGGCTCTTCTTTGTCGGGATCGTTGTATTTCTCTCGATCAGGCGAGTAGCGATGCCGCCCTCTGTCTCGATGGAAAGTGAAAGCGGTGTGACGTCCAGAAGAAGGATGTCTGTTGCGCCTGCTTCACCGGAGAGCTTGCCGCCCTGGATGGAAGCACCGACTGCTACGCACTCGTCCGGGTTGAGGTTCTTGCTCGGCTCCTTGCCTGTCAGAGCCTTGACCTTGTCCTGAACTGCCGGGATACGTGTGGAACCGCCGACCAGGAGGACCTTTGTAAGGTCAGATGCCATGAGGCCTGCATCCTGAAGAGCTTTCTGTACCGGAATAACTGTTCTCTCAACAAGGCTTCTTGTCAGTTCATCGAACTTAGCTCTTGTGAGGTCCATATCGAAGTGCTTCGGGCCCTCAGCTGTAGCTGTGATGAACGGAAGGTTGATGTTGGTCGTTGTGGAAGAAGAAAGTTCCTTCTTAGCCTTCTCAGCTGCCTCTTTCAGTCTCTGAAGAGCCATTCTGTCATTTGACAGATCAACGCCTTCCTTGCGCTTGAAATCCTGCAGCATATAGTTTGTGATTGCATTGTCAAAGTCATCGCCGCCGAGGTGGCTGTCGCCGTTAACTGCGAGAACTTCGATGACGCCGTCGCCGATATCGATGATAGAAACATCGAATGTGCCGCCGCCAAGGTCATAGACCATGATCTTCTGATCAACTTCGTTGTCAAGACCGTATGCCAGAGCTGCTGCCGTCGGCTCGTTGATGATACGCTTTACTTCAAGACCTGCGATTTTGCCGGCATCCTTTGTTGCCTGGCGCTGTGCGTCATTGAAGTATGCCGGAACTGTGATGACTGCCTCTGTGACCTTCTCGCCGAGGTAGTTCTCAGCGTCAGCCTTCAGTTTCTGAAGAACCATAGCGGAGATTTCCTGCGGTGTATAGGACTTGCCGCCCATGGTGACTTTCTCATTTGTTCCGATCTTTCTCTTGATGGAAGCGATCGTGTTGTCAGCATTTGTAACTGCCTGACGCTTTGCCGGCTCGCCGACAAGTCTCTCGCCTGATTTTGTGACTGCGACTACGGACGGTGTTGTGCGGGCGCCTTCTGCATTTGCAATAACGACCGGCTGGCCGCCTTCCATAACTGCTACGCAGCTGTTAGTTGTTCCAAGGTCAATACCGATAATCTTACTCATAATAATTTTCCTCCAGTATATTTTCTAATATTGGTTTAATTTCTTAATTTATATAAACGCTTTCGCGGTTATAAACTTATTCCGCAAATGAACTCTTTGCGGCCGGTTCTCAGTTCGCACAGGACTTTTGCTGCCATGTGCTAAGTGCGCGACTCTTTTGCGTCTACGCTCAGTTCGCTACCTGCACCATAGAGTGGCGGACTACCGAGTCTTTGTACATGTAGCCTTTCTGGAATTCCTGCACGACGATGTTCTCGCCGACGCTCTCATCATCCACATGCATCACTGCATTGTGAAGGTTAGGGTCGAATTCCTTGCCGACCGCCTCGATCGGTGTGACGCCGAGGTCTGTCAGAGTTGTCATGAGCTGCTTGTAGATCTTCTGCATGCCCTCAGTGAACGGGTCCTCCGCATCCTCTTCGGCCACCAGCGAGAATCCTCTCTCAAAGTTGTCAACGACCGGAAGGATCTTTTCGACGACATCTTTCGCTCCCATAGCGTACATGCCGGCTTTTTCTTTTTCTGTCCTCTTCCTGTAGTTGTCGAACTCTGCCATGAGCCTTATGTATTTCTCATTCTGCTCCTTAATGAGTTCGTCTTTCTTTTCGATTTCTTTCTTCAGCTTGCGGCTTCCGAAAAGCATGTCAGGCTCCTCTCCGCCTTTCTCGGTTTCATGTGTGGCTTCTGTTTTATCTGTCGCTTCAGGTTCCTCAGAAACTTCCCGAGCTTCCGGTTTCCCATCTGCGTTGCCGGATGCCTCCTCGGCCTCCGTTTTTTCGGCGCTGTCACCGGACTCGGAGTTCTCCGGAGCAGCGTTTTTATTCGCCTCTTCCGAAGACTCAGCTTTCTCTTCGGTCACCGCTGCTTCCGGATCCGGAGATTTCTCTTCGTTCCCATCGGCTGCTTTAGCCTCGGATTCGGCTGCTTCCTTCTGAGCAACCTCTTCGTTATTAATTTCTTCAGAAACCTTCTTCTCTTCTGTACTCAAATCAGGTTCCTTCCTTTCTTCAATTATCTCAATCATATCGTCACCTCTGAGTTTATTCTGATTTCATGCTATTCTGATGACATGTTGCCGAGGTCCTGATTCAGTTCTTCTATATCATCGAGTCCTGCTCTACTGTCGCCCGCATTTCTGTTCTTTCTGAACAGATCGCCGAGGCCCTCCTTGAATATCTGCAGGTTGCTCATAACCTTCTCATAATCCATGCGCTTCGGTCCGATGATACCGATCGTACCCTGCAGGCCGTCGCCCAGATCGTAGGTCGCGGTGACAACACTGCAATCTTTCATGGACTCGACCGGGCTCTCCTCGCCTATATAGACCTTGATGCCGGTCTCTTCACCCAGACTCGAATCCGTCTCTCTGACGAAATCCGCGAGAACACTTTTCTCTTCCAGCGTTGTGATCAGTCGGCTCGCATTTTGCGTGTCGGCAAGTTCAGGATATCTGAAAATGTTGTTTACACCGCTCGTGTAGATCTCCATGTTCTCATCAGTCTCGGCCCTTATGACTTCGGCAATGGTGTCGAGAACTTCGTTGACTACATTTGCATGAATACCTGCCTCCTCCTTGATGTTGGAGATAAGTCCGAGATTGATGTCAGCCATAGTCAAGCCGTTCAGGCGGGTGTTCAGCAGAAGATTGAGCTTCAGGACCTGTTCCTCATCGATGTCATCGCTCAGATCGATGATGTGGTTCTTGACCACGTTGCCCTCAATGACAACGACGTTGAGGAGCTGCCTTGGATTCAGCTTGCTTAGCTGAATGAACTTGACCTTGTTCCCTTTATAGGAAGGTGCGGAGATCATCGTTGTGTAGTTCGTGCGGCTGGCCAGCAGCCTTATGACCTGCTTCAGGATTTCTTCCATCCGATTCGTCTTCGCGATCATCAGGCTGTTCATAGCAGCGACCTGCCTGGTCTCTTCCTGGACAAGCGAATTTACATAAAAGCGATATCCCTTGTCGGACGGAATGCGGCCGGCTGAAGTGTGCGGCTGAAGTATGTATCCCATCTCCTCGAGATCGGACATCTCATTCCGGATCGTGGCGGAGCTGAGATTCAGGTCAGTGTATTTTGAAATCGTCCTGGAACCGACAGGCTCGCCCGTCTCAAGATAGTTCCGGATAATCGCATATAAAATTTTCCGTTTTCTCTCGGTAAGTTCCATTTCGGGCTCCTCATTTTTCTTTGTTAGCACTCAATGTATTGGAGTGCTAACATCTAAGACATAATATACTCTTGGGTGCGGTGGATGTCAACATAAAAATAAATTTTTCACAAATCGTAAACAATTAGAAAACCGAGGCCAGCCATCGCCAGCCCCGGATCTTCATATCTGATGACGCACAATCGCATACTCATCATCAAGCCTGTAGTATGGACACACCGCCTGTGGGGCGGTGAGAAATCTCACATAGTCATCCTCGTCCATATCACAGCAACAATAGTAATCCTCATCGTCTTCATCCCAGACATAATTAATGCATGTGTCACACATGTTTCCTGCCAAGAAATCACCTCCTGATCTCAGGCCTTCCCGCCCCGATTCTTTCCTCTTGCCTTATTGTACTTCTTATATGTCCGCTTCGGCTGCGCGTTAGCGGCAATTGCCCCCTCAGTCTTGGCCCTGGCACGATTGGAACTCCGGACCCTGCGCTCCGTATCCTCTACGTCGTCGAGATTCTGCCTGAGTTCGACCATCTTATCTCGGAGCTCGGCAGCCATCTCGAAGTTAAGTTCCGCAGCCGCAGCCCGCATCTGCTTTTCGACCTTTTCAATAAGCTTCTCTAGCTCTGCCCGGCTCATGTCTTCCGGATTCTTCTCTATCTCCGCCTCTGTCTTAGCGACTTCCTTAGAAATAGAAATGAGATCGCGCACTGCCTTCTGAATCGTCTGCGGAGTGATACCGTGCTCTTCATTATATTTCATCTGAAGCTCACGGCGGCGTTTCGTCTCGCCGATTGCTTTCTTCATCGAATCAGTCATCACATCCGCGTACATGATGACGTGGCCTTCAGAATTTCGGGAAGCGCGACCAATCGTCTGAATGAGCGATGTCTCCGAGCGAAGGAATCCCTCCTTGTCCGCATCGAGAATCGCTACCAGAGTGATTTCAGGGATATCAAGACCTTCACGCAGAAGATTGATACCTACCAGAACATCAAAAACGTCGAGACGCATCTCCCGGATAATCTGGGTTCTCTCCAATGTATCAATATCAGAATGCAGGTATCTAACCCGAATATCCAGATCTTTCATATAATCAGTTAGATCCTCAGCCATGCGCTTGGTCAGCGTCGTGATCAGAACTTTTCCATGCTTCTCAACTGTTTTGTTGACTTCGCTGACAAGATCATCAATCTGTCCCTCGACCGGGCGCACATCGACATCAGGGTCGAGCAGGCCTGTCGGGCGAATGATCTGTTCTGCCCGAAGAAGTTCGTGTGCTTCTTCATACTTGCCGGGTGTAGCGGAGACGAACATGATCTGATCGATGTGCTCTTCGAACTCTTCGAAGTTGAGCGGACGGTTGTCCAGAGCGCTCGGCAGACGGAATCCATAGTCAACAAGGGTAGTCTTACGGCTCCTGTCACCATTGTACATCGCGCCGATCTGCGGCACTGTCATATGGGACTCATCCACTATAATTAAGAAGTCATTCTTAAAATAGTCAATCAGAGTATACGGTGGCTGGCCCGGTTCCCTGCCGGTGAGATGTCTCGAATAGTTCTCGATTCCCGAACAGAAGCCGGTCTCCTTCATCATCTCGATATCGAACTCAGTCCGCTCTCCGATGCGCTGGGCTTCAAGGAGCTTATCCCGGCTCTTGAAATACAGGACCTGTTCTTTCATCTCAGCCTCGATGGAATCACATGCCTGCTTCATGCGCTCAGGCGGGACTACATAGAAAGAAGCAGGGTAGATTGCCTGATAGCTGAGCTCCGCTTTCACATCTCCGGTGAGTGTGTCGACAGAAGTCACGCGGTCGATCTCGTCACCAAAAAATTCAATGCGTACTGCATACTCGTTATTGTCAGCGGGGATGACTTCCAACGTATCTCCTTTCACTCGGAACGTCCCGCGGTGGAAATCCATCTCATTCCGCTCATACTGCATATCAATGAGCTCACGGATGAGTTCGTCACGGTCTTTGGTCATGCCGGGTCGGACGGAGGTCATCATATTTGCAAAATCCTCCGGAGCGCCGATACCGTAGATGCATGAGACAGATGCGACGATGATGACATCGCGGCGCTCGCTCAGTGATGACAGGGCGGACAGGCGCAGCTTGTCAATCTCGTCGTTGACGGAGGAATCCTTCGCAATGTACGTGTCGGACGAGGGCACATAAGCCTCCGGCTGGTAGTAATCATAGTAGGAGACGTAATACTCGACCGCATTCTCAGGGAAGAATTCCTTGAATTCACTGTAGAGCTGTGCCGCCAGCGTCTTATTGTGGGCGATGACCAGCGTAGGCTTCTGCAGCTCGGTGATTACGTTTGCCATTGTAAAAGTCTTGCCGGAACCCGTGACACCGAGGAGCGTCTGGGCCTGGTTCCCTTCGCGGAAGCCTTCTACAAGCTTGCGGATGGCTTCGGGCTGATCACCGGTCGGTTTATAGTCTGAGTGAAGTTTGAATTCCATAGATTCTCCTTTGGAAGTTTGTTGCTTTTCTTGCTTTTCTTACGTTCTTTCGTCCCGCATTTAAATACGGAATAAAGTTCCGCACTCAACATTATATATCGCATGGCTCGAATGCGGGGTTTAATTCCACACTCTTGAATTTTCTAGAATTGATGTATTTCCATTGTACGAACATTTGTTCCGCATGTCAACAACATCTCCCTGTGGACCTTATTTTTTTCGATAATCAAGAAAAGCAACCATTTTCCCGGTCGGACGTCATTCTGGTTGCCTCTGTCTATAACCCTATCTTGCTCACTCGGTCGAAAGGCAACCATTTTCCTCATCGGAGGCCATTCTGGTTGCCTCTGCCTACAAAAAGAGACCGCTGCCCAGGCAGCGGCCCCTAAGGATCAATATTCAATTATCAATGTCCGCCGGCCATCCTTCTGGTCTCAGCTGACTTTTCATCATCATCGCAGCAATCATCAGCAGCAGCCTTGGGCAGCGGTTTTGCGGATTTATCCACCGGTGTGGCATCACCGATACCGAGGGACTCGGCAGCGAGGCCAAGGGAGGAAATCACGCCTGAAAGGTCTGTGGGCATATAAATCTTAGTTGCGCGGCCATCAGAAACATTCTTCAGGGCCTCGAGGCCTTTCAGCTTCAGGACAGCAGCGTCAATGTTCGCTTCTTTCAGAGCTTTGAGACCTTCAGCCTCTGCCTGATAGACAAGAGCGATTGACTTCGCACGGCCTTCAGCGAGAGCGATCTGCGCGTCTCTCTCAGCCTGTGCGGCCAGGATCTTGGCCTGCTTGTCACCTTCTGCACGAGCGACTACAGATTCCTTGTGAGCTGTAGCTTCAAGGATTGTCTGGCGTTTCTCACGCTCAGCCTTCATCTGTTTCTCCATCGCACCCTGGATCTCAGCGGGCGGGATGATGTTCTTAAGCTCGACACGTGTAACTTTGATGCCCCACGCATCTGTTGCCTCATCGAGGATCTTCAGCATCTGAGCATTGATAATGTCACGGCTTGTCAGTGTCTGGTCAAGTTCCATACCACCGATGATGTTACGGAGTGTTGTTGCGTTCAGGTTTTCCATAGCGGAAAGCGGGCGGTCAACACCGTATGTGTAAAGTCTCGGATCGAAAATCTTGAAGTAGACGACTGAGTCGATCTTCATCGTGACATTGTCCTTCGTGATAACTGACGACGGAGCAAAGTCACAAACCTGCTCTTTAAGGGATACCTTGTTGGCAATTCTCTCAACAAAAGGAGCCTTAAGATGCAGACCGTGCTCCCATGTCGTGCGGTAGCTTCCCAGGAACTCAACGACGTAAGCGTAGGCCTGCGGGACTACTCTGACACAAGAAATAATAACATAGAGCACCAGTACCAAAAGCACGATGAGCAAAATTCTAAATGCCATATTGATTCTCCTTTCTTGCGGCCATGCAGCTTTCTAATCTGGCTGTTTTAATCTTCACCGCTGCAACTAGTATATCATTACGATTTATTAAGTACAATTACAAACCTCTAAAATTACTTATCTGACATTATTACGGATATTTACAAACATCTGAACAATCCGTCTTGCTGTAGAAATCCAAAAACAAAACCGCGCCGGAAACCCGGCGCGGAACTCTGCTCATTATTAAATTGGATTAACTCTTCACTCACCGGTCCCGTACAAGCCGAAATCGTAAGCATCACACTCTAAGATGTCTTCTGACAGTGATGATCGATCCGATAAGACCGATGCCCAGACCGAGAGCAACGCCCACCGGTGCAAGCACGTGGAATACCTCCGTGACGGATGGCAGACTTCCCGAAATTGTATTCAGAACGCCGAAGCGGTTAAGCAGCCATCCGAGGATCCTGTCGTAAGCCACGAAAAGAATTCCGAGCGGGATCAGAGATCCGATGAGGCCCAGAAGCAGACCTTCGACGATGAACGGAGCTCTTACGAAAGAGTCTGTCGCTCCGATCAGCTTCATGATGGCAATCTCGTGCCGGCGAACGGAAATACCGACATTTACCGTGTTGGCAATCAGGAAGATCGATACGACCAGAAGCAGCGCGATGATCGCGACCGCCACGTAAGTGAACAGCGAGTTAAAAGAAATCAGCGTCTTTGTCGCGCCGGCACTCTGATTTACCTGGCGAACGCCCTCAAGCCTCTTAATTCTCGTAACGATACTGGTCTGATTCTCAATCTCATCAACCCTGACAGTGTAGCTGGCAGAGTTGGCAAGCGGATTTTCTCCATTTTCGGAAAAGCTCTTGGCATACTCCTCGTTTCCCTCGAAGTATTCCTGCTGGAACTTCTCCCATGCCTCCTCGGCAGATGTGTATGTGACATCCGTCACATGCTCCATGGCTCTTATCTTTTCACCGATCTCGTCTATTTTCTCCTGCTCAAGTCCCTCATCGAAGAGAACCGTCACACCGACTTCCTCCTCAAGCGTCCTGATCATGAAATTGACGTTCATGAGAACCGAGAAAAACATTCCGAAGAGCAGGATGCAGGCTGTCATGGTTGTGATAGAAGCCACTGAGAACATGCTGTTACGCCAAATGTTCTTGAACCCCTGTCTGACACAGTAGCCAAGAGATCTAATCTTCATGATAGAAGCCCTCCTCTACGTCTCTCGAAATTATACCGCGGCGCATAGTGATAACGCGCTTATGGAACTGGTCGACCAAATCCTTGTTGTGGGTAACAACCAGGACGGTCGTTCCCTGCTGGTTGATTTCGTCCAGAAGCTTCATAATATCATATGAATTTTTCGGATCCAGGTTGCCGGTCGGCTCATCAGCGAGCAGGATCTTAGGCCTGTTCACGATTGCTCGCGCAACTGCCACTCTCTGCTGCTCACCACCGGAAAGCTGCATCGGCTTGCTCTTGTACTTCTCGGCAAGGCCTACCATACGGAGAACTTCCGGAACACGCCGCTTTACGATACGTCCCGGCTCCTCAATTACATGCTGCGCAAATGCAACATTCTCGTACACATTTCTGTCATTCAGCAGTCGGAAATCCTGGAATACAACGCCGACCTCGCGACGATATTTAGACACAGCTTTATGCTTCATCGTGTTCAGCACATGTCCGTTGACCGTGATAATTCCCTTTGTCGGCTCCAGCTCCTTGAGGAGCAGTCTGATCAGTGTTGACTTACCGGAACCGCTCTCGCCTACGACGAATACGAACTCGCCTTTATCTACATGGAGCGAGATTTCATCGACTGCGGGCTGACCTTTTTCGTAAGATTTACTCACGCGGTCAAGATCAATCATGCAAATCCTCCTTAATTAGCTCAGTTCAAAGTTACACGTTTCTTATTGTATCACATAATAACCGGAAAATATCTCCAAATTATCAAAACGTGTTGTAAAAAAGTTGTAAAAAGTTACTGTTCAGACAGGCTGCGTAAAAAAACACCCGCCTTCCGGAAGAAGGCGGGTGCCAAGGCTCTTGCAAATGCAATCAGTACTCAAGTGTCTCCATATACTTCATGTAGCGCACTACCATCAGGGCGATCTTGAAAGTAATCGCATCGTCAAATACGCGAAGGTCAAGGCCTGTGCTCTTCTGAAGCTTATCCAGCCTGTAGACCAGAGTATTTCTGTGGATGTACAACTGACGTGATGTCTCGGAGACATTCAGACTGTTCTCGAAGAACTTGTTGATGGTCGTCAGAGTTTCCTCATCGAAATCATCCGGGCTCTTATCCGTGAAGATTTCCTTGATGAACATCTTGCACAGCGGAATCGGCAGCTGATAAATCAGTCGACCGATGCCGAGCTGGCTGTATGCAATGATGTTCTGATCACTGAAGAAAATCTTACCGACATCAAGGGCCATTCTCGCCTCCTTGTAGGAGCGGGACACTTCCTTGATCTCAGTGACCGCATTGCCATAAGCGACATGCGTCGTGTCATGAACGTTGCCCTCCTGGGCAAGCGTCCTGGTTATGGACTCAGCGATCTCAGCAAGTTCTTTCTGTCCGTCTTCCTCTTTCAGTTCTTTAATAATGATGATGCTGTTCTCATCGACAGCGGTGATAAAATCATTCTTTGTCTTTGAGAAAAGATTCTTAACGGCTTCCAGTGTAGAATAATCCTTGCTCTGCTCGGACTCGATGATATAGACAACGCGCTTCGCATTGGTAGTAATGTGAAGCTTCATTGCGCGGTTATACACATCGACAAGGAGAAGATTGTCAAGAAGGAGATTCTTAATGAAATTATCTTTGTCAAAATGCTCCTTGTATGCAACCAGCAGATTCTGGATCTGGAAAGCGGCAAGTTTTCCGACCATCGACATTTCTTCACCGCCGGTCACGATGACAACATACTCAATCTGATAGTCATCGTAGACCTTAAAGTACATGCTGCCCTTAATCTCCTGGGAATCAGCCTGGGACTCGGCAAAATTGACAATATCCGAACGGCTTACTTCCGGCTCTCCCTCGGTCGATGCGACAAGCTTCCCATCGAGATCGACAATAGTAAGCTCGCAGCGTCCAATGTTCTTTATGCCATTAATTGTGTCCTGCAGTACAAGATTGGAAATCATAACACTCTCCTACCTCATTCTTCTCAGGGACATCAAACGAACTAGCTTTGACAGCCCCTTTACAATACATCATTTTTACAATTTTGTGAATCAAAATGTAATATTTTTAATAATTTATTAACATTTATACTTCAAAAACCAGATCCGCGTAGGTGGGGACAGGCCATGCCCTACGGTCGACATATCCCTCTGCCCTGTCCACCGGTCTCCTGAGAGCATCCATCGCAGGTACGACTTTATCGCGAAGAGCGATTGCGCGTTCCCTGCCCTCCGGAACCTGCTCTGCCATTCGGATCGCTTCATCCAGCTTTTTCAGGGAAGCGTTTGCCTCTTTGAGGCAGTCCGTAAGCTCAGACAGGGTTTCTTCCTGCACAGTGGCGTCAATTCCACATGCGCGAACGGCATTTGCAGAATCGGCGAGCTGACCGCAATAGGCCATGATTGCGGGCAGAAGCTCCTTACTTGCCATCTGCACCATAGTGCGGGCCTCGATATTGACAGCCTTTGAATAAAGCTCATACTTGACTTCGGCTCTCGATTCAAGCTCTGTTCGATTGAAGACACCAAAATCGTCGAAAAGCTTTATAGCTTTATCCGTAGTCAATGCGGAAATCGCATCGACCATGTTGGGAATGATTCGAAGTCCGCGGTTTACGGCCTCCTTCTCCCATTTCTTCGAGTACCCGTTGCCGTTAAAAACGATGCGGCGATGCTTCGTCGCGTACTCTTTTATCAGATCATGGACGGCATCTGCTACTCTCTTATCGTTCTCCCCCTCCGGCAGTTGCGGATCAATAAAGGATTCGATATAATCACTGGCGTCGCGGAAAGACTCCGCAACAATCGTGTTGAGCACAGTGTTCGCGCCGGCGATCGAATCGCGGCTGCCGACCATGCGGAATTCAAACTTATTGCCGGTGAAGGCAAATGGTGACGTGCGGTTCCTGTCAGTAGCATCCTTGGTCACGTCCGAGAGCGATTTTGCTCCGGTCTGGAGCATTCCGCCCGTCTTGGAACTTGTCGCGCTTCCGGTACTGATCAGCTGGTCGAGTACATCCTCCAGCTGTTCTCCCAGAAATACGGAAATGATGACAGGCGGCGCTTCATTTCCGCCAAGCCTTGCTTCATTTCCAATATCCGCAGCCGATTCGCGGATAAGGTCGTAATGCTTATCGACCGCCCGCAGGATGCAGCAGAGCACCAGCAGAAACTGCGTGTTCTCGTGCGGAGTCCTGCCCGGATCGAGGAGGTTTATACCGTCATCCGTGATCAGTGACCAGTTATTGTGTTTGCCGGAGCCGTTGACGCCGGCAAATGGCTTCTCATGAAGAAGGCACCGAAGCCCATGTCTGGTCGCCACGCGCTTTAAGGTCTGCATGACGATCTGGTTATGGTCGACGGCTACATTGGCCTTCTCATAGACAGGTGCAAGCTCATGCTGGGCAGGAGCCACTTCGTTGTGCTGCGTCTTGGCAGGAACTCCCAGTTTCCAGAGTTCCCAGTTGACATCTTTCATATATGATGCGATTCGCGGACGAAGCGTTCCGAAATAATGATCATCGAGCTCCTGCCCCTTCGGCGGCATCGCTCCGAAGAGAGTCCGTCCGGTAAATACCAGATCAGTCCGCTTAAGATATTTTTCTCTGTCGATAATAAAATATTCCTGCTCGGCCCCGACAGAAGGAATCACTTTTTTCGAAGCGTTCTTTTTGTCTAGCAGTTTAATCAGTCTGAGGGCTTCTTTGTTGATCGCATCCATAGAGCGAAGAAGCGGTGTTTTCTGATCGAGAGCCTCACCTGTATACGAACAGAATGCTGTCGGGATGCATAGTGTGGCACCCCCTTCATCGTGCCTTACAAATGCCGGCGACGTGCAGTCCCAGATCGTGTAGCCTCTCGCCTCAAATGTAGCGCGAAGGCCTCCGGACGGGAATGACGACGCATCCGGTTCACCCTTGATGAGCTGCTTGCCCGAAAGGCTCATGAGAACCTTTCCGCTTGGCATTGGCGCCCCTATAAAGGAATCATGCTTTTCGGCAGTCGTTCCCGTGAGCGGCTGGAACCAGTGAGTGTAGTGAGTAGCGCCCTTCTCAAGTGCCCACTCCTTCATCTCATGTGCAATTACATCCGCAGTCTCAAGACTCAGCTCCCCGCCGACCTCAATGACATCGCGCAGGGCGCTGTATACCTTTTTAGGCAGGCGATGGCGCATCACCGAATCATTGAAAACATCTGTGCCGAATACATCCGTTATATAAGTGTTAGCTTCGTTCATATATCCTCAAACAGTCTCTTTTGTAGGAATCCGGAGAAGACCTTTCAAAGCCCCTCCGGATTCCCATTCATTCATTAATTAAATTGGTTCACAGATGGAGATTATACCCCCTCAGTGATCAAATATCAAGCCTTGCCTGCGGAGCCGAAAACGCCGATCTTATACTTGACCATATCTGTGATTGCAGCTGTGCCAGGAGCCAGAAGCTTTCTCGGGTCGAAGCCCTTGCCCTGCAGATCCTTGCCTGCCTCGATGTACTCACGTGTAGCCTTTGCAAATGCAAGCTGGCACTCTGTGTTAACATTGATCTTGGAAACGCCGAGCTTGATAGCATCCTGAACCATTGCATCCGGGATACCGGAGCCGCCATGAAGAACGAGCGGCATTGTGCCTACAGCAGCCTTGATAGCCTCAAGAACGTCGAAACGAAGTCCCGGCCAATTTTCCGGATATACGCCGTGGATGTTGCCGATGCCTGCAGCCAGCATAGAGATGCCGAGATCAGCGATCTTCTTGCACTCTTCCGGATCTGCGCACTCGCCCTGGCCTACAACGCCGTCTTCTTCGCCGCCGATAGCGCCGACTTCTGCTTCGATGGACATACCCTTCTCATTGCAGATAGCTACGAGTTCCTGTGTCTTTGCTACGTTCTCTTCGAACGGAAGAGCGGAGCCGTCGAACATGATGGAGGAGAAGCCTGCATCGATGCACTTCTTGCAGCCTTCATATGAGCCGTGGTCAAGGTGAAGAGCTACCGGAACTGTGATGCCCTGGCTCTCGATAACGTCAACTACGATGTCTCTGACTGTCTTGAAGCCTGCCATGTACTTGCCGGCACCCTCGGATACCTGTACGATGACCGGAGAATTGGACTCCTGAGCTGCCTTCAGAACTGCCTTTGTCCACTCAAGGTTGTTGAGGTTGAATGCGCCGATTGCATAATGTCCGGCGTATGCGTTTGCGACCATTTCCTTTGCTGATACTAACATTAGAACGTCCTCCTTATTATTTGCTTCAGGGATGGTTTTCGTGCCCCTGAACACTTTGAGATAATTATATAGTAAAACTGCAAAAAATAAAAGACAGGAATGTGTGATTTTTAAACAAATTGTTGGATTTTTCGCTTATCTACGCGATTTTTTTACTCTGTGACCGCACGCCGGGCTGCATTTGCATTCCCCCATGCCGCCTCAGATGATGAACACTTTCACTCGTCGAGCCCAAGACTCTTCCGCAGTTCTTCAGTCCATTGCTTCAGAGGAAGAAAGATGTCCTCCTCCTGACTTACATGCTCATCTTCCTCCGGATGTTTGAGATTACGCCAGCCGCCGAGGACGTCATTGTGTTCGCCGGCAAGCACGAGGCGCACGCACTGGTGTCTCACGCCGATCCTGACAAATTCCGGATTTCCGCCGTACTCTCCGTCCAGTGTCCACGGTACAGGAACTTCGGATGCAAATGTAATGCGCTCCGTCTTATAATACTCGACCAGATCTGTGCCTGTCAGGTCATTACTGATCAGGGCCTGACCAATCTCGCTGAGCTCCATAAGATTCTTCGGCATATGAATGAGCAGCACTTCGAACTTGCCGTCGTCCAGATAGACGTCCGGTCCGGTTGCTCCCTTGATTCCCCCGACGGAAGTCGAGTTGGTCACCATGCCATAAATATAGGACGCTTCGCGATCTAAGCCGTCCACATGTATCCTCATATGGTAGGGCTTCAGGTCTCCCAGTCTCTTCACACCTTCAATAATATAAGCCAGATGACCAAGAGCGTTCTTCATATCCTGATTCGTGTCATAGGCCACATCGGTAAATGCGCCGAAGGCAGCCACATAAACGAAAGTGTCATCGTTGAAAGCTCCCATGTCGACCGCCTGTGGTCTTCCCCGCAGGATACAGTCCACAGCCTCCGAGATTGTGGTCGGGACAGAGAGGCTGGCAGCGTAATCATTTGTAGAACCAACCGGTATATAGCCGATCGGAACGTCGCGTCCCGAGAGGACGATGCCTGTGATCACCTCATCCAGAGTACCGTCACCTCCCGCCGCGACAATGAGGTCAATATACCCCGGAACTCTGGCGATCTTCAACGTGGCATCACCAACGCCCTGCGTAGGATATACTTCCACCTTATAACCGGCCTTGACGAACCTGTCGATTGTTTCTCCCAGGCTCTGCAGGAAAAGGCCCTTTCCCGCCTTAGGATTATAAATAAGAAGCATGTGCATCTGTGCCATAGTATTCCTCCGCGTTTTATGTATGCTCGCACTAAGTCGATTCTACACCTTTGCAGAATTTTATTCAATCTGAAGAATTGCCCACTTCCAATGCAGTTCAGACAGGCTGCAGCCAAGTTCCATATACCGGCCGCAAACACCATCTTCATCGAAAAACGCAGGTCCTTTCTGTGAGCTTAAAAAGCTAAAGCTTTTTTGATCTCACAGGGAAGGACCCGCAATGTTTTTCTCACGAAGATGGATGCTTTGCTGCCGGTAACGATATGCTAAAACAGCCTGCCCGAACTGCCGCTAAGTTCTATATCTCCTTTGCATAGCGCCCACATCGAAACTTAAGGACAACCCGCCTGTACCTGTCGCCAACTCCCTTATCTGTTCAGGTAAACTGCAGCCAGGTTTCGCGTACCGACGCACACATCGCTTACTTATGAAAAGCAGTTCACAAGATTTAGACACGTTTTTCACAATTTTGGTCCAATTAATACACAATTCCTTCATATTTATTTTCGAAAATATGACTTGTAAAGAGAAAAAAGAAAGCGCCGCTAAGGGACCGGAGAATCGGAACCCTCACAGCAACCGCGGCGTTTTGGAGGTAAATATTATGAAGAACAGCTTTGTTAAGAAACTCGGACTCACAGCAGCTTCGGCAGCAGTATTCGGACTTGTGTCCTCGGGAGTGTTCATCTCCGTGAACGGGGTTTACGATAAGGTCTCAGAACCGGCAGCCCAGGAAGCAGGGGCAGTCGCGGGCGAAAACAATGTCAGCGGCACTACAATCGGAAACGCAATGAACGACAATTCGGTCACGACTGCAGAGGCAGATGCAAATGCAGCAGAGGAAGCCATCCAGACCGGCAACGATCTCGGATCCACAGAGGACGCCAATGACAAGGCAAAGGCATCCGGCACAATGACAGTTCAGGGAGTCGCGTCGAACTCAATGCCGGCCATGGTAGCGATCACGAACACTTCAGTAGAAGAAATCCAGAATTACTTTGGCGGCTACGGCTTCTTCTTCGGAGGTGGAAACAGCGAACCTCAGACAGCTGAATCCGTGAGCATGGGAACCGGCGTCATCATCGGCGAGACCGATGACCAGGTCATCATCGTCAGCAACCAGCACGTAGTCACCGGAGCGGACACACTGAGCGTAGCCTTCATAGACGAGACAGCCGCGGATGCGCAAATACTCGGCGAGGATGCCGACACCGACCTTGCAATCATCGCAGTCAACAAAGAGGATCTCAGCGAAGAGACTCTGGAGCAGATCAAAGTTATCGAGATCGGTTCCTCTGATGATCTCGTTGTGGGCGAGCAGGTAGTTGCAATCGGCAACGCGCTGGGATACGGCCAGTCAGTTTCCACCGGCATCGTCTCCGCACTGAACAGATCGCTTGTATCCTACGACGGTTCAAAGGAAGGTACAGATAACGGACTCATCCAGACAGACGCAGCCATCAACCCGGGCAATTCCGGCGGAGCGCTGCTCAACATGAACGGTGAGCTGATCGGCATCAACTCTGCAAAATATGCTGACACCAACGTCGAGGGTATGGGATACGCGATCCCGATCACGGATGCGCTTCCCATCCTTGAAAGCCTCAAGAACGGTGAAAAACCGGAGATCGCTGCTCCGGCCGAAGGAAGCGGCGTAAAACTCGGCGTCACAGTAGCTACAGTTTCTGAGCAGAACTCTTCTTACTACGGAATCCCGCAAGGAGCTTACGTCAAGGAAGTTGAGGAAGGTTCCGCAGCCGAAAAAGCAGGCATCGAGGCAGGCGACATCATCACTGCAATCGACGGAAATAAAATCACATCTGTAGATGATCTGACAAAAGCGCTCTCCGGCTACAGCAAAGGCGATTCTGCCGAAGTCACAATTGCCCGCGAGATGAAGAGCGCATACGGGATGTTCGAGGGCAACACAGGCTCCTACCAGTCAGGAACGACGACCGTCACCTTCGGCAGCGGGGATGATAGTGGTGACGAGAGTGTGCAGACCACGAAAGCTTCGAACCTCAGATAAAGGGTTAATGTAATATAGATAAAAACTTCCCACTGAAGTCAAATGCAGTCTGATTGAACCGGCATTCGGCTTCAGTGGGATTCTTTTTGTCTCAGTATAACACTTCTTCTATAAGCGGCGGGCGAAACTGATTCCTACCCGTCTTTGCGGCGGGTCACACAGCATTATTTCTTTTTAGGTTTACTGTAAGCCGTATTCTCCATCGGCAGCTTATTGCGCAGCACGTGGTCGCGGGCGTAGTAAGCGTTCTGGATGGCAGGCGCCGTCGGGATTGTTGCAATCTCTCCGATGCCCTTTGCTCCGCAGGCGACCTCAAGAAGCTCATTCTTCTCTACATAAATCGCGTGGATATCCGGAATCTGGTTCGATCGAAGAAGACCGAGAGTTCCGTATTTAGCCGTCGGCACACAGTCCTTAAGCGGAAAATCTTCCGTCAGCGCATAGCCCATGCCCATGAGAACACCGCCCTCGATCTGACCCTGAATAGACGTCGGGTTGACGACCTTGCCGGAGTCATGCGCGGCATAGACCTCTTTGACCTTGCCTGCATCGTCAAGTATTACAAGATGCGTCGCGTAACCGTAGGCTATATGGCTCTTCGGGAACGGCTTGTCTGCGCCAAGCTTATCCGTCGGCTCGAAATACTCATAGAAGAATTCTCTGCCTTCGAGCGCAGACAGATCTCCGCCTACCTCATCAAGAGCCTCTTTCAGCAAATGTGCCGCTCCCCGGACCGCCTCGCCCGTAATCAATGTCTGACGTGAGCCGGACGTAGTACCCGAATCCGGAGAATTCTCCGTGCTGCACTCAGTGTACACTATGTCGCTCCACTTAAGTCCTGCCGCCTCCGCAATATACTGTATCATAACTGTCGTGCTGCCCTGACCGATATCGGACGCAGCCGTGTACAGCCGAGCTTTACCGTTCTCGACGCATATCCTTGCGCGTCCCTTATCCGGCAGACCGACGCCGACACCCGCATTTTTCATAGCGCAGGCAAGACCGGCATGATCTCTGTTCTCATAAAATTTATCCTTCACTGCCAGAAGCGTCTCCTTGAGGGCAGTGGACTGATCGGCGATCTGACCGTTCGGAAGGACCTTGCCCGGCTCGATCGCGTTGCGGAAACGAATCTCCCACGGGTCAAGTCCGACCTTTTCTGCAAGCAGGTCAATCAGCGATTCGAGCGCATACTCACTCTGACACACGCCGAAACCTCTGAACGCGCCGGCAGGCGGATTATTGGTATAATATCCAAAGCCGCGGATATCTGTATTCTGATAGCAGTACGGTCCGACCGAATGCGTGCACGCCCGCTCAAGAACAGGGCCGCACAGAGAGGCATAGGCACCGGTATCGAAATAGATTTCGCAGTCGAGACCGGTGAAGATGCCATCGGCATCACAGCCAAGAGTAAACGTGCCCTTCATCGCATGGCGTTTCGGATGGAAGTTGATGGAATCTTTGCGGCTCAGCTTGCATTTGACAGGCATGCCGAACTTCCAGGCGGCAAGAGCTGCGAGATGCTGGACCGAGACATCCTCCTTGCCTCCGAAGCCGCCGCCGATCAGCTTGTTCTCGACAACGATCCGGGAAGGATCCCAGCCGAACATAATAGAACATTCTTTACGTGTGTCGTACGCGCCCTGGTCAGTACTGTAAATCTTCACGCCGTCCTTGTAGGGAAGAGCGACCGCGCACTCAGGTTCGAGGAAAGCGTGCTCCGTGAAGGGGGTCTCAAATGACTCCGTAACAGTAAACGCAGATTCCGCCAGAGCTTTCTTCGCGTCGCCGCGCGTCACATGGCGGCTCTGGCAGAGATTTCCCTTCGAATGAATGAGAGGAGCTCCCTCCGCCGCTGCCTCCTCGCAGTTTCGGACAGGCTCAAGCACTTCATATTCGATCTTTATCTTATCTTTGGCTGCCGCCAGGATTGTCTCATTTTCAGCCACCACAAGACAGATCGCGTCGCCGACACACCGCGTGATATCACCTGCGGCGATCATGACGTCCCAGTCCTGCTGGATGTGACCGACCTTGTTATTCGGGACATCCTCCGCTGTCAGCACCCCGATCACACCTTCCATGGCAAGCGCTTCCGACACGTCAATACTCAGGATGCGGGCTCTCGGGTACTTCGAGCGGACTGCCGAGGCATGGACCATGCCATCCATCTCAATGTCATCCGGGTATTCGCCGTATCCCAGGACTTTCGGCCTCACATCTACGCGGAAACCTCTCCCGCCGACGCCGGTATTTCCACCAGCCTCCATCTCCGGATCGATCTTCTCATCGCCCCGGAGGATTGCCGCCGTGAGCATAATCCCCTCGATAATTTTCTTGTAGCCGGTACATCTGCAAATGTTACCTCTGATTGCAGCCTTGATCTCATCCTCGGTCGGATTTAAATTGGCATCAAGCAGGGCCTTGGCAGACATGACCATACCCGGTGTACAGAAACCGCATTGGACAGCTCCCTTGACGCCAAACCCGTAGACATAGGCTTCCTTCTCAAAATCGCTGAGGCCCTCGACAGTAATTACATGCTTTCCTGCCACTTTCTTAGTCGTGGTGCAGCAGGCCTTGGTTGCTTTACCGTCGATCACGACAGTGCAGGTACCGCAGGCACCCTCAGAGCATCCGTCCTTGACCGAATGAAGGTGCAGATCATCCCGCAGATATCTGAGAAGCTTTTTGTCCTCAGAAACAGAACATTCAAGGCCATTAACAAAAAATGTATATACTTCAGCCATATCCTTCACCTCTCTGCGCGCCAACCAACGTTGGCTATAGTCCGAGTGCTGTCTTCTGTTTCATCTCATGTAGTTCATTTGCTGTGTTGTTATGCTGTTATGCTGTTATGCTTTTTGTGCCTTTGAAATATTATGGTGCCGTACTTTTATACTACTGTGCTTCGTTGTTTTACACGGTAGAATAACGGCAAAATCACGAGAATTCAGCATCAGAAAATTAAATGTCTCCTGCCTGAATCGCATCTCTCACTTCGAGCAGAGAGTTGTAAATACCGACGCAGTTCTCCCTGACAAAATCGTTAGGCTCAGTGAGATCAACAACCATTATTGTTGCGCATCCGGCTGCAATCCCGGCTCTGAGTCCGTTCATCCCATCCTCAAGGACATAACAATCCTTCGGGTCAGCTCCGATGTGCGAAGCCGCCATAAGGAAAATATCCGGCGCAGGCTTTCCTCTCGTCAGGCTCTCACCCGAAATAATATAATCAAACTTGCCGCTCAGCCCTGACAGATCAAGTAAGTGCTGAATTTTTGACAGCTGACTGCTGGATGCCACTGCGATCTTTACACCATTTGCCCTGAAAAAATCAATGATCTCGTGAAGACCTTCCTTTTCCGGCACCGAATCCGTCGTCGCCGCCGCGACAGCTGCTCTCACATCAGCCCGGAAGGCAACCGCATCAATTCCGGGATAGTGTTTTCTGATGACCTGCAGCATGTGCTCACCGCTTGTGCCGCACACTTCTTTTGGAAATGTGGGATCCGGTTCGAACCCATATCCCGGCACGATTGTGTTCCAGCTGTCCTTCCATATCCTCTCGGTGTCGAACATCAGACCGTCCATATCAAAAATAGCCGCTTTTTTCATTTATTCCTCTCTTCACCACATAGCTTCTATCTCACTCAGCCTGTGCGCAGTTTTATTATGCCAATCATCGCATACACGATCACATAACGAACATCATCTGGTACAGATACTCATAAGCCAGATCCCACTGATCATTGGGAGGGTATGCAAATGTACTCTGCGGCAGCGTATACACATGCCTGTTGTGCACAGCCGTCATATCACTCCAGAATTCCTTTGACTCGCAGATTGCCTTATAGGTCTTCTCCGCAGTTTTCTCCTTACCTTCATATATCACAAAGATATAATCCGGGTTGCGGCCAAGAATCGTCTCGAATTCGATCTCATTTGCGGGACGGACTTCTTCCTGATCTATGGCTTCTTTACTGTCATCATTCTTGTTGTCCGCTTCTGTTCCCGACTCCACGGCACTGTCAGCCTCTGCGCCATCCGCAGCCTGGCTGTCCACTTCTGTTCCCGACTCCACGGCACTGTCAGCCTCTGTGCCGTCCGCAGTCTGGCTGTCCGCTTCTGCTACCGACTCCACGGCACTGTCACCCTCTGCGCCATCCGCAGCCTGGCTGTCCGCTTCTGCTCCCGATTCCACGGCACTGTCGGTCTCTGCGCCATCCGCAGCCCGGCTGTCCGCTTCTGCTCCCGATTTCACGGCACTGTCGGTCTCTGCGCCATCCGCAGTCTTGCTTTCAGCTGCCTTATCGTCGGTCTTGGAGCTGCTGTCAGATTCATCTTCCTCCTTGGGAAGAGTCACCCTCACCTCTTCGTAGCCCGGATTTACGTTGATAAGTCCGAAATCGGCAAACATGTTGGATACATAATCATGGCTGCCCTGAATTGTGCATCCTTCCGCGTCAACACGCATCAGCAGCACTGTGATCGACTCCCTCTTATCAGCAACTTTCTCAGTATCGGCGGGATAGGATTCCGCACTCGAATCCAGAGAGGACTCCGTTGCCCGGCTCTCAATCGAATCAAGACCGGACTCCGTCGACTCACTTTTGATTGTGTCCGGTGCTGCATCGGTCTGTGCAGGGTCCGGAGTTACCAACTCCGACTCATCATCAGCTTCCGGCAGAAGGCTGCCCTCAGGCAGCGGCATCGTCTGAATCAGCACCTGCAGAGCTTCCTGGCCGCGGGCAATTACCTCGGCGTTTTTTCTGCGGACATCTATGACACTGGATTTATATGCTTCAGCGTTTTTTGTATACTTTGCCATCTCAAGCATAGAATCCGCATAGTCATCAAAACTATGTATATCTATCACAAGATATGGCGGAGCACCCTCTGTCATATCAAGGAGAGAGACCATATCCTGATAGTTTTCAGATACTTTGTCGACCAGGATCAGATCTGCTCCAAAATCCAGAACTGCCTTTATGTCCGGTTCATCCTCCGTTCCGAATACTGCGTCCTTGGGGATTCCTGATGCCTCTTCTACGCCGGCAGCCAGCTGTCCGCCGGCGATTTTCCACATAGAAGCGGCGTTCCTTGAAAGAGCTGCTACCCGCTCCGGGGTAACTTCCTCTGATTCCTCGATTGCCGCCAGCTCACTCTCGTCTCTAATTTCTTCCTCTGTCTTTGCAGCCTCGATACTGCTCTCCGTCGTCGGAGTTTTTTCCTCTTTTTTTCCGCACCCGGCCGTCAGCGCCAGCATGGTGGCGAGTGCTGCCAAAATTAATCTTTTTCTCAATACCATAACCTGCCCTGATAAGGATTTGAAATCACGCCCTGATAAAGACATAATTCCTATAATAGTATACCACAGATTAACGCAGTATAATTCAATTCATGAAAATTTCAGATTATTCTATCGTAATTAAGCGTGAGAGGCTTAACGTAAAAACCCCCGCTTCCAAGAGGAAGCGGGGGCAGATGATTTTCAATCAGCGATTAAGCGTTGACCTTAACGTCGTTGTAGTCATCAGAGTTTGTAAGAAGGAATACGACTGTATCAGCATAGCCAGCCTTATGAATCTTGTCGATATCGAAGTTCAGAAGGAGGTCGCCAGCCTTAACTGTGTCGCCTTCAGCAACTGCCGGTGTAAATCCATCACCGTTCATCTGAACTGTATCAACACCAACATGGATGAGCAGTTCAAGACCGGAGTCTGTGGAGATACCGATTGCATGCTTGGACTCTGCAACTGTGGAGATAGTTCCATCGATCGGAGCTACGACGATGCCCTTGGACGGTGTGATACCAAGACCTGCGCCGAGAACGCCAGATGCGAATGTTGCATCCGGAATCTGCTCCTGCGGTACAAGTGTTCCGACTGCCGGAGACTTGACCTTGTCAGCGCCAACTTCGATGACGACCGGCTGAGAAGCCATGTCTACAAGCGGAGCAGCCGGAGCAGCTTTCTTCTTCGGAGCCTCTTCCTTGAAGATGATTGTTGTCAGGAAGAATGCAAGACCGCCGGAGATTGCAAGAACGATTGTGTAAAGCAGAGCGTTGTTGATTGTAAGATATCCCGGGATACCTGTTACACCGTATGCGGAAGCACCGATGCCCATGAATGCAGCAACGAGAGCGCCTGCAGCACCACCGATCATACCAGCAACGAACGGCTTGAAGAAGCGCATGTTAACACCGAAGATAGCCGGCTCTGTGATACCAAGAGCTGCGGACATAGAAGACGGAATAGCGACAGCCTTTGTCTTCTGATTCTGAGAACGGAGACCTACTGCAAGGCAGGCGCCGAACTGTGCGAAGTTCGCTGCGGAAGCGATCGGCATCCAGGTATTAAGACCCTTGGAAGCAAGCATACCAGCTTCGATAACGTTGTACATATGGTGAAGACCCATAACAACGGTTGCCGGATAGATAGCACCCATGATGCAGGAACCAATCGGGTTGGAGACCAGCTTCTCAGCGCCGGCAAGAACGATTGTCTCAAGACCGGAGAAGATAGGTCCAATGATCGTGAATGTTACGAGAGCTGTTACAAGAACAGTTGTCAGCGGAGTGATGAACAGGTCGAGCATTTCCGGAACATGCTTATGCAGCCAGGACTCGATCTTACTCATAAAGAGTACAGCCAGCATGACCGGGATAACGTGTCCCTGATAACCAAGCTTGTTAATCTGGCCGAGTGTATAGGTATCTGTAATCTTGATATGTCCGAACAGATACCATACATCATAACCGTCAGCAGCTGCCCAGCCGTTGGTCAGTGCGGAGTGGATCATCATAAGACCGATAACTGCGCCGAGGAAGATATTGCCGCCGAAGACGCGGGCTGCAGAGATCGCAACGATAACCGGCAGGTAAGCGAAAGCTGTGTTAGCTGCCATATCGAGGAATGCGAACCAGTCAGTGTCACCGAAGCCAAGGCCCGGGATCTTAGCGAGAGCCTCGACGAGACCCATCATAAGACCGGAAGCAACGATAGCCGGAAGAATCGGAACGAAGACGTCGCCGATCGGCTTAAGAAGTCTGATGTACCACGGCTGCTGAGCTGCAGCAGCTGCCTTGACATCTTCTTTGGAAGCTGCGGAAGCGCCTGTGATGGAAAGGAACTCATCGTAAACTTTGTTTACTGTGCCGGTACCGATGATCAGCTGGAGCTGGCCATTGGACTCGAACATACCCTTGACGCCATCGACGTTCTCAAGAACTTCCTTGTTGACTTTGCTGTTATCAGCGATAACAAGGCGAAGTCTTGTTGCGCAATGTGCAGCAGAGACGACGTTTGCGCCGCCACCGATATTATCGGCGATCTCCTGCGCGCATTTTCTGTAATCAAGTGCCATAATTTTTCTCCTCCCTATGGTGAAATTTTTGTGTTGCAGCACTCAAAAGTTACTGTTGTATCAGCACCCGGGTCTCGCTTCCCGGGAGATGATCACATATATCGGCTATCACAGAACAAGGGTCATTAGTCTGCGATAGGCCTCGCTCACCGGCCTTTAGGGCAACAGTCCCAAAGACCGTCGAACTTCACAAAAGAGATTATAACATAATGTACAGAGCGATGCACTAATTCATTTGCAAATGTAAGCGTTTTTTAGGCCGCACCCATCCCCGAATCTCATCCTTCTGTACTTTATGCCCATGAGCGACCGTTTATCTGTCATGCTTCAGACTCGCGTCTTTCCTGTAGAGCAGCGCCCGCTTATTATTCTTCAGTCTTAGCTGCCTTCTTGTAGAGCAGCACCCGCTTATTATTCTTCAGCCTTTGCTGCCTTCTTAGTCGCGCGCTTCCTTGTAGTCTTCTTCGGAGCTTCCTCAGCCGGAGTGTCCTCAGCTGCTGCCTTCTTGGTCGTGCGCTTCCTTGTGGTCTTCTTCGGAGCTTCTTCTGCTGCCGGAGCATCAGCCGCAGCGGCCGCCTTCTTGGTCGTGCGCTTCCTTGTGGTCTTCTTCGGAGCTTCCTCAGCCGGAGCGTCAGCTGTCGCTGCCTTCTTGGTAGCGCGCTTCCGCGTTGTCTTCTTCGGAGCTACTTCTACCGGGGCTTCAGGCTCTTCTGCCTTGGCTTCCTCTGCCGGAGCTGCGGGCTCTTCTGCCTTGGCTTCCTCTACCGGAGCTGCGGGCTCTTCTGCCTTGGCTTCCTCTGCCGGAGCTGCGGGCTCTTCTGCCTTCACTTCTTCTGCCGGAGCTGCAGGCTCTTCGACTTTAACTTCTTCTACCTTCACTTCCGGCTTCGGATTGAAGTTGTAATACAGCCATACAAAGTCGTGAGCCGGAACGCCGACAGCCTTGGCTGCGCGCGGCTGACCTGTCACGAGATCGATGTAATTCTCTTCCTCGTTGATCCATGCAGTCTCATCTTCCTCGCTGAAGTTGAAGAGAGCAAGGAGTTTCTCACCTTCATAATAACGACCGATACCGAGGATTTTATCGTTGTATGTCTCAAGTGTCCATGCATCCGCATCGCACTCAAAGAGCTGATACTCTTTTCTGATATTCTCGAGCTTCTTGATGGTCTGGAACAGCTTGCCCTGTCTTGTGTTCTCATCATGTCTGAGAGCTGCCTCATCCCAGTTGAAGTTGCCGCGGTGAATGTAGCGGCTGTCCTCGCATTTGACCGGATCATCATGATAGGTGTAGTCATTCAGCTGGCCGATTTCATCGCCGCTGTAGAGGACCGGCATACCTGTCTGAGTGAGCAGGAACGCGTGAAGCATGATATCGAGCTTGATAGCTTCCTTCTGCTTGAACTCGTTCTTCTCATACTCGGCTGCTTCGATGCCGCACAGAGAAGCGGTCGTGCCGCACATACGGGCATCGCCGAGTCTCGGATCATCGTTGTAGAGCTCGCCGCGGGAATTGGATCCCCAGTAAGCGCCCTTCAGATAATCGTTGATATATTTCTTGTGAGCAACTTCCTCGATGCCGAACTGCTTGAGATAATCGAAGTCAAGACCCCAACCGATATCATCGTGGCAGCGCAGATAATTCAGGAATACGAACTGCTTCGGAAGAGCAAACACAGAATCCAGCTGATGCTTCAGGAGACGTACATCTCTTGTAGCGACTGTATTCCACATCGTGCACATCGTCGTCGCGTTGTAGAGCATATGGCATTCCGGCTTGTCAACCGTGCCGAAATACGGAGCGAGCTTGGACGGCTCCATGACGACTTCGCCGAGGAGCAGAGTGCCCGGGCAGACAACTTCTGCAGCCATGCGCATCAGGCGGACCAGGGTGTGGACCTGCGGCAGGTTGCGGCAGTTGGTGCCGAGAGTCTTCCAGATATACGGAACCGCATCGAGACGGATAATATCAATACCGTTGTTGCAGAGGTTCAGCATATTTGCAGTCATGTCATTGAAGACGACCGGGTTGCGGTAATTCAGATCCCACTGATACGGATAGAAGCAGGTCATAACGACTTTCTGGGCTTCCTCGCACCATGTGAAGTTGCCCGGTGCTGTCGTCGGGAAGACCTGCGGGACAGTCTTCTCGAACTCGTTCGGAATTGTCCAGTCATCATAGAAGAAATACCTCTGCTGATACTCGACCTCACCCTTGCGTGCTCTGACAGCCCACTCATGATCCTCACTTGTGTGGTTCATGACAAAGTCAAGGCATACGCTCATGCCCATCTTGTGGCAGTCAAGAGCAAGGTCATACAGATCCTCCATTGTTCCGAGTTCCGGCTGGACCTTGCGGAAATCAGATACCGCGTAGCCGCCGTCGCTTCGGTCCTTCGGGCTCTCAAGGAGCGGCATAAGATGTACATAGTTGACACCGCACTCCTTAATATAATCAAGGTGCTTGTGGACGCCCTTCAGGTTGCCTGCAAAGCAGTTCGTGTAGAGGAGCATACCAAGAAGATCATTGCCCTTGTACCAGTCCGGAACAAGGCATCTCGCGTCATCCCACTCCTTCAGCACATCGGGTCTCTTCTCATAGTACTCATACATCATCTTGCAGAAGTAATCAAATGCTGCCTGGTCATTGTTGTAGAGCTCGGCATAAAGCCATTTCATCTCGTCATAGTGAACGTTAAGACGTTCTATGAACTTAGGATCCCAACTCTGATCGATCATTTCTTTCCTCCAAATGCTGTAAAATGCAATACCATCTTTGTGCAAAACGCAATTACATAAGTATGCAAAATGCACATAACATATATAATTTACTATAGTTTACATGCGCATTTTTTGCAAATCGTTTTTATACTTTCGTTATTTTATTCATACTTTTTTTATTTTTTTGTCTGTTTTGCACAAATTGATATTGCGAAATTGATACCTTTTTCGAGCAAGATACCAAATACATAATAATAGTACCTGCTAACAGGCTTTCGTCAGTTATAAAAATACTTTCACAAAATTACATATTTAGAGAAATCTTCACTGATACCGACATAAACATTCCCCGCATCATTCGAATACGGCTACAGGGTCAGCTTTTGCGCATAAGTTCCATAAGCACAAGAGGATGCCGCATCAGGGCTGCGGCTTTCCCGATTCTCGTCCTTGCCTGAGCCAACAGTATGTAGGATTCTACTCTTTTGTACTGTCAGGCTTAGCCTGGAGCGGCCTTGTCATGATCTTGATTGACAGTTCGCTTCTCGCTTTTTTAATTCTCGACTGTCGGGATGGCAGTCGAAAACAGGAATCATCTCTTTTCTACTGTTGGTCGTAATCCCGGGCGGCAGTTCGCTTCTCGCTTTTTGGATTCTCGACTGTCGGGATGGCAGTCGAAAGCAGGAATCATCTCTTTTCTACTGTTGGTCGTGATCCCGGGCGACAGTTCGCTTCTCGCTTTTTGGATTCTCGACTGTCGAGGCGACACGAAACGACAGTACAGAAACAAGAAAGATTTACTCATACTGCTGTTCCCAAACATGATTTTTCTGAACTGACAGTAGAAAGAGAAATAAGCTCTTAAAATACTGCAGCTTTTGTCGTTCTCCAGTAGTCTGATGACAGTAGGATCCGACAAAATCAGCTCTGGCGACTGCAAAATGAGCCGGAAAGCACTCAAAAACGGCAGTAGCAGAAACCATTTCTGGATCCTCTACTGTCACATTTCATCGGGTTCGTGGCAGAGGCAACAAAACACCTACTTCCAAGGCATAATTGCTGCCTTTGACTCTTGGTGGCTTCATCGGGTCCAAGGCAGTGGCAGCAAAATCCTGCTTCCGAGGCGCGTTTGCTGCCTTTGACCTCGGTGTGTTTCATCGGGCTCAAGGCAGTGGCAGCAAAATCCTGCTTCCCGAGGCGCGTTTGCTGCCTTTGACCTCGGTGTGTTTCATCGGGTCCAAGGCGGTGGCAGCAAAATCCTGCTTCCGAGGCGCGTTTGCTGCCTTTGGCCTTGGTGTGTTTCATCGGGCTCAAGGCGGTGGCAGCAAAATCCTGCTTCCAAGGCGCGTTTGCTGCCTTTGACCTCGGTGTGTTTCATCGGGTCCAAGGCAGTGGCAGCAAAATCCTGCTCCTGGGGCGCTGTTGCTGCCTTTGCTCCAGGTGGGCTTCATGGGATCGATGGCGGCGGCAGCAAAACACTTGCTACTATGGCAAGTATTCACCATATAAGAAAAGCTGCCGAAACATTGCGGCAGCCCTTAACAACATATTCATTTAATCTCCGAGATTTAGAACAACTACGTTCCCAGTCTTACTCGATCCCCAGAACCTTATAATCCTTATCCTCAACTGCCTGCGTGAGCACAGCATCATCAACGTCTGCAGTGAGCTCCACGATAGCCGTCCCGGCCTCATGGCTGACCTCTGCCGATGCTACTCCGTCGATCTTCTCGAGAGCCTTCTTTACTGTTGCCTCGCAGTGCGGGCACATCATGCCTTCAATCTTAAGTGTTTTTGCCATACTGTTTTCTCCTTCTCCGCTATCTTCCGCGGTGTTGTATTTATCTGCAAGAAGCTTTCCGTTCCCGTCTGTCTCCACACGGAACTTCAGCTTCTTATCATGACCTGTATCATGAATCTTCATGAGATTGAGCCGCAGTGCGTTCGAGACTACGCAGAAGCTCGAAAGACTCATGGCCGCAGCGCCGAACATCGGGTCCATCGTGATCCCGAATGCATGAGCGTAGGCTCCCGCTGCCACAGGTATCAGCAGCGAATTATAAAAGAGCGCCCAGAACAGATTCTCAATGATATTCTTATATGTGTTACGGCTGAGCCTTATGGCTGCCGTGACATCCGTGAGCCGGCTCTTCATGAGAACAACATCCGCTGCATCGATTGCAACGTCCGTTCCGGCTCCGATTGCGATACCGGTGTCCGCTCGCGTTAGAGCCGGAGCATCGTTGATTCCGTCGCCGACCATGGCCACCTTGTAGTGGTCAGGTGCTACTCTTCTTAAAATGACATCCGCCCAGGTTCTTCTCCGTTTTCCACGTCCCTTCTCCTGAAGTTCCCGGATTACGGCTTCCTTTCCGTCAGGCAGCACACCTGCAATCACTTCGTCGACTCCTGCCTCTTTTCCGATGGCCTCCGCCGTGCGCGGATTGTCGCCTGTCAGCATGACCACATGAATTCCCATGTTCTGCAGCTCTCTCACTGCCTGTGCACTGTCCTCCTTGATCGTATCCGCGACGGCGATTATTCCGAGAAGTTTATTATCCGATGCGAAAAACAGAGGTGTCTTTCCAAGGGCGGACAGCCTTTCTGCCTCCTCCCTCATGTCGGACGGCACATGCACTTTCTTTGTGATGAAACGCAGGTTTCCACCGTAGAGGCGCTCATTCTGCACGCCACAGGCTTTCAATGCATCCTCGCGTTGTCCATCCTGAACAACTCTGCTCGACAGCACAGCCGTAAGCCCATTACCGGGCAACGCTGCGAACTCCCGCACTTCGAGAGCCGATATACCGTTCTCACCCGCATAAGCCATGATTGCCCTTGCGAGAGGATGCTCGCTCTTTTCCTCAAGAGCAACAGCTCTCGCAAGCAGATCACTCTCACTCACACCCCGGGCAGGAATAATATCCACCACGCGCGGCTCACCGCTCGTGATCGTTCCTGTCTTATCGAGTGCAACGATCTGAACATTTCCTGCTTCCTGCAGTGCTTCCGCATTCTTGAACAGGATGCCGTTCTTTGCTCCGACTCCGTTGCCGACCATGATTGCGACCGGTGTCGCGAGGCCAAGCGCGCACGGACAGCTGACGACAAGCACACAGATTCCTCTTGCAAGTGCAAATCCTACCGTCTGCCCCACAGCCAGCCAAATCAGCGTTGTCACAATGGCGATTGCGATAACAACGGGCACAAATATTCCCGAGATCGTATCAGCAAGTTTCGCCACCGGTGCTTTTGTCGCAGCTGCGTCGCTAACCATGGAAATGATCTGAGCAAGCGATGTATCCTCACCGACCCGGGTAGCTTCGCATTTGATGAAACCGGACTGATTCAAGGTCGCGCTGGATACCTCGCTTCCGGGCTGCTTGTCGACCGGAAGGCTTTCGCCTGTCAAGGCAGCCTCGTTTACTGCGCTGGTACCCTCGAGAACAATTCCGTCGACCGGGATATTCTCGCCGGGACGGACCACAAATATGTCGCCGCGGCGGACCTGGTCGATATCGACGGTGACTTCTGCGCCGCCGCGGATTACATTTGCAGTCTTCGGCGCAAGCTTCATAAGAGACTTCAGCGCATTGGTCGTCTTGCCCTTAGAGTGGGCTTCGAGCATCTTGCCAATCGTGATCAGGGTAAGAATCATCGCAGCCGACTCAAAATAGAACTCCATCATGTACTGCTCTACGAGAGCCATGTTTCCATCCGTCTGAACCCGGGTCATCGCAAAAAGCATGACCGTCGAGTAGATGAATGCCGCCATTGATCCGAGTGCAATCAGAGTGTCCATGTTCGGCGCGCCGTGAGCAAGAGATTTGAACCCGCTGACGAAAAATTTCTGATTTATGACCATGACGATTGCCGCCAGGACCAGCTGGATGAGGCCCATAGCAACGTGGTTGCCGTTGAAAAAAGCCGGGAGGGGCCATCCCCACATCATATGCCCCATTGAAAAATACATCAGAACGAGCAGAAATCCCAGAGATGTGATGAGGCGCTTCCTGAGGACCGGTGTCTCGCGGTCTTTCAGCGCATCTTCTTCAGCTGCAAGCTTTGCTGAATAATCACCCGATGACTTCTCCTCTCCTTTTGGCTTTGCCCCATAGCCGGCGTCTTCAACGGCTTTAATTATATCTCCCGGCGAGGCTTCACCTTCGACACCCATCGAGTTGGTTAACAAGCTGACTGAGCAGGCGGTAACTCCCGGGACTTTTGAGACGGCTTTTTCAACGCGCGCCTGGCAGGCGGCGCATGACATGCCGGTTACTGTGTATTGATCCATAGTGTTTCTCTCTGACCTTTCTTTTCGATGTTGCTGTCACTATGATGTTCCTTGGTATGCTTTCGCTGCAAGGCTGACACTTATGTTAAACTATAGCGCTCTTTATCATGTCTTCATTACATGGAGGCTACTGCAATATACTATGCGCCATTAACATGTTTTCATTACATGGAGGCCACTGCTATATACTATAGCGCTCTTTAACATGTCTTCATTACGCGGAGGCCACTGCGATATACATTATTGACGCTCTCAATCATTTCATAAGCTTCTGCAGGGTTTTAACCAACTCGTCGAGCTTCTCTTCGCTGCCTTCCTTCACATCTTCCGCGACACAGGATTTTATGTGATTGGCAAGAATGACCTTGGTGAAGCTGTTGAGCGCGCAGTTAGCTGCAGACACCTGATTGATAATGTCAATACAGTATGCGTCCTCCTCGAGCATGCGTTTGATTCCTCGAATCTGACCTTCGATTCGACTCAGCCGATTCATTAGATCCTTGACTTCCTTATCGCTGCGGACTTTCTTATGACAACAGCTCATCGACATGTCTTCCGCTGTCTCATCTTCACAAGGAGTAATATTTCTTTCTGGCATTGTTTTTCCTTCCTATGGTGCCACGCGGCAGGATGTATACCCCTCAGGGGTATCCTCAATTCAATTATACCCCCTATGGGTATATTGTCAAGGACAAAAATTCGCTAATTCCTTTCCCTCTAATGATTTTTTCGCTCTAAGCTGCTCTGACATACATTCATCTGTTATGAATAGAGCGGCAACCGGCCATGATTATTGCGGCAGTTAATCACATTTACGCGCGATACACGACAATTCTTGTTTCTGCGCGTAAACGCCAGACATGAAAAAATCGGCGGTTGCCCTAATTTACGCGCGAATCACGACAATTCCTGTTTCCGCGCGTATTCGGCAGACATGAAAAAATCGGCGGTTGCCCTTATTTACGCGCCAATCACGACAATTCCTGTTTCTGCGCGTAAACGCCAGACATGATAAAAACGGCGGTTGCCATAATTTACGCGCCCTGCCATCAATTTCTGTTTTAGCGCGTAATGAGCAAGAATGATTTACGCGCCAATTATGATACTGGTCGCGTTGGCGCGTAATCGCCCGTCACACAGCGAAAGAGGAGTCTGATTGATTACGCGCCATTATAAGCACCAGCTGATTCAGCGCGTAATTTACCGCCATGCGAAGAAAAAAAGCCCAAATTATTACGCGCCAATTTTTATGATTGCTATCCTGGCGCGTAATCTGTCCTCCAGGGCCAAAATCAGCCTAATGGGATTACGCGCCGATCGTAATGACTGCTATCCTGGCGCGTAATCTGCCCTCAATGGTCAAAATCAGCCTAATGGGATTACGCGCCAATCTTAACAATTACTATCCTGGCGCATAATCCGCCTCAAACCGAAGTATAACCTTATTAGATTATAATTCCTGCACCTTAGCCCCTGCCTAATAATAAAAAAGACTGACGCATTTCTTCAACGCGTCAGCCTCTCAGCCTTCTTCTATAATTACTTGTTCTCCAGTGTCAGAGTCGTGAACATAGAATGGAACCCATTCTGGTAATACTCGTAGACATCGGACTGCATATCCGTTGTGTAGACATATACATAGCTGCCCGCCTCAACGACAACACCTTCTACCTTGCGGGAACCGCCGCCGTAGGTCCATGTGCACAGGTATGACGGATAGCCGAGTGCTCCGGAATAGCCTTCGCTATAAGTCACGGATGTATCTTCATTCTCGTATACATTGTTGACAACTTCCCTTGCAAGATCCGCACCGGTCAGAAGACCGTTCGGATTCTTGAGGCACTGGTTGCGTACCATGGCTGTGACGCCATTGTTGTAGCCGATGTTCGACTCATAATAGTACGTACCATCCTCATTCTCTGTCTCAATGACATTCTCAGTTGCCGGATTAAGCGGATCACTCAGATACTTTGTGTTGCTGCCCGGTGCAAGAGGTTTCTTCGTCGGCTCAGGGCTCTCGGTAACCTCGGCTTCAATCGCCTCTTCCGACTTAGACTCCTGCTTTTCAGCCGGAACAGTGCTTTCAGCCGTCCCGCTCTCAGCAGCTTCACTCTCAGCGGACACCGAACTCTCATCAGCAGCCGCGACCGTAGACTCATCAGCCGGCACAGCCGTCGGTTCCGGGGTCACCTCTTCCTTCGGATCGCCGAAAGTCTGAAGGATCTCCGGGACATACTGAGAAAGAGATGTATAAAGCGCCTCATTCTCTTCAGTTTCTTCATACGGCTTGTTCTGCGGGATGATCGCATAGAAGGTCGTACCGTCAGCAAGTGCCGGAAGTTCCTGAAGCAATGCGCTCGTCTCACCGATATCTGCCGGGCTTCCCTTCATGATCGTCATCAGCATGCCGCTGTGTCCGACGACCTGCAGGTCAGAAACATAGAAGCCGTCTCCGCCGTACTCATCTTCCGCCACGTATTTGCCGCCCCATGCAGCCGGGATCTGGATTTCATAACCGAAACGACTCCGGAACACAATGTTCTCGCCTTCCCAGTTGCTTCCCGGCTCTGCTGCCGCCGCGACAGAGGATTCTGTCGGGACGCTTTCAGTGTCCGCCGCAATAGAATCACTCTCTGTGCCGGCAGCCGCGACACCGCTCTCAGCCGGAGCGGCGACCGAGCTCTTATCTGCAGGTACGACCGTCGACTCGACCGAAGCTGTATCTACCTCAGCAACATTGCTGTTAGAATTTCCGCATCCTGCAAATGTCAGCACTCCCGCCATCAAAACCGCCACCGCAAGCATTCTTCTTTTCATCATTTCCCTTACCTCTTATATACACATATCATATGCATGTCATGTAAGATCGAATTCACATATCCTATACACTAATATTGAATTCCAGTATCATTTCCATGTCATGCCATTCAGCAATTACCGAATACATGGCACACACATTGCGCGGCTCCCTTGGTTCCGCGCATGCCTACTGCCAGGTAAACAATTAACTGCCGTATTAATATAATCCCCAGATGCTTACACATCAAGAGACATTTTAGCATATTAGGTCAGATTTGTGTAGAAAAACTGAGAAGCTTCTTTTAATTGCTTTCTTATGCGTTTTCTCTGTCTCAGTTATCCTTCCAACTTTCATTCCCTTTTTCATAAGTTCAAAGAAAAAAGCAGCTGAGCGCCTGCTTATGAGGCTCTTCAGCTGCCTTTGTAATCAAGGGGCTCACATATCAACTAATTTAATCTGTCAAATCAACATCGAGAGCAACATTGACTGTGTAATCCGGGTAAGCTTCCTGGACCTCCTGAACAATATGTTTATACAGCGCAATGCGGTCAGGTGCGTCAAAATCAATGATGACATCGAACTGAATGCGCTTCTCTTCCTCATTGAAATAGAAACCGTGCATCTGCAGAATGTAATCATGGTCGCGCAGCATCTTAATGATCTTGGCTCTCACGTTAGCTGCGCGGGAATTCGTTGTGTTTCTCGAATAAATCCCGACGCTCGTCATAATGACATTATTCTCGCGAAGCACCTTCTCCTGTATTTCCCGCTCGATTTTATCAATCTCATCGGCGGTCATCGTATCCGGGACCTCAATGTGGACAGAGCCGAGCACAAATTCCGGACCATAGTTATGGAGCAGCAGGTCGTAGACACCGTAGACACCGTCAACAGAGCTGACAGTCTTTCTGATTCCGCTTGCCATTTCAGCATCAATCCTGACACCTACAATCTGATCATATGCGCTCTGCAGCATCTCGATACCTGCTTTGATAATTATGATTGAAATAATCACGCCGAGGTATGCTTCAAGACTTAAACCGGTCACAATGAAGATGATCGCAGCAAACAACGTGGAAGCTGAAATAATGGAATCATTCAGCGCATCTGAGCCGGAATTCACCAGAGATTCAGACTTAACGCCCTCGCCGGTGCGTTTTACGTAGAGTCCCAACCCAATCTTGACAAAGATGGCGACGCCGACAATGATCAGAGAAGCGGTCGTATACTCAGGCAGTTCCGGATGAATAATCTTCATCACAGATTCCTTCAGAGAAGTGATGCCGGCATAGAGAACGATAACAGCGATGATCATTGCCGTCAGATATTCGACTCGGCCATGGCCAAGCGGGTGTTCCTTATCCTGCCCTTTATTTGCAATTTTGGTACCTATTATGGTGATGACCGAAGAGAGCGCATCACTCAGATTGTTGACCGCATCCAATGTGATGGCGATCGATCCTGTAACAATTCCGACGAAGGCTTTGAATCCTGCCAGAAGTGCGTTTGCTATTATTCCTATTATGCTTGTCCTGACAATTATTTTTTCCCGTGATTCCATCACGGTATCCTTCTTATCTATTGGCATATTCAGTCCTTTCCTTTTAAGTTCAATGATTAGTACTGTAACATCTCTTCAGTGCAATTATATTTTATAAAATATAATTGCACTTGTCAATACACTTTCCTGCTGACGTAATAGCGGATTTTTAACAACGAGGAACCACTCCGCACGATTCAGGCAGTCTTGCCTGATACATGTGAAAAAGACCACCCAAGATCACTCTCGGATGGTCTTTAACTTAAGCGCTATTTCTTATCTTGCTCTCTTTCTCGCAAGCAGCACCAGAACAACTGACGCACCAATCATAGTCATGATCGGTATCCAGATATTCTGATTATCACCTGTATTCGGCGATGTGCGTGAGCTTCCTGTCACCTTCGATGTCACAGTGGCTGTCACCCTGCGTGAAGTGCCGGTCGGGGTTGGAGTGTTGCGGGTGCTGCTCGTCTTCTTATTGGTAATCGTAAACAGCTTTGTGCGAGCAGTGGTATTGCTTGTCTGCGTAATGCCAACCTTTGTGTAACCGCTCGGAACTCTCGGCTCCCTTACCGTCCAGGTCGAACCGTCATCTGTCGCTGTCCATGAATGCGTCCAGTTGTTCGATGGAAGAAGCTCTACAGTATCAACCTGCTTATACTTTGTTGTACCTGGATACTTACGCCAAATCTCGACCGTCAAACTCGAAACCCCGGTCTGCGTAGAACTCAGCTGTGCGCCTGTCGCGCTCTGCCATTTCTTCACGACGCTAAGTGATATAGTAGCAGATGTTGTCGGTCTAGGTGTATTGGTCGGTGTCTTTACCGGCTTCTTTGTCGGCGTCGGTGTCGGTGTATCGGTCGGATTGTTCGGCCCAGGCTTCGTTGTCGGCGGTGCTCCCGTCGGCGTATCGCCGCCATTATTGGAAACATTGGTTACCCTGAACTCCATCTTCGTATTGGCTGCGTTATGGGCAAGTCTGATCGGTGTCTGGAGAACATAGCCCTCCGGCACCTCCCTCTCTGTGACTGTCCAGCTTGCCCCGTCATCAGCTGCGCCCCAATGGTACTCCCATGTGTTATCAGCCGTCAGTTCTGCCGTCTTAAATAACTTCCATGCGGTTGCGCCTTTCTCTCTTCTGTAGATCTGGATTGGAAGAGATTCCACGCTGATTTCTTTGTCGTCAAGGTCGTTTCCATTCTTGTCTTTCCAATACTTGACAACACTCAGCTGAATCGGTGCCGGAGTTACATCCGCATTGGACATGTTCGTGACCTTGAATGCAAGTGTCTTCTTGACTGCGTTCCTACTCTGCTTGATGGTCATCTGCGTAAAACCGATCGGAACAACATCTTCAGTGACTGTCCATGTCGCGCCGTCGTCCGGTGCCATCCAGGAATATGTCCAACCGTTTTCAGCTGTGAGTTCAACAAGCTCAATCTTCTGCCACTTTGCTTCCTCAGATGCTTTCTTCCAAATCTGGATAGAAAGTGAATCCGGTATAGTTTCATCCTTATCCGAGAGCGGCAGGTTGTTCTTGTCGATCCAGTATTTAGTCACAGACATCTGCCACATATTCGGATCCGGTGTAACTGTGATGTCCGGGATTGAGCTGTCATCCGGCGGGAAGTCCGGATTTGAATCGTCAGAGTCTGTACCCGGAGTCGGTGTCTCTGTGTCCGTCGGCTCCCCGGTAATACTCGGAGTCGGCGTCTCTGTATCTGTCGGCTCACCTGTCACACTCGGGGTCGGCGTCTCTGTATCTGTCGGCTCACCTGTCACACTCGGGGTCGGTGTCTCTGTGTCTGTCGGTTCTCCGGTAATACTCGGAGTCGGTGTCTCTGTCGCCTCGCCTGTCACACTCGGGGTAGCTGTCACTGTCGGTGTCAGCACCGGTGTCTCTGTCTCCGTCGGGGTCGGCTCCTCTGTCTCTGTCGGAGTTGGCGTAGCCGTCGGTTCCTCTGCCTCCGTCGGTGTCGGCTCTTCCGTCTCTGTCGGAGTTGGCGTAGCCGTCGGCTCCTCTGTCTCCGTCGGAGTCGGTGTAGCCGTCAGCTCTTCTGTCAGGGTCGGACTCGGCGGTGTTATGCTCGAATCCGGTGTCGATTCATCATCTGCCCCGACCGTCTCACCTTTTTCCGTACTCGTCGGTGCCTTAGGAGTCGTTGTCGCGGGAGCCGGAGTTGCCTTGACTTCCTGCCCCTTGAGCTTGACCGCCACATTATAATTCCAGGAGGATTTCTGTGCAACCGGCACACCGATAATGACAGGTGCGACCTCGAACTTTTTCGAATCGCTCTCGCACTTGTCAACGACGACCAGATAGTAGCCGAGCTTAAGCTTATCAAACTTGACACTTAACTTGGCATCCGTCTTGCCTGTCGCCGCGACGGTCTTGAGCTTCCCTGCCAGTGCCTGAGCTTTCTGGCCGAGAGCCGCCTCAGATTCCTTACCGTCAATTGTCACTTTGAGGTCTGCAGCCTCCTTCTTCATGACAATCTTGGACTCGCCGTCGTATTCAGCAATCTGATACAGCTTCACACTGTCGCTGGCTGCCGGCAGTTCGAGCACAAGCGATGCGCTCCCGCTCTTAGAAACGTCAACCTTTTCTGTCGCTGCCACACTTGTCGGAGCGAGAATAGTTGAAAGCACAACAATCATCGCAGCCATCATGGAAAGCAGTCTTTTACTTTGTCTCTTCATATTAATGCCTCGCTTCTCATAATTTTCAGATCTTCTCTGGCATATTTATGGCTAATTCTTTACAGAATATGTAAAGCTGTAGTCATATGATCCGATATACTAAAACGCAAATAAGCCTTCACATATTCCATATTATTGTACCATTGTCCACCAATACTTACAAGAGTATTGAGCATAAAGAAGCGGCAGTCACCCTGCCGCTTCTTCCTGTTCCTCTTCAGTTTCAATTCTTAATCGTCCTGCGACTCTCACATAAGTCATAAGACTTTTTCGATACTTTAATATGAGTTCCGGAGCCTTTTGCTCAACTTTCGTCTCGGCCTTAGCGTTTTGATTGTCATTCCCGGTAACGGTCTCGACGCCGGGCAGATTCTGGATTGTATCCTCTTCCTCCGGGGCCGGCTGCTCTTCTACTTCTACAATCGCAGCTGCCAACCCGGATTCAGTGCTGTCAGTTTCTTCAAGCATAGCGTCGTCCATGGCTTGAAGCTGCTCTGCCGTACCGCTGACAATGCCGATGATCTCATAAGAATACTGATACCCATAGAGATCTACAAATATCAGATTATCCTTAAGCTCCAGCTCGGAAAGCGGACCAAACTGCGAAGAATAGCCGAGAGCCTCAATCACGAAATCTGTTGTGTGCGGTGTACCTGAAATGTGGATCGGTGTGAACCCTATATCGGAACCGTTATTGGCGACCGGGAGTTCCAAACCAATCTTCGGGACCTTCAATATACCGATACAGGATATGCCTTTGATTTCAATAGCAGGCATACTGCTCGCATCTTTATAAACAGGATCCTGTGTCATAACAGGATCCTTGGGAATCACTCGTTCAAGTTCTCTGAGCAGCTCTTTGGAATTATCTTCCATGTCTCTGGTATTGGAACGATACCGGAGCAGAAAATATGCCGAATAAATCATCAGGCATGTTCCTATTGCGACAAGCGCCAGAGCAATCAGATTACGAGCTCGTTTCATCATTTTCATTATCAGGTTTCTTTCTGAGGTTGAATCCCAGAAGGATAAGTACCAGACCCGCTGCCAACACTCCGATCATCGGAAGAAGAATGTTCTGATCGTCTCCGGTCTTCGGCGTCGTGTGGGTGATCCTTGTCGTCACATTCGGTCTCGGGGTTGCCGTCGGTCTGTAAGTTCTCGGAGTTGATGTCGGTCTCGGAGTTGATGTCAGAGTCCGCGGAGTCGGTGTCGGCGTTGAAGTCGGGGTCGGGGTCGGAGTCTCAGTCGGGGTCGGGGTCGGGATATACCTGTTCGTAATAACAAATTTTGTTGTTAATCCCTCTTCGACAGTATCGATCTTGTCGAGCGCATACCCGGCAATCTCCTCTTCCTGAACTTTCCACTCTGAGCCGTCAGCGTCTGCATCCCAGCCATAAGTCCATCCGTTATCAGAATTCAAAGTAACTTCTTCAACTTCGGTCCACTCTGCATCTTCCGATACTCTGTTCAGGATCTTGACCTTCAGCTCTTTAGGTCTGAGTTCTCCCACTCCGTCATTGGTCCAGACTTTTTCTACCACAAATTTCAATTTTTCAGGTGGCGGGGGCGGTGTCGGCTTCTCTTCATATTTCAGAGTGGCGTTTACGTCATAAATCCATTTTTCACCGTCTGTAGAGTTTGGCACGCTGATAAAGTTCGGGCTGACCGTGAATTTGGTAGTCTCGTTGGCACAATTATCGACAACGACAAGATAAATGCCGAATGACAGATTCTCGAACCTGGCCTGATTGTTCTCGTCATTCGCGGCCACCGTCGGTTCAATTCCGGAATTAATGAGCTGTGAGCTCATGATCGATGCCTTTTCAGCCCAGTCGTCCTGATCTACTGCGTCATCGAGATTAACGCCCAGACCCTTATATTCATCTCTGATTGTTATACGCGCCTCGGCATCCAGATCCGCGACGAAATACAGCTTAACACTGTCACTCGCAGCCGGAAGCTGAAGGGTGAGGGATGCATTGCCGTTTTTCGTCATATCCATTTCTTCATACGCATATACCGTCTTCGGTATTGCGATAGAAATAAATACAGCAAACAAAGCGGCCAATAATGCTATTGTTTTTCTAGTGAACATTCTTGACATAACTATACCGCCTTTCATCATTCCCCTAAAAATGCCTTTTTACAGACATACTAATATTATCATTTTAGTGCAAATGTTACAAGTGCAAAACCTCATTCTCAGTGCATTATACGATTATAAGTATCGCCCGAGAGACAAAATTGCACGATTAGAGCCGGTTTCAAACATCATCAGTCTCTGCACCGCTTCGTTCGGCAGCAAACTTATGCGTTTTGCCGATCCTCAATTTCCCGCAGCACCCTCCAGAGACCGCCGTCGCTCTCCAGTACGTACCGCTGATCCCCCATACGCAGAATCGCGATTGTGACAAAATCGAAATGCGTCACCGTGCCGTCCTGAAGCACATACTCCACGTAATACCCGTGGTCCTGAACGGAGAGGTTTGTCTGTCCGACGACGATCATCTCCGACATCTCACGGTAAATGGCACGAATATCCTGTTCATCCGTCGTCTCATAGCGCTTATCCAACTTCCATCTCGCTTTCACCGGTATTCGTCTTGCATCCATATCATTTTTGAGGCTCTCCGTCGCGGAACGGTTGTCAAAAACAAACATGAATCCGTTGACACGATCCTCCTGTCCCGTAGAGACCTCCACCTTGTCCTGACCGCACGAGCACATAAGCAGCACGCAGATCAAGGCGGTAATACATAAAAAAAGCTTTCTCATATAACAAAAGTGCCGGCTCGGCTCTGATCCTTTCAAAACAATACAGAATCATTATAAAACACGATCGGCATATCGGCAATAAAACAATTCTTTCTAAAAATGAAGTCTCACAGCATGTGTAACGAACAGAGCCTGCTTTGATGTTATTTCTCCAAGTTTTTACTGATTTTTACACGCCTTCCTGCAAAAGCAATCCCGATTTTTATAATCTCTTTGATACCGCGGGACTGCAATTCCACATCATAGTGCTTTTTCTCTATCTGTCCAACAGCCTCTTCCAAAAGAGCATCCAAATCCGCCTCAGGATTACGGTCAAACTTAAGTTCAAAAATAAAACCGGGCAGATCTTTGTTCATCGGTTCCAGTTGAATATCGAACCTTCCGTACCCGCTTTCTCTGTTCGAGCGAACATAATATCTGTTGCTGAAAATAGCACAGATCCCAATCATAAAGCCCTGATAAAAGCCCTCATTGCCCGGGTCAAAACAGCTAACTGTCTGAATAACATAATCCTCGAGAAGCTTTTGTAATCTCTCAAAGTCTTTTTTAATGATTGCCTGCTGAATTCCAACTGCAGCCGATTCAATCCCTCCCTTTGGAAAGCGATCTATAATCTCAGTCACATATACTCCGGAAATTTCGCGATTTGGAATCGAGGCTTCGCACATCATAACACCGTCTGTTAACGGATACATGCTTTGAATTCTCAAATACCCGGTAGTAAGAAGGAAGCTGAACACACTTAATGGTTTTTTCTTTATTTCAGGGTAAATAACGCCTGTGTCAACATAGGTAGTTACACTTTCACCTTTCATCAGTTTGAGAAGATTGTCCTCAATAGCCGGCGAAGCCTCTGCAATGATTTCTCCAATAATATCGTTACTGCCGGTCGACTGCCAGAAAGGTTTTGCAGTACAGTCCTCCGCGATGTAGTTCACAACTGACCACGGATTAAATATCTCCTGATTGCCAAAAAGGTAGCCATCATACCATTTGCAGACCTCGTCATATTTATCATCGACCCCATAATATGAAAGCATCTTTTTTATTTCCGGTCGGGTAAACCCAAAATACTCGCTGTACAGATTATCCGTAATACTATATACCTTCAAGTTATTCATACCGCTGAAAATGCTCTCCTTCGCGACACGAAGAATACCTGTTAAGAATCCGAAAATCAGGTATTGATTATCTTTGAAGCCGCCGGAAAATAAATTGCGGAAGAATTCTATGATCTGGTTGTAATATCCGGCAAGATACCCCTCCTGAATCGGAGTATCATACTCGTCTATCATAATAATTGCAGGTATCCTATGATGTGCAGCCAGCATTTTGGAGAGAACTTTTAGTGAATCCGCCAAATCTACCTCAGACACCTCTCTATCCAAAACTCTTTGAAAATACCTCTTCTCAGCTTTACTGCACTGCTCACTTTCAAGAAGATAGCGATGACGATCGAATTCCATGGAAATTAAACCGGTCATATTTGCAAATGCATTTTTCCAGGAACTGTATTTGACATCTTTAAATGAAAGATAAATAACAGGATATTTACCCTGATATTTTCTATAGGCTTCACCGAAGGCCCATATATTTTTGTCACGAAAGAACCTGCTCGTATCTTCTTCACTGATCTCGAAGAAGACGCGGAGCATATCCATATTCAGCGTCTTTCCAAAACGTCTCGGTCTTGTAAATAGTGAGACCTGAACTTTGCGATCCAAAAAATCTTTTATCAAACGCGTTTTATCAACATAATAATAATTCGTGACTGCATTGCGAAAATCAGAAATGCCGATTGGCAGACTTCGACGTGTTTCTACCTGAGTATCGTTCTCATAAATGCCGTAAATAGTATCCGGAATCAGCCAGCGTTTCCCTTTACGGGTTGCTCCATATATTTGATTGTTTTGACATAACTGCTGAATGCGACGAGGGGAAATTCCCATCCGCAAAGCAGCTTCCTTCGCTGATATATATCCCATTAATTCAGCCTCCGACTAAATATCCTGTGTGCATTATAACGCAATTTGCGAAATTGTTCAACTCGAATATTTCGCAAAATTTCGTTTACTGCGCAATTTTCTAAATTGTATATCCCTTGCGGCTTTGTCGGACAAAGATCAGAGAATAGTTACCATTCACGGGGAGAGGTAGGGCTCAGAGCATGTTTTGATGGCTTCTAAAAAAGTGCATGCCAAGCAGCCTCACCAGCAGAGTGAGGTAATGGCTTTATTCCGCTATCACTGACTTTGATATTTCACTCTTTCAGGCCCCGCCGGGG